>NZ_BBWU01000016.1 GCF_000974765.1 Sphingomonas changbaiensis NBRC 104936 | reverse complement strand
GCGGACGCTCGGAACCCCCTCACCCGGTCAGCCTGTCGGCTGACTCGACCTCTCCCCGCCGGGGAGAGGTGTCATTCCGGGCAGTTCCTTGCCAGCAGCAATTCTCGGCGGATCGCATCGAGCACGCCAGCGGTGTTTTCCAGCACATCGTTGTTCCAGAAGCGGATCACGCGATAGCCGTAGTTCTCAATCACGGCGGTGCGCGCCGCATCACGCTCGGGCGTGTGCTGGCCCCCGTCGAGCTCGATTGCGAGCCGCGCCGTGCGGCAGGCGAAGTCCGCGACATAGTTGTCGATCTGGAACTGGAAGACGAATTTCTCGCCTTCGAGCCGGCGACCGCGCAAATAGTACCAGAGCCTCTCCTCCGCGTCCGTGCGGTTGGCTCGCAGCTTTCGCGCGACCGGTGTCAGGCGTTTTCGTCCCAACTCAGAACCCCCTCACCCAACCCTCTCCCCAAAGGGGAGAGGGCTTATTCGAGCCATTCCCTCAATGCCCAGACGTACTGATATTACCTCCATCCTCATCATCGGCGCCGGCCCGATCATTATCGGGCAGGCGGCGGAGTTCGATTATTCGGGGACGCAGGCGGCCAAGGCGCTGAAGGCCGAGGGTTACCGGATCGTGCTGGTCAACTCGAACCCGGCGTCGATCATGACCGACCCGGAGTTTGCCGACGCGACCTATATCGAGCCGATCACGCCCGAGATCGTCGCCAAGATCATCGAGAAGGAGCGGCCAGACGCGATCCTGCCGACGATGGGCGGGCAGACGGCGCTGAACACCGCGCTCGCACTGTTCCGCGACGGCACGCTCGACAGGTTCGGCGTGACAATGATCGGCGCGGATGCCGATGCAATCGACAAGGCCGAGGACCGGCTGAAATTCCGCGACGCGATGGACAAGATCGGGCTCGAATCCGCCCGGTCCCGGATCGCGCATACGCTCGACGAGGCGTTCGAGGCGATCGAATATACCGGCCTGCCGGCGATTATCCGGCCGAGCTTCACTTTGGGCGGCACCGGCGGCGGCGTCGCCTATAATCGCGACGAGTTCCGGCAGATCGTGCTGTCCGGCCTCGACGCGTCTCCCACCACCGAAGTGCTGATCGAGGAATCGCTGCTCGGCTGGAAGGAATATGAGATGGAAGTCGTGCGCGACCGCGCCGACAATGCCATCATCATCTGCTCGATCGAGAATGTGGACCCGATGGGCGTCCATACCGGGGACTCGATCACCGTCGCGCCGGCGCTGACGCTGACCGACAAGGAATATCAGATCATGCGCAACGCGAGCATCGCTTGCCTGCGCGAAATCGGTGTCGAAACAGGCGGTTCCAACGTTCAGTTCGCAGTCAATCCGAAGGATGGGCGGCTGGTCGTGATCGAGATGAACCCGCGCGTGTCGCGGTCGTCGGCGCTCGCGTCCAAGGCCACCGGCTTCCCGATCGCCAAGGTCGCGGCGAAGCTGGCGGTCGGCTATACGCTGGACGAGATCGATAACGACATCACCGGGGCAACGCCCGCCAGTTTCGAGCCGACGATCGACTATGTCGTCACCAAAATCCCGCGCTTCGCGTTCGAGAAGTTCAAGGGCAGCGACCCGCACCTCTCGACGATGATGAAGTCGGTCGGCGAAGTGATGGCGATCGGCCGCAACTTCCACGAGAGCCTGCAAAAGGCGCTGCGCGGGCTGGAGACGGGTCTTTCCGGCCTCAACATGGTCGACGAGCTGATCGGCGCGCCCAAGGATGACATCATCGCCGCGCTCTCCCGTCCGACGCCGGACCGGCTGCTGGTCGCGGCGCAGGCGCTGCGCGAAGGGTTGAGCGTCGCCGAGGTCCATGCGGTCGCGAAATATGACCCCTGGTTCCTGGAGCGGCTGGCCGAGATCGTCGCGGCGGAGGAGCAGGTCTGTCGCGAGGGGCTGCCGCGGGACGCCGCCGAGATGCGGCGGCTGAAGGCGATGGGCTTTTCCGACAAAAGGCTGGCCTATCTGGCGCTGCGCTCGGCCAACCTGCAGCCGGGCACGCGGCGCGCGTTCGGCCATAGCTCCGGGCTGATCGGCGAGGCGGTCAAGGCGATGACCGGCGGCGCGACCGAGGAGGATGTGCGCGCGCTCCGTCACAGGCTGGGCGTGCGGCCGGTGTTCAAGCGCATCGATACCTGCGCGGCCGAGTTCGAGGCGAAGACGCCGTATATGTACTCGACCTACGAAGCGCCGTCGTTCGGCGCGCCGGAGGACGAGTCCAATCCGTCGGATCGGAAGAAGGTCGTGATCCTGGGCGGCGGGCCGAACCGGATCGGGCAGGGGATCGAATTCGACTATTGCTGCGTCCATGCCTGCTTTGCGTTGCGCGAGGCCGGGTTCGAGACGATCATGATCAACTGCAATCCGGAGACGGTTTCGACCGACTATGACACGTCGGACCGGCTCTATTTCGAGCCGCTGACCGCGGAGGACGTGCTGGAGATCCTGCACGTCGAGAAGTCGCGCGGCGAGCTGGTCGGCGTGATCGTCCAGTTCGGCGGTCAGACGCCGCTGAAGCTGGCCCAGGCGCTGGAGGATGCGGGCATCCCGATCCTCGGCACCAGCCCCGACGCGATCGACCTGGCCGAGGACCGCGAGCGGTTTGCAAAGCTGGTCAACAAGCTGGGCCTGAAGCAGCCGGACAACGGCATCGCGCGCAGCCGCGACGAAGCGATCGCGGTTGCCAAACGCATCGGCTATCCGGTGCTGATCCGCCCGTCTTATGTTCTAGGCGGCCGGGCGATGGAGATCGTCGACGGCGAAGCGCAGCTGGATGCCTATATCGCGACCGCGGTGCAGGTCTCGGGCGATTCGCCGGTGCTGATCGACCGCTATCTGCGCGACGCGATTGAGGTCGATGTCGACGCGATCGCGGACGGGAGCCAGGTCGTCGTCACCGGCGTGATGCAGCATATCGAGGAAGCGGGCGTCCATTCGGGCGACAGCGCCTGCTCGCTGCCGCCCTACAGCCTGGGCGCGGACATCGTCGCCGAGATCGAGCGCCAGACGGAGGCGCTCGCCCGCGCGCTGAAGGTCGTCGGGCTGATGAACGTGCAGTTCGCGGTGAAAGATGGGCAAGTTTATCTGATCGAAGTCAATCCGCGCGCCAGCCGCACGGTGCCGTTCGTCGCAAAGGCGGTCGGCACGCCGATCGCGAAGCTCGCCGCGCGCGTGATGGCGGGCGAGAAGCTGGCGAACCTGCCGTCGATCAACCGGCCGACCGGGCACATCGCGGTGAAGGAAGCGGTGTTCCCGTTCGCGCGCTTCCCGGGCATCGATCCGATCCTGTCGCCGGAAATGAAATCCACGGGCGAAGTCATGGGAATCGATGACGATTTCGCAACCGCCTTCGCCAAGTCGCAGATCGGCGCGGGGACCAGGCTGCCGCAGGGCGGGTGCCTGTTCGTGTCGGTCAAGGACGGCGACAAGCCGGCCATCGTCGCGCCGGTCAAAGAGCTGGTCGCGCTCGGCTATCAGGTGATCGCAACGGGCGGCACCGCGGACTATCTGGAGGCTGCCGGCGTTCCGCTCGAGCGCGTGAACAAGGTCGCGCAGGGCCGGCCGCATATCGTCGACCGGATCAAGGACGGCGGCGTCGACCTGATCTTCAACACGACCGAGGGTTGGCAGTCGCTGAAGGATTCGGCGAGCATCCGCGCGTCGGCGCTGCACGCGAAGATCCCCTATTTCACGACCGCGGCGGCAAGCGCGGCGGCGGTCAGGGCGATCGAGGCGTTGCGCGCGCGGCCTCTTGAAGTGCGCTCGCTGCAATCTTACTATTCGCAGCCGCACGCCTGACCTCCCCGACAGTCCGATCGAGTGGGTAGGCGGTCCGAACCAGGGCCGCCGGGCGAACCAGTTTTGACGAAGGGTGGATGAATGGCGACCGTCGACAAGATGCCGATGCTGCAAGAGGGCTATGACAAGCTCCAGGCGGATCTGAAGCGTCGCAAGGAAGAACGGCCGCAGATCGTCGATGCCATCGAGGAAGCGCGTGCCCACGGCGACCTCTCGGAAAACGCCGAATATCACGCCGCCAAGGAACGCCAGGGCCAGGTCGAGGCGGAAATCGCCGACCTGGAGAGCAAGCTCAGCCGCGCCCAGATCATCGATCCGACCGAGCTCAGCGGCGACAAGATCGTGTTCGGCGCGACCGTCACGCTGCTCGACGAGGACGACAAGCCGATCCGCTACCAGATCGTCGGCGAGACCGAAGCGGACGCGAAGCGCGGCCGCATTTCCTACAATTCCCCGCTCGGCCGCGCCTTGATCGGCCGCCGCGTGGACGACGAGGTCGAGGTGACGGTGCCCTCGGGCGATCGCTATTACCTCGTCTCGAAGATCGAGTTCGTCTGAGCCAATCTTCCGGAGCAAAGCGTGCCGGAAATGCCTGAAGGCAAGGTGACGCAGGGGATCGCCATCGCAACGGTGGTGGCGTTTCTTGTGCTGTGGCTCGGCGGCTGGCTGGACACGGCGTCGGTGCTGGGCGGGTTCATCCCGGCCCGCGTGTCGCAGCTGGTGCAGGTGCCGGGGGCAGTGCCGATCTGGCTGACGCCGCTCAGCGCGACCCTGGTCCATGCCGGGGCGCTGCACATCGGCCTGAACCTGGTGATGTTCCTGTTCGTCGGCCGCTTCGTCGAAGGCGTGATCGGCGGCGGGCCGAGCCTGGTGCTCTATCTGGTCGGCGCCTATGCGGCGGCGCTTGGCCAATATGCGGCCGGACCAGGGTCAGCGGTGCCGATGGTCGGGGCCAGCGGCGCGATTTCCGCCACCTTCGGGGCCTATGCCGTGTTCTTCAGCCGCAGCCGGGCACGGGCGATCGGCCCGATCTCGCCCTTCGTGGTGCGCGTGGTGTGGTTGGCGGCGGGGTGGATCTTCGTCCAGACGCTGATCGGCCTCGCATCCGTCGGCGGCGTCCAGGTTGCGATCGCCGCGCACATTGGCGGCTTCATCGCGGGACTGGCGCTCGCCCGGCCGCTGCTGCTGTGGCGCTATCGCGGCGCCTGATAGAGCGCGACCACCTCTGCCGCCCGCCGCGCCAGTTCCTCGCGCAATCCGCCCGGCTCGATCACTTCGACACCGGCGCCCAGCCCGAGCAGCAGCGCGGCGGCATGCGGCACCGATTCGATCGCGACGCGGGCCGTCCGGCGTCCCGCGCTGTCCGGCTCGGCCGCGCGCAGCGGTGCAGCCATGTCAGCGCCGAGCCGGTCGACCAATGACATCGCCTCCGGCGCGATCCGGATCGTCGCCGTCGCTCGCCTGAGGCTCTGCCGGAAATCGTCGGTCAGCTCTTTCCAGACGCGCGGCAGATCGCAATCGGGGCGGTGGAAGCGTTGGTCGAGGATTGTCGCTTCGAGAATGGCAGCAACGCGGAAGATCAGCGTGCGCTTGCCCGAGCGGGCGACCAGATACCATTCGCCCGCCTTCAGCACGAGGCCGAGCGGATCGACCGTGCGGCGGCTGGTCTTGCTCCAGCTTTCATAGAGCATCTCGATCCGGCGCCCTTCCCAGACGGCCGCGGCGACGGTGCGCAGGTGCTGCGGCGGCTGCGGCTCGCGGTACCATTCGGCCGCGTCGAGATGGAAGCGATCGGCAATGCGGCCGGCGAGCGCACTCGTCTCGCCCGGCAGCGCGGCAAGCAGCTTCAGCCGCGCAAGCGCGGCCGGCTCGGCAAGGCCCAGATCGGCCGCGGCGGCAGGCAGGCCCGCCAGCATCAGCGCCTCGCTTTCCGTGTCGCTGAGGCCGGTCAGCCGCGTGCGATAGCCGGCATGAAGGCCGAAGCCGCCGCCCGGTCCGCGGTCCGCAATCACCGGCACGCCGGCTGCGCTGAGCGCATCGACGTCGCGATAGATGGTGCGGAGCGAGACCTCGAATTGCTCGGCCAACTGCGTCGCGGTGGCGCGGCCGCGCAATTGGAGGGTGAGCAGGATCGACAGCAGGCGACTGGAACGCATGGCGCGATCTTGATCCCACATAGCTGACAGAAGGTGTCAGCTATGTCGGCTTATGTGACCCTGCATGAGCGATCAAACCGATTCGCCGCAAAGCAGCGGCCGCGCCGACGATTTCGATTTCCTGTTCGGCCCCTGGTGGGTCGCGCATCGCAAGCTCCGCCATCGCCTGGCCGGCAGCACCGACTGGATCGCGTTCGACGGGCGCTGTGAGGTGCGGCCGCTGCTCGGCGGGGCCGCGAACCTGGACGAGAATTGGCTCGACGACCCGAGCGGCGCGTATCGCGCGCTGACCATCCGGTTGTTCGATCGGCACGCGGCGCGCTGGTCGATCCGCTGGGTCGACGCGCGCGTCATGCACATGGAACCCCCGGTGGTGGGCGGCTTCGACGGCGATGAAGGCGTCTTTCTGGGCCGGGACGAATGGGCGGGGCGGCCGATCCTCGTCCGCTTCATCTGGCGCAGGCTGGGTCCGGGCCGGGCTCATTGGGAACAGGCTTTTTCCGACGACGAGGGGCAGGCATGGGAAGCGAACTGGACGATGGATTTCACGCGGGCGGCATGATGGACAGGCGAACCCTGATCGGAGCGGCCGTCACCGGCGCGGCGGTCGCCGCATCGCGGGCGCGGGCCGGCCCCGCCGGCGAGCAGATCGTCGAGCTGCGGCAATACACGCTCCACAAAGGCGGGCGCGACACGCTGATCGGCCTGTTCGAACAGCATTTCATCGAGCCGCAGGACGAACTCGGCGCGCAGGTGCTGGGCACGTTTCGCGACCTGGGCGACCCAGACCGCTTCGTCTGGATGCGCGGTTTCGACAGCATGGAGCGCCGGCAACAGGCGCTCGCGGCCTTCTATGGCGGCCCGGTCTGGCTGCGCTATCGCGGCGAAGCCAATCCGACGATGCTCGATTCGGACAATGTGCTGCTGCTGAAACTGAAGCGCGGGTCCGTGCCCGGGCGCCACGGCGCGGCGGCGATGCGGCTGACGATCCGTTACCTGGGCAGCGCCGACCCCGAGGCGTTCCTGTCGTTCTTCGACGGCCACATGCGGCCGCTTTACGAGAGCGCAGGCGCGCCGGTGCAGGCGGTGCTCACATCGGCTGCGGAAGCGAACAATTTTCCGCGCCTGCCGATCCGCGAACGAGAGCGCGTGCTGGTCTGGCTGACGCGCTTCGCCGGCGCCGGCGACGAGGAAAGGTTCGACAGCGCGATGCGACAGGCAAGCGGCTGGCGCGACCAGGCCCCGGAAGCGCTGCTCCCCGCCTTCATGCGCAAGCCGGAGGTGATCAGGCTGGCGCCAACCGCCCGATCGCCGGCCGCCTAGACGTCCCGGCTTACCCGCGACGTGGCGGTGCCGGGCTGCATCCTGGCTGCCGGGACCGCTGGACTGCTCGCCATCCGGAGCCAGTGATCGGATCGTTCAGTCATCGAAGGCCAGTTTCAGCCCCATGTGGACACTCGCGGTCGCGGCCTCCTGGCGGCCGGAATCGACCTCTTGCGGACGCTACGTGCACGCTAGATAAGCTCGCAATGGCCGCGCTTCATACCAAGCTCGAAGAATGTGCATCTTCGATTGCTCGCGTGTGCGGCCTGCTCATTCTAGCAGGACTGTGCTCAACATGCGCAGGGGAGCGCGTAAGTCCTAAAGACGACCTGATTGTTGGCCACTTCGGGCGACTTCCGAAGTGCCAAGATCTCATAAACGCGCGGCTCGGAGCCGTGCAGACAGGGTGGATTCGAGTCCGCGTATATGAGTTCCTGAACAGCTATGCCGAGTTCGAACCGGGATGTGCTCCGCTGCCGTTTTCCGCGGACGGAAAACAGGCCGCGGCGGTATACGAGGCGCTGCGATCAAATCTGATCAACAAGGACAAAGAGCATCAATTGCTGCGGATGCGCGTCGAATTCAGCCTGAAACAATATGACGCCCGTTTTTCAGATGGCGTCGAACCCGGCGTTAGCGTTCAGCGCATCCTCGAAGTGCGGCCGTTATCCGCGCCTCAAGGTCACACAGTCGGACCGCGACCGATCCAACGCTAGGCTATCCAAACTTCTCTGGGCTGAAAATCCTAGCGTCCGATTTCCACCCTTTGCAGACCTTCACGGTTACGACGTGCCTTGAAGGAGGTAGGTGGCGATCCATGCTCCCTCTCTCCATTCTAGTAGATAGGTAGCCGAATGCCGCCAGTCAGGCGTCGGGTTCCAGCAGGCGGTGGAGGTGGACGACCACGTATTTCATCTCCGCGTCGTCGACTGTGCGTTGGGCGGCGCCGCGCCAGGCGGTTTCGGCGCTCTTATAGTCGGGATAGATGCCGACGATGTCGATGTTCTTCAGGTCGACGAATTCCAGGCCGCGCGGATCCTTCACGCGGCCACCGAACACCAGGTGCATTTTGCTCATGGCCGCGGGCCGTAGCGGCAGGGTGGCGAAGCGGCAAGATCAGGCAGAGTGGGAGTCGTCGTTGGCTCCAGAATCGATGCCGGCTGGGCTGAGCTTGTCGAAGCCCTTCTTTCCTTTTTTTGTACCGAACACGGAAGAAGAGAGGCCTTCGACAGGCTCAGGCAAGCCGGCATTGTAAGCCCCGGCTTGTGCTAACTCTAAACTCCCTCAGGCCTCCTGCTTGCCCTTGACGGTGGACGCGGCCGCATTTCCCGCGGCCGAGCCGGCGGCGCTGACTGCATCCATCGCCTTGTCGACGATCGCTTCCATCGGAGACTTGTTTTCCGCCAGAATGCCGAGTTCCTGCTTGCCGGCGTCGCGGGCAGCCTTGGCGGCTTCGGCGGCGGCCTGGCCGATCTTGCTGCCGACCGGACCAAGGATCTCGGTTTCCCGATCCGTGCGTGGAAGCAGCGCGCCGGCAACCGCCCCGACCACGACGCCCGCGGCGAGCGCCGCGAGCGGCGCGCCGTCGATGCCGCTGCCGATCCTGTCGCCCGCTTCGGACGCGCGGCCGCGCAGCCCGCTGCCATAGCCGGTGCTCTGATTGCCCTGGTTGCTCTGATTGCGGCTCGCCATCGTCATGCTCCTTGTTCTGCCGGGGCCTTGGGGCGGGCCCGGATCGGTTCGGTCGGAAGCGGAGCAGGGGCGCGCGCTTCCTCATAAGGTTGGGTTGCGGGGGTTTCGTCGGTGCCGCGGCCGAACAGCGCGTTCAGGCCGCGTCCGATCGGTTTGCGGAACAGATAGACGAGGATCGGCACCGTGATCGCGGCAACGGTCGAGGGGTGCGTCGCTGCCTGGACTGCGCCTTCCTTGGCCGCGGCCTTGACACCGTCGGCCTTCTCCTTGGCCTTTTCCTTGACGTCGTGAGCGATCGTTTTCGGGCTCAGCCGATGCTGCAGTTCGTGCAGCGTCGCCATGAACTTGTCGCGCGCGTCAGCGGCGTCGCTGGCCTTGGCCTGCACTTCGGCTTTGCTCATCGCCGCGCCTCCAGCACCTGCTTGTAGGCGAGGTAGCCGAGCCCGCCGGCGATCACGAGCGTGACCAGCACGACGATCAATGTCGCGGCGAGCGGGCCGACCAGGGTTTCGAGCGCCAGGATCAGCCCGACCAGCAGCGCGGTGACGGCGGAGAGCGCAAGCGTGACGGCAATGCCGCCATAGATCGCCGCCATCTTGACCGGCTGCGCCTTGTCGGCGGCCTTGGCCTTGTACAGCTCGACTTCGGCGCGCGCATAGCGTTTGCCGTCATCGACGAGTTGGCTGAACAGCTGCCCGATCGGCACGTCCCCGTTCATGGCGCCCTCACGCCGGGAAGGTTGGCGTGATCGGCGAATCCTCATTGGCGGCCTGGCTCGTGGCCGGCGCGCCGACCGGTCCGGACGGCGCCGCCGAACCGGAGCGTCCTGCCCCGGTATTGGTATCGGAGCTACCGCCGCTGCCACCGCTGCTGCCGCCCGCTTCGTAGCTGGCACCGGCCTTGGCGAGGCGGGCGAGCACGAAGCCGAGACCGACCGCAGCGCCGATCGCGACCGCCGGGCTCTTGCGCACCAGCCCGCGGACATCCTCGACCAGCTCGTCGATGTCCTTGCCGCGCAGCTGGTCCGCAAAGGTCGACACGCTTTCCGCGGCCGAGAAGCCGTAGCGGCCATATTGCGGACCGAGCTTTTCGTCGACGGTGCGGGCGGTGTCCTGCAGGAACTTCGCCGCGTCGTCGAGCGCATCGGTCGCGCGGGTCACGCCCTGGCCGGCATAGTCGCGGGCCTTGTCGCTCGCCTGGCTTTTGAACGAAGCGAATTGGCTCTTGAACTTGTCCGCGGTGGTTTCGCTACCCTGGCGCGTCTCGCCGTCGTTCGCCTGGCTCACATCGGTCATCGCGCATCCCTTTCGAAACAGACTTTACTCGCCACCAGAACAATCGCTCCGCGGGCGTGGTTCCACCGATCGGGGCCGTCGATTGCGTTCCGGCGTGGGCGCCGATAGGGGCGGCTCCGATCCCGAAACGATGTAGGAAGACCGTTTCATGACCGCAATCATCGATATTCACGCCCGCCAGATACTCGACAGCCGGGGCAACCCGACCGTGGAGGTCGATGTCAGCCTGGAGGATGGCAGCTTTGGCCGCGCGGCGGTGCCGTCGGGCGCGTCGACAGGCGCGTTCGAGGCGGTCGAAAAGCGCGACGGCGACCCGAAGCGCTGGCTTGGCAAGGGCGTCGAGGACGCGGTGCGTGCGGTGAACGGTGAGATTGCGGAGAACGTCCTCGGGCTCGAGGCCGAGGACCAGGCCGATATCGATGCGCAGATGATCGCGCTCGATGGCACCGAGAATAAGTCGCGGCTTGGCGCCAACGCGATCCTGGGCGTCAGCCTTGCGGTCGCCAAGGCGGCGGCGGAAGCGAGCGGGCTGCCGCTCTATCGCTATGTCGGCGGCGTTTCGGCGCAGCTGCTGCCGGTGCCGATGATGAACATCGTCAATGGCGGCGCGCATGCCGACAATCCGATCGACTTCCAGGAATTCATGATCATGCCGGTCGGCGCCGAGAGTATCGCCGAGGCAGTGCGCTGGGGGTCGGAGATTTTCCATACACTGAAGAAGGGGCTGCACGAGCGTGGCCTTGCAACGGCGGTGGGCGACGAAGGCGGGTTCGCGCCGAACCTCGCATCGCCCGCGGACGCGCTCGATTTCATCATGCGCTCGATCGAGCAGGCCGGGTACCGGCCCGGCGAGGACGTTGTGCTTGCGCTCGATTGCGCCGCGACCGAGTTCTACAAGGGCGGCCAATATGTGCTGGAAGGCGAGGGGCGGACGCTCTCGCCCGATCAAATGGTCGATTATCTGGCGGAGCTGTGCGGCCGCTATCCGATCCGCTCGATCGAGGACGGCATGGCCGAGGACGATTATGCCGGCTGGAAGGCGCTGACCGATCGGCTGGGCGCGAAGGTCCAGCTGGTCGGCGACGATCTGTTCGTCACCAACCCGAAGCGGCTGGCGGACGGGATCAAGCAGGGCCTCGCCAACTCGCTGCTGGTCAAGGTCAACCAGATCGGCACCTTGTCCGAAACGCTGGAGGCGGTCTCGACCGCGCAGCGCGCCGGCTACACCGCCGTCATGTCCCACCGTTCGGGCGAGACCGAGGACGCAACGATCGCCGACCTTGCGGTCGCGACGAACTGCGGCCAGATCAAGACCGGCAGCCTCGCCCGCTCCGACCGCCTCGCCAAGTACAACCAGCTGATCCGGATCGAGGAGCAGCTGGGTCCGCAGGCACGCTATGCGGGGAAGAACGTATTCCGGGTTTGACGTTGTTTCTCGATAACGTATATCGTTATGTACGTTATGGAGGTGACGCGTGAACCTGGACGAGTTCAAACACAGTCGAGCCGGTAAAGTCGTGCAAGGACTGTTCGCCGATGGCGCAGTCCTCGCCGAAATGCTGCGCGAGCCCAACCGCAGACCGCCGGTACAGGCGCTCCAGCGGCGCTTGCGGGCAGCCGGTGTGGAGCTTTCCAACCCCGAACGTCAGCACCTCGGTCGTTGGACGGCAGAGGTGCTCAGCCGTTACGGCTTGCGTCCGATCCCGGGCCGTCACGGCGCAAAGCGGGCGCCGGTGACGCAAGCCGGGCCGCTGACCTCTGGTGCGCTTTACGAACCTATTCGAGATCTGACCGCCGCCGAACGATGGGAGAAGGCGCGGCAGATTCTCGCGCCGTGCCTGGGCAAGATGGGAACCGTCGACGACTTCATCCGCGAGAAGCGCGCCGAAGCCGGGCGCGAAGATTGAAGTATCTGCTCGACGCATCGGCTGTGCTGGCCGCCTTGAAACGAGAGAGTGGGTGGGAGCGGGTGATCTCCATGACACCGGAGGCGGCGATCGGCGCTGCCAATCTGGCGGAAGTTGTTGCCCGATTGTCGGAGGTATCCGATTCGCCTGCCGCCATCGTCGAGGCCTTCGCTACATTGGCCATCACGGTTCTTCCTGTTGAGGAAACTGACGGCATCGCGGCGGGGCTGCTTCGGAAGCCGACAAGGCATCTGGGTCTGTCATTGGGCGATCGGTTGTGTTTGGCCATGGCAGGCCGTCTCGGCGTCACGGCCGTTGCTGCGGATCGCGCCTTCGCTCCGGCCAGTGTGCCAGCGAATGTCGAAGTCGAACTGATCCGGTGAATAACCGCGAAAAACGAGTTGATCCTGCGACTCCGCTGTGATTCAAGGGAGTTGATGGGGAAGCATCGGACAGTCTGGGATTTGGTGAAGCGTGCGGCGGGACCGGCGGTCGCGTTGCTCGTGATCGCCTTCTTCGGCGGCTATGCGCTGGCCGGGCCCAATGGCGTGATCGCCTGGGGCGATTACCGCCACCAGCTCGACAAGAAGCAGGCGGAGCTGTCGAAACTCGAAGCGCAGAAGAAGGTGATCGCCAACCGCGTCGCGCTGCTCGATCCGCGCAAGGCCAATCCCGACCTGGCCGACGAGCTGATCCGCGAACGCCTCGGCTATGCCCATCCGGACGAGATCATCATCCCGATGGACCAGGCCGACCCGGTCAGGTAAGTTCATCCCCCTCACGGCAGGGGGTGAGGCCATGACTCTCGACAATGCCAGGCCGGTTGCGTTCGTGAGCGTGCGTAACCGCGACGAAGGCCGCGCCTTTTACGAAGGCGTGCTGGGCCTGAAGCACAAGAGCCGCGACGATTTCGGCGATTTCTACGCGTTCGGCGACGGTTTGCTCCGGATGACGCCGATGCCGGATTTCCAGCCGCACGCGCATCCGGTGCTCGGCTGGGATGTGCCCGACATCGCTTCCGCAGTGCGCGCCTTGAACGAGAAGGGAATCACATTCTCGATCTATGACGGCATGGGGCAGGACGAGCTCGGAATCTGGAGCGCTCCGGACGGCAAGGCAAAGGTCGCGTGGTTCGCCGATCCGTTCGGAAATCTGTTGAGTCTCTCGCAGACCTAGCATCGGTTGCGAAGCCTGGCGTCCCGCGCTTATAGGCGGCGCAATCCTCACCCAAGAAGGGGTAATCACCTTGGCCCGTGCCGCAAAGCCGAAGGCGTCCGACAGTGCGCCGCCCGCAACGCCGAACCGCGAACGTCCGCCCGAGCCGCAGCGCTACAAGGCGAGCAAGGACGAGCTGCTGGAACTTTACCGGCAGATGCTGCTGATCCGCCGTTTCGAGGAAAAGGCGGGGCAGCTCTATGGGCTCGGCCTGATCGGCGGTTTCTGCCACCTGTATATCGGCCAGGAAGCGGTCGCCGTGGGCTTGCAATCCGCGCTGACCGGCGGCCTCGACAGCGTCATCACCGGCTATCGCGATCATGGCCACATGCTGGCCTATGGCATTGATCCGAAGGTGATCATGGCCGAGCTGACCGGGCGCGAGGCCGGCATCAGCCACGGCAAGGGCGGATCGATGCACATGTTCTCGGTCGATCACCGCTTTTATGGCGGTCACGGCATCGTCGGTGCGCAGGTGAGTCTCGGCACCGGCCTCGCGTTCAAGCACAAATATGCCGAAGACGGTGGACTGTGCATGGCCTATTTCGGCGACGGCGCCGCGAACCAGGGCCAGGTCTACGAGAGCTTCAACATGGCGGAGCTCTGGAAGCTGCCGATCATCTTCGTGATCGAGAACAACCAGTATGCGATGGGCACCAGCGTCAACCGCTCCTCGGCGGAGGACCAGCTGTATCGCCGCGGCGAGAGCTTCCGCATTCCCGGCATCCAGGTTGACGGCATGGACGTGCTCGCCTGCCGCGGCGCCGGCGAGACGGCCGCCGAATGGGTGCGCAGCGGCAAGGGGCCGGTGATCCTGGAGATGAAGACATACCGCTATCGCGGCCATTCCATGTCCGACCCTGCCAAGTATCGCAGCCGCGACGAAGTCCAGGCCGTGCGGGAGAAGTCGGACCCGATCGACCATGCCGCGCGCGAGCTCGAGAAGATGGGCGTCACCGAAGCGGCCTTGAAGGACATCGACAAGGACATAAGGCGCATCGTCAGCGAGGCGGCCGATTTCGCCGAGAGCTCGCCTGAGCCACCGCTCGACGAGCTTTATACCGACGTGCTGGTGGAAACCTACTGATGGCGATCGAACTCAAAATGCCGGCCCTCTCCCCGACCATGGAGGAAGGCACGCTCGCCAAGTGGCTGGTGAAGGCCGGCGACATCGTCAAATCGGGCGACATCCTCGCCGAAATCGAGACCGACAAGGCGACGATGGAATTCGAGGCCGTCGACGAAGGCACGATCGCCGAAATCCTGGTGCCGGAAGGCACCGACGGCGTGAAGGTCGGCACGGTGATTGCAACCATCGCGGGCGAGGGCGAGGCGACGACGCCCGCTCCGGCCAAGGCAGGCGCGCAGGAGCCGGCCGACCAGAAGACGGAACCCACGCCGGAGCCGCACAAGGTCGAGACCGGTGCGCGCAAGCTGTTCGAAGCGGCGACGCACGACGCGACCGTCGGCGAGGCCGAGGTGCCCGAAGGCACCGAGATGGTCCGCACGACCGTCCGCGAGGCGCTGCGCGACGCGATGGCGGAGGAGATGCGCAAGGACGAGCGCGTCTTCGTGATGGGCGAGGAAGTCGCCGAATATCAGGGCGCCTATAAGGTCACGCAAGGGTTGCTCGACGAGTTCGGGCCGAAGCGCGTGATCGACACGCCGATCACCGAATACGGCTTTGCCGGTGTGGGCACCGGCGCGGCGATGGGCGGGTTGCGCCCGATCGTCGAGTTCATGACGTTCAACTTCGCGATGCAGGCGATCGATCACATCATCAACTCGGCCGCTAAGACCAACTATATGTCCGGCGGCCAGATGCGCTGCCCGATCGTGTTCCGCGGACCGAACGGCGCCGCCTCGCGCGTCGCGGCGCAGCACAGCCAGAATTACGGTCCCTGGTATGCCAGCGTGCCGGGCCTGATCGTGATCTCGCCCTATGATGCGGCCGATGCGAAGGGGTTGCTGAAGGCGGCGATCCGGAGCGAAGACCCGGTCGTGTTCCTGGAAAACGAGCTGCTTTATGGCCGCAGCTTCGACGTGCCGAAGCTCGACGATTTCGTGCTGCCGATCGGCAAGGCGCGGATCATGAAGCCGGGCAAGGACGTGACCCTGGTCAGCTATTCGATCGGCGTCGGCGTCGCGCTGGAGGCCGCAGAGCAGCTGGCGGGCGAGGGGATCGATGCGGAAGTGATCGATCTCCGCACGCTGCGTCCGCTGGACACGGCAACCGTGCTGAAGAGTCTCGCCAAGACCAACCGGATCGTCGTGGTCGAGGAAGGCTGGCCGACCTGCTCGATCTCCAGCGAGATCGCGGCGGTGGCGATGGAGCAGGGCTTCGACGATCTCGACGCCCCGGTGCTGCGCGTGACCAATGCCGACGTGCCGCTGCCCTATGCGGCGAACCTGGAGAAGGCGGCGCTGATCGATACCGCGCGGGTAGTCGAGGCAGTGAAGAAGGTCTGCTACCGCTGAGCTAGACCCGCCTCGACCCGAGCTCGCTCCGAAGCCGGTCAGGCGGTGTATTTGTCGCAGGTCATCTTCGCCGATCCGACCGACGGCGTGGGGTCATCGATTCCCGCGCCGTTGTTCACGGACAGGTCGCGCTTGTCGCGGACGAGGTAGGAGGCGGTGTACTGGATCCTGGGCGCGCCGATGAGCCAGGTGCCGAACAGCGGCTTGTACTGGTAGTTGACCTCGACAAAGATCACCGCTTCGCCAGCAGGTGCCTTCACCTCGGCGCCCGCTCGACCCATGCCGGCAAAGCCGGTGCCGGTGCTGCCCGTGCCCGCAGTGCCGAAGCTCGAATCCCAGCCGACGCCCCGTTTCATGCCGAGGCAGCGCTGCCAGTGAATCCATTGGCCGCCGCTGGAATTGGTTTCGAGGCTCGACAACGTCACGCGGCCGTTGTTGGCAAGATCGATCCGGGCGCCCTGAAGGCGCACGCCCTGCATCACATCGTTGATGTCGATTTCGCGCAGTTGCTGGATCGTGCCGCCTGCGGCATCAGCGCCTGCCCGGGAGGCATTGTCGGCCAGCATCAGCGCGATCTGGCTGACGCGGAGATGGGTTTGGGCCAGGTTCGCGGTCTCGATGCCGTACATGCCCATGCCCATCACGGCGGGCATCGCATAGGCGAACTCGATCAATGCTAGGCCGCTCCGATCCCGCCGCAGCCGCGACAAAAGAGATGCGAAAGGCGGCGCCTTGGTCCGGATCAGGTGCATAGCGTCTTCACCGTCGGAACGTTCTGCGCGTTGTAGGGCTGGTTGCGCAGATAGGTCTTGACCGTGATCGTCTCGGTCGAAGGCAGGCCGATCATGCCGGCCAGCGGGAAAAGCCGCGGGAAGGTCATCTTCATCGTATAGGCGGCGACATCGTTCGCGCCGCCCTGGCCGTCGTTGCCGGGATCGGAATCCCATTGGCCGTTGGCGTTCACATCGTCGAAGCATTCGCCGGGATCACGCTGGCCGTTGCCGTTGGAGTCGGTGAACCGCTCGGGCTTGGCGGTCAGATAGCTGGTGTAGCTCTTGCGCAGCGGCGTGAAGGTCGCGTTCTTCACGACCAGCCTGACCTGATTTTCAGCCTTGGCCTGGATCGCCGCGAGCTTGTCGCCGCTTCCTTCCATGCCGGAATCGCGAGACGCCTTCTGAATCTCGCCTTCCAGGACCGAGGTGGCGTAGCTGCTATAGGCCAGGTCCATCGATGCCATGATCAGCAGCAGCATCGTCGGCGCGACGACGGCGAATTCGGCGATCGGCGAGCCGCGCGCATCGTCGCGGAGCCGCGCGAGAAAGGAGGGCCGCATCATTTCGAGATCCTCAGCTCGGCGATCTTGCCGGCGATCTGCTTGAACGCGTCCTGCAGCTTCTGGTCGGTGGGCGCGTAGATCGCCGTGCTCGCGCTCGACGCGCAGGCCTTCATATCGTCGGTCAACGTCTGTGCATAGGCGACGACCCAGACCGTGATGCCGTTGTTCTTCGCCTGGGTGCAGATTGCCTGGAGCCGGGCATTGTGCTTCGGTTCAAGCTGCGAGGGCGTCGTATTGATGACGAATTGGCTGGAACTGGTCACGCACGTCCCGACCGGCTTCGACCCCATCACACGCCCTTCGAGCCGCTCGTAACCGAGGCTGCTGTAGACGCAATTCAGCGGGTTCATGTCGCCGTCGGTCATGAAGACGAGGTGGCGACCGCAGGTCCGCCCGGTACGGCAGTCGGTATCGGCCGCAAATGGCCCGTTGGGCGACAGGAAACGTGCGCCCCATACGAAGCCGACGTCGTGATAGGTGTAGCCGATCGCCCTGAAGTCGCTGGCGTTGACGTAGTTACTGACGTCGGTGCGGCTCATCACCGCCAGGCGCTGCGCCTGTTTCGGGCAGGCATATTCCTGATATTGCGCCAGGATCATATTCGGCGTGTACCGGCTGCGCAGCGTCGACGAAGAACTGGTCCAGGTATCGGCCGTCGTGTCGTCGGATGCGACGTTCGGCCGATCGTAAACGGCGTCGATCCAGGCCGGACGCCATTTCGTGCCCGACGTGCTGCTCGGAATCAGGTTGATGTCGCTGTCGCCGGTTTGACGTTCGATGACGCACCCGTCCCAGACGGAAGTAGCGCCGTCGACACGGGTCGGATTGGTCACCGTCGCGCCCGTTTTGTAGGCGCTGACATCGACCGGCCAATCGTCATAGCGCCACATCGGCACGAGCGTATAGGTCGTCGTCTTGCACACGCTGGGGTTGCGGCCGCTCGCGGCCGTCCAGCTGTTCACGACAGTACGCGAGGCCGGGTAGTCGGTGCCCGCAGGGCTGCGCGCGACTGCCCGGTTGTTGCAGTCGGTCTGGCTGTCGCCGTTGTAAGTATTCGTCTTGGCTGTCGAATCGGCGTCGGCGATCCGCTTGCGGGTCGGGAAGGTCGAGCTGTCGTCGACATAGTTGGCCGGAATGATCGTGCCGACATTCACCGACGACGCATAGGGAACGAACCCGTAGCGGATCCTCGAATTGGCGTCGGCCGCCGCTGCTAACGTGTCGTAGAAGGTCAGCACGGCGGTGCGCAGAGCCTTGATCTTCGAGCCCGTCTTTTCCTGCATGTAGTAGCGCGTGCCCGACGGCGAGGAGTAAGACACGGGCGTGGTCTCGTTCGAGCACGAGGTCTCGGACGTGGTGCAGGTCATCGATCCGGTGACATCGAGCACGAACATCACGTCGACGTCGCCGATCTCCTTGCGCGCCTCGCAGGTGACGTTCAGCGTCGTCGGGCCAGCGCCGAACATGCTCATCAGCGTGACTGGCACGGTGACCGACGCTGTGCCCTGAACCTGGCCATCGGTGGTGTCGCTCGCCGCAAACGAAGCGTTGCTGGTCTGAAACCAGCCCGACCTGAAATTGTTGTCGAAGAATAGCCTGGCCTGCGTCTTGTTGTCGTCGGTGAGCGACGTGCCGGTCATCATCTTGCGGCCGGCCAGCGCACCGGCATCGCAGGACTGCTGCAGCCGCACCTTCACGACGTACAGCCGCGCCATGTCGACCGCCGCGCCGGTGAAGCCGGCCAGCGGAAGCAAGGCGGCAGCCATGATCGCCGCGGTATTGCCCGCAACGTTCCGCGCCAGCCGCCCGAGGAAGCCGGGCTTGTCCGCGGCGTGCCGCTTTCGTTCGATCCCCAGCATATCCACCTCGGGCGAGCTTGCTTGCACTGTGAGGCAGCGCGCCTAAGGCGTCCTGAAGGGGCAAGGTTAACCACGCGTAGCATGATGAATGCGGATATCTCGGCACCACAGCCGGCCGACCCGGAGCGGGCGCTGGCGCTGGCCTACGCCCCGTCCTCCCGGCGGCCCGCACTGGCGGCGCTGTGGGCGCTCGACGAACAGCTCGGCGCAATCGTGGCGCGGACCGAGAATCCGGCAGTGGGGCAGATGCGCCTGACCTGGTGGCACGATGCACTGCAGTCGCTGGGGACGGCGGCGCCGGTAGATCCGGTTCTGGTAGCATTGGCCGACGCGTCGGCGATCGAGCCCACGTCGCTGCTGCCGCTGATCGACGGCTGGGAAGCGCTGCTCGATCCGCTGCCTCTGCCAGAGGATTCGCTCGCGACCTATGCCGCGGCACGGGGCGGCACGCTGTTTGGGGTTGCGGCGAAGCTGTTGGGCGGCGCACCCGACGCGGCGGAGCGGGCGGGTCGGCTGTGGGCGCTGGTCGATCTCGCCTTCCGGATCAGCGACCGGACCACGGCGGAGCGGGCGCTTGCGCTGGCATCCGCTTACGCCATGCCCGAGCGCCTGCCGAAAGCCTTGGCCGTGCTCACGGCGCTCGCAGGGCGGGATCTGAGGCGCGGGCTGGACTTGCCACGGCGGCAGGGCTCGCCGCGCCGCGTCGCTCGTGCGATGCTGGCGGGCTTGACCGGCCGTTAGCGGTTTCTAAGCTCACCCTAACGGGGGGAGTTCGGGCATGTGGCGATTTCTGGCGGGCGTCGCGTCGGCGCTGTTGCTGGCGGGGGCGGGGCTGGTCTGGTGGAGCAGCGGCAAGCAGGACACGCCGCTGCTGTCGGCGATCGCGCCACCGCTCGCGCGCTCGACCGAGGCGCCCGACGTCGCGCCGCCCGAAGCCGAAGAGCGCACGCGCGAGCAGAAGCGCTTCGACCGCTACGACAAGGACCGCAACGAACTGGTCAGCGCGGAGGAGTATCTGGCGAACCGGCGCAAGGCGTTCGCGCGGCTGGATGCCGATCATGACGGGCGGCTGAGCTTCGAGGAATGGGCGAAGAAGACGACGGACAAATTCGCCGCCGCCGATGCCGACAAGTCGAAGGCGCTGTCGCGAGCGGAGTTCGCGACGACCAAGGTGGTGCGCAAGACCCGGCCGCGCCCAAACTGCCCGCCGCCGCCGGCTGCGCGAGAGGAAGATGAGGGTTAGAAGTTCCGCAACAGAGGCCAATTCGTTAGCCTATGTCCGGTTTGCAGCCATATGAGGCTGTGAGCTGATGCCGAGGAAGGGCGCAGTCGGCCCTTTCGGGTCAGAGCGACAGATGTCCCAATGTTCTGAGTGCCCAGCACATTCATGTCGGGCGCGTCATTTTCTTCCAGGGCTTGTTTTCCAGGATCGGAGCGGCTTGACTGCCGGCTTCGGGAGACTGTCATGACCCTTCACACGACCGACTGGACCAGGGACGCGGAGGCGATGCTGCCGGATCTCGTTGCGCTCCGCCGCGCGATTCACTCGGAACCGGAACTCGGGCTTTCGCTGCCGAAGACGACGGCGAAAGTGAAGGCCGCCCTGGCCGGGCTGCCGCTCGAATACCGGGAAGGGGGTTCGACGACCGGCCTCGTCGCCGTTCTCAACGGGGCGGCGAGCGGGCGGACGGTGCTGCTGCGTGGCGACATGGATGCGCTGCCGATGCATGAGGACACCGGCCTCGCATTCGCATCCGGCACCGAGGGCGCGATGCACGCGTGCGGGCACGACAGTCATGTCGCAATGCTGGTCGGCGCCGCGAAGCTGCTCTGCGCCAGGCGCGACGCCCTGAAGGGCACCGTGCTGTTCATGTTCCAGCCGGGCGAGGAAGGCTGGCACGGCGCGCGCTACATGATGGACGACGGCCTTCTCGATCCGCTGCCGGACGCGGCGTTCGCGCTGCACGTGATGCCGAATGCACCCCACGGTGTGTTCAGCAGCCGCGCCGGGCCGCTCCTTGCCTCTGCGGACAAGATCAAGGTGACGGTGCACGGGCGCGGCGGCCACGCCTCGATGCCGCATGACGCGCTCGATCCGGTGCCGATCGCCTGCGAGATCGTGCTCGCGATCCAGACCTGGGTCACGCGGCATGTGTCGGTCACCGATCCCGCGGTGGTGACGATCGGCAAGGTCGAGGGGGGATCGACCGACAATGTCATTCCCGAATCCGCCTCGCTGCTGGGCACGATTCGGACGCTGTCGCCGGGCACGCGCGCCGCGGTGCAGGATGGGTTGAGAAGGCTCGCCGAAGGGATCGCGGCGGCGCACGGTGCGAGCGCGACCGTCGCGTTCGAAGCCGGCTTTCCGCCGACCGTGTGCGACGCCCGCGCGGTGGATTTCGCCCGCGCGACCGTGGAGGATGTGTTCGGCGCGTCGTCCTGGATCACCATGCCGGCACCCGTGATGGGCGCGGAAGACTTCTCTTATGTCCTGGAGAAGGTGCCGGGGGCGATGGCCTTCCTGGGAGCGTCTGAGAGCGGCAGCGACTGGCGCAGCTGCTGCGGTCTGCACTCCAACCGGATGGTGCTCGATGAAAGCGTGATGGCGCGGGGCGCTGCACTCCACGCCGCTATTGCTGAGCGCTTCCTCGCGAACGGCTTCGGCTAAGCTATTCCATCGCCACGTGCTGAATGCCTTCCGGCTTTGCCGGGCGGCGGAGGAACAGGACCAGCGGCACCGCCAGCATCGTCACGATCGCCATCATCTTGAAATCGTCCAGATAGGCGATCATCAGCGCCTGCCGATTTATCTCCGCATCGATCATGGCCATGACGGAATCGCCCGCGCTCATCAGCCGCTCGGACGCGGAGGCGTCGATCGAGGGCAGGCTGAACGGGGTGATATGGCCAACCAGGTCAGAATGGCTGGTCTGGACGTTCCGCGCGAGGAACGTCGTCACCACCGAGATGCCGGCGGATGCGCCGATCGAGCGGAACAGGTTCAGCAGGCTCGCGCCTTCGGTCCGGTATTTGGGATCGAGCGTGCCGAACGCCGTCAGGTTCAGCGGCATGAACACCAGACCCATGCCAAGCCCCTGGATCGCGCCGGAAATCACGATCCAGCGATAATCCATGCCCAGCGACCATTGCGTCATTTCCCACAGCGACACGGCAGCGATCGCCATGCCGGTGCCGACCAGCCAGCGCGGGTCGATCTTGCCCATCAGCTGGCCCGCGACCCACATCGTGATCAGCACACCCACGCCACGCGGCGCGAGCAGCAGGCCCGCGTCGATCACCGGATAGTCCCAGATCCGCTGCAACATCGGCGGCAGCAGCGCCATCGTCGCGAACATGATCACGCCGATCACCAGCATGAAGAACAGCGCCGTCAGCATGTTGCGGTTGGTGAAGATTTCGCGATCGAACATCGGGTGCTTCGCCGTCGTCATGTGGACGCCCCACATCCAGGCGGCGGCAAGCGCGACGCCGGCCTCGATCCGGATTTCCCAGCTGTCGAACCAGTCAAGCTGCTGGCCGCGGTCGAGCATCACCTGGAAGGTGGAGACCGCCAGCGCCAGCAGGGCAAAGCCGAAGATGTCGAACCGCCGCGGCCGCAGCGGCTTCGACGGCAGCAGCAGCCACATCATCGTGAAGGTGATGATGCCGAACGGCACGTTGACGTAAAAGCACCAGCGCCAATCGAAATTGTCGGTCAGCCAGCCGCCGAGCACGGGCCCGAGGATCGGCCCGACCATGATGCCCATGCCCCACACGGCCATCGCCCGCGCCTGTTTGGACGGCGGATTGATGTCCATCATGACCGTCTGGGACAGCGGATTGATGAAGGCCGCGGCGATGCCCTGGAAGACCCGGAAGATCACCATTTCGCCAAGGCTGGTCGCGATGCCGCACAGCATCGACGCAAGCACGAACCCGGCCACCGCGAACAGGAACAGGTTGCGCGAGCCGAACCGGTCGGCAAGCCATCCGGTCACCGGAATGGCGATCGCCGACGCGACGATATAGCTGGTCAGCACCCAGGTGACGGTATCCGCCGTCGCGCCCAGCGACGTCTGCATGTGCGGCAGCGCCACGTTCGCGATCGTGGTGTCGAGGATCTGCATCACCGTCGCGAGCATCACCGCGATGGTCAGCAGACCTCTTTGCTCGACGGGCGTGGCGGCGACGTCCGCGCCGACGTTAGCGCTGGCCGCGGACATCGACCCTGACGTTCGCACTGAGGCCCGCGATCAGCGGCCGCGGGGACTGCTCGTCGATCGCGATCCGCACCGGCACGCGCTGCGTGACCTTGACCCAATTGCCGTTGGCGTTCTGGGCCGGAAGCACCGAGAATTCGGAACCCGTGCCGGCGCCAAAGCTCCAGACATGGCCCTTCAGCTTCAGCCCCGAATAGGCGTCGATCTCGATCTCCGCAGGCTGGCCCACACGGACCTTGTTGAGCTGCGTTTCCTTGAAATTCGCTTCCACCCAGGCACGGTCGCTGACGACAATGCTGAGCGCCGGCAGCCCGGAGACGATCTGATTGCCGACCTGCAGCCGATCCGCCTGGCTGACGGTGCCGGCGGATGGCGCGCGGACTTCAGTGCGCTTCAGGTTGAGCAGCGCCTGGTCGAGCTGCGCGCGCGCGGCCGCAATCTGCGGGTTTTCGCCCGGCACGGCGGCGCCGGTCTGCAGCTTGGCCTTGGCTTCCGCTGCCTGCGCCTGCGCGTTTTCAAGCTGCACCCTGGCCTGTTGCAGGGCATGCTGCGAGTTGAGGTACGACGCGCGCGTTGTGAAACCGCGCTTCATCAGCTCCGACTGGCGGTCGAAATCTTCCTGCGCCTGCTGGATGGCGATGCGCGCGCCCGAGATATCGGCGCCCTTGCCCTGATATTCGGTCTTGAGCGTCTGGACGTTGACCTGCGCATTGGCGAGCGCAGCGCGGGCCTGCTCGACTGCGATGCGGTAAGGCTCTGGATCGATCCGGAACAGCAGGTCGCCCTTGTTCACATGCTGGTTCTCGCGGACGTTCACGGCGACGATGCGGCCGCCGACATCGGCGGAGACTGAAACCTTGTCCTGCTGGACATAGGCGTTGTCGGTCGAAACGAACCGGCCGGACGTCAGCCACACATAGGCCCCGACCGCGACCAGGATCAGCGGAACGGACAGAAGCGCGGCCAGGCGCAGCCAGCGCCGCTTCGGCTTTTCAGCCTGCGGCGTAGCCTGAACGTCGGCGGGAGCGGCGATTTCGCGCTCGGCGATGATGGGGCGATCTGCGTCAGCCATTGGCGGCGGTCTTTTCTTTTCTTTCGTCGTTGAGATTGATGCGGATGCGTTCCAGCAAGGTCATGAGCGTCTCGCGCTCGGCAGCGCTCACGCCGTCCAGCGTCTCCTCGATGAGGTCATCGGCCAAAGAACGCAGCTCCCCCAGAATCGGGCGCGCGCGATCGGTCAGATAGATACGCCAGGCGCGGCGATCCGTTGGATCGGGCCGGCGCTCGACCAGGTCGGCTTCCGACAAGCGGTCGACCATCCGGCACAGGGTGATTGCTTCCACGTCGAGCAGATCGGCCAGCCGGCCCTGGTTGACGCCCTCGTGCCGGGAAAGAGTCGTTAGCATCCGCCATTGCGGGCGCGTGACGCCGATCGTGCGCGCGCGCACGTCGAAGGCCCGCCGCATCAGGCGCGAGATGTCCCCGACCAGAAAACCAAGCGTATCTGCCATGTCCACACATATAATAGACAATGCTTATTATTCAATGATTGAGTCGTGAACGGGGAGACGGCATTCGGACCAGCGAGGAGGCGCGTATGGAAACGGTCACCGGCGGCTGCCAATGCGGGCGAATTCGCTACGAAGTCGCGATCGACAATGATGAGGCCTATCTCTGCCATTGCCGCATGTGCCAGCGCGCCACCGGCGGGTTCGCGGCGGCGTTCAAGAGCGTGAAGAGAGCGGGCGTGCATTGGATGGGCGACGAGCCGGACTGGTACGACAGCTCGCCGATTGCCCGGCGTCCGTTCTGCGCAAGCTGCGGAACGCCCCTGGGCTTTGCTTTCATCGGAGGCAGCGAGAAGATGGACCTGACCATCGGCAGCTTCGACGATCCCGCGCGGTTCACGCCCGTCCATCATTTTGGCGCGGAAAGCATGCACGAGGCCTGGATCGACACGTCCGGCCTGAAACGGATTCGCACGGACGAATATCAGGTGCTGGTCGACAAATGGAATAAGGTCGGAGGCATGCCCTCCTAAACCCCGTTCGTTTCGAGCGAAGTCGAGAAACAACGGCTCCCAGCTATGCGCTTCTCGACTTCGCTCGAAGCGAACGGATAATGGGGAGGAATGACGCCCACGACCCACTTTTTCACTGCGCCCGATGGCGTCCGCCTCGCCTGGCACGAGCTGGGCGAGGGGAGGCCGGTGGTGCTGATCCACGGCTATATCTCTTCGGCCGACATGAACTGGATCCGTTTTGGCCATGCCGCCAAGGTTGCCGCCGAAGGTTTTCGGGTGATCATGCCGGACCTGCGTGCGCACGGGAAAAGCGGCGCGCCGCATGATCCCGCCCTCTATCCGCCCGATATCCTGACCGACGATAATCTCGGCCTGGTCGAGTATCTGGGCCTCACGGATTATGATCTAGGCGGTTACTCGCTCGGCGCGCGCACGGTGTCGCGGATGCTGGCGCGAGGCGCGAAACCGAACCGCGTGGTCCTGTCCGGCATGGGACTGGAAGGGCTGATGCATACGTCGCGCCGCGCCGGCCACTTCCGCCACGTCCTCACGAACCTCGGCAGCTTTCGCCCCGGCACGCCGGAAGGCAATGTGCAGGGCTTCATCAAGTCGACGAAGAGCGATCCGATCGCGCTGCTCAATATCCTGAACACATTCACCGATACGCCGGAAGCAGTGATCCGCTCGATCGCGCAGCCGACGCTGGTGCTGTGCGGCGAAGACGATGACGACAACGGCTCCGCGACTGCCTTGGCCGAGGCGCTTCCGCATGGACAACTGGCGCTCGTCCCCGGCGGTCACATGAGCGCGGTGGTGAAACCTGAGCTGGGGGAGGCGCTCGCCCGGTTCCTCGCCGCTTGACCTCTCGCGCGCCGGCGCGTCATCTGCCCGGCATTCAAAAAAGGGGAAGCCGATGAAGAGGATCATGATTTCGGCGCTTGCCGTTGCGGCTGCGCTGGCAAGCGCCGGCGCGGTCGCCCAGCAGCCTGCCGCTCCCACCGCCGCCGAAGCGGACGCGTTCGTCGCGAGCGCCGAGAAGCAGCTCGCCGACTTCTCGGTCGAGGCAAACCGGGTCGCCTGGATCAACAACACCTACATCACCGACGATACCGATGCGCTGGCGGCCAAATACGGCACCATCGGCACCGAAATGGCGGTCAAGTTCGCCAAGAAAGCGGCGCGATTTCAGAAGGTTCCAGGACTCTCCTTTGATACGAAGCGAAAGCTCGACATCCTGCGCGGCGGGCTTGTCCTGCCGGCGCCGACGACGCCGGGCGCCGCGAACGAGCTCAATGAGATAGCGACGCGGCTTAACTCCACTTACGGCAAGGGAAAGGGCACGCTGCACGGCAAGCCGATCAGCGGCAGCGATATCGAAGCGGCGATGGGCACGAGCCGCGACCCTGCCGCGCTGAAGGAGATGTGGGTCAGCTGGCACGACAATGTCGGCAAGCCGATGCGTGCCGATTATGCGCGGATGGTCGAAATCGCCAACCTGGGGGCGAAGGAGCTCGGCTATCCGGACACGGGCGCAATGTGGCGGTCCCAATACGACATGCCGCCCGACCAGTTCGCTGCGCTGACCGACAAACTCTGGAACCAGGTCAAGCCGCTCTATGACGAGCTGCATTGCTACACGCGCGCCAAGCTGAATGCGAAATATGGCGATGCGATCCAGCCCAGGACAGGTCCGATCCGCGCCGACCTGCTCGGCAATATGTGGGCGCAGGAATGGGGCAACATCTATGATGTGGTCGCGCCTCCGGGCACCGGTGACCTCGGCTATGAAGTCGGCGACCTGCTGAAGGCCAAGGGCTATGACTGGAAGAAGATGGTCGAGACGGGGGAGGGCTTCTATTCCTCGCTCGGCTTCGCGCCGCTGCCCGACACGTTCTGGAAGCGCTCGCTGTTCCTGAAGCCGGCCGACCGGGACGTCGTGTGCCACGCCTCGGCCTGGGATATCGATAACAAGGACGATCTGCGCATCAAGCTGTGCATCAAGGTGAACAGCGATGACTTCGTCACGATCCACCACGAGCTGGGCCACAATTATTATCAGCGGGCCTATAAGAACCAGCCGTTCCTGTACGAGAACGGCGCCAATGACGGTTTCCATGAGGCGATCGGCGATTTCGTCGCGCTGTCGATCACCCCGCAATATTTGGTGAGCATCGGCCTGCTCGACCCTGCCAAGGTGCCGAGCGCCGACAAGGATATCGGCCTGCTGCTCCGCCAGGCGATGGACAAGGTCGCGTTCCTGCCGTTCGGGCTGCTGGTCGACAAATGGCGCTGGGGCGTCTTTTCGGGCCAGATTCAGCCTGCCGACTACAACAAGGCGTGGACCGCGCTCCGGCTGCAATATCAAGGCGTAACCCCGCCGGCGCCGCGCGACGATGCGACCGCATTCGATCCGGGCGCCAAATACCATGTGCCCGGCAACACGCCGTACACGCGCTACTTCCTCGCCCGGCTGCTCCAGTTCCAATTCTACAAGGCGGCGTGCGAGCAGGCGGGCTGGAAGGGCCCGCTGCACCGCTGCTCCTTCTACAACAACAAGGAAGTCGGTCGCCGCCTGAACGCGATGCTGGAAATGGGCGCGAGCCGGCCATGGCCCGATGCGCTGGAGAAATTCACCGGCACCCGCGAAATCTCGGGCGATGCGATGGTGGCCTATTTCCAGCCGCTGATGGTGTGGCTGAAGCAGCAGAACAAAGGGCAGAGATGCGGGTGGTAGCGCGCGCTTCCTCTCCCTTGAGGGGAGAGGAACAGCGGAGCTTGGCAGCTTGCTGCCTAGCGCAGCTAGGAGAGGGTGGTTAGCGCCTTACCACAGGAACCCTCTCCCCGCTCGGCCTCGCAGGGCCGAGTCGCCCTCTCCCCTGGAGGGAGAGGGATCGTTTAGGGTAGTCGCTCGGGGACCATGTTCTCGTCGGCGATCATGGCCTCGAACTGGGCGCTGGAGTCGGTGCCGTCGGTCTGGTGCGCCAGCAGGGCTGGCTCGGCCGCGTCGCTGCCGCCACGCCGGCGCCGAGTCAGCGCATAAACCGTCGCCGCGACGCCGCCCAGGATCGCGGCGGCCGCCCAGGGGCGCATCTGCGCTTCCAGCGCCAGGCTCTGCTTGCGGACATAACCGTCCCGGTTGCTGTGCACGAAGCCGTCGCGGCGGGGACGGAACAGATTGTCGGCCTCGCCCTTGCGCGCCGGCTTGTCGGTGACCTGGATCGGATATCCGATCAGTTCCATCACCTTGTCGGTCAGGCCGGGAGCAAGATTCCCAGCCTTGCTGATCATCAGCCCGGCGCCGCCGACCGTCATCTCCCGCTTGCGATTCTCTGCCGCGAACAGGATCGCGCGGGCGACGAGATCGGGATCATAGACGATCGGCGGGATCTTCGCGGGCTCGTCGAGCTTGTTGCGGGCATGTTCGGGATAAGGCGTGTCCATCCCGTTCGGCTTGATGAGAGTCACCGAAACAGGCGCCGCGTCTGCCTCCAGCTCCATCCGCAGCCCGTCGGTAAAGCCCTTCACCGCGTGCTTCATGGCCGAGTACACGCTCTGGTAGATCATCGTGCGCTCGGAGAGGACCGAGCCGACATTGATGATCGCGCCGCCCCGTTCCTTCAGCGTGCGCGCCGCATAGAGCGATGCCGCCACCAGCCCAAAATAGCCGACGTCGAACACGCGGCGATGCTCGTCCATCGTGGTTTCATCGAGCTTGCCGTACATGGCGACCGCGGCATCGTTGACCCACGTGTCGAACGGGCCGAAACGCTCCTCGCAGAAGCCGCCGACCCGCTCGGCTGCGTTCTCTTCAGCGATGTCGACCGGGTAGGCTGCCGCCCGGCCGCCTTTCAGCTTGATCTGCTCGACCGCCTCGTCGAGCGCGTCCTTGTTTCGTGCGACCAGAACCACGCGCGCCCCGGTTTCGGCCGCGCGCCGCGCCGTCGCGAGCCCGATCCCGCTCGAGGCTCCGGTGATCACGATAATCTGTTCGGCAAGCGGCTTCAGTCGCCCGGGCATGTCGTTTCCTCCGGCTGGTTGCCGGGGGAACGCGTGAAAAGAAATTCCTCTCCCTTGAGGGGAGAGGAACAGCGGAGCTTGGCAGCTTGCTGCCTAGTGGAGCTAGGAGAGGGTGGTTGGCTCGGCGCCCAGCTCCCTCTCCCCGCTCGGCCCCGCAGGGCCGAGTCGCCCTCTCCCCTGAAGGGAGAGGGTCGATTTACCTGAACGGCGGTTCGTTGAACGCCCTGAGCTTGCGGCTGTGCAGCTTGGCGCCTTCGCGGCGGAGCTCGGCGCAGGCTTCGATGCCGATCCGCATATGCTCGTTGATCGCGCGTTCGTAGAAGCGGTTCGCCTGGCCGGGGAGCTTCAGTTCGCCGTGCAGCGGCTTGTCGGAGACGCAGAGCAGGGTGCCGTAGGGCACGCGGAAACGATAGCCCTGCGCCGCGATCGTCGCCGATTCCATGTCGACGCCGACGGCGCGGGACAGCGAGAAACGCAGCGCCGACTGGCTGTAGCGCAGCTCCCAATTGCGGTCGTCGGTGGTGACGATGGTGCCGGTGCGCAGCCGCCGCTTCAGCACGTCGCCGCTTTCGCCCGAGATCGTCTCCGCCGCGCGGTAGAGCGCCTGCTGCACCTCGGCGATCGCCGGCACCGGGATTTCGGGCGGCAACACGTCGTCGAGCACATGATCGTCGCGCAGATACGCATGGGCCAGCACATAATCGCCGATCCGCTGGCTGGGTCGAAGGCCGCCGCAATGGCCGATCATCAGCCAAGCCTCGGGCCGCAGCACGGCGAGGTGATCGGTGATCGTCTTCGCGTTCGACGGCCCGACGCCGATGTTGACGAGGCTGATTCCGGACCGGTCGGGCGCGGTCAGGTGCCAGGCCGGCATCTGGTGCCGCCGCCACGCGTAATCGGCGACTGCCTTGTCCGGATCGACGGTTTCCGGCGTCATGTAGAGGCCGCCCGGGCCGGAGAGCGCCGTGAACCGATCGTCTTCGCCGAGCGTCTTGCACGCCCATTGGACGAACTCGTCGACATAGCGATGGTAGTTGGTGAACAGGATGTAGCGCTGCACATATTCGGGCGGCGTGCCGGTATAGTGCCGAAGCCGCGCGAGCGAGAAATCCGTGCGCAGCCCGTCGAACAGCGCCAGCGGACGCGGCAGCTCGCCGTCGGTGGCCGGAATGCCGTCCGCGATCTCGTCGCCGATATAGGCGAGCTCCGTCGCCGGAAACCAGCGCGCCAGCTCGGCCGGAGAGACGCCTTCGAGCGTCAGGTCGTGGCCGGGATCGAGAACGTATGGGAACGGGATTTCCTGCCGGCTCTTCGTCACCTCGACGGTCACGCCATAGCCTTCGATCAGCAGGTTCAGCTGCTCGGTCAGATAATCCGCGAACAGACGCGGACGGGTGACCGTCGTCGCATAGGTGCCGGGGGCAACCAGACGTCCGAACGATCGGATCGGTACTGGCGTCGGACCGCCGCCACGATAGCGCAGCCGCAACTCTGGATAGCAGAAGAGGCCATCCTTGCGGGCCTTGCGGTCTGGCTTCGTGCCGTCGAGCGCGAAGGCGGACATTGCCGTCTGCAGGGCCTCGACCGCCTCGTCATAGATGCGCGCGAGCTCCCCGATGAGCGCGCTGGGGTTCTGTTCGATCTTCTTCTCTGTCATGGCGGGTCGTTAATGGCCCGCCATGACAGTGGCAAGTCATGCGTTGTCGCGGGTCTTGTCGGTCGATCCGCCGCTCACCTTGTCGCGCAATGCGCCGGCGGTCTCGACGATCTTGTCCTTGTGCATCACGGCCGCTGCCGCGGCTGCGACGCCGCCCAGCACGGCTGCGGTCGTGCCGGGATTGTTCTTCACTGCGTCCATGCCGCCCTGCAGCAGCTCGCCGGCACGGTCCTTCAGATCGCTCGCGCGATCGGCCATCGTCGTGCCGCCCTGGTTGCGGTCCTGACCGGACTGGTTGTTGTTCGCCATTGCTAGCCTCCATTGAAAGGTCAGCAGTAACAACCGCCCGCAAAGCGGGTCCGTTCCGGGGCTTAGAGCTGATCCAGCATATATTCGGCAGAACTCACCTTGAATTCGCCGGGCTGTTCGACGTTCAGTTCCTTCACCACGCCGTCATCGACGATCATCGAGAATCGCTGGCCGCGCGTGCCCATGCCGAACTTGCCGAAATCGGAATCGAGCCCAAGCGCCTTGACGAACGCGCCATTGCCGTCGGCGAGCATCGTCACCTTCCCATCGGCACCGGCCTGCCTGGCCCAGGCGCCCATCACGAACGCGTCATTGACCGCTGTACACGCGACTTCGTCGACGCCCTTGGCCTTCAGCTCGTCGATCTTGTCGACGAAGCCGGGCAGGTGGCGCGCCGAGCAGGTCGGCGTGAACGCGCCGGGGACCGAAAACAGCGCGATCTTGCGCCCCGCGAAATAGTCATCGGCCTGCACTGCATCCGGACCGTTTTCCGTGGCCTTGATCAGAGTTGCGTTCGGCAGCTTGTCGCCAACTTTGATCGTCATGGTCGTCTCCTCGTCACGCCCGAGTCGGGCCTTGCCTTGCCTCGTGTCGAGGTGATCGAGGAGCGTCAAGGGATTGGGCTTGCCGGTCGCGTCGCCTATAGCAGGACGATGAGTCCCCCGTTCCTCACCGGCCAGCTCCTGCTCGCCATGCCCGGCATCGGAGATCCGCGCTTTGAAAAGGCGGTTGTCGCCGTGTGCATGCACGATGAGCGGGGGGCGCTCGGCATCGGCGTCGGCCGGCTGGCGCCGCGCCTCGGCTTTCATGCCCTGCTCGAGCAGTTCGACATTCCTGCCGGAGGCTCGCCCGACGCGCCGGTCCATCTCGGCGGCCCGGTCGATCCGCAGCGCGGCTTCGTCCTGCACTCGCTCGACTGGGGCGGGCAGGACACGATGGAAGTGGACGGCCGTTTCGCGCTGACCAACACGATCGACGTGCTGCGCGCGATCGCGGAAGGGAAGGGCCCCAGCCGCTGGCTCGCCGCGCTTGGCTATGCCGGCTGGAATGAAGGCCAGCTCGACGGAGAAATGACGCGCCATGGCTGGTTCACCGTGGAGGCTACCGAGACGCTCCTTTTCGAAACGCCGGTCGAGCAACGCTGGAGCGCTGCCTTCCAAAGCGCCGGCGTCGACCCGCGCCTGCTGAGCGCCAGCGCCGGTCAGGCCTAGCGGCGCACGAAGAACAGAACGGCGACGCCGACGCCGATCGCAATCACCAGAAAGCGCAGCGCCGTTGGACTGATCGCGCTGGCAAGGCGGCCGCCCAGCGCGCCCCCGAACAGTGAGCCCATGGCCATCACCAGCGCGGCGCTCCAGGCGAGCCGTCCCGAGCCGGCGAACAGCAGGACGGCGGCGAGATTGGCTGCAAGGGCAAGCGCCTGCTTCAGGCCGTTCAGGCGCGTGAGGCTGTCGTCCAGCGTCAGGCCCAGCACGGCCAGGAAGATAACGCTCAGCCCTGCGCCGAAATAACCGCCGTAAATGGCGGCGAGGAAGACCGGGAGAATGGCCCAGCCGATGCCGAGCACGCCGGAGCGGCGCTGCAGCGCACCGCGAATCCGGTCCTGCACGCCCAGCAGTGCGCAGCCACCGAGCAGCAGCCAGGGGACCAGCGCCTGGAACAGCTTTTCGCTGCTCACCAGGATCAAATACCCGCCCGCCAGTCCGCCGATCAGCGCGAGAGGGGCGAGCAGCCACAGGCGCGGCGCCTGGCCTTTCAGGTCCCGCGCCTGGCCGATGACGCCGCCGATATAGCCGGGGAGAAGCGCGACGGTATTGGTGACGTTCGCCGAAATCGGCGGCAATCCCGCGGCGATCAGCGCCGGAAAGGTCAGGATCGATCCGCCGCCCGCCAACGCATTGATCGCACCGGCACCGACTGCGGCGAAACCGAGGAGCGCGAGCTCGGCTGGGCTCAGGCGGCGAGCCTCAGCTCGAGTCGGCCCCAGATCTCGACCAGTGCGTCGGTCAGCTCGCGCATCATTTCAGGCGTGTGGGTCGGGCCCGGCGTGAAGCGCAGCCGTTCGGTGCCGCGGGGCACGGTCGGATAGTTGATCGGTTGAACATAGACGCCATACTCGGCGAGCAGGATATCGCTGATCCGCTTGGCCTCGACGGGATCGCCGACCATCAGCGGCACGATGTGCGTCGTCGAGTTCATCACGGGCAGGCCGGCGCCGGCGAACATCGCCTTCAGCATTGTGGCTGCCGCCTGCTGGCCTTCGCGCTCCTCGCTCGATTCCTTCAGATGGCGCACCGAGGCGAGCACGCCGGCCACCAGCACCGGCGAGAGGCTGGTCGTGAAAATAAAGCCCGGCGCATAGGACCGGATCACATCGACGATCACCTGGTCGGCCGCGATATAGCCGCCCATCACGCCGAACGCCTTGCCGAGCGTCCCTTCGATCACGGTCAGCCGGTGCGCGACGCCTTCGCGTTCCGAAATCCCGCCGCCGCGCGGGCCATACATGCCGACGGCGTGGACCTCGTCGAGATAGGTGAGCGCGCCATATTTGTCGGCCAGGTCGCAGATCGCCGCGATCGGCGAGATGTCGGCGTCCATCGAATAGACGCTTTCGAACGCGATCAGCTTGGGCGTGTCCGGAGCTTCGGCCGCGAGCAGCTCTTCCAGGTGGGCGAGATCGTTGTGCCGGAACACGCGCTTCTCGCATCCCGAGTTGCGAATGCCCGCAATCATCGACGCGTGGTTGAGCTCGTCGGAGAAAATCACACAGCCGGGCAGGATCTTGGCGAGCGTGGAAAGCGTCGCTTCGTTCGAGACATAGCCCGACGTGAACAGCAAGGCCGCTTCCTTGCCGTGCAGGTCGGCCAGTTCGGCCTCCAGATCGACGTGATAATGGGTGTTGCCGCCGATGTTGCGCGTGCCGCCGGCGCCGGCGCCGACATCGTGCAGCGCTTCTTCCATCGCCGCGATGACCTTCGGGTGCTGGCCCATCGACAGATAGTCGTTCGAGCACCAGACGGTGATCGGCTTCGGCCCGTTATGCCCGGCAAAGCAGCGCGCGTTGGGGAACATGCCCTTGTTGCGCAGAATGTCGATGAATACCCGGTAGCGGCCCTCGCCGTGCAAACGGTCGATCGCCTGGGTGAAGATGCGATTATAATCCAAAGCCGTAACCTGCTTGCCGGTCCCGCGTGGTGCCCGTTTACATTCGCGGGACCGGTCAAGCCAGTGAGAATCGCTCGCAATAGGCGTCAGACTGCGAGGGCTTTGGTGCGCCGAACGCGCGCAGCGCCCGCGATTGCGCCAAATCCCGCCAGCAGCATCGCCCAGGTCGCCGGCTCAGGGACCGCGCCGGCCGCGTTCGCCGTTCCGGCAAGATCGTCGACACGGAAGGCCGTGGGCGGGCCAAAGTCGCTGACCCGGAAATCAAGGGTGTTGGTGCCGGCCACAAACCCGCTGTTCAGCATGAACGGCACGAGGGAGCCGAAGCCGTCGATATTGATGCCGGTGTCGACGCCGTTCAGGAAAATCCGACCGGCGTTGTCGGTGCCGCCGCTGCCCGTGATCACCGCGGTCGTCGGATCGAGGCCGGCGAGCGAGAAGGACAGGCGATAGAAGGTGACGTTGCTGCCGGGGCTGCCGTCCGCGGACAGCGAAACCCATCGCGAGTTCGCATCATTGGCGACATAGCAGCACTGGAATGTGACCGCCTGGTGGCCTGCGAAGCCCGGCGAGGTCGACGAGAAGATCGAATAATGCGGATCGACGACCCCATTCCCCCCGACCAGTGCGACATTGTTCGCGTCGGTGCCGGTGTTGAACAGGCCGGGAATAGTCGCCGCCGAGGCCGGGCTCGCGACAGCCACCCCAAACGCCAGAAGTGTGATCGCTTTCATCGCGGAACTCCCCTTTTCAGTTGAGTGCGACCGCGGGCTTTTTCGAGAAGCCGATCCTACATCAACTCGGGCAACTCGGCCATCGAAAAGATGCCGTTTGCAGACGGGCGCGTCCGCTTCGCGGCCGGTCAGAGCCGGGCGATCTCGGTCAATCCAAAGCGCGCCAGTGCAGGACGGAGCGTGTCGATGCCGCTGTCGGTCCCGGTGAACACGGCCACTCCCGGTCCAGGCGCGGTTGGCCATTCCTGCTTGTCCGTCAGGAACGCGATCCGGCGTGCAATCCCCTCGGCGCCGTCGACATAGGCGATGGGCCAGGCCGCGGAGAGCTCCGGCTCGACCAGGCGGAAGTGCGTGCAGGCGAGGACGACGGTGTCGATCCGCTCGCCGCCGGGCTGATCGGTCAGCCCTTCCAGGATGCGCGCATAGGCGGCCGGGTCGGTTGCCTCGCCGCGCAATTTCGCTTCGGCCAGATCGACCAACTCGGCAGACCCATGGCGCAGCACCAGGCAATCGCCGGCGAACTCGGCTGCGAGGCGATCGACATAGGGCTGACGGATTGTCGCATCGGTGCCGAGCACGCCGATCGCGCGGCTCTTCGACAGCAGGGCGGCGGGCTTGATCGCCGGCACCGTGCCGACGACGGGCAGGTCGAGCGCGCTCCGCACATGCGCGAGCGCGATCGTCGACGCGGTATTGCACGCGATCACCACCAGCCGCGGGCGGTAACGTTCGACCAGGCGCCCCAGCAGCGCGGGAACGCGCGCCGCAATCTCCGCTTCGGACTTGGTGCCATAGGGGTAGCCGGCGCTATCGGCGGCGTAGACGATCGGCGCGTTCGGAAGCAGCTTCTGCGTGGCCGCGAGAACGGACAACCCGCCCACGCCGGAATCGAAGAACAGGAGCGGGCGGGTGTCGGTCATGTGGAGGCTATGGCGTCCTCGTCGCTGCCATCGCAACCCCAAAGCCGGTTCGGGCTGAGCTTGTCGAAGCCCTCCCTTTCTCCTGCGACAAATCGGAAGAAGAAGGAGAGGCCTTCGACAAGCTCAGGCCGAACCGGATGGAGGCTTGCTCCTTCACTCGACGGCTTTATGCTCGGCCGCCATGGGGGCGCAAACAACCGACGTGCTTTGGGAAATGCCGGCGCTTGCGCTGGCGCTTGGCTATCTGCTCGGCTCGATCCCGTTCGGCCTTCTGCTGACCCGCTTCGCCGGCGCCGGCGACATTCGCGCGATCGGCTCGGGCAACATCGGCGCGACGAACGTGCTGCGGACCGGGCGCAAGGGCCTTGCCGCCGCCACCATGCTTCTCGACGCGCTGAAAGGCGCGGCCGCGGTCTGGATCGGCGAAGCGATCGTGCCCGGTGGCGGTCTGCTCGGCGCGGCGGGTGCCTTCTTCGGCCATTGCTACCCGATCTGGCTGGGATTCAGGGGCGGCAAGGGCGTCGCGACGTTCGGCGGCATCGCCTTCGCCGCCTGGTGGCCCATCGGCGTCATCTATCTGGTCGTGTGGCTCGGCGTGTTGGCGCTCAGCCGCTATTCATCGGTCGGCGGGCTTGCTGCCGCGCTCAGCGCGCCCGTTGCAGCCTTCGCATTCGGGCGGACTGATTTCGGCATCCTGTTCGTCGCGCTCGCGCTGCTGGTCTTCTGGAAACACCGCGAGAACATCGCGCGGCTGCTGGCGGGCACCGAGCCGAAGGTCGGGCGCAAGAGTGGCTGACGTCGAGCCGGATCACCGCGCGGCCAAGCTTCGGCTGCTGCGCACCCCGAACATTGGTCCGGTCAGCTATCGGCAGTTGATCGCCCGGTTCGGGAGCGCGGACGCGGCGCTGGAGGCGCTGCCGATGCTCGCGGCACGCGGCGGCCGCCGCGACGTCCGGCCCGCCGATCCGCGCCAGGTTGAACGCGAGCTTGCCGCAATCGCAAAACTCGGCGCTACAGCGCTGTTCGCCGATGAGCCTGCCTATCCCGCGCTACTGCGGCAGACCGAGAGCGCGCCGCCGATGCTGATCGTGCGCGGGCACCTGGAGCTGCTCGATCGGCCGATGGTGGCCATCGTCGGCGCCCGTAATGCGTCGGCGGCGGCATGCCGTTTCGCGCGCGGGCTCGCGCAGCAGCTGGCGGGCGAGGGCGCGACGATCGTCTCGGGCCTGGCGCGCGGCATCGACACTGCCGCCCATGTCGGCGCGCTGCAGGGCGGAACGGTGGCCGTCATCGCCAGCGGGATCGATGTCGCCTATCCGCCCGAGAACGCCGCGTTGCAGGAAAAGATCGCGACCGATGGCTTGCTCATCGCGGAGCAGCCGCCCGGCACCGAACCGCTCGCCCGCCACTTCCCGTCGCGCAACCGCATTATCGCCGGCCTGTCGCTCGGGACGGTGGTGGTGGAGGCGGCGCCCAAGTCCGGATCGCTGATCACCGCGCGCATCGCGGCCGAGCTGGGCCGCGAAGTGATGGCCGTGCCCGGCTCGCCGCTCGATCCGCGTGCGCAGGGGTGCAATCTGCTGATCCGCGACGGCGCGACGCTGATCCAGAACGCCGCCGACGTGCTGGAGCAGATCCGCCCGATCGATGCGCGCGCGGTTGCTCAACCGATCGGCGGATATGAAAGCGGGCCCGTCGAGGACGCATCCGACGCAGAGCGTGAAGTGGTCCTCGATCTGCTTGGGCCGACGGCAGTGCCGGTGGACGAGATTATTCGCCTGTCGGGCCTGCCGAGCGCGGTCGTGCAGACGGCGCTGCTGGAGCTGGAGCTCGCAGGCCGGCTCGAACGTCATGCCGGCGGCCGCGTGGGGCTCGTCGCCTGATGCGCATCTTCCGTCACCTCTATGCCCAGGTGCTGGTCGGCATCGCCCTGGGCGTCTTGGTCGGCTGGCTGTGGCCGAGCTTCGGCGCCGCGCTGAAGCCGCTCGGCGACGCGTTCATCAAGCTGGTCAAGATGATGATCGCGCCGATCATCTTCACGACGGTGGTGCTCGGCATCGCCAAGATCGGCGACCTGCGCGCGCTCGGCCGCGTCGGGCTGAAGGCGCTGCTCTATTTCGAGGCGGTGACGACGCTGTCGCTGGTGATCGGGCTCGTCGTCGTGAACGTGATCCGGCCCGGCGCCGGCGTCCACGCCAATCCCGCCACGCTCGACCTGACCGGCGTCGCCGATGCTGCGGGCAAGGCGAAGGAGCAGGGCGTCGCGCAGTTCCTGCTCGGCATCATTCCGGACAGCTTCTTCGGCGCGCTGACCGGCGGCGAGCTGCTGCCGGTGCTGCTGGTCGCGATCCTTTCGGGGCTCGCGCTCGCGCACATGGGCGAGGCGGGCGAGGCGGGCGTGCGCTTCCTCGATCGGGCAAGCGAGTTCTTCTTCCGCATCATCGCAATGCTGATGCGCGTCGCGCCGATCGGCGCGTTCGGTGCGATGGCGTTCACGATCGGCAAATATGGCGTCGGCACGCTCGCCCAGCTCGGCGCGCTGCTGCTCAGCGTCTATGTGACCTGCCTGCTGTTCGTGTTCGTGGTGCTGGGCGCAATCGCCTGGAGCTGCGGGTTCAGCATCCTCGCGTTCCTTCGCTACATCGCCGCCGAAATCCTGATCGTGCTCGGCACCTCATCGTCCGAAACGGCGCTGCCGCGGCTGATGCGCAAGCTGGAGGATCTGGGCTGCGCCAAGCCGGTCGTCGGCCTGGTCGTTCCCACCGGCTATTCGTTCAACCTGGACGGCACCTCGATCTATCTGACGATGGCGGCCATGTTCATCGCCCAGGCCACCGGAACCGACCTGTCGCTCGGCCAGCAATTGGGCCTGCTTGGCATTCTGCTGCTCACATCGAAAGGCGCCGCGGGCGTGACCGGCAGCGGCTTCGTGACGCTCGCAGCAACCCTCAGCGCCACCCACACCGTCCCGGTCGCCGGCATCGCGCTGATCCTCGGCATCGACCGCTTCATGTCGGAAGCGCGCGCGATCACGAACATCATCGGGAACGGCGTCGCGACCGTCGCCATCGCCCGCTGGGAAGGCGCCCTCGACCGCGACCGCATGAAGCGCGTGCTCGCCGGCGAGCCGGTCCACGATCCGGTGCTGGCGAGCGAGTAAACGCTTCTTCCGTCATTCCCGCGCAAGCGGGAATCCCGGTTTTTGTTCGCGCGAAGCCGCGAAGGCGCGAAGGGAAACGTGATCCTTCTTCGCGCCTTCGCGGTTTCGCGTGGGATTGATCAGACTCCGCGCTGCCGCGCGAATCTCAGGGCTTGCGGCGGATCGGCACCGGGATGTTGCAGATATCCGCGCCGCCCGCGGGGACGATGAAGAATGCGTCCTTCCGGTTCGCCCGCGCATTCGCATAGGCGGCGAAGCTGGCGCTTTCGGTCGACAGATACTGGAGATGCGGCCGCTCCGCCTCCGGCAGCTCGGACGCGAGCCGGATCGAGACGATCGGCACCCGCTGCTCCGCTTTCTCATAGACGCCGAGCGGCCCCGTCCCGCGCGGCAGGCTCGACAGGTTCTCGATCCCATCCACCACGCGCCCGACCAGCGCGATGTTGCGATCCAGATGCCGCGGCGCATGGCCGATGACGGTGTAGAGTTCGGCACCGGTTCCCGCGTCCGGCGACAGGTTCCGGCCGACCCCCACCATGCCGTAGCAGTGGACGGGCCAGTACCTGGCGGTTGAGCGGTGACCTTCGCTCGCTACTGGCCAGCCTTGGTATATCTCCACGAATGATGCGTAGGGATCACGCTCGTGCCAGTCCTTTTGTCCGCTCGGTCTCGTTTTTCGCGGGGCGGCAGCATCGAGAGCTTCTGCTGTGGACGCTTCAGCCTCGGGCGTTCTTTCCGCCCCGAATTTAGCAAGCTGCACGGCGATTCCATCCACGGAATAGCCAGATTCCGTTGTTTTCATCATCGCCGCCGGCAGCGGCTTCTTCTCGGTCGGATCGCCCCATTGCGCGACATAGTTGTCCTGCACGCGCGTGACGGCGGTGCCGTCCCACCAATGTGCTTTCGCCAGCGTGCGAATGTTCGCGATCCAGGGCTGGGAGAAGGGCGGCGGCATCAGCTGGATCACCACCTTCCGACCGGCCCCGTCGCGATCGGGCGCAAGCTGCATCACCAGCAGGTCATTGGGCGCGATATCGACCCAATCCGCAGCCGGCGCCGCGGCGACGATCTCGCTCGGCGCCTTGGGCGCGGTCGCGGAGGAGGGGGTGGCAGCTTGGAGAAGAAGCATCAATCCGATCATCGGATGAGCATGGCACGAGCCGGCCACACCGAACAGACCCTTGCGCCGCGCATGACGGAGTGTATTATAGAAGCAATACACGTTCGGGAGGAAACATGCGATTCAAGGCTCTGCTCACAGCGCTTCTGTGCCTGTCCGCCCCCGCCCGCGCTGCGGAGCCGGCGCCGGTCGAGGTGATGATCGTCGGCACCTACCACATGTCCAATCCCGGCCGCGATCTGCACAACATGAAGGCGGACGACGTGCTCGCGCCGAAGCGCCAGGCCGAGCTTGCCGCGATCGCCGCTTCGCTCGCCCGGTTCCGGCCGACCAAGATCGCGGTGGAGTGGGATGCCCCGGTCGTTGCCGAGCGCTATCCGAAATATCTGGCCGGCACTTTGGAGCCGTCGCACAACGAAGTCGTCCAGCTCGGCTTCAGGCTCGCGAAGGCCGCCGGATCGGTGCCGGTCTTTGGCATCGATGTCGAAGGCGAATTTCCCTACGAACCGGTCAAAGCCTATGCGGCCGCGCACGGCATGACGCCATCGCTCGATGCGCACGGGGCCGACGTGGACCGCGCGATCGCTGAACGCGAGCGCGTCCTCGCCGACAAGGGCATCGCGGCCACGCTCAGATCGATGAACGACCCGGCCCGGATCAAGGCGGACCAAGATTTCTATCGCTCCATGCTGCGGATCGGCGGCGGCGCGGAACAGCCCGGGGCGGATCTTCTCACGGCCTGGTATCGTCGCAATTTCCTGATCTGCGCCAATCTGATCCAGCTGTCCCGCCCGGGCGACCGCATCGTGGTGTTCTACGGCGCGGGCCATGCCTTCCTGCTGCGTCAATGCGTCAGCGAAACTCCGGGCATGATACTGGTCGAGGCGAATGCCTGGCTGCCGCGATGACGGCGCGGGTTGCTCTCGCAAACGGGGCCGACTAGAGGCTCCCGTTCCAGGGCATGCGGAGCGGTGGCCGAGTGGTCGAAGGCGCTCGCCTGGAAAGTGAGTATACGGCAAAACCGTATCGAGGGTTCGAATCCCTCCCGCTCCGCCATTCCGGCCTTTCTTAGGCTCCCCAAACCTCCCAAAATCTGCTAGAAAATGGCTGAAAACAGCCGATTATGTGTCCACGCATGTCCTTGTCCGTTCACTGCAATCCGTGTGGGGCCGTGGGTCAAATTGTGGGGCTGGACCGGCTTTGGAGGTGTAGGATGGGTAAGCTGACCGCCCTGAAAGTGAAGTCGCTGAGTGAGCCCGGGAGCTACTCGGACGGTGATGGACTCATGCTGGTCGTCAGGCCGAGCGGATCGAAGAATTGGATCATGCGGATCACCATCGCGGGCAAGCGACGCGACATAGGATTGGGGTCGTACAAGACCACAACGCTCGCCGATGCGCGCGAGGCGGCCGATGAGATGAGGCGAAAGGTCGCACGCGGGATAGACCCACTAGCCGAGCGGCGGGCAGAGCGGATTGTCATCCCTACGTTTCAGGAGGCCGCCAAGGCCGTCCACGAGGAGCACAAGGCGGCCTGGAAAAACGGCAAGCACCAGGATCAATGGCTGACGACCCTGAAGACCTATGCCTTTCCAGCTTTGGGCAAGAAGCTGGTCAGCGAAATCGAGGGGCCCGCCATCCGCGACGTGCTGGCGTCGATCTGGATCGCAAAGCCGGAGACGGCACGGCGGGTGCGGCAGCGGATCGGTGCCGTGCTCGACTGGTCATATGCAAAGGGGTTTCGAGCGACCGAAGCGCCGATGCGCTCGCTTTCGAAAGGGCTGCCGAGGCAGCCCAAGAAGGACGGGCACTTCGAAGCGATGCCCTACCCCGATGTGCCGGCCTTCATCATCAAGCTCCGTGAGCGATCGTCGATGGGGGCGGTTGGCGCTCGAAGCGCTGATCCTCACCGCCGCCAGGTCCGGCGAAATTCGCTTGGCCGGCTGGGACGAGCTCGACCTCGATGCTGGCCTCTGGTCGATCCCAGCAGCGCGCATGAAAATGGGTCGAGCTCACATGGTGCCGCTCTCGGCCGAGGCGGTCGATGTTTTCCGTCGTGCCGAAAAGCTTCGGATCCCGGCGACGGATCTCGTCTTCTACGGGCAGAATGTGAAGCGGCCGATGTCAGACATGACCCTGCTCAAGATACTGAGAGACTCCGACCTTGAAGTGACGGTGCATGGCTTCCGGTCGGCGTTTCGCGACTGGGTGGCTGAGAGGACCAACTATCCAGGCGAGGTGGCGGAAGCCGCATTGGCACACGCAATCCCGAATAAAGTCGAAGCCGCGTACCGCCGCACCGATTTTCTTCAAAAGCGTCGCGCATTGATGCGCGAATGGGGCGCATATTGCCTTGGTGGCGCGCCTAAGCGCCAGCGCGCGAGGGGAGGGAAGGAGTAGGGACGTAGATCTGCATCTGACGGTACGCGACATCTGTGGTTTCAGACCACCGGCGCCTGAAAAGCGCCCCTAGCTGCCGATCCTAGCAGCCACCGCTGTCGTCGGCTTTTCACCGCACAGCGGACATTGGAAGGCGCTCCAGCCTGTACGAAGTTGCCATTCGTTCACCCGGGCGGCGAGAGGCTCAGTTTAACTGCCGCGCGGGACTGCCGGGCGCATTCATGCGTTGGGCCGCTTCGGTCCAGCGGAACGATCATGCCGGAGCGCCAACTGACGCGGTAGGCGCTAGAGCGACCTTGGAGACGATGTTAGGGCCTCGCGCGACGGTAGGACGTTGAGAAGCTCAAAGAAGCCGTTTTCAAGGATTGCGCTCGGCCGCGCGGTTTCCGCCCTAACGCGATAGGACCGTTCCTGCTCGATCTCCTCGGGCGTCCAGTGCGAGATCCTGACCAATTTCTCATAAGTCTGCGGGTCTACAGCGGTCCCATACCGCGCCCAGACGGAAAAAAGGCCGGCGTCATTGGCCATGACGATGTCCTTGGCGAGGCTGTCCCCGACATAGGCGCTGGCCTCGACCGCAGCGCCCTCGCGCGCGCAGATTTCCAGCAGCACGTCCGCCGAGGGCTTCCGCTGATGGTGTGAGAGTTCGACGACCTTGTCCAAATCCGTGTCGGAGGCGATCGCGCGTATCTTGCTGGGATCCGGATGCGACGAAGGCGAGCGCTCGCGGCAGTAAATCCGGTCGAAATGTTCGAACAGCGAGAGCCGCGACAGCCGGTCAACGATAGAATGATATTTGGCCTCGGAATGGGCCAGCACCCGGATACCGCGCGATCGCAGCTTCGCCAGTGTTTCATGAACCCCGGGATAGGTCCGCAACGTCTCCTTGCGGGTGCGGTTATAGGCATGGAGCGCGGGGTCGATGTGGCGGGCGAGGTCGATCGCCGAGAATTGCGGAAAATGGGACCGCAGCAGCTCGGTCTCTAGCGCGGCAAAGCCATGCTCGGAATCATGGTTGCGTCTGTGAACACGGCGAAAATCATCGATCAGCGCGTCTCGGTCGCAGCCGACGATCTCCACGATCTTGTCGAGCATCGCGTAGAAGGACGGCACGAAAAAGCCGACCCAGTCGTAGAGGGTGTTGTCGAGATCGCAGACCAGATGGGCAATCCGCTCGCTCACCGCGTCTTGCCCGCTACACCGGCCTCTCCGGCGGCTGATGCAGGTGCTGGGGACACTTGGTTGGAGGATTGATCTTGCTCGGCCTGCTTCGACCTTTCTGCCCGTTCCGTATGCTCGGTTGGGCCGCCGTCCGACGCCGCCTTGCCATGATGTTCGATGGTAATGTTAGAGGCGTTCGTCACCGCAAAGAGCAGGAGTGCCGAGATGATCAGCACCCAGCTGGCAAGCGTGTAGAAGCTGCCAACCTTGTCTCCGGCCGTCTTAAAGTTCGAGCCACCATATTTACTTCCCGGCGCGCCGTTCGCGGACGCGTCCGAGTTCCGGCTGAAATGCGAAATCGCTTGGGTCAGGCCCTTCTCCTGCTGCAACAGCGGCTTCATATGGGTTTCCTCAAAGTCCTCGCCGAACGCGACGGCGCCTCGCAGCATCTGATGGTAGACGCCAAGGTCGAGCTTACGGACGGCGGTGAGCGCCAACACGCCCGCCAGGATGATAAACACGGTGACGTGGAGCCGCCAGCCTCCCCAGACTACGAGGCTAAAATCCTCGCCTTGACCCAACAAGACCAAGCCAACGCCGAGCGCCGCGGCGACGAACGCTAGGCCCAGCTGGCGCGATTTCGTGGCCATCTCGTTAAAGTGCATCTGGGTGTCGATCGATTTAGACCAGACCGCAATCTTCTGATCCGTTGTCATGGCCGAGGAACCGCCGGGAGACGGCGGGAGTGGGGCCGGGGGCGGAGCCGAAGTTGCCATAGGTGATTACCTCAAATCTGGTCCTGAACGGGGCACGCGATCCTATCAGCCACGCGCACCGGTGCCAGCGCGGAAACGTCACCCCGCGCGGCGCTGAGCGCGTGGAGTGCCGACAAGCCCACTAAACCTATTGGAGCGCACGCGAACAACAAGGAACGCGTCAGGTCGCGTGCAAGTCTTATCAGGCAGGCCGCCGCAATCGATCAATTGCGTGCTCGGTTCAACTTCACGTTGCGCCATTCAACGTGCGAGACCTGCTACCGTCCCTACCTCCTCCGTCGGGCGGCAGTGGCCGGCAGCGAGATCCGACGAAGTTCAGTTTCCTAGCCGGCTACCCGGGCCAGTCGAGCGGAGTTGCAACCACGCGGGCCGACGCACAATAATCCAGCGGCTACACGATTGACTCGTAGCCATTTTTCTGACTCTTTCAATCGATAAGCTTTGGCACTGATCCGCCGTTAACGCTTCAGAGGGGAGAAGCGGACGTGAACAGGCTCTACTTTGGCGACAACATCGATGTGCTTCGTAAGCACGTCGCGGATCGCAGCATTGACCTGATCTACTTGGATCCGCCGTTCAACTCGCAGGTCACCTACAATCTACTTTACAGAACCCCCCTACAAGATGGGCCCAGCGGCCAGCTCCGTGCCTTCAAAGACACCTGGAGCTGGGAAGAGGACGCGGCTTCGCTTGCTCTGGACGCGGTGCGTGAGCGCGACGTTAGCCTCTTCCGGGTGCTCGTTGCTCTTCAAGCGTCGCTCGGTGAGAGCGATCTGATGGCTTATTTGGTCATGATGTCCATCCGGCTCCTAGAGCTTCGGCGGGTGTTGAAGGAGGACGGTACAATCGTCCTTCACTGCGATCCCACCGCATCGCACTACTTGAAAGTAATCCTGGACGGCATTTTTGACGGCAGGTGCTTCAAGAACGAAATCGTTTGGCTTCGGAACCTAGGACGATCCCACAGCAAACGGCGTCTCCCATCCAATCACGACACACTGTTAATGTACGCCGACTCGTCGGCGTTTTGGAACGAGGATCAAGCCTTTCTGAAGTATGATCCTGATAATCTGGCCGAAAAGACGAAACAGAAGTATGGGTGCGTCGATGAGGCGGGTCGGCAATACCAGCTGACGAGCCTTATCAATCCAAATCCCGATCGCCCGAACCCCCACTCCCACCAATGCCAATTTCGGGTGGCCGGAAAGCCAAAGATCAGGTTCCACTCGATCTTGAAGAGCCGGTGCTCGTGCCGCAGCAAACGTCAAGCCTGCGAAAGGGGAGGGCATGATGATTCTGCCGTGGTGCTCGTGTCTTCCGGCCTGTCGCACACCCAGTGAAGTGTCTGTTTTTGGGCCTGGTCAGAGCAGCCCCCGAGCGTCTGAGTAGGGGCGCAACGCCGACGGGGCGCGTAGGCTGCGCTTCTGACCGGAATGGGTACGGAGCTGACGTCCGCCACTGCATAGGGCGTGCCGACAGTTATCGGCCAATTTTAAGTCGCAATATGTGAATGGGCAATCCGAAGAGTGTCGGCGTTTCGCGCCACGCGCGACCGCTGCTCTATTCCGCTTGGCGCTCCACCGAGCCGCTGACGCGTCTCGACCCATGCGGGTGACGATCAGCTAACGGGTGGCCGGGCTGCTCCCGGCTTGGCGGTCATCGCTGGCGCGATGGCGTTGTTCGCCGGCCGCGGCAAAGGGGGTGGGCGTCGCTCCCCTCTAGGCCCGCCTCGGCGTGCCGCAAGCCGGGCTGCGCCCGCCTCGTCCACTCCGTTCCGGCCCTTACGGGTGCGGCCCGCCTGTGCCGGCGGGCCTGCCGGTCCGCTCCTTGCCGCCCACCCCCTTTTCCGGGGCCGGTGCGGTGTTTGGAAGAAGGAGCAAGAGCAATGGAACTGCGTCACATCGATTTGACACGCCTGTCCGTCTCGCCCGCCAACATGCGCGGCAAGGGCAAGCCGGACCTGACGAACATCCTGCCGTCTATCCTACTGGAGGAGTTCGACAAGGCGATCGCGCGCTGCACGCAGCCGCACAAGCGGAATGGGAAGGTCTACAAGATCATCCTGTTCGGCTCGTATGCGCGGAGCGACTGGGTCGACGAGCCCGAGAACGGCTATCAGTCCGACTTCGACCTGCTGATCGTCGTCAGCCATGAAGACCTGACCGACATCGCCGATTACTGGTACGTTGCCGAGGATCGGATCGCCCGCGATCCAGCGATCGGCCGGCCGGTCAACATCATCGTCCACTCGCTCGATCAGGTGAACAGCGCGCTCTCGCGCGGCGAATATTTCTGGGTGGATATCGCGCGTGACGGCATCGCGCTTTACGAGCTGCCTTGCCACGCGCTTGCTACACCAAAGCCGCTCGGTGCGGCCAACGCTTATCGAATGGCACAGGATTACGCCAAAGAATGGTCCGAAACCGCCCGACAGTTCTTAATGCAGGGCACCGAAGCGACTGAACGTGGCTGGAACAAGAACGCTGCCTTCCTACTGCATCAGGCAACTGAGCGCCTTTACATCTGCTTCCTGCTGGTGCGGACGCTGTATTTCCCGCGTTCGCACAACATCAAGTTCCTGCGCTCATTGGCAGAGGACAAGGAGCCACGTCTGGTCGAGGCATGGCCGCGCGCGACCCGACAGGATCGCGCGCGTTTCGAGCGACTGAAGCGCGCCTATGTCGAGGCGCGCTATTCGGCGAGCTACGCGATTACGCGAGAAGACCTCGACCTGTTGGCCGCGTCGATTACGAAGCTGGGCGACATCGTCGCCGCCGTTTCACAGGAGCGGCTGGCGGACCAACAATAGCGGCGGCTCGGGTCCTCCGCTGACGCTCCGGCCGTGTCGGTGCGGGCGGCTCCTTGTGCCCGGCCGACCTGGACCGGCGTCGACGGGAACGGGTCCCGATCGGCTTTCAAGGAGACCTCACATGCCTGCCATCGGTTATGTCACCAGGGACGAGAACGGCACTTTCAAGGGCCAGCTGAAGACCCTCAGCATCCGCGCGGAGATCGCGATCGTGCCGAACAGCCGCAAGGCAAACGACGTGCAGCCGGACTATCGGGTCCTCGCGGGCGACGTCGAGATCGGCGCCGGCTGGATGCGCCGGTCGGAGGCGAGCGGACGCGACTATGTGTCACTGAGCCTGGCGGCTCCGGAGTTCGGACCGCGGCGGCTCTACGCCAATCTCGGCCGCGCCGCTGGCCAGGACGAGAACGTCTTCGCGGTTCTCTGGAACCCGGCTGACTGACGCGGTTACGCGGCGCGCCACCTCGGATGGCGCGCCGCAATCCTCATGCACCTGCTGCTTCAGGCGGCGACGCGCGCCTCGATATCAAGCGGTAATTGCGCGCTTCTGCCGTGCACATCCTGGTCGTTCGCGCAAATCGTATCGTCTCCGGCACCGACGCTGATCCATTCGATCGGCCAGCCGATCTCGAGCGTCTTCCGTCCATTTTCGCGGGCGATCGAGATCGCAGCCGCGCCTTCGATCGCGACCTCGAACGCGCAGCTCTGCGCGCCGAAATCATAGTCGCCGCGCACCAGCGTGCCGTCGGAAAAGGCGAGCGCAAAACCCTCGCGAACAGCCCGCAGCGGCAGCTCGATGGTCACTTCGACGTCACCCGAAAGCTTCAATTTGGCCCCATCAGCGGCCTCGATCCGCACGCCCATGATGTACTTCCTTCCTCGACTCGGCAGGTCGGCAGAATAGAACATAGAGGGAACATAGGGCAAGCGGGTCGGAGGAAGAGTGTAAGGCAAGATTGAAAGCGGCGGCTCCCTTTGCCGCCTAAGCCTTTGTCTGCACGTCGTTTTCTGTGGAGCCAGTGGGAGGCGCCTGCCTCCATTGGTCTGCGGAATGGCAGATTTCCGCCGTTCGCGATGGAGCACCTTGAAGCACCGTTCGGCACTCTCCTCATCTCCTGTTTGCGGATGAGGAACAGGCGATGAGCGACGACTGGTTCGAGATATGGCTCGGCCGGATCGGCCAGGACCGGTCGATGAAAGGGCGGGTGCGTGCCGCCGTCAATCGAGCCGGCGGCATGCGTCGCGGCCGCAGCCGCTTCACGGGCGTGCGGATCGGGCGTGGCGTGGGCGTCGGTGCGATGCTGTCGTCGCCCAGCTACCGGTCAGGCGCGTCCGGCCGGCGCGTGATCGTCAAGGCCCGCATCGTCCGGCTTGGCGGGCGGGGCGCGGCAGGTGCTGCCGCGCACCTGCGCTATTTGCAGCGCGATGGCACCACACGCGAGGGCGAGCGGGGCACGCTCTATGGCCGCGAAGAGGGGGCCGCCATCGATGGCAAGTCGTTCCTCGACCGCGGCGCTGGTGACCGCCACCAATTCCGGTTCATCGTCGCGCCCGAGGACGGCGCCGAATACCAGCCCGATTTGAAGCCGCTGGTCCGGCGCTGGATGGCGCAGGTCGAACATGACCTGGGAACTAGGCTCGACTGGGTCGCGGTCGATCATTTCAACACCGGCCATCCGCATGCCCATGTGATCGTCCGGGGCAAGGACGATCGCGCCAAGGACCTGGTGATCGCGCGGAGCTACATGACCCATGGTTTGCGCGGCCGCGCGGCCGAGCTGGTCGACCTCGACCTGGGCCCGCGCTCACCTATTGAGATTCTGCGCGCCGCAACGCGCGAAGTCGAGCAGGAGCGGCTGACCGGGATCGATCGCCGGCTGGCCCGCGCGATCGGTGACGACGGCCTGGTCCGGCCAGCGCACGCCGACCCGATCGAGCAGAGCCTGCGCGCAGGGCGGCTGCAGGCACTCGGGCAGATGGGATTGGCGATGGAAGAGGGCAGGGGCGCCTGGCGCCTCGCCGGCGACTTGGAGACGACACTGCGCCGCATGGGCGAGCGCGGCGACATCATCCGCACCATGCAGCGCGAGATGCGCGTGCACGCGCCGGAGCGGTCACCGGCCGATTACATGATCTACGATCCGGCCCAGGGTCGGGTGATCGTCGGCCGCGTGCTCGCCCGCGGCCTGTCCGACGAGCATGCCGATCGTCATTATGTGATCGTCGACGGTGTCGACGGGCACAGCCATTACGTTGACATCGGAACCAGTCCCGAGCTGAAGCCCGAAAGCAGCGTGGTTCGGGTCAGGCCGTCCTCCATGGAGCCGCGCGCGGTTGACCGTACGATTGCAGCGGTCGCCGCTATCAATGGCGGCAAATACAGCATCGACCTCCATCTCCGGCACGACCCGAACGCGAGCCAGGCTTTTGCCGAGGCGCACGTCCGCCGGCTTGAAGCGATCCGACGCCTGACCGGAGCGGTCGAGCGCGAGCCGGACGGCAGCTGGTTGATCGCGTCCGATCACCTTGCACGAGTGGAGGATTATGAACGGCGGCGAGCGCAGCGCCAGCCGGTCCTGATCGAGACCTTGTCGCATCGGCCGATCGAGCAGCTTCACGCGCATGACGGCGCGACCTGGCTCGACCGGGAACTGGTCTCGCCGGAGCGGAGAGAGCTTGGTCGCGGCTGTGGCGCCGAGGTCCGCAAGGCGCTCGCGCTTCGTCAGCAATGGCTGGTCGAGCAGCAGCTGGCGGAAGTCGAGGGCGATACTGTGTTCTTGCGCCGCAACCTGATCGCCACGCTCCAGCAGCGGGAGCTGCGGCGCGTCGCTGGACAGCTGTCGCGCGAACTCGGTCTCGACTTCGTCGAAGCGCGCGCCGGCGAGGAGGTGAGGGGACGTTATGCGCGCAGCGTTCGCATCGGCGACACCAAGTTCGCGCTGATCGAGCGGTCGCATGAGTTCACATTAGTGCCGTGGCGGCCGACACTCGAACGTGCGGTCGGCAAGCAGGTCAGCGGCATCATGCGCGAATCAGGGATCAGCTGGACGATTGGGCGGGACCGTGGAGGGCCGACGATCGGGATCTGATGGACGCGAGATTCCCCGTAGGTGACCATTCGTGCCCCAACAGGGCCCTTCAGTCTTCCGGCGAGCGGTGCGATTCTGTGCCCCATGAGGACGTTGAAGACCCGGCATCAGTTCTATCTGCCCGACGACCTGTCGGAGGCGCTCGACGAGCTCGCATCCCGGCCGGGTGCGTCGAAGTCCGCTGTTCTCACCGAAGCGCTGCGCGCCTGGCTCGACCGCAAGGCTGGCCATGAACTCGACCAACGTTTCGGGCCGCGCCTGGACCGGCAGCAGCGTACGGCGCAGCGGATCGAAGCGACCCTCAACATCGTCGCCGAGGTGCTCGACCTGTTCGTGCAGCACCAGCTGACCATCGTCGCGCACCAGCCGCCGTTTGACGAGGAAACGGGACAGCTCGGTATCAAACGCTATCGCATGTTTCTCGATCAGGTCGGACGCCGGTTAGCCGCCGCGCAAGGACAGCCGCGGCTGCTCACCCTCACCGAGGACAAGCAAGCGCCATGACCGAGCCGCAGATGGAGCCGATCAGCGTGCGCATCCGCGAAGCGTGCCGATTGACAGGCGTAGGCCGTTCGAAGCTCTATGAACTGATTGCAGCGGGAGAGGTCGAGACGGTCAAGATCGGCCGCATCACCCTGGTGCCGATGAGCAGCCTTCGGGCGCTCATAACACACCCGGATGCCTGACCGAATTGCGCCTTTATCGGACCATCAAGCCTGCTTGACGTAAAGTCTGCTTCGCGCCTCATAATTGGACATTCAGCGAGATCGGCAAGCGTGCCAGAAGCGGCCATCGAGGAAATTGCCGCGGTCCTGCGATCCGCAAAGTACGAAATGTCGCGCGCTATCACCCTTGCGGATGCTCGTTCTTGGCGTTCCAGCTGCTCACATCCTCTTGAATCGACCGCCGGCGGGTCTGGCGCTGCCGAAGTGCTGGATTACCCTCCCACATCGGTCGTTGTGTCGGCTACTCATAGAAATTGAAATCAGCGGTTCGCTCAAAAGGTGGCGATCAACGGATTTAGCGTACAGGCGTTACTCAGGCCGCCGAGATGACGGCGTCCAGCAATACCTTCACGGCCTGCACCGCTGGCCCCTCTACAAGCATCCCGCATTCGAGGTTCGCCATCTTCGAGCGCCGAAGCAGGTTTGCCGACCCTACGTATGCGGCGATACCGTCAGCCAGCACGATCTTGGCGTGGAAGGTCTCCTGGCTGAGGTCGGCCCCGCCATAGTCGATGATCCGCGTCGCGGCGCGCTTCAGACGCCGTCCCGGACTGCCGCATCTGCCGAGCTGCGCCGCATCCCTGATCACGAGCGTACGTTCGGCCGCGGTCGTGCCTTCGAACATTTCCGCTGCCCAGTCGGCACCGACCGAGTCGATGTATGGCACCATGATCGTGAGGCGCTCGCGGGCCAGCGAGGCGATGTGGCGGAACGCGTCGGTTGTGGGCGTGAGGGTGACGTAGTCGCTCGCAATGTCTTCGGCCAATGCGCCCCCGAGCCTGCTTGGCTCGGGAGGCATCGTGACCACCAGCCTAGCCGTCGCCTTCGGCGAGATCAGGACCTCGCGTGTCACCCGGCGACCGCGGGATCGAGGAAGCCGATAAGGTCGGGAGCCGCCCTGGGCTCCCATTCTGGTCCCCGACCCCCCTTCAGCACGGCGCGCGACAGGAGAAGGTTTGACGCGATGCAGCTCACCTCCGACACCATGACGCAGGCCGGGCAAGCCCCACCGCGCGCGTCGCACAGGCTGCCCGAACCGCACCGGAGCGTCCGCGGGTCGATCGCCCGGCGGAGGAACTCGTCGGAATGATTGCGCCACATTGCGGATATGTTGCCGAGGTCCGGCGTCATCCCCTTGCGGTAGATCACGAAGGCGAGGTTGGCAGGGAAGATGTGCTCACCGATCCCGTCACGATCGACGCCCGACGTGTCCGCGAGCGAGTGCATCATTTGGTGCGACAGCGTGTGGAGAAGGAGATAGACGTAGGCCGGGACGGTCCTTGGGTAGCCGCCCGTCCCCTCGCGGTCTTTGAAGATCTCGAGAAAGGGACCGAAATCCTCGTATCGCTCGAGGAAGACGCGACCCAGCGCCTCATCGGGCACGTCGCTGACCCCGTTGGCCTTCAGCCAGCGGATGACGCGCGCCTCGTCGAGTTTGAAGTACAGCGCCTCGTTCCGCTGCTGCGTGACGTAGATCGGCCGCTTTGTCCCCTGGATCGGGAGCTGGTCAAATGCCTTTAGACGCACCGGCATGTCGATGCTCTGGCCTTGGTATTCGCGCTTGTAGACGGGAGTCGACGAGACGCGGGAATAGCCGAAGCTGAATTCGCAGATGGGCAGGCCCCTCACGATGACCAGGCGCTCGACGCCCAGGTGAGCGAGCAGGTTGCCTGTGGCCGCCTGATAGCGTGCCCTCCTCTCTGGATCGTTCACGACGTCGGTCAGCGTAATGTCGGGGTCCATCACGTCGACGGCGGCGTGCCGCGACATGGCCTCGTCGATATGCTCGCGAGTGAAAGCGTCGTGTTGGACGGTCAGTCGGATTGGGTCGTAGCGACGCGTCCATTCCTCGCGAAGCGCGATCGCGCGCAGGACGCCCGGGCTGCCGAGGCGACCTCGGTCGACGATGCCGGCCGCGAACCAGCCCTCGCGCAGTTCGGTCGCCTGGTCCCGGTAGTTTCGGGCGCGATCGGGCCGCCCGCTCTCGTCCGCGCGCTGGGCCATGGCCATGAACCCGAGGTAATCGTCCCATTCTCCCGCATGGGCCGGGGACGCCTCGACCTTTTCTTTGATCTCGTCGTCGGTCGGTTCGTCGAACGGGATGAGGTGGATCTGCGCGAGCTTGGCCGTCAGAGCGCCGGTCCGCTGGGGCGTCATCAGATCGACGACGGAACTGTCCTGGAACTCGATGAAGCTGGTGCGCTGGGGGTAGAAGGTGGAGTTGGCCCGGTATGATACCGGCAGCATATCCACCTCCACGAACTGGAAGGTCCGGCCCCCGGCCAGCTGATCCGCCTGCAGGCGCGCGAGCACATCGGGATCGGCCTTTTTCAGCGTGCGCGAGTTGCCGCAGTCCTCGCAGACATACTTCCACTCCGAGAACACCGGCGCCGAGTTTAGGAGCTTGAAGTTGTTCGAACCGCAGGTGCACATCCTGATCTGACGCACCTCGCCGCTTTGCGCGTCATAGTTGAAGTTGAATGGGCTGAGCGGTTGGATGTCGCCCGACCAGTGCGCGTAGACGACGTCGACCTGGGTCCAGCGCGCATCGTGGTCGTGGCACTTCTTCGGAAGCGGCTGCCGATATTGCTCGGCGACGCTCTCGTATTCGCGGGTCGATCCGCAGACGCCGCATCGGTAGAGCAGCGGATAGGGGACGTATCCGACGCGGTCCGGTCCCGTCATCTGGAAGTCCGACCGTTCGACGTTCGCCTCGCCGGTGCGGGAATTGAGGAACGGGGCGTCGAGCACGAGTTCGGGGAGAGCGTCGGGGACCGCCTTCATCGCACGTTCGCGCCAGTTGGTCACGAAGTCGCGCAGATTCTCGTAGATCAGCTCGATCGTCGTCGGCCTGAGCTCCTTGGTGATGTCATTCGCGAGCGGGACCGTCCGGCAGATTCCCTTCCCGCCCTCCCACGTCATGAGCACGCCCGGCGCATACGAGCTGGCCAACTGCACGCGCGAACGCGACATCGTCGGCGGCTCGAGGCGATCTGGTTCGCTCCGCCCGCCGCCGAACGCGGACGGCCTGCGTCCACCGCCGCCACTGCGCCAGTCCTTGTTGCCGCCCTTCCCCTCAACCATCGGTCCCTCCGTCGGCGTCCACCTCCGAGGCAGTGCCCCGCTGGGTCCTGATGGCGCGCATGACCTCGGCCAGCTGCCCACGGTCAATGTCGGTCGATCGGCTGCGCGCGAGCGGGTCGCGACCCGCCGCGACGATGAAGCCGGCCTCGTCCACGTCGCGCAGCGACGTCATCGGTTTCTGGAAAGCCGGAAGGTCGTCCCAGTATTCCCGCAGGCTCGAGGTGGTGCCGCGACTGGCAATGCTGCGGACGAACACGTCGACCTGTTTGTCGACCAGGGCGCGGTAGAAGTCCTCGTAGTGCGGCGCGCCGAGCTTTGATGGGCCCTTTCCGGTGTAGCCGCTGGCCCTGAGCATGAAGTCTCCGATAGTCTCGCAAAGGGCCACGTGGTTGAGGCGCGCGAGCGATGCGAGGCGACTGACCTGGTCCATCTGGAGGACGTCGGGCTTCTTGGCGTCGTCCTGCCTGATGAACTCGCGGGCCTCGCGCAGCATCGCCCACGTCTGCACATACGACGCCATCGCGCGCTTGATCGCGTTCTCCGCCCAGCGCTCGACGGCGGGCGGCGCGATCATTCGTTCGAGGAAGCGATGGAAGATGTCATGCGTCTCTACGACGTATCGGTCGCGCCGGTTCTGCGGCGTCGGCAGCAGGATCACGAACCCGACGTGGGTGCGGCCGACACGGCTGGAGGCCTGGATGTATTCGGCGATGTCGGACGGCAGCCCGGCGAAGAACATGCTGTTGAAGCGGTCGACGTCGACGCCGTGGCTGATCGCCGAGGTCGCGACGATGTTCCGAACCGTCGCGCCGATGTCGGGATAGTCCTTGCCGTCGAACGAGGTCTCGGCCTCCTCCATCACGCGCTGGATATCCTTCATGTCGATGCCGCCAGAGATTAGGCGGCTGGCGAAGGGCGAGTTCTGGCGTCCGAGGCGGCGATGTTGGTGCTCGACGGCGGCGCTCAGGGCGTCGATGATCTGGTCGCCGCCCTTCTTGTTCGTCACGTATGCGAGTGCGATCCGGTGCAGGTCCACCAGCGCCATGACCTCGCCCTGCCGGCCCTCCGCGACGGCACGGTCGATCGCCGCCCGGCGCCAGTCCCCCGCACGGCCCGGCGACACCGTCGCCCGGATCGATGCGATGGTCGTAGCGCGGCGATCGTCTGCGATCATGCCGTCCCACAGCGCCGTGACGATGCCGTGGAACGCGGCCAGCACCCCGACCGTCGTGACCGTGTGCGTCGCGTCGTTCGTCATCAGCGACACGTAAAGGCGCATCCATGGCGCGGTCTGCTCGGGCGCCTGCGCGAATGGTAGCCGCTTCGCCAGCTCAACCCGCCCGGGGTTCACGGCCGGCGGCGGTGCCGGCTCGGCGAAAAAGGAATGGTAGAGATCCGGACCCGGATAGGGGAAGCGCAACGGGTGCCGCTGGTAAAGTGTCTCGAGCTGGCGTTCGGGCGCCGAGATCGTGGCCGTCGCGGCGATGACCTTCGGCATCCGAGGAGCGCCCCAGCCGTCGCCGGTCCATCGCCGGGCGATGTCCAGCCCGTCGCCCCCCATGTCGGCGATCTCCTCGAACGCGGTGTCGAGCAGCGTGTCGAACAGGCCGCTGAACGTCCCAAGGCTCTCCTCCAAAAGGTGCGCCTCATCCTGGATGATCAGCGACGGGAACGGATCGTGGAAAACTCGCTTCCCGTCCGCGTATGCGGGATAGACGTTCGAGCTATTGTCGTCGGCCGGATCGCGGCGCAGGTCCTCCTCGCGCCGCGGCGTATACAGGTTCCCCCATCGATCGACACGGCGGGCGAGCCCGAACATGCCGAGCACCTTGGAGATCGTGCCGGTATGCTGGCCCAGCATGGCCAGCTTGTCGACGGTGCCGAGCACGATCGCCGGCGCGCGAGCGTAGATGGCATCATCGGTCAGCAAGAACGGGAGAGGGTGTCGCCGGCGGTGCTCGCGATTCCATTCACACCTGTCGTTGAAGCACACGATGGCCGCGCGCCGCCCGGTCGGACCCTCGTTCTCGTCCCGCCGCAAACCAGTGGGTTCTCCGCAAACCGGGCACTCGGGGATCTTGTCGAAGGCTTCGCGGGCCTCGACGTATCGGCGGCCGCGGGCGCGTTGGTCCTCGTCGCCCGTCTCACCGTCGAGCGTGCTGTCGTCGGCGAAGTCGGCATCGTTGGCGAGCGGGATATCGGCGCGGAACGCGCCGTAGTGGTTCGGCGTGTTCTGGCTTCCCACCCAGAAGCCCATCTCGAACGGCCACCCGCCGACCTTCTGGCGACGGCGCACCATTTCGGCGCGTACGACCAGCTTGAGCAGGCGCTGCGCCTGTTGGAGCGTCAGGAGTCGCAGGGGATAGCGGATCATGGCGGTGACCCCGCGATCCTTGCCTCGCAGGCGGTCGAGGAACATGGCGAACAGCAGCGTGCCGTAGAACGCCTCCGACTTGCCGCCGCCGGTCGGGAAGTAGAGCAGGCTAACGCTGTCCTCGTCGAGCATGGCGTCGTGGAATTCGCGCCACTCGGCCATGCGGGATGCAAACACCGGGATGTGGGCGAGCACGAACGCCATCTGGAATAGGCGCCAGCCTCGGTTCGTGTCGTGCGCATCGCGCAGCGCGAAGGCCTCGTTGGTGAGCGTCCATGCCATCCAGGGCGCGGCGCAGCGCGCGAGGTCCCCCTGGTCGCCCGGCGGGTTGCCGGCCAACTGGTCGCTGGCCTTCTTCGACGCGATCAGAATCTCGACGCCGCGCTCGATGTAGCGCGCCTCGGCTCGCTGGGCGGCGATGTCCTTCGCCAGACGTGCCTTCTCGACCGCCGCATCGTCCGGTGTCAGGCCCGCCGTGACGGTGTCGCGCAGCCGCTTCTCTTGGCCGTCGATCCATTCGCTGTATGCGCGCGGCAGCTCAAGCAGCCGTTTCGCGTCGAAGGATCGATCCTTCAGGATCGCAAACTGAAAGGGCAGGTCGATATTTCGGGCAACAATGCGCGGCTGCGCGAAGCGAGGGGCGGCGGTGGTGCCCAGGGTGAGTTGGTCCCCGGCTTCGATCGCCTCGATCCCGCAGTTGAGGCCGATCGCCGGATAGTCGAGGTGGTCGCGGAACCGGTAGGAGGGCTCCACCCTATCGAGCCTGAGCGGCCGGTGCGCGGCGGTGGGAAGGACGAGTGTCAGCCCGGCGCCGAAAACGGTGTTGCAGCGACCCCGCGCGTCCTGCGGCGTGGGCTCGGGTGACTGGTTATCCAGCATGACCCGCAGCGACAGCCGCGTGGGGTCCAGGAAGTCGACCTGGCGCTCGACCTTCAGGGCGATGCGGGAGAGATCGGGGATGATGCGCGTACGGTCGATGGGCCTGGCGGCTAGCGCCGCGACGGCCGCATTCCACCGGGCCTCGTCCAGCGTGTCGCCGGGTGAGACGTTGACGTCTCGCCATGCCTCGGCGGCACCCTGGCCGGCAGCCCACGCCTCGAGCTGGGCCGTCACAGCCGCCGCGAGGCTGGAATTGTAGGTTACAAGCGCGGCGGTGAGGGCCGGCGCCTCCATTGCGCTATCGAACTCAAAGGTCGGGAGGAAGAGGTCGAGCCGCCGCCACTTGCCCGGTATCGGCGCGGGATCGACGAGCGTCAGGGGCAGGTCCCGGCCCTCGCGGATGAGACGGGAGATCGGCGCCGGCTGTTCGGTGGAGTCCCCGGTGTCGTCCCCGTTCCCCGCCGGGGGGTCTTCCGTCGGGGCAGGTTCGTCGGGCACGCCCGACAGCAGCTTGATCCCGAATGCAGCGTAGGCCTTGACGCGCACGTCGGCGAGGATTTGGGCGCGCTCAGCGCGGACCTTCGACCGGCGCGTCTCGTCCATCGCCTTCCAGTCGGGCTGTTCGAGGTTGGCAGCCTTTAGGGCGGTCGCCCGGTCGGCGCGGATCGCAGCGTCGATCTGCTGCTGGGTAGCCTTCTGCAGCTTGAAGTCGAAATCGAGCTGGCCGCCGCCGCCAGTCAGGTCCCGCCACTGCGGGATGACTCGCACGTATACGGAGAACCGGGGCGTCGCTTGGATGGCGGCGGAGCCGTTCGCACCCACCACAAAGTCCATCCCGATCGCGGCGATGCGGATGTCGGTGGTCTCGTCGAGGGCGCCGCTGACGTCGAAGCGCGGGAGCAGCTGGCCGGCGAATATTCCGCGTCGCGGCGATCCGCCGTAGATCGTGCGCCCTCGCTCGTCGGTGCCGCTCACGCGGTCGACGAGCGCGTTCACCAGCGCATCGCAGACCGCTTCCTTGAGCTCGACATCGATCTCAGACAGCTTCGCGTTCGACAGACCCTTCATGAAACCTCGATGCTCCGCGTGTCGGCGACGGTCGCGACGTGTTCCTCAGCCATTGCGCGAAGCGCCCTGATGTCGGCGCTGCGGTCGCGGTTGCTCGCGAGCGCGGCATGGGGATCGGTCAGGATGCCGCGGAAGGCGTCGTGGAAGACGTTCCCCGCGCGCATCCGGTGGGAACGCTGGGCGACTACGGCCCACAGCCAGAAGCTCTCGGCCAGCTTCTGTCCGATCCCGAGCGCCTCAGCGAACCGCATGAAGGTGTCCCGGTCCTGCGGGGCATGCGGCACGACCTCGTGGAGCGGCTTGTCGATCTCGTCACTCAGGTCGATCCAGTATCTGGCGCGCTCGATCGGCACGGCCGGCTGGCCCATCCGCGCCACCAGGACGCGGAGCCGTCCATTCGTTGAGTCCTCGGGTATGGCGGCGAACCGCTTCGCCACCTGACTGTGATATTCGCGGATCTCCTCAGCCGCGGTCACGCGGATGTTCACGAGCGACCGGGCACGCTCGATGAACCCAGCGCCGATCACGCAGACTTCGTCGCCACGTTTTATCTGTGACGCGGGTCGCTCGACGAACGTGGTCGTCGCCGCGCCGTCGTCCCGCAGGACCATGCCGGTTGAGGGGCGGGCGATGATGCGTTGCCCGTTGCCTAGCTTGATTTCGACGAGCCGGCGTTCGCCCCGGCCGCCGCCGGTGAGGTCGACTACGGAACCGGTCGGAAACTCGACGTCCTCGGATGGCGCCTCCGCATCCAGCTGCACCGCGTGGCGGCCGATCCCTGCTACGCGACTGTTTGCCTTCTCGGCGAACGTCCGCAGCCGCGCCGCAAGCGCGTCAACGCCGATCTCGTCGGCGAGGCGCGCGGCGTCGCGGGCGGCGAACGCCAGCGTATCCGCATCGGCTAGGAACACCACCTGCTCGGGTAGCCAGGGTTCCGCCAGCGTGGCCAGTATCGTCGACGTCGTGGGGGCGACGAAAATGGCGCGCTTGAACTGGTTGCGAGCGGAAGCCGGCGCGTCGGCGACGGTGTCGAGCGCACGTGCGCCGCCAAAGCGTATGACGCCGCTTTCGATCCGCTCGGCGAGCTTGGGGTGCGACGGGCCGAGCCTGTCCACGGCGAACTCGGCGATCATGTCGGACCGGAACACGAAGACGGAGCGGGAGCTCGATCGCAGCGCGGGCTGCATCGCATCTTCGAGCAGCGTGGCCATCGGCGTGGCCTGCTCGAGCGTTCGCATCACGGTCCTGGCTTCAGCCGCCACTCCCTTCTCGGCGTCGGCCTGGCTCGCGAGGCTGGTGGGGTCGGTCAAAGTGTTGATGTCGGTAATCGCGCGGTATGTCGCGAGGCGGTCGTCGGCGATGGCGGCGGACGTCTCGCGCTCGATGAAGCGGCTTAGCTCGGCGATCGAGCCGGGTAGGCTCGCTGACCGACGGACCGTCGCCATCAGATTGCGGGCAGTCGCGGCGCCGGCGGGATCCCCCATGTCGGTTAGGCGGTTGGCCAGTTCACGCAGGTGCTCGATGTTGCGGTCGACGTCGCCGTAGAACCCATCGACCGTGATGGTGGAGGCGCCCTCGAAGGGCGGCGTGCGCTGCCCGACGTCTTGGAGGATACCGCTGGTTGGGCAGTAGATGACGCTGCCGGGCGCGGGAATGACTTTGCCCTTCTTGCCAGGCTGCTTAGTTCCGAGCACGTCGAAGCGGGCCGCCCGATACGACCAAGGGTCGTCAACGACGGCAAGGATGCCAGCCGAGGGGTGGATTTCGCGCATGCACGCGACCATCTCGCCGGCTCGGCGCACCCAGTCCCAACCGAGACGGTCGCGCCCGTTTCGAGATAGGTCGAGAATGAGTAGGTCGGGCGGGCGCTCGATTAGGCGCAGTTCGACGCCCAGCCGGTCATCACGCCGGACGGTGAACATGTAGTATGCGGCCTTAGCGGGATCGTCCGCCTCGCCAGATCGCGTCTGCCGGCCGATGTCGGTCTTGGTGCGCGTGCGCCACAGGACGGAACTGTTGGAGGGGCGGTCGCCGCGCGCCGGACCGTGAGGGATGATCTCGTCGAGGATGGGGTGCTCGAACTCGGCGTAGTCGCGGCCGTCGGACGCGCGGCCGCTTAGCTTGCGGACACGCGCCAGGACTTGGTGCAGGTCCTTCGCCGCATCGCCGCCGCCGCCGAGGTACCGGGTGACGTGCTCGAAGTTAGTCCGGCCAAAGTCGTGTCGATCGACTTGCACCTGCCTCGCCTGGGCATGGGTGCTGCGCGCGTATGGGAACACCATCGCGCGCACCTCGTCGGCGCGTTCCCTGCTGACGATGTCGATGCCCTGCATCCGCACGGTGGTGCGGGCCGCGCTGCCGATCGCGCCGATCGCGAGCAGCGAGACGATCGCCGATGGCGACACCTTCGAGGGTGGCCATGGCATTACGACTCTGACGTCGCCACGACCGGCGATCTCGGCGGCCGATCGGACCAGCGTCGCATAGGTCGGCGCCAGCTCTGCCACCTCAGCTTCACCGAGCCGATGAAGCGGTTGGGAGGCAATGGCGGCCATATAGCCTTCGACGTTCCGCGACGGCTGTGCCCGCTCGGACGGGGGCGGCGCAATGGGGTTGGTCGCCCGCCTCGCCGTCACCTCGGCTAGTTTGGCGGCGAGCGCCTGGCGTCGCTCGATCATCGCCTTCCGTGCTTGGTCCCGGTCCTGCTGGGTTGCGCCCGGCGGGCGGTGGTAGGGTTGGCTGCGGGCCATCAAGCGTCAGCCAGCTCGGGCTGACGGTAGGCGGCCCGAGCCGCGGCTTCGGCGTCACCATTGGCCTCGGCGAGCGCAAATGCGAATGCGGCGGGCGTCGGTAGGTCGAGCTGGCGCAGGAGGGTGACAGAAACGGCAGCGGTGCCGGATACGCGCCGGTAGCGCTGATCGACGGCGGCGGTGTTGAGGAGGGCGATTGCGATCCGCAGTTTATCCGGTTCGTCCGCAGTGAGAACGATCGTGTGGTTCTCGGTCACGAACCCGCCCCACTTCTCGATGACCGCCGGATCGACCATGGCGGCGACGAGGCGGCGCGGCTGCTTGTCGTTGGTCGTCCGCTGCATGACGGCGGCGGCGGTTTTAATGATTGCGGTGCTGTCGTCGTCGAAGGTGACGAAGTCGGCCTTCCTGTTCTTCTTGCCAGCCGGCCTGCAGTCCTCATTCAGGCGCACGTTCTTGGCCCAAATGAGCGGATAGCCTCGCTGACGACGCTCGAGCTTGTCGACCAGCCGTTCCTTCTCTCGGTTCCAGACGAAGTAGCCGGCGCGCACTGCGACCCCGTAGTCAGCGAGTGTCGCACCGCCGATGTCGCGCGGATCCGCTGCGGGCAGCGGCCAGGCGTCCCCGGGTTCCTGCGGCAACGACTGTTCGACCGTCGCCGCGGTCGTCGCCGCGCGCCCCACGATCGGGAACGACACCATCGCGCCGCAGGGGTGCGGCTTGCCTTTGCGCGCGACCAGGACGCTGATGTCCTGCGCCACGTCGACGAACACGCCTTCCCGGCCAGCGATCGATGCGATGCTCAGGACCTCGCCCTGCGAGCGGATGAACGCGCGCATGCGGTCATAGAGCGGACCCGCCCGGAAGCTCGATGGGATGACGAGCGCGACGACGCCGCCCGGCTTGGCGTGGCGGAAGCACAGCTCGGTGAACAGCGCGTATTTGTTGACGTGTCCGCTGTGCGCGACGCGCTTCCAGGCGTAGCCGTGGACGTCGTCGAGCGACATCCGGCCGTATGGGGGATTCGCGACGACCAATCCGTATGACGCGGGGATCGAGTAGCGCAGCGCGTCCCCCGTCACGATTACGTCGCGTGGCAGCGGTGCGCCGAGGCGCTCGGCGATGAGGCGGCGGGAAAGCGCCGCGAGGCCCTCGTCGATCTCGATCCCGTTGAGGCGGTGCGCGACCTCGCGCGGGGACAGTTCTGCGATCGACATGCGACCGGCGAGCGTGGACAGGAAGGCGGCGCCGCCGGCGGCGGGGTCCAGCACGTCGTCCTTGGCGAGGTCAAATCCTGCCGCGATCGCCATGTCGACGACCGCGTCGGCCACGACGGGCGGTGTGAAGTAGGTCGCCTGAGCGCGCCTCAGCTTGCTGGGCAGCATCAGGGTGTAAAGCGTGCCGACCCAGTAGTGCCTTTCGTCCATTGGCAACGCGTGAAGGGCCCGCCGAAACCCATTGAGGCGCTCGTCGGCGCCGATGTCGGAAAGGAGGTCGAGGCACGCGTCGGCACGCGCCATGGCTGTCTGCTCAGGTTCGGCCAGGTGCTTGGCGGCCGAGCGGGCATGGGCGAGCAGCGCCGACTTTGACACCACGCCCGTCATCTCCGATCGTCCCCCCCAATCGATCAGCTTGCTCGACGGTGTTTTCAGGTTGTACCGCCTCATCGACCAAACGACTTGAATTCCGCGCAAATGTCCAGATCAGAGTTTGCACAGGCGGACATTGGCCGGCTCGTCGAGTTTGCGAGAGGGGCTGAACGGTAGGGCGCAGGCCGGCCAAGGCCCATTCAGCCTGTCACTTCCAAGGAAATGGTCGCGATCGGCTAATCTGGCGTCAGCAATGCAACGGCCACCATTCGATGTTGCAATGGCGGCCGGGAGCAGACAGAATCGGACGAGAGCGGACGAAAATTCCTGCTGTGGGGCCAGTTGTGGGGCCGATTTTCAGACCCTCAAGTGCCCCATATCCATATCAAATCGTTGGAAAAATATAGGGGAAACCTCCCGCTCCGCCACATGCGCCATCATGCGCAGGAGCCCGCCAACGCGCGTCGGCTTTCGCCCCACAATTCGCCGCTGTGGTCACCCAAGCTCGAGCCTATAAATGGTCGTTCGTCGGTGGCTCGACGAGCCGCTAGTCTGGCGACGGGGGCCGATGTAAGTCCCAACGATAAGTACGTCGTGTCCGGATGTCATTGGGGGCGTCGATGTTACCATTTAAATTACGGCACGGCGCTGATGAAACCTTAGCGGTCGATCGGCTGAGCTTTTTGACTGACGGCGTGTACGCCATCGTTCTCACGATCCTGGTGCTGGAACTCAAGATTCCGGAACGGTTGACCGACGCTCAAATCTACGCCGCGATCGCTGCCAGCGCGCCGAAGTTTGCCGCGTTCGCTATCGCCTTTTCCGCCGCGTCGATCGGTTGGACATTCACCTTCCTGCTGCACAGCGTGATCAGGCGCAGCAACTTCCTGCACCTCGTGCTGACGCTTGGGTCCCTGATGTTTGCGTCGCTGATTCCGTTCGCCTCCGCGATGATGGGGAATTATCCGGATTCCCCTTGGGGATACGCGCCCTATTGCCTCGACATTGCGGGGCTTTGCCTGGTTTATACCCTCGATCTTCTCTTTTGCGGGCGCACACTGACCGCCGATACCATCGATTCGAAAATCATCCTGGCATTGTGGCTGTCGACGGCGGCCTGCATGGCGTTGGCCATATTTGGCGCGGTATTTCTCGCATTCTGGAGCCCACACGCAACGTGGTGGGTAATAGCGATCGGGACCGTCGTGATCTGGGTGGATTATTACCTTCTCGCCAGATGGATCGCCCGCGAAATGGCGAAGGAAAGCCCAGGTGAGTCATCTCACAATATCGAAATCGATTCGCCCAATCGACGCCGTAGGCAAGGCGCCGACGGCGTGAAGGCGAATTAAGGTACGGTTTGGCTGCGAGTACGCGAGTGGCACGCTATGGCGTCGCGCCATTCAGCTTGAGTGTCAGTTTTTCTTTTCAGGCAGCTTGCTGCGCTTGGTGTGGGCCAGGTCTTCGAGCTCCTTTTTGCTCATCGACGACTCCATCTGCTTGGAGGCGCCCTTCAGGCTCGATTTCGGCTTCTTGTGCTCCTTGACGGCGAGCGCCGCGCCTGCGGCCATTTGCTGCTTCTTCGATTTTGCCGGCATAGTCTTCTCCTCTAGCTTTGCTCCATTCGCTGCGCCTGGGCGAGCAGGCGCACCACTTCGTCGTCGCTGGTCTGCTCGAAATCGCGGTAGTGCATGCCGACCGCGTAGAACGGGTCGGGCGTTGCCAGGCACAGGATCTCGTCCGCTTCCGACCGCAGGCTCGCGATCGTGTCGCCGGCCGCGACCGGCACGGCGAGGATCAGGCGACGGACTCCGGCGTGCCGCATCGCCCGCAGCGACGCGCGCACCGTCCCGCCCGTCGCGATGCCGTCGTCGACGACCATGACGGTGCGGCCTTTGACCGGCAGCGGCTCGCGATCGCCCAGATAGGCCCGACGGCGGCGCTCGATCTCATCGAGCTCGCGGCGCTTCTGCTGCTCGACATAGGCCGCGGGAATGCCGAGCTGATCGGCGATATCGTTCAGCACGACCTGCGGATTGTCCCCGTCCACGACCGCGCCGATGCCGTATTCGGGATGCCCCGGTGCGCCGATCTTGCGCACGAACAGCATATCCATCGGCGCTTCGAGCGCTTTGGCGACTTCGTAGGCGACCGGCACGCCCCCGCGCGGCAACGCCAGCACGATCGGGTCCTCGGCCGCGTATTCGCGCGCGGCCGCGGCCAGGCGCCGGCCGGCATCGCGGCGATCGTCGAACAGCACGGATGCGCCGATCACCGGGCTGCCTCGCCCGCCTTCACGCGGCGGAAGTGTTGCTGGAACCAGCCACGGCCATGTTCGATCACCTGGTCTAGCGTGCCGGATTCCTCGAACAGGTGGCCGGCGCCCGGCACGATCACCAGCTCCACCTCCGCATGCATCCGCGCCTGCGCTTCCCGGTTCATCTCGATCACCGGGCCATCCAGGCTACCGACGATCAGCAGCGTCGGGGCGACGACCTGGAGCAGGGCGCCGCCGGCAAGGTCGGGTCGGCCGCCGCGCGACACTACGGCGGCGATCTCCGGCCCGCACACCGCCGCCGCGACCAGCGCTGCGCCGCCGCCGGTGCTGGCACCGAAATAGCCGACCGGCAGCCCCCGCGTCCTGTCCTGGCGCGCTGCCCAGCCGGTCGCCTCGATCAACCGTGAGGCGAGCAGGCGGATATCGAACACATTGGCGCGGTCGCGCTCCTCCTCCGGCGTCAGCAGGTCGAGCAGCAATGTCGCCATGCCGGCTTCGCGCAGCCGACCGGCGACGTGAGTGTTCCTGGGGCTGTGCCGGCCGCTGCCGCTGCCATGCGCGAAGATCACGAGCCCGGCAGCATTGTCTGGAACGCCAAGGACGCCGGACAGGCCCGGCGGCTCGATGCGGACTTCCCGCGTCCCGGTCGTGAATGCGAAGACCATGCGGACCTCTCGCGCGGTCAACGGAGAGCCAATCGTGCTGTTCCAAGCCGCAGTCTGCTAAATTTCGCCAGCGACCGAAACGGTTGCCACCGAAGGCCCGCGCTCGCGTTTCGCGGCAGATGTTCCGCTCCGCCGACGATCCGCTGACCGCTGTTCCTCCCCGCGCGACGGCGCTCGAGTGGATCACGACGCGGCCGGGCCTGCCCTATTTCGTGACCGAAAGCGGAGAGGCCTGGACGCCGATCGGCGACAACAACGCGATCAACTGGCCTGAGCTGAACGGCCTCTTTCGCCGCAAGGACCTGCCCGCCGTCGAAACGTTTCTGCACCGCCTGAAAGCCAGCGGCGTCACCGTCATTCGCCTGATGCTCGAATATGCCCAGCATCGGCATCGCTATTTCGAACGGCCGGCGGGCCGCTTCGTGCCGGCGATGGTGCAGCTCTGGGACGATCTGTTTGCGCTCTGCGAGCGGGTCGGCATGCGCCTGCTGCTGACGCCGGTCGATACCTATTGGACCTGGATGCACTGGAAGGATCACCCGTGGAACCGCGCCAATGGCGGTCCGCTCGCGCATCCGTCCGAAATCCTGACCTGTGCGGAAACACGCGACGCGATCAAGGCGCGGCTGACGTTTGCGACCCGGCGCTGGGGCCATTCGGGCGCGCTGTTCGCCTGGGACCTATGGAACGAAATCCATCCCTCCCAGGCCGGCTGGAGCGCCGAGCCGTTCCCGAGCTTCATCCACGATATCTCGGCGCACCTGCGCCGCGTCGAGCAGGAGGCGCATGGCCGCACGCACCTGCAGACGGTGTCGCTGTTCGGGCCGGAGCTGTGGTGGCGGCCGGAGATGCCGCTGAAGGAACCGCTGTTCCGCCACCCGGAGCTCGATTTCGCGACGATCCACATTTATTACGAAGGCACGATCGACGACCCGCGCGACACCGTTGCGCCGGCGCTCGACATGGGACGGATCGTTCAGGAAAGCATCGCCGAAATCCGCGACGACCGGCCGTTTCTCGACAGCGAGCACGGCCCGATTCACAAATACAAGGACAAGAAGCGCACGCTCGCCGCTTCGTTCGACGACGAATATTTCCGTCACATCCAATGGGCGCATCTCGCGGCCGGCGGAGCAGGGGGCGGGATGCGCTGGCCCAATCGCACGCCGCACATCCTGACGGAAGGGATGCGGGCGGCGCAGGCCGCGCTGTCGCGCTTCCTGCCGCTGATCGACTGGACGCGCTTCCATCGCCAGCCGCTCACCCTCTCATTGCCTGAGGGCATTGCCGGATTTGGCTGCGGCGATGCCGACCAGGCGATTGTCTGGCTGATCCGCACGAACGAATGCGACGTGCGCGGCATGATGACACCGAAAGGCGAGCGCGTGCTGGAATTCCGAGTGCCCGGGATTGGGGGCGCTATCGAGGTCACGAGCTTCGATACGCTCGGCGGCCGCGAGCTGATGCGCTGGTGCTGTGATGCGTCGGCTGTCCGGATTTCGATGCCAGCCGGCGACCTGGCGCTCGCGATCCGCCGCGTCTGACGGAAACGGTGCCGCCTCCGTTCGTTGGAAAGGCGAGCAAGGAGAGTGTTGGTGTCCAGTCTTGACGAAACGCGCATTGGCTCCGAAACGACACCCGGAAGTGCGCCTGCCGACGATGCGGCGGGCGGCCCGACGGAGAAACCGGTGAACGAGATTGTAAAGTCCGCGCAGGAAGCGAAGGACGGAGAAGAACGCGCCCCTGACGAGAATAATCGCGGCGCTTGGATTGCGGCGGGCGTCGGCGTTGGAATCGGCTCGGCCGCGCTGGTTGCGGCGCTGCTCTATGCCAACCGCGACAAGGGCAGAGGCAATAAGAAATAGAGCTCCCCGCTAATCGAAATACGAAAAGGGCGGCCCCGATGGGACCGCCCTTTGTTTTTTCGGATTTGCGGTAAGCCTTAGCGCTTCGAGAACTGGAAGCTGCGGCGGGCCTTGGCGCGGCCGTACTTCTTGCGCTCCACGACGCGGGGGTCGCGGGTCAGGAAGCCGGCAGCCTTGACCGCGGAACGCAGCGCCGGCTCGTAGCGGCTGAGCGCCTGGGCGATGCCGTGCTTGACCGCACCGGCCTGGCCCGAAAGCCCGCCGCCCTTCACGGTCGCGATCACGTCATACTGTTCGCGGCGCTCGGCGACGTCGAACGGCTGGTTGATCACCAGGCGCAGCGTCGGGCGAGCGAAATAGACTTCCTGGTCGCGGCCGTTGACGACGATCTTGCCGCTTCCCGGCTTCAGCCAGACACGGGCGACCGCGTCCTTGCGGCGGCCGGTCGCATAGGCGCGACCCTGCTTGTCGATCTGCTGTTCGCGGAGAACGGCCTGGATCTGGTTTTGCGCGGGAGCAGCCGGAGCGGCGGCTTCGGTGCCGGCCGCGGCCGGTTCCGCACCCTGAGTGATGGCGCCGAGATCGGCGAGGGACTGACGCGTGTCGGACATTATGCGCCCACCTTGTTCTTGCGGTTCATCGAGGCGACGTCGAGCACCTCGGGGTTCTGCGCGGCGTGGTCATGCTCGGGGCCGGCGAAGATGCGCAGGTTGCGCATCTGCTGGCGGCCGAGCGGCCCGCGCGGAATCATGCGCTCCACGGCTTTTTCGAGCACGCGCTCCGGGAAGCGGCCTTCCAGCACCTTGCCCGCGGTGACTTCCTTCAGGCCGCCGGGATAACCGGTGTGCTTGTAGTACACCTTGTCCTTCAGCTTGTTGCCGGTGAACCGCACCTTGTCCGCGTTGACGATGATCACGTTGTCGCCGCAATCGATGTGCGGGGTGAAGCTCGGCTTGTGCTTGCCGCGCAGGATGTTGGCGACGATCGAGGCGAGACGCCCGACCACCAGCCCGTCGGCATCGATCAGATGCCATTTCTTCTCGACCGTCGCCGGCGTGGCCGACTTGGTCGTCTTCATGAGCGCCTTCATGGCTACCTCTGTCTAGAAACGAACGACGCCGCCCGGCAGGGGCGGCGCTGCTGGCGGGCAATTGCGTGCGGAGGGACAAAAAGTCAAGCAAAGTAGCGGGTTTCGTGACGGGTAAAATGTTACCCGATCCACGCAGTGCAGGGGGTGACAATCCGGATCACGGATGCAACAAATCCGCGCCATGACCAAAGCCCTTCTGCTCGCAACCCTCGCCCTCGTTCCTGCCATCGCCACCGGCCAAACGCCGCCGATGGCGCCGGATACGGTCGCGGAATATCAGCGCGTCCGGCCGCAGGCGGACTATATCCGTCGCGAGGTGATGATCCCGATGCGCGACGGCGTGAAGCTGTTCACCGTTATCGTCATGCGCAAGGGCACGAAGAACGGCCCGATCCTGCTCAGCCGCACGCCGTACGATGCCGGGAAGGCGACGTGGCGGAACGGCAGCCAGAAGATCGAGGACATCCTGCCGGTGATGGACAAGGAGTTCGTCAACGACGGCTATATTCGCGTCTACCAGGACGTGCGCGGCCTCGGGAAATCCGAAGGCGATTATGTGATGAACCGGCCGCTTCGGGGGCCGCTCAACGATACGGCCGTCGATCACGCGACCGACGCGTATGACACGATCGACTGGCTGGTGAAGAACGTGCCGGAATCGAACGGCAAGGTCGGCATCACCGGCTCCTCCTATCTCGGCTTCACGTCGCTGATGGCGCTGATCGATCCGCATCCAGCCCTGAAGGCTGCGGTGCCGCAGAGCCCGATGGTCGACGGCTGGATGGGCGACGACTGGTTCCACAACGGCGCCTTCCGCCTGCCGGGTTTCGACTATTTTACCGATCAGATGGCGCGGAAGAATGACGGCGACGTGCCCTATGGCATCGGCGACGATTACGACGCCTATCTGGATGCCGGCTCGGCCGGCGATTTCGCGCGCCTTTATGGGCTCGACGCCTTCGCCGTCACCCGCAAGATGATGGAGCACCCGAGCTACGACAGCTATTGGCAGGAGCAGGCGGTCGACAAATTGCTCGGCGCCCGCAAGCTGACCGTGCCGACGATGCTGGTGGTGGGCCAATGGGACCAGGAAGACAGCTATGGCGCGCCGGCGGTCTACCGCGCGCTCGAGCCGCAGGACACGAACAACGACATGGTGTCGCTGGTGATCGGCCCCTGGCGGCACAGCGGCGTCAATTACGAGGCGCGCGAACTCGGCCAGGTGCAGGTGAAGGGAGACACCGGGCTCCAGTTCCGCCGCGATTATATGAAGCCGTTCCTCGATCGCTATCTGAAGGACGGCGCGCCGCAGACGCCGACACCGCCCGTGCTGACCTATGCGACCGGCGCGGACCAGTGGCAGGTCACGCCGAAATGGCCGATGGGCACGCCGACGCCCGTCTATCTTCAGGGCAGCTTCGGCCTGTCATGGAGCAAGCCGGACGGCGGCTCCGATACCTATATCTCCGATCCGGCCAAGCCGGTGCCGTTCGTGCCCCGCCCGGTCCATTTGCGCGAGAACGATGTCTGGCGGACCTGGCTGGTCCACGACCAGCGCTTCGTCGAGAGCCGGCCGGACGTGCTGACCTACACCTCCGCACCGCTCGACAAGCCGGTGCACATCATGGGCGCGCCGAAAGTCGATCTGTGGGCCGCGACCAGCGGCACCGACAGCGACTGGGTGGTGAAGCTGATCGACGTTTCGCCCGACGGCTCCGAGCTGCCGATCGGCATCGAGATCTTCCGCGGACGCTATGTCCGCAGCTTCGAGAAGCCGGAGGCGCTGAAGCCGGGCAAGGCCGAGAACTACCATTGGTCGCTGCCGAACGTGAATCATGTGTTCGAGCCCGGCCACCGGCTGATGGTGCAGGTCCAGTCGAGCCTGTTCCCGCTTTACGACAGAAACCCGCAGACCTTCGTGCCCAACATCTTCAACGCGAAACCGGGCGATTACCGAAAGGCGACGCAGACGATCTACCACGATGCCGCGCACCCGAGCGCGGTGTGGCTGCCGGTTGTAGGCGAGTAGTCGTATCCCCGAAACCGTTCGCTTCGAGCGAAGTCGAGAAGCGCAGGCTCCGAGCGGCCGTTTCTCGACTTCGCTCGAAACGAACGGAGTCTAGCGTTTGACGCTCCAGACCCGATCCACTGCCTTCTGCGCCTGTGACTCCGGCACCCGGCTCACCAGCGACAGCCCGCGCAGCTTGATGCTGCTGCCGCCGAGCAAATGTCCTTCGCGCACATAGGCGAGCTGATAGACCGCTGCCGCGCTGTGCATCTCGCCTTTGCTGGTGAACCGGCTGACGATCGCGATCGGAACCCTGAGGTCGCCGGCATTGGTGCGCTCTAGCCCCGATTCCTTCAGCGCATCGGACAGCCAGCGCGCCTCGATCCGCGCATCGCCTGCGGTCTCGATCGGCTTCACGTTCAGCTTGGCCGGCAGGATCAGCCGCTGGCTCTGAATGACCTGGTCGGGATCGACGGCTTCGATCGTCAGCTGCTTGCCGTCGTCGGCCGGACGGGCCCGAAGGACGAGCGCGGCTTCGACCTTTCCCTCCTTCTGCGCTGTCGCAGCCCGATCCGCTTCCGTGCTCTTGCGCTCGGCATAGCTGTTCCACAGCGTCGCGGCGGAGATCAGCACCGCGGCGACGGCCACCGCCTCGCCAAGCGAGATCCAGCGGCGGCGGATCTTGGCGGCTTCGCGCCGTTCCTCAGGTGTTTCGTTCAAAAGTCTCTGATCCCAAGCAGTTTTCGTGGAGCGACCAGCTTCCAGCTGAGCTCGATTCTATTCGCGACATGGTCCCAGTCCGTGTCGGGAGTGTCCAGCCTTACGCCAACCCAGCCGCTCGGCCCGAAATAGGCGGGGCGGTAATAGACGTCCGGGTCCTGATCGATCAGCTGCGCCTGTTCGTCCGGCCCGCTGGTCTTGACGATGATCGCGATGATGCCGTCGCCATGATGGTCGTGCGTGAAATAGCAGAACATCTTGCCGCCCTGTACCCGAAAGCACGGCATGCCGTGGGAGGTGGTCTCCTCCGCGCCCGGGAGGGCCAGCGCGATCTCGCGCACGCGGGCGAGCTTCGCCTCGGGCGTGCTGTCGCGCATCACATAGTCGGCAAGCGCGCGCGGATAGAGCTGATGCTCCGCGATCAGCACCCGCGCGGCAAGCGTTTCGGCCGTATCGCCGGGCAGCACCGCGACTTCGATCTGACGCAGCACGGGTCCGTCGTCGAGCTCCGCCGTCACGACGTGCACCGAGCATCCGACCGCGCGGTCGCCCGCGTCGAGCGCTCGCGCATGGGTGTCGAGGCCCTTATATCTGGGCAGCAGCGACGGGTGGATGTTGACGATCCGGCCGGCCCATTTGTCGATGAACTCGGGCGAGAGCAGGCGCATATAGCCGGCAAGCGCAACGAACTCAACGTCGGCCGCGCGCAGTTGCTCGTCGATCAGCGCATCGAACTCGACGCGCTTCATGCCCTTGTGGGCGTGGGCGAACGTCGGGACGCCTTCTGCCGTTGCGAGCGTGAGCCCCGCCGCTTCCGGGTCATTCGAAGCTACCAGCACGATATCGTACGGACAATCCGGCAGCCGCGACGCGTAGAGCAACGCCGCCATGTTCGATCCGCGCCCGGAAATGAGCACGCCGACCCGGGCTCTGTTCATGTCCGGCCTCCGATCTGCTCACGCGAAGCCGCGAAGTCGCGAAGAAGAAAAGGGTTTGTTCGTGCGGAGGCGCGGAGGCGCGGAGGGGCTGCATCTCGGCCGTGTGCTTGCGCCGGCGAAAAAACGCTTTCCTGCCGCAAGCAAAGCGCTGAAGCCGCTTCGCGGATCCCGGCCCTCCGCGCCTCCGCGCCTCCGCGAGAACCATCTTCGCGTCTTCGCGTCTTCGCGTGAACCCAATCCCGCTCAGGCAAGGTGCTTGGCCTCCCAGGCCCCTCGAGCCGACCAGGCTTCGTCTGAGCCGAACACGGTGCAGCCGCGCGGGCCCTGTTCGACACGGCCGATCACGAACACCGTCTCACCCGCGGATTCCAGCGCGGCCTTGACGCCGTCCGCCCGCTCCGGCGCGACGACCGCGACCATGCCGATGCCGCAGTTGAAGGTGCGGGCCATTTCCCCGGGCTCAATCGCCCCCTGCGCCTGCAGGAACGCCATCAGCCGCGGCTGCGGCCAGGCGTCCGCGTCGATCCGCGCGTGGAGGTCATCAGGCAGCACGCGTGGCACATTCTCCAGCAGGCCGCCGCCGGTGATGTGGGCGAGCGCAGCGATCTTGCCTTCGCGGACCAAGGGTAGCAGCGACTTCACGTAGATTCGCGTCGGCGCCATCAGCGCGTCGATCAGCAGCACGTCCTGATCGAACAGGGCAGGGCGGTCGAGCTTCCAGCCCTTGTCCGCCGCGAGCCGGCGCACCAGCGAATAGCCGTTCGAATGGACGCCGGTGGAGGCGAGGCCCAGGATCATGTCGCCGGCCTTCACGCGGTTGCCGGTCAACGCCTGGTCGCGCTCGACCGCACCGACGCAGAAGCCGGCAAGGTCATAGTCGCCGTCCGCGTACATGCCCGGCATTTCCGCGGTTTCGCCGCCGATCAGCGCGCAGCCGGCCTGGCGACAGCCTTCCGCGATGCCGCCGATCACGCGCTCCGCAACGCCGCTCTCCAGCTTTCCGGTCGCATAGTAATCGAGGAAGAACAGGGGCTCTGCGCCCTGGACGATCAGGTCGTTCGCGCACATCGCGACCAGGTCGATGCCGACGCCGTCGTGCCGGTCATGCTCGATCGCGAGCTTCAGCTTGGTGCCAACGCCGTCGTTCGCCGCGACCAGCAGCGGGTCGGTATAGCCCGCGGCCTTCAGGTCGAAGAAGCCGCCGAAGCCGCCCAGTTCTGCATCGGCGCCCGGCCGGCGCGTTGCCTTGGCCAGCGGCGCGATCGCTTTCACCAGCGCGTTTCCGGCCTCGATCGAGACGCCCGCCCGGGCATAGGTATAGCTGTCGCCGTCGTTCATGGCGCGGCCCTAGCCACAAGACGCTTGGATTTCCACCGGGGACGCGCCAGAAGGGCGGCGTGATCGCCCTGCGCCGTTTCTCCGTTCCGATTCCGTTGGTCCTGTTGCTGATCGTGGCGCTCGGCGCCGCGGCGGTGCTGCGCGCGCAGATCGAAGGCGGCGATCGCGGCGTGCCGCCGATCGACAGCTCGTCCAGCTTCGAGGTGACGGGGATCGACGTCGATACCTATGCGAGCACGTCCGAAGCGGCGCGGCTCGCCGGCTGGCGGATCGCGCAGCGCAAGGGTTGGGACGCTCTCTGGTCACGCATGCACGCCGGAGAGAAGGGGCCGGACCTGTCCGATTCGGCGCTGGACGGCATCGTCGCCGGCATTGTCGTCGAGGACGAGCAGATCGGCCCGCATCGCTATATCGCGCGGCTGGGCGTGCTGTTCGATCGCGCGCGGGCGGGTACGATTCTCGGCACGTCCGGCAGCCAGCTTCGCTCGGCGCCGATGCTGGTGATTCCCGTCCAGTGGTCGGGCGGAGTGCCGCAGGCGTTCGAGACGCGGACCGAATGGCAGAAAGCGTGGGCGCGGTTCCGCACCGGCGGCAGCGCGATCGATTATGTTCGGCCGACGGGTACCGGCGTCGATTCGCTGATCCTGACGCCGGCGCAGACGTGGCGGCCGGGCCGCACCTGGTGGCGGCTGCTGATCGACGGCTATGGCGCCGCCGACGTGCTGATCCCGCAAGTGCAGATCGACCGCCAATGGCCGGGCGGACCGGTGATCGCGCGGTTCTCCGCCTTCCACGGCCCCGATCGCGATTATCTCGGCGGCTTCGTGCTCCGCGTCGATTCGGCCGACGGCCTGCCGAAGCTGATGGACGAAGGCGTGAAGCGGATGGATGCCTTGTTCACCCAGGCGCTGCAGCAGGGCCGGTTGGTGCCGGATCCGTCACTGATCGCGGAGCCTGTCGCGCCGACGGACGAGGAGCTGACCGCCGACGACACGATTCCGGAGGAAGTGCCGACGATCCTGACCGACGCGGTCACGCCTGGCCTGGCGACAGTCAACGTGCAGTACGACACGCCCGACGTCGCTTCGGTCAGCGCCGGCGAAGCGACGCTGCGTTCCATCCCCGGCGTCCGTTCGGCGCAGACGGCGAGCCTTGCGCTGGGCGGCGTGTCGGTGATGCGGGTGAGCTTCGCGGGCGACCAGGCGACGCTGGCTGCGGCGCTGCAGGCGCGCGGCTGGCAGGTGCAGCAGGGGCCCAACACGCTTCGCATCCGGCGCGGCGCTCCCGCGGCGCCGGCCTCGCCGTCGCCCAGCCCGAGCGGTACCCCGGCCCGCAAATGAGCCAGATGGCGCTGCCGCTCGGCTGGCCCGCCGACGAGCGTCAGGAAGACTTCATCGTCGGCGAAAGCAACGCGCGCGCGGTCAAGCATCTGGAGCATTGGGGCACCTGGCCGGTGATGGCGACGTTGCTTGTCGGCCCGCGCAAGTCGGGTCGCAGCCTCTTGGGACGCCTGTTCGCGAAGAAGTCGGGCGGCCGACTCATCGACGACGCCGATCGCCGGCCGGAGGAAGAGCTGTTCCACGCCTGGAACGCGGCTCAGGAAAGCCATCGTCCGCTGCTGATCGTCGCGGACGAAGCGCCGCCGGCGTGGAAAATCCGCCTGCCGGACCTGAAAACCAGATTATCCGCCACACCCGTGATTGGCCTTGCCGATCCGGACGACGCGCTGGCGGCGGGATTGATCGAAAAGCTGCTGCTCCAGCGCAACCTGCAGGTCCCTCCGGGGTTGGTGCCGTGGCTGATGCCGCGCATCGAGCGGACCCATATCGGCATCATTCAGGCCGTCGACGCGCTCGACGAAGCGGCGCTCGCCAAGCACGTTCGTTTATCTGTAAAGCTTGCGCGCGATACGTTTGCGCCCAGGCAGGAGGATTTGTTCTGATGCGGCCCGAACCGGTCGTGCGCGAGGAAGCGACGCCGAGCGACGGCCAGCGCTATTTCAACCGTGAGCTCAGCTGGCTCGCGTTCAATCGACGGGTGCTCGAAGAAGCCTGCAACCCTTGCCACCCGCTGCTCGAGCGGCTGCGCTTCCTGTCCATTTCCGGCAACAATCTCGACGAATTCTTCATGGTCCGGGTCGCGGGCCTGAAGGGCCAGCAGCTGCAGGAGGTCGACGAGCGGTCGCCGGAGGGGCAGACCGTCAACCAGCAACTCGCCGCCGTCACGGCGGAGGCCGAGGCGCTGATGCAGAGCCAGCAGCGGGTCTGGGCCGACCTTCGTGACGCGCTCGCCGCCGCCGGGATCGAGCTGATTGGTGAGAATGCGCTCGCCGCCGACGCGCGCGAATGGCTGGAAGCGCATTTCCGCGCGCACATTTTCCCGATCATCACGCCCCAGGCGCTCGACCCGGCTCATCCCTTTCCGTTCATCCCGAACAAGGGCTTGAGCCTGATCTTCGACCTGGTGCGCCTGTCGGACAAGGAGCCGATACGCGAGCTGGTGATGCTCCCGCCGACCTTGCCGCCTTTCGTCCGCATTCCGGGCGAGCGGGCGCGCTACGTTGCGATGGAATCAGTGATTCGCGCGTTCACCGATCTGCTTTTTCCCGGCTATCAGGTGAACGGATCCGGCGCATTTCGCGTGATCCGCGACAGCGATATCGAAATCGAGGAAGAGGCGGAGGATCTGGTCCGCTATTTCCGCAGCGCGATCAAACGCCGTCGCCGCGGCCGCGTGATCCGGCTGGAGCTGGAAGAGGGAATTCCCGAAGCGCTGGAACGCCAGGTGCGCGGCGAATTGGGCGGGAGCGAGACGATCGTCACGGTCGCCGGCGGACTGCTCGGCATCGGCGACCTCGAAGCCTTGGCCGAGGAAGATCGGCCCGACCTCAAATGGGACCCGTTCAGTCCTCGCTTTCCCGAGCGCATCCGCGAATATGGCGGCGATTGCTTTGCGGCGATCAAGGCGAAGGACATCATCGTCCATCACCCGTACGAGACATTTGACGTGGTGCTCGCTTTCCTGAGCCAGGCGGCGGCTGACCCGGACGTGGTCGCGATCAAGCAGACGCTCTACCGCGCCGGTAAGCAGTCGGCCGTGATCCGCGCGCTGATCGACGCGGCGGAGGCAGGCAAGTCGGTGACCGCGGTCGTCGAGCTGAAGGCGCGGTTCGATGAAGAGCAGAACCTGCTCTGGGCGTCCGCGCTGGAGCGTGCCGGCGTGCAGGTCGTCTATGGGTTCATCGAGTGGAAGACGCACGCGAAAGTGTCGATGGTCGTGCGGCGGGAGGAGGGCGGCTACCGAACTTACTGCCATTTCGGCACCGGCAATTACCACCCGATCACCGCCAAGGTTTATACCGACCTGAGCTTCTTCACCGCCGATCCGCGCGTCGGGCGCGATGCGGCGCAGCTGTTCAACTACATCACCGGCTATGTCGAGCCGACCAGCCTTGAGCTGCTGACCATCTCGCCGCTCGACCTGCGCGGACGGCTCTCTAGGCTGATCGACGACGAAATCGCGCACGCGCAGGCGGGGCGGCCGGCCAGCATCTGGGCCAAGATGAACTCGCTGGTCGATCCGGCGATGATCGAGAAACTCTATGCGGCGAGCGCCGCCGGCGTGCATGTCGACCTCGTCATCCGCGGCATCTGCTGCCTGCGCCCGGGCGTGCCCGGCCTGTCGGAGAATATCCGGGTCAAGTCGATCATCGGCCGTTTCCTGGAGCACAGCCGCATTTTCGCGTTCGGGAACGGCCGCGCGCTGCCCAACGACAAAGCGAAGGTCTTCATCTCGTCCGCCGACTGGATGCCGCGCAATTTCGATCGGCGCGTCGAATATATGCTCCCAATCGTGAACCCGACCGTGCACGATCAGGTTCTGGACCAGGTCATGGTCGCAAACCTGATCGACAACGAGCAGAGCTGGGAGCTGCACCCCGACGGCTCCTATGTTCGCGATGTGCCCGGCGAGCGCCCGTTCAATCTGCACCGTTATTTCATGACCAACCCGTCCTTGAGCGGCCGCGGCAAGTCGCTCGCCAACAGCGACGCCGTGCCGACACTCAGCCTGAGGCGCCGGTGACCGACACAGCCTTGCTCGATCGCCCCAGCGCCGCCGTTCGCCACGCGCGCGGCTCGCGCTCGGCCATCATCGATATCGGGTCCAACTCCATCCGCCTGGTCGTCTATGGCGGCCCGACGCGCATCCCGGCCACGCTGTTCAACGAAAAGATCATGGCCGGGCTTGGGCGAAGCCTTGATGCAACAGGTGCCATTCCGCAGGCGTCGATCGACGCCGCGCTCTGCGCGCTCCGCCGGTTCAAGCTGCTGGCTGATGAAATGGGCATCGAGCAGCTTCGCACGGTCGCCACGGCCGCCGTTCGCGATGCGACCAACGGCGACGATCTCCTCGCCCAAGCGGCGGATCTCGGCCTGACGGTTGAGCTGCTTTCCGGAGAACAGGAGGCCGAGGCCGCCGCGCTCGGCGTATTGTCGGCCATTCCCGACGCAGACGGCGTGGTCGGAGACCTTGGCGGCGGCAGCCTGGAGCTGACGCGCGTGGCTGACGGTGGCGTGCAGGATCGGGTGTCCTTCCCGCTGGGCGTTTTGCGGATCGCAGGCACGCGCGGGCAGAAAGGGGCACTCGAGGCGCTGATCGCCGAGCATTTCAAACGGGCCCCTTGGCTGAAGCAGGCGAGGGGCTTGCCGCTATATCTGGTCGGCGGATCGTGGCGCGCGCTGGCCCGCATCGACATGGCGCTGGCGGGCTATCCGCTGCCGATCGTGCATCAATATATGATGGCGCCGTCAGCCGCGGATCGTCTCGCGCGCACGGTCGCGCAGAGCAGCCGGGATCAACTCCGGCTGGTGCCTTCGCTGTCAGGTTCGCGCATCGCGATGCTCGGCGAAGCCTCGGCCATGCTGGCCGTCCTGGTCCGCGAGCTGCAGACCAAGAGCCTGGTCGTCTCCGCTTACGGCCTGCGCGAAGGGCTGCTGTTCAAGGCATTGCCGGAGGATATCCGCGCCGAGGACCCGCTGATCGCCGCCTGCCGCGAAGAGGCCGACGTGCAGGGCCGGTTTCCGCAACACGGCGAACTGCTCGACCGCTGGATCGCGCCCCTGTTTCCGAAAAATACCGACGCGCGGCTGCGGCTCGCTGCTTGCCTGCTCGGCGATACCGGATGGCGCGCCAACCCCGAATTCCGCGCCGAGCGGGCCTTCGAGACTGGCGCGCACGGCAATTGGGTGGGCATCGACGCGCGCGGGCGCGTGCTGCTGGGGCAAGCGCTGTTCTCCGCGTTCGGCGGCGGCTCCGGGTCGCTGGGTGCGCTGGCCACGCTTGCGGGCGAGAATGATGTTCGTCGCGCGGTGCGATGGGGCCTGGCCATCCGCCTTGGCCAGCGCTTGAGCGGCGGTGTCGCCGGCCCGCTCCGCCGCTCGTCGTTGCGGGTCGAGGGCAGGGCGCTGTGCCTCAGCCTGCCCGGCGAGGACCGCGGATTATATGGCGAAGCGGTCGACAAACGCTTTCGTCAACTCGCGGAGGCGATGGGGTTGGAAACGAAGCTGGTGTGATCGTCTGAGTCCCAAAAGGCCGTTCGGGCTGAGCTTGTCGAAGCCCTCCCTTTTCGTTTCTGAATCGCCGAAAACAGAAGGGAGGCCTTCGACAAGCTCAGGCCGAACGGTGTGGACACTCTGAGGTCAGGACTCGGCCTCCGTCCGCGTCATCTTCAGCTTGCCGTTCTTGACCGCGAACGCCAGCCGCCCCTCGACCAGGTCGAGCGCGTCCTCACCGAACTGCTCGCACCGCCACCCTTCGAGGATCGCGAGTCCCTGCCGTCTGCCGGCCGCCAGCAGCTCCAGCTCGTCCGTCCGGGCGAGCAGGCGCGGAGCGACGTCGATCTCTCGTGCGCGGATCTTCAGCAGAAGCTTCAGCAGATCGGCAACCAGCGCGCCTTCCTTGCCGAGACCCGGGCGCTTCTCATCGCGCGGCATTTCGTCGGGGCCGAGCGGCTTGGCCTCTGCCAACGCCTTCATCATCCTCCCACCGATGTCGTTCCCGCCCCAGCTGGCAGAAAGACCGCGTACCTTGGCGAGATCGCCTTGGTCGCGCGGCGGGTGAGCGGCGATGTCGGCCAGCGTCTCGTCCTTGACGATGCGGCCCCGCGGCAGGTTCTTGCTGCGCGCTTCCTTTTCCCGCCACGCCGCCAGCGCCTTGAGCCGCCCGAGCACCTCCGCCTTGCGGCTCGGGATCTTCACCCGCTGCCAAGCGAGTTCGGGATCATTTTCGTAATTTGCGGGGTTGGCCAGCCGCTCCATCTCTTCGTCGAGCCAATAGCCGCGGCCTTGCTTGACCAGCCGGTTCACCAGCATTGGAAAGATGCGCACCAAATGCGTCACGTCGCCGATCGCATAGTCGATCTGGCGCCGATCGAGCGGGCGCCGCGCCCAGTCGGTGAAACGCGCACCCTTGTCGAGCTGAATGCCGAGCCAGGAATCGACCAGGTTGCCGTAACCGATCTGCTCGCCCTGGCCGAGCGCCATCGCCGCAATCTGGGTGTCGAAGATCGGATGCGGCGTTTTGCCGGTCAGGTTATAGATGATCTCGACGTCCTGCCCGCCGGCGTGAAAAACCTTCAGCACATCCTCGTTGTCGACCAGCAGGTGGAGCAGGGGGGCAAGGTCGATGCCGTCCGCCTTCGGATCGATCGCCGCCGCTTCCGTTTCGTCCGCGATCTGGATCAGGCAGAGGTCCGGCCAATAGGTGTTCTCGCGCATGAACTCGGTATCGACCGCGACGAAACGGGCTTTGGCGAGGCGGGCGCAAAGGTCGGCGAGGGCGGCGCTGTCCGTGATCAGCGGATGGATGTGCATGATTGCGCAATAGCTTTGTCACGCGCCTTGACAATCCCGGCGCGCGCTAGGAAGCGCCGCGCGACGATTTTACCTGTCATTCCCGCGAAGGCGGGAATCCACCGTCTTCTTCTTGCGGTCTCACGCGAAAGGCAGGTGGATTCCGGCTTTCGCCCCGATGACGAAGAAGAACGGATCGACAGATGCACGCCTACCGCACTCACACTTGCGGCGCGCTCCGCGCCTCCGACGTCGGCGAGACCGTGCGTCTGTCCGGCTGGGTCCATCGCAAGCGCGATCACGGCGGCGTGTTGTTTGTCGACCTGCGCGACAATTACGGGATCACCCAGGTCGTGGCCGATGTCGATTCGCCCGCGCTGCCGATCCTGGAGAGCGTCCGCGTCGAATCCGTGGTGACGATCGACGGGCTCGTGAAGGCGCGTGCCGCCGACACGACCAATCCGAACCTGCCGACGGGCGAGATTGAGGTTTTTGCGAAGACCGCGACGGTCCAGTCCGCCGCGCAGGAATTGCCGATGCCGGTGGCCGGCGAGGCCGACTATCCCGAGGACATCCGCCTCCGCTACCGGTTCCTGGATCTCCGCCGCGAGCGGCTGCACGCGAACATCGTGCTGCGCAGCCATGTGATCAGCTCGATCCGGCGCCGGATGATCGACCAGGGCTTCACCGAGTTCCAGACGCCGATCCTGACCGCGTCGAGCCCCGAAGGCGCGCGCGACTATCTCGTCCCCAGCCGCGTGCACCCGGGCAAATTCTACGCGCTCCCGCAGGCGCCGCAGATGTTCAAGCAGCTGATCATGGTCGCGGGCTTCGATCGCTATTTCCAGATCGCGCCCTGCTTTCGCGACGAGGACGCCCGCGCCGATCGCTCCCCCGGCGAGTTCTACCAGCTCGACTTCGAAATGAGCTTCGTCACGCAAGACGATGTATTCGCAGCGATCGAGCCGGTGCTGCACGGCGTGTTCGAGGAGTTCGCGGGCGATCGCCAGGTCAGCCCCGCGCCGTTCCCGCGCATTCCGTACCGGGAAGCGATGCTGAAATACGGCTCCGACAAGCCGGACTTGCGCAACCCGATCGTCATCACCGACGTCTCGGAACACTTCAAAGGCTCGGGCTTCGGCCTGTTCGCGCGGCTGGTCGAGGGCGGCTCGGTCGTCCGCGCGATCCCGGCGCCGAACACCGCAGACAAGAGCCGCAAATTCTTCGACGACATGAACGACTGGGCGCGCGCCGAAGGCCATGCCGGCCTCGGCTACATCACCCAGAAGGGCGGCGAGCTCGGCGGCCCGATCGCCAAGAACCACGGCGAGGAAGCGACCCGCAAGCTGATCGAGGCGCTCGGCCTCGGCCCGGACGACGGCATTTTCTTCGCCGCCGGCAAGGAAGGGCAGGCGGCCAAGCTCGCCGGCGCCGCGCGCACACGCGTGGGCGAACAGCTCGGGCTGATCGACAAGAACCGGTTCGAGTTCTGCTGGATCGTCGATTTCCCGATGTACGAATATGACGAGGAGGCGAAGAAGATCGACTTCTCCCACAACCCCTTCTCGATGCCGCAGGGCGAGCTGGAGGCGCTGGAGACCAGGGACCCCTTGGATATCCTCGCCTATCAATACGACATCGTCTGCAACGGCGTGGAGCTGTCCTCCGGCGCGATCCGGAACCACCGGCCGGAAATCATGTACAAGGCGTTCGAGATCGCCGGGTACAGCAAGCAAGACGTCGACACCAACTTTGCCGGCATGATCAACGCGTTCAAATACGGCGCGCCGCCCCACGGCGGCTCGGCGCCGGGCATCGACCGCATCGTCATGCTCCTGGCCGACGAGCCGAACATCCGCGAAGTCATCCTCTTCCCGATGAACCAGCGGGCCGAGGACCTGATGATGGGCGCGCCGAGCCAGGTCACACCGAAGCAGCTGCGCGAGCTGCACATCCGCACGGTCGATGGTCCGGGGCCGAAGGACGGCAAGGCTGCTGCCGCAGTGGTTGCCCCGGAGTAATCGGCCCGAAATAGGACAGTAGGTGACATAAGCACGGTTTGGGCTGAGCTTGTCGAAGCCCTCCCTTTCTTTAGTGCCGAAAAGAAGGAAGAAGGGAGGCCTTCGACAAGCTCAGGCCGAACCGGGTTATGGCAATCATCCTCTCCGATTTCGAACGCGGCGCCGATTACCCCGGCGACTATGATGCCGACCTCGCTGCGCTGCAGGACCGGCTCGCGCGCATCCAGGTCGCGCACATCGTGCACAAGCGCCGCGCGCTGATCGTGTTCGAGGGCTGGGACGCGGCGGGGAAGGGCGGCATTATCCAGCGCCTGACCGCCAAATGGGACCCGCGCTATTTCGAGGTGTGGCCCATCGCCGCGCCCACGGCCGAGGAAAAGGACCGGCACTTCCTCTGGCGGTTCTGGGAAAAGCTGCCGCGCTCCGGCAACATCGCCGTGTTCGACCGCAGCTGGTACGGCCGCGTGCTGGTCGAGCGCGTCGAGGGCTTCGCCACCGAGGCCGAATGGAAGCGCGCCTATGACGAGATCAACGAGTTCGAGGCGCAGCAGCGCGATATCGGCACGACGATCGTCAAGCTTTTCGTTCACATCACGCAAGAAACCCAGGACAAGCGCCTGAAGAAGCGCTTCGAGGACCCGTGGAAGCGCTGGAAGACCGGCGCCGACGACTATCGCAACCGTGCCAAACGCCCCGCTTACCTCTGGGCCATGGACGAAATGTTCCGCACGACCGACACGCGCTGGGCGCCCTGGACCGTGATCGACGGCAACGACAAGAAAGCCGCCCGCATCGCCGCGCTCACCGCGATCGCCGACCAGCTCGAAGCGAAGGTCCCGATGGACCCGCCGCCCATGGATCCCGCGCTGGAGGCATTGGTGAAGGATGCTCTCAGCTGATCCCGCCGCTTTGACAGCAAAGGACGGGATTTCCGCCCCAGCGCAACCGGCTAGGCCTCCGTCGTCCAAATACTGGAGGCGGCGATGACATTTCGCATTACGGGTCTCGATCCCGAACCCTTTCTCGATCTGGCAAGCTTAAGCGACGAACGGCTCGCGGAGCGTGGCGTCGTGCGGCGCGTGTCCGACGGGACCGGCTTTCCTTGCCGCGTGTCGCTGGAGGATGTGGCGGCGGGTGAGAGGGTGCTGCTGCTCAATTATGAGCATCAACCCGCGCCGACGCCGTTTCGTTCGTCCCACGCCATCTATGTGCGCGAGGGGGAGCGCCGTCGCTTCGATCGGGTCGATGACGTGCCGGCCCTGCTTCGGTCCCGGCTGCTGTCGATCCGCGCTTTCGATAGCGCGCACATGCTGGTCGATGCCGATGTGGTGGAGGGCGAGGCCGCGGCTGAGGCGATCGAGCGCTTCTTCGCCACGCCGGATACCGATTATCTGCACGTCCATTATGCGCGTCCGGGCTGCTTCGCCGCGCGTGTCGATCGGGCCTGACGCTGCTCAGCCTGGATAGGTGATCGCGATCACTTCATACTCCCGCTCCCCGCTGGGCAGGGTGATCCGTCGCAGATCGCCTATCCCGGCGCCCCGCAGTGCCCGCGCGATCGGGGAGTCCCAGCCGACCAGCCCCTTGCCGGCATCGGCCTCGTCGTTCCCGACGATCGTCAGCGTGCGCTGAGTGTCGTCCTCATCGGCGATGGTGACGGTCGCGCCGAAATAGACGCGGCTGCGGTCGGCCTGCTGGGCGGGGTCGACGACCTTTGCCGCCTTCATCTTGGCCGAGAGGCGACCGAGCGTGCGATCGATCTCGCGCAGCCGCTTCCGGCCGTAGATGTAGTCGCCGTTTTCGGACCGGTCGCCATTGCCCGCGGCCCAGCTGATCGTTTCGACCAGCTTCGGGCGTTCATCGGCGAACAGTCGATCATACTCGGCGCGGAGTGCTGCGAAGCCGCGAGGGGTGATGTAGTTGGGACGAGGGTCGGGCACACAACCCTCATATCCGTTCGCTTCGAGCGAAGTCGAGAAGTGGGTGTCCCCCGACTTCGCTCGACACCAACGGATATTTATCCGCGCGACGATTTCCCCAGATACGCGCTCAGCAGCGCGGGCCCGCGCATTGTCGCCTTTTCCGGATGCAGCGTGTCGTACACCACCGCATTCTCCAGCACGTGCTGCACATAGCCGCGCGTTTCAGCGAAGGGGATTTGCTCGATCCACTTGACCATGTCGGCGCCGGGATAGCGCGGGTCGCCATTGGCGGCGATCCACTTGTTCACATTGCCCTGGCCCGCATTGTAGGCCGCGATCGCCAGCGGATAGCTGCCGCCGTTATAGGCGAGCAGCCGCTGGAAATAGCTGGAGCCCAGCTGGATGTTATAGCCGATATCGGTGGTCAGCGCGCTGGCGTCGTAATCGAGCCCGATCTTCGCCGCTGCCTCGCGCGCGGTGCCGGGCATCAGCTGCATCAGCCCGCGCGCGCCTGCGCGACTGACCGCTTCGCGGTCGAACTGGCTCTCCTGCCGCGCGATCGCGTGGATGATCGTCGACCAGGCCTCCTGGCCCTGCGGCACGCGGACCTGCGGATATCCGGCGCGGACATAGTCGCTGGCGCCGTTCAGTCGCGCGCTCCGCCCCACCATCACCGCCAGGTCGGGGCGGCCGATACCCTGCGCCAGCTCGTTCGCGAGTGCATGATCCGAGTCGGTCTCGACGCTCGCCGCGATCGCGCGGATGAACTGGCTCTGGTTCTGCCAGTCGCCTTGCTGGCCCAGGATACGCGCGGCCCGCACGATCTCGCGCTGGTTGAAGGCGACGCGTTCGGTCGAGCTCGGCGTGGTTGCCCCGAGGGTCCCCGGCGCGGGGATCGGCCGGCCCAGCCGCTCGAGCGCGAGCTGGCCATAGAATTGATCGGGATGAACGGCTGCCTGTTCGTAGAAGCGGTTCGCCTCGTCGCCCTTGCCGGCGGCCTGCGCAGCGCGCGCGGCCCAATAATGGCCCTTCGCCTGGGTCTGGGGCGAGCGTGCGGCCCCGGCGTAGCGCTCGAACATGCCGACGGCGTCGGCGGCGCGGCCGCCGTTCAGGGCGGTCCAGCCGGCGAGCCAGGCGACGCTGGTATAGTCGTCGCGCTCGCCCAGCGGCCGGTCGCGGATAACCGTGCCCGGCGCGTAGGTCTGGTCGAGCAATTGCGCGATCTGATAGGCGCCGCGCGCATCGCCGGCATCCGCTGCAGTCTTTGCAGTCGACAGCAACAGCTCGAACCAGCGCTCGACCTCGGCCGGGCGACCGGTCAGCTGGCGCGGGCGCGCGAGCCAGGCGCGCGCAGCGTCGGGCGAGGCGGCGCGAAGCCACATCGCTTTGTCGGCGATAAAGCCGGCGTCGTTCTGGGATGCGGCAGGAAGTGCGTCCGCCTGCACCTGCGCGTCCGGCGCATTGGTGCGAAGCGCGAGCCGCGCCTGGAACAGCGGGCGCCTGGCCAGCGAGGTCAGGTCGATCTGGCGCTGCGCGGCACTGGTCTTGCCGGCCCATAGCAGCCGATCCATCCGCTCGTCCTGGTCGGCGGGCGTGAATTGCGAGCCGAAGCGGCCGAGGATAAGCGCTTCGTCGGTCGGGGTCAGCGAGCCCGACGTCCACGCCTTGCGCGCCGCCTCCAGCGCCTCGCGCGGCCGTCCGGCGGAGGCAAGCGCTTCGGCATAGCGCGCCTGGCCGGTGTTGGTCAGCGGCGGGAATTTGTCGAAGAACGCGATTACGCGGGTCGGCGAGATCGAATCCGGCGCAAGCGCGCGCTCGGCGCTGCGACGCATGGCCGCTTCGCCCGGCCAGCCGGGATGCGCGATCAGGAAGCTGGCATAGCTGTCGAACGGCAGATTGTCCGACTGCCGCAGCGTGCTCCACTGCGGGATCGCGGCGACCACCGGATCGCCTGCATTGTAGGGCGCCTGGGGCGAGGCCGGCTGCATCGTCAGCGGCGCGGTCGGGTCCGCGATGACCACGCTGGCGGTGCCGAGCAGCAGGGCGGTTGGGAGCAGCAGTCGTTTCACCATGCTGGACAGGTTAGATGCCTGATCCTTATTGGGCGGTGAATTGACCATGACGCTCCCCGTACCTGGTTTTTGACAATGCCTGACGCGGCGAGTCGCGTGAAGGAGCAAATCTATGTTTTCCGGCTCGTTTCCGGCTCTGGTGACCCTTTTTCGCGACGGATCGATCGATGAGGCCGGATACAAGGCATTCGTCGATTGGCAGGTTCGCGAGGGCAGCCACGGGCTCGTGCCGTGCGGCACGACCGGCGAATCGGCGACGTTGAGCTTCGACGAGCACTATCGCGCGATCGATCTCTGCATCGAGGCGGCAGACGATCGGGTGCCGGTGATCGCGGGTTGCGGCTCCAACGATACCGCGACTGCAAAGCGCCATATGGCGCATTCGAAAGCGGCGGGCGCGGCGGCGGCTCTGGTCGTGATGCCGTATTACAACCGGCCGAACCAGGACGGCATGTATGCTCATTTCGCGGCCCTTGCCGATGCCTGTGACTTGCCGATCATCCTCTACAACGTACCGGGCCGGACGGTCACCGATATGACCGTCGACACAATGGCGCGACTGGCTGAAATCCCGTCGATTGTCGGGGTGAAGGATGCGACCGGCAATGTCGCTCGGGTGACGGCGCAGCGGCTCGCCTGCGGCACGGATTTCGTCCAGCTGTCAGGCAATGACGACATGGCGCTGGGCTTCATGGCGATGGGCGGGGTCGGGTGCATTTCCGTCACCGCGAATGTGGCGCCGCGGCTCTGCGCAGACTTCCAGAACGCGTGCCTTGCCGGTGACTGGGTGAGGGCGATGGAGCTGCAGGACCGGCTCTATCCGCTGCACGCGGCCCTGTTCAGCGACGCTTCGCCCGGGCCCACCAAATACGCGCTCAACAGGCTGAAGCCCGAATGGTCCGCCGAGTTGCGCCTGCCGATGACGCCGTCGAGCGAGGCGAGCCGCCGCGCAGTGGATGCGGCGCTCAAGCATGCGGGGCTCGTTTCCTAAACTCGGTTCGGCCTGAGCTTGTCGAAGGCCTCCCTTCTTCTATCTGATATGCCGTAGGAAAAGGGAGGGCTTCGACAGGCTCAGCCCAAACCGGATTGAGAGTTCAGAGCAAAGCATGGCCCGTCCCCGCCCAACCGAGTTCGACAAGAAGAAGGTCGTCGCCGAGAACCGGCGCGCGCGGTTCGATTACTTCATCGACGAGGTGTTCGAGGCCGGCATCGTGCTGACCGGCACCGAGGTAAAGTCGCTGCGCTTCGGCGAAGGCTCGATCGCGGAGAGCTATGCGGAAGTGAAGGACGATCAGGTCTGGCTGGTGAACTCGAACGTGCCCGAGTTCAGCCACGGCAACCGCTTCAATCACGAGCCCAAGCGTCCGCGCAAGCTGCTGCTGAAGGAACGGCAGATCGCCAAGATGCACGGCGCCGTTGCCCGCGAGGGGATGACGCTGGTGCCGCTGTCGATCTATTTCAACGGCAAGGGCCGCGCGAAAGTCGAGCTGGCGCTCGCCCGCGGCAAGAAGGCGCACGACAAGCGCGAGACGATCAAGGAACGGGATTGGAAGCGCGAGCAGTCGCGACTGCTGCGGCAGCACGGCTAAGCAAGTCCCCGCTCTTGGTTTGGGCTGAGCTTGTCGAAGCCCTCCCTTTCTTTTGGGTCCGGCGCTGAAGAAGAAGGGAGGCCTTCGACAAGCTCAGGCCAAACCAAGTTTCAGAGTGGCGTATCGAGAGACCACGCCAGCCGGACCCACTCCGTCACGCTCACCGTCTCCGCCCGCCGTGTCGGATCGATCTCCAGCCGCTCCATCGCCCCGGCTGCACCTGCTATTCCCTTCAGGCTTTGCCGGAGCATCTTGCGGCGCTGGCCGAAAGCGGCGGCGGTCAGGCGCTCCAGCGTCGCGACCCGCACGCCGGCGGGGGCTTCCGCCGGCACGATGTGCACCACCGCGCTCATCACCTTGGGCGGCGGCGTGAAGGCGGAACGGTGGACGTTCATCGCAATCCGCGCGCTGGACCGCCATTGGGCCAGCACCGCCAGCCGACCATAAGCGTCGGTATCCGGTGCGGCGACGATCCGTTCGGCGACCTCCTTCTGGAACATCAGCGTCAGCGATGTCCACCAGGGCGGCCATGCCTGGCTCGTCAGCCAGCCGACCAACAGGGCCGTCCCGACATTGTAGGGCAGGTTGGCGACGATGTGCCCCGATCCGCCCAGCTCCCGCTCGGCATCGAGCTTCAGCGCGTCGCCCGCGATCACGCGCAGCCGGTCCGGCGCCCATTCGGCCAGTTCGGCGAGGGCAGGGAGGCAGCGTGCATCGCGTTCCACCGCGACCACCTCGGCCCCGGCGCGGAGCAGCGCCCGGGTCAGGCCGCCTGGTCCCGGCCCGACCTCCAGCACCCGCTCGCCTGCAAGTGATCCCGGAATGCGCGCGATCCGGTCCAGTAACTGCTCGTCGAACAGGAAATTCTGTCCCAGCGCCTTGCTGGCGCTGAGCCCGTGCCGTGCGATCACTTCCCGTAAGGGGGGAAGGGCGCTCAAGCCGCGCAGCACTCCGCCTTGCGCCGCACCACGGCATCGGCGGCGAGCCGGATCGCGGCGATCGTCGCCCCGGGATGCGCCTGGCCTTGGCCTGCGATCGCAAAAGCCGTGCCGTGATCGGGCGAGGTCCGCACGATGGGCAGGCCCAAGGTCACATTCACCCCATCATCGAAATGGAGCGTCTTCAGTGGGATCAGCGCCTGGTCGTGGTAGAGGCAGATCGCCGCATCGTAGCCGGCGCGGGCGCGCGTGTGGAACATCGTGTCGGCGGCGAACGGGCCGACCGCGTCGATGCCCTCCTCGCGCAGCAGTTCGATCGCCGGCGTGATGAACTCGATCTCTTCGGTGCCGAGCGCGCCGTTCTCGCCCGCATGCGGGTTGATTCCGGCAAAGGCGAGGCGCGGGTTGGCGATGCCGAAATTGCGCTGCAGCCCGCGCGCGGTCGTTCGCGCCTTGGCGGCGATCACCTCGACCGAAAGGCTGTCGAACACTTGTCTCAGCGGCATATGGGTCGTGACCGGCACGACGCGCAGGTCGGGCCCGGCCAGCATCATCACGACGTTCTCGGGCGCAATTCCGCACCGTTCCGCGACGAACTCGGTCTGACCCGGGTGGCTGAAGCCGATCGCATACAGCTGCGCCTTGGAGACCGGGCCGGTCACCAGCGCCGCCGCCGCGCCCGAGCGGGTCAGGCCGGTCGCGACCTCCAGCGAATCGAGCGAGCAGCGTGCGCCTTCGAGATTCGGTTCGCCCGGCACGATCTCGCCGCCATCCTCGACCGACAGCAGCGGCAGCGCGCGGTCGAACATGTCGAGCGCCTCGGCCGGCGTCGTGATCCGTTCCACCGGCCCGGACCATACCGCCTCGACCGAGCGAATGTCGCCGACCGCGAAGAACGGAGGTAGGCCTTTCGTCTGGCGCGCGAGCCACGCCTTGACGGCGATCTCTGGGCCGATGCCCGCCGGATCGCCGAGCGCAAGCGCGAGCGGCGCGTCCGTCCAGGGGTCAGCGATAGTCAACCACCGCGTCCCGGCGCAGGTCGCGAAGGTAACGCTGTGCACGCATGTTGACCCGCTGTTCTTCGAGCTGGGCCATGATCGTATCCGCGTTCGGACCCTGTGCGGCCTGCGGATCGTCGCGGCCGCACACGACCAGCACGCGCACGCCTTCTGCGGGCGACCCGAACGGCGGGCTGGCCTGGCCGACTTGCAGGCCCAGCATCATTTCCTGCAGCTGGACGGGAAGGTCGCGGACCTTGACCTGATCGTTGTCGACCATCTCGGCGCCCAGATCATTGGCCACTTTCTGCGCGGATCCGCAGCCCGCGATCGTCCGCGTGGCTTCGGCAAATTGGCGCGCCTTGTCGGTCGCCTGCTGCGGGGTGGTGCCGGGCGGGAAGGAAATGGACAGCTGCCGCAGCGCCAGGACCGCATCGCGCGGATCGGCCGTCAGCACCTGGCGCTTGTCGATCATGTAAAGGATCGAGAACCCGCCCGGAACCTGGATCGGCCCTGCCATGGTGCCGACATTCATCGTGCGCGCTTCGTTGGCGAGCGCATCGGGAAGCTGCTCTGGCCGCACCCAGCCGAGGTCGCCGCCCACTGCCGCGGTCGATGCCTGCGAATATTGGCGGGCATAGGCGACGAACGATCCGCCCTGCTTGACCGCTTCCATGATCTTGCGCGCGTTGGCGATCGTCGCGTCGGCGGTTTCAGGGGTCGCCGAGAGGAAGATCTCGCCGACCCGAACCTCGGTCGCGCCCTTGGCCGCTTCCAGGCGGTTGATGATGCCTTGCACTTCTTCCTGGCTGACGTTGACGAACGGCTGCACGCGCCGCTGGAGCAGACGGTTCCAGGCGAGTTCGCCCTCGATCTGCCGCTTCAGGGAAGCGGGCGACGATCCGATCTGCTTCAGATAGGCGGCCATCTGATCCGGCGTACGCTTGAAGTTGCGCGCGACGCGGTCGTAGCTTTCGTTGATCTGCTGCGGCGTGATCTCGATCTTGTTGCCCGCGGCTTCCTGGATTTCGAGCGTCTCGTCGATCAGGTTCCGCAGCACCTGCGTCCGTAGCCGCTCCAGCTCCGCGTCCGGAATTTTTCCGCCGCTGGCAGCAACGATCAGCGCGAGCCGCTGTTCGACGTCGGTGCGGGTGATGATGGAGCCGTTGACGATCGCAGTCGGCTTGCGCAGCGCCGGGTCGTTCTTGCCGAACACGATCACGTCCGCGGGGATGTTCAGCCCGTTCGACGGGCCTGCATCGTTGCCCTGGTCCGTCTGCGCGACCGCGGCGCAGGCAATCGCGACCAGCGGCAACAGCGCCCACTTGGCGGGGCGTAGTTTGGAAATCGTCACGTTGGAGACCATTCCGATCTTCATGAAAGGGATAAGCGGCTTTCTGGGCTCGAGCGGCTGAACGGGGGCTTAGCGGCCCAGGTTCTTGAATGAAAGCCTGAGCAGGAAAGTATTGCCGCGCCGCGCGTCGCCGGTGTCCTGATAGTCCCGCCGCCAGGTCAGGCCAAGCTCAAGACAATCGTCATTATAGGCGATGCCCAGCCGGTGCCGGACGGGCTGGTATCCGTCCGCGGTCGAAAACGGATCCTCGTTGCGATCGGTCAGGTCGATGATCGTGGAGCCGAACGCGGACCAGAAGCGGCCGATCTGCACGCGGCCGCCCAGGCGTAATTCCTCGCGGTCCCGCAAGTCCTCGATCGACGTATCGATGTCGCGATTGAGCCGCAGATATCCCACCAGCAGATAGGTCTGGCGCGAGCCGATCGTCGCGTCGATTTCGTTGCGGCGGACCGCGAGATTGTCCTTGTCCAGCCGATAGCGATGGGTCAGCGACACGAAATCGTGAAAGCGCACCGTCGTGCGCCCGACAATGTCGGACAATTTATCGGTCAGCCCGACGCCGTCCGGGAACAGTGCCGGACGATCCGACAGGCGATAGCTCTGGCCGACATTGGCGTCGATGCTGACGCCCGGCAGCGTCAGCGCATAATCGACGCCATAGGTGATCCGCACGCCGTCTTCGAACCGGTCGTAGCCCGGGAAGCGATTGAGCGCGAACAGGTTGCTGTCTTCCAGCTCGATCGCGCGCGAGTCTTCGTTCGGGATTTCCAGGTTGCGGATCGGCGGCGTCGCGACCAGCTGCACGCGCGGCGTGATCCGCTGGGTGCCGTCGCTGCCGACCGCGCCGATCAGCGGCCAGCGCACATCGACCGCCAGCGCACCGATTGCCCGGCTCTCCCAACCCGGATTGCCGCGATAGAAGACCGTCGGCGATAGCGCATTCTGGTCGCTATGATAGACATCGCCGCGGCCGAACGCGGTGAAGGTCACTTCCTGGCCCCAGGGCGTCAGCCGCCGCAGGTCCCATTTGAAGCTGGCGAACGCCCGCTGCGTGTCCTGCCCCTCGGTGCGGCCGATCGCGAGCGTGTTGAACTGCAGCTCGATGCGCCCGCCGAGCAGCGGGTCGTCGAACCGCCGGCGATAGTCGAGCTCGGGCAGGGCAATCGGCTGCTGGCCCTGCGGGTCGTTGATGCGCAGCGTCTGCGTCGCCCAGCCGGTCAGCGAGAAATAACTGTCGCTGTCGATCCGCTCCGCCCGGATCGTCGAGCGCAGCCGGTCGTCGCGAGAAATGTCGTAGCGGCGCAGGAACGTGCGGTCGATCGTGACGCGCAGCGATCCGCTGATGTCCCATTTGGGATCGAGCTGGAAACGCCCGCTGGCGTCCAGATAGCCGCGAATGTCGCGGCTGGATGCGGATGCCCCCGGATCCAGCTCTGCGGGCAGCCGGCGGCTTTCGGTCACGATCCCGCTGACCTGGTAGGCGCCGTTGCCGGTCAGCGCGCGATACTGCGCTTCGATGGCCGGCAGTACGCTGCTGTAGATGTGCGGCGTGATTGTCAGATCGCGGTTCGGCGCGAGCTTGAAATAATAGGGCACGGCCAGCTCGAGCCCGTTGACCCGGCTGAACTTGATGTCCGGCACCAATACGCCGTTGCCGCCCTGGTTGCCCGTCGGATTCGACAGCAGCGGCAAGGGCAGCAATGAGAGGCCGAACAAATGCAGCCGCGCGCCCTTGTAGAACACACGCTGCCGCTGAGTGTCGTAGACGACGCGGACGGCGGTGATCTTCCAGCTCGGCTGCTTCGGGCAGCCGTTCGAATCGACGACCGAGCAGGCGGTGTAGGCGGCGTTGTCGAGCGTGTAGATATTGCCTTGCCGGGTGCCGCGCGTGGCCGCCAGGCGGCCGCCGCTTTCCAGCACCACCAGCAAATTGTCGACGACGCCGTCGCGTAGCGTGTCCGTCAGCTGGACCGAATCGCCATACGCCACGTCCCCCTGCGGATTGGTGACGGCGACATCACCTTCGGCGCGGACTTCGCCGGTCTGGCGATTCCACGTCACTTTGTCGGCGCGCAGCCGGTTGCCCTCGCGAAACATCCGCACGTCGCCGCTCGCGATCACGGTGTCGCTGTCGTTCAGATATTCGAGCGAGTCGGCGGAAAAATCGACGACCTGTTCATTCGCGGGCGCCGGCGCGGGGTTGGCCTCGGGCGGCGGCGGCGCGACCGCACGGTTTTGCAAATCCTGCGCGTGGGCCGCTGCAGACCAGCACGAGGCGACAGTCGCCAGCCAGATCAACCGCTTCGCGTTCACGCCTACCCCGAACCACCCTGAATGTCGCGCCGTCTGGCTTGCTTGTGCGGCGCCTATCGCACTCAAGCCCTTCCGCTGCAAATCGTTCCGGGGGTTGCGGGCGCTGCCGACAAGCTTACAGGCGTGTCGGCAATCGTATGGAATAGGAAGTCTCGATGCAGGTTCGTTTCGCCGACGCTCGTCCCCAGGGCTCCTATGATCTGGCGCTGGTCGCGCCGCAGAATGGCGAGGCCGCCGGGCTGCCGTCTGCCGCGGCCGGCCTGGCCCGTGACGCGATGCGTGCCGCCCGCTTCGACGGCGAGGCGGGCGCGATCGTCGAGCTGTTCGTGCAGGACGAAGGTGCGACGCGCCGGCTGCTGATCGTCGGCACGGGCAAGGGCGAGCCTGCGGATTATGAAAAGGCGGGCAGCGCTCTGGTCGCCCGGCTGCTCACGTCCGGCACCGAGACCTTGGTCGTCGACTTGAGCACGGCGAATGCATCGCCCGAAGCGGCGACTCGGCTCGCGACCGCGGCGGCGCTGCGTGCGTGGCGGATCGATACGTACCGGACCAAGCTGCCGCCGAAGCAGCAGCCGACGCTGAAGGATTTCGTCATCGTCGGCGCGGATGGCAGCGGCTGGGAACAGAACCATGCCGTGGTCGAAGGTGTGGCGTTGACGCGCGAGCTCGTCTCGCTGCCGCCCAACATTCTCTATCCCGAGAGCTTCGTCGAACGCTGCCGTCACCTCGCCGATATGGGTGTCGAGATCACCGTGCTGGGCGAAGAGCGGATGCGCGCGCTCGGCATGGGGGCGCTGCTCGGCGTCAGCCAGGGCTCGGCGCGCGAGGGCCAATTGCTCGTGATGCGGTGGGACGGCACCGGCGGCGCGCAGAAGGAGCCGGTGGCGTTCGTCGGCAAGGGCGTGACCTTCGACACCGGCGGCATTTCGCTGAAGCCCGGGCCCGGCATGGAAGACATGAAGTGGGACATGGGCGGCGCCGGCGCTGTCGCCGGTGCAATGAAGGCGCTCGCGGGCCGCAAGGCCAAAGCGCACGTCGTGGGCGTCTGCGGGCTGGTCGAGAACATGCCCGACGGCAACGCCCAGCGTCCCGGCGACATTGTCACCACGATGTCCGGCCAGACGGTCGAAGTGCTGAATACCGATGCGGAAGGCCGCCTCGTTCTGTCCGACGCGCTCACCTGGGTGCAACGTAATTACAAGCCGAAGACGATCGTCGACCTGGCGACCCTGACCGGTGCGATGGTGATCAGCCTCGGCCACGAGCATGGCGGCATGTTCGCGAACGACGACAGCCTCGCCGACCAGCTTCTGGCGGCCGGACGCGAAGTCGGCGACAAGCTCTGGCGGATGCCGTTGGGCGACGCCTACAACAAGCTGCTCGACAGCCAGATCGCCGACATGAAGAATATCGGTCCGCGCGAGGCCGGTTCTATCACGGCCGCCCAGTTCCTGCAGCGCTTCATCGAAGAAGGCGTGCGCTGGGCCCATCTCGACATCGCCGGCATGGTCTGGTCGGCCAAGCCCGGCGCCACCTGGGAAAAAGGCGCCACCGGCTACGGCGTCCGCCTGCTCGACCGCTTCATCGCGGATAATTACGAGAAGTGACCCGATCCCCTCCCCTGCAAGGGAGGGGCAAGGGGTGGGTATCGGCCGCAGGCCGAGCGAAACTCCGTACGCCGGGTTTGGCGCTCGCTATCGCTCGCCACCCACCCCCAACCCCTCCCTTTCAGGGGGGGAGTTGCGTCTGCGGCACGTCCCCGCTAACGGGCGCCCACTCTCCAACAGTTCAGAACACGGAGCACACGGCCATGGCCGCGAACCGCACCTTTTCGATCATCAAGCCCGATGCGACCCGCCGCAACCTGACCGGCGCCGTCACTAAAATGCTGGAAGACGCCGGCCTGCGCGTCGTCGCGTCCAAGCGTATCCGCATGACCAAGGAACAGGCCGAAGGCTTCTACGCGGTTCACAAGGAGCGCCCGTTCTTCAATGACCTCGTGTCATTCATGATCTCCGGCCCGGTCGTCGTGCAGGTACTGGAAGGCGAGAACGCCGTGCAGCGCAACCGCGACATCATGGGCGCGACCAACCCCGCCAACGCCGAGCCGGGCACGATCCGCAAGGAGCTCGCCGAATCGATCGAAGCCAATTCGGTGCACGGCTCCGACTCCGACGAGAACGCGGCGATCGAGATCGCCTATTTCTTCAAACCGGAAGAAATCGTCGGCTGATCAGTGGGAAAGGGGCTGTTCGTCAGCCCCTATTCACTGTAGTAGCGACATAGGACAGCTAGGGTTTCCGTTTGGCGGACCGGCGCATGCGCTACGATGACGATTTGATTGAGCAGTCGGACGAGCTGGAGCCGTTTGCCCCGCTCGATCCGCTGCCGCCAGAAGGCGAGCCGCCCCCCCGCCGGCGCTGGATCAAGAAGCGCTACGTCGCTGCCGGGATCGTTGCCTTCTTCATGCTGCTGCTCGGCTGGCTCGCGATCACGGCGCCGCTGTCGCGCTCGCTCCAGCCGATCGCGCCGCCCAGCATCACGCTTGTCGCCGACGACGGCACGCCGATCGCGCGCAAGGGGGCGCTCGTCGCACAGCCGGTCAAGCTCTCCGAACTGCCGAAGCACGTGCCGAACGCCTTCATCGCGATCGAGGACCGGCGCTATTACAGTCATTGGGGCGTCGACCCGATCGGGATCGCTCGCGCCGCCTGGCATAACCTGCTCGCCGGCGGCGTGCGCGAAGGCGGCAGCACGATCACGCAGCAGCTCGCCAAGGGCGTGTTCCTGTCGAATGACCGCAGCTTCGGCCGCAAGGGGCGGGAGGCGCTGATCGCCTTCTGGCTCGAGGCTTGGCTGACGAAACAGGAAATCCTCGAACGCTATCTGTCGAACGTCTATTTCGGCGACAACGTCTACGGCATCCGTGCCGCCGCCCGTCACTATTTCAGTCGCGAGCCGGAGGATCTGACGATCGGCCAGGCGGCGCTGCTCGCCGGCCTCGTCAAGGCGCCGTCGCGGCTCGCACCGACCCACAATCTGTCGGGCGCGCGGGCGCGGGGCAGGGTGGTGTTGCAGGCGATGGCCGATGCCGGCTTCATCACGCAGAAGCAGGCGCACAGCCAGCCGCCGGTCCGCCTCAAGGTCCGGCACGAAGCCGAGATGCCGACCGGCACCTATTTCGCCGACTGGGTGATGCCCGCCGCGCGCGATCAGGCGGGCGCCGTTTATGAGCGGCAGGATATTCAGACCACGCTCGACAATCGCCTGCAGAAACTCGCCGAGGCTGCGGTCCGGCGCGGTGCGATCCGCGGCGCGCAGATGGCGCTGGTCGCGATGCGGCCGGACGGGCGCGTCGTCGCCATGGTCGGCGGCCGCGATTATGGCGACAGCCCGTTCAATCGGGTCACCCAGGCGCGGCGCCAGCCCGGCTCCACCTTCAAACTGTTCGTCTATCTCGCCGCGATCCGCGCCGGCATGACCCCGGATTCGACGGTGCTGGACAAGCCGGTCACGATCGACGGCTGGTCGCCGACCAACAGCGACGGCCGGTATCTGGGCGAGATTCCGCTGCGCCGTGCGTTCGCGCGGTCCAGCAACGTCGCCGCCGTGCGCCTTGCCGACCAGGTCGGGCGCAAGGCGGTGATCCAGGCGGCGCGCGACCTGGGCATCACCAGCCCGCTCGCGGACACGCCCAGCCTCGCGCTCGGCACGTCGGGCGTGACGCTGCTCGAGCTGACCTCCGCTTATGCCGCGGTCGCGGGGAACAACCTGCCTGTCCGCGCCTATGGCCTGCCCAAGGAACAACAGGGCTGGATCGCGACGCTCTGGAACCGGCCGAAGCGCCTGAGCGGCCGCGAGCGCGACATGCTGCTCGACCTGCTCTCCGCCACGGTCGAGCGCGGTACTGGCCGCAATGCGCAGCTGGCTGTCGATGCGTTCGGCAAGACCGGCACCACCCAGGATGCGCGCGATGCGCTCTTCATCGGCTTTGCCGGCGATCTGGTTGTGGGCGTCTGGGTCGGCCGTGACGACAACCAGCCGATGCCGGGCCTCGCCGGCGGCGGCATGCCGGCCCGCGTCTGGCGCGACTTCATGAGCCACGCGGTCCCCGGCGCCGCGATCCAGGCGCCCGAGCCTGTCGACGAGGATCCGGAACCGGTGATTCAGGTCGACGAGAACGGCATCGACGGCAGCGTGGCCGTCGGCCCGGTCCAATTCGGCGTGTCGGCGGATGGGGACGGCGTGACGCTGTCCGCCCATCCGAACGAAGCCCTGCCACCGCCGCCCGAATCGCGCATGCTGCCGCCCGACCAACCGGACCCCGACGACGAGCCGCCACGCCTCTAGCATGCCGTAGCGGCAGCGCCGGCTCGCTTGCCGTTAACGTAAGCTGCGCCTAACACGTCTCCTCAAAGGAGAGGTGACATGGACCTGGAGTTCAGCCCCGAGGATCTGGCCTTCCGCGAGGAAGCGCGGCGTTTCATTGCCGAGAATTATCCTAAGGCTCTGCGCGGCAAGCAGGACGAGGGCGAGGAGCTGGCCAAGGAGGATTTCCTCAGCTGGCATCGCGCGCTCGCGAAGCAGGGCTGGATCGCACCCGCTTGGCCGAAGGAATATGGCGGCCCCGGCTGGACGACAACGCAGCGCTTTATCTGGTCGGAAGAGCTTGCCCGCGCCGACACGCTGCCGATCCTGCCGTTCGGCATCAACATGGTCGGGCCCGTCATCTACACCTTCGGCACGCCCGAGCAGAAAGCGCGCTTCCTGCCACGCATCCTGTCGGGCGAGGACTGGTGGTGCCAGGGCTATTCGGAACCGGGCGCCGGCTCCGACCTCGCGAGCTTGCGCACCCGCGCGGTCCGCGACGGCGACCATTATATCGTCAATGGCCAGAAGACCTGGACCACGCTTGCCCAGCATGCGGACTGGGGTTTCTTCCTCGTCCGCACCGATCCGGAGTCCAAGCCGCAGGAAGGCATAAGCTTCCTCCTGATCGACATGAAGTCGCCGGGCGTCACCGTCCGCCCGATCATCACGTTAGGCGGCGAGCATGAGGTGAACGAAGTCTGGCTGGAGGACGTGCGCGTGCCCGTCGACCAGCGCATCTACGAAGAGAATAAGGGCTGGACCTGCGCCAAATTCCTGCTCGCGCACGAGCGCACCGGCATCGCCGGCGTGGCCCGTTCGAAGCGGGGCGTCGAGCGGATCAAGAATATCGCACGCAGCGAGATGGACGGCGACAAGCCGCTGATCGCCAACCCCTTCTTCAAGCGCAAGATCGCCGAACTGGAGATCGACCTGACCGCGCTCGAATATACCGAGCTGCGCACGCTCGCCTCCGAAGCGTCGGGCCGCGGGCCAGGGCCGGAATCGTCGCTCTTGAAGATCAAGGGCACCGAGATCCAGCAGCGCATCACCGAACTCGCGCTGGAAGCGGTCGGCCATTACGGCGCGCCTTATTTCCGCGGCTTCGGCGAGGGGGATAACGAGCATCCGATCGGCCCGGACTACGCGCATCGTGCAGCGCCGACCTATTTCAACGGCCGCAAGACCAGCATCTATGGCGGCTCGAACGAGATCCAGCGCAACATCATCGCGAAGATGGTGCTGGGCCTCTAATCTGCGGCGCAAGGCATCAAAGCTCGGTTCGGGCTGAGCCTGTCGAAGCCTTCCCTTCTTTCAGCTTCGAGCGGAAGAAAGGGAGGCCTTCGACAAGCTCAGGCCAAACCGGGTGGGGAGGATCGGATAACAATGAACTTCAGCTACAACGAAACGCAGGAAATGCTGCGCGACACGCTCGCGCGCTTCCTGGCCGACACCTATGATTTCGAAACCCGTCGCAAGATGATTGCATCGGACGCGGGGCGCGATCCCGGCATCTGGCGCGCGCTCGCGACCGAGCTCGGCATCCTCGGCGCACCCTTCTCGGAAGAGCAGGGTGGCCTCGGCGGCGGGGCGGTCGAGAACATGATCGTCATGGAGCAATTGGGCGAAGCGATCGCGATCGAGCCCTATCTGCAGACAGTCGTGATCGGCGGTGGCGCGCTGAGGGCCGCCGGCGGCGCTCAGGCCGATGCGCTGATCCCGCAGATCATCGGCGGCGACGCGATCATCGCCTTCGCCTATGCCGAGCCGCAGAGCCGCTACGAGCTCCACAATCTCCGCACCACGGCGAAGAAGGATGGTCCCGGTTGGGTGCTGAACGGGCACAAGGCGGTCGTCTACGCCGCGCCCTGGGCGACGCACCTGCTCGTCACCGCACGCACCGGCGGCGGGCAGCGCGATGCGGACGGCGTGTCGCTGTTCCTGGTCGAGGCGAACCGTCCGGGCATCGTCCGTCGCGACTATCCGACCGTCGACGGCTTCCGCGCATCTGAAATCTATTTCGAGAATTGCAGCGTTCCCGACGAGGCGCTGCTCGGCCCGGAAGGCGGCGCGCTGCCGCTGATCGAGAAGATCGTCGATGAAGCGACTGCGGCAGTCTGCGCCGAAGGCACCGGCGTGATGCGCCGCCTGCACGCAGGCACGATGGACTATGCGAAGCAGCGCAAGCAATTCGGCCGCGCGATTGCCGATTTCCAGGTGCTTCAGCACCGCATGGTCGACATGTTCATGGAGGCCGAGCAATCCGCCTCGATGACGCTGATGGCGACGCTGAAGCTCGAGCTGCCGGATACCGAGCGCATGGCGGCGGTCAGCCAGGCCAAGGCGAAGGTCGGCAAGGGCCTCAAGTTCACCGGCCAGAGCGCCGTCCAGATCCACGGCGGGATCGGCATCACCGACGAATTGGCGATCGGCCATTATTTCAAACGCGCGACGATGATCGAAGGCCAATTCGGGAGTGTGGATCACCACCTGTCCCGGTTCGAGCGGTTGAGCGTGGGGGACTGATCAGCCCTCTCCCTTCAGGGGAGAGGGCAGGTGGCGCGCAGCGCCACCGGGAGAGGGGCCGAGTTTCACCTTCATTCCCTCTCCCTGCGCGCTTATGCGCGCTGTCCCTCTCCCCTGGAGGGAGAGGGACGGGAGCAGTTGACCCCACACCCTCACATCGCTATGTGCGCCCGACGCAGGACGCGGCGGTTTCGCTGCGCCCTTTTCATTTCAACTGAACAGTTCCGAGGACACTCGATGGCGAATACGCCGCAAGCCAAGAAGCGCATCCGTCGCAATGCCCGTCGCGCCGACATCAACCACGCGCGCATCGGCCGCATCCGTACCTTCGTAAAGAAGGTCGAAGCGGCGATCGAATCGGGCGACAAGGCGGCGGCGACGGCGGCGATCGCGGCGGCTCAGCCGGAGCTGGCGCGCGGCGTCGCCAAAGGCGTGCTTCACAAGAACACCGCGTCGCGCAAGTTCGCCCGGTTGACGAAGCGGGTTTCGGCGCTCGCCTGACGCCTTCGGACGGCTTCTCGCGTCTTTTCGAATGGCTCGCCGGCGGCTCCGCTGGCGGGCCATTTTCATTTGTTTCGCTATCGTTTCGGACAAGTCACGAAGTTTACATGATTCGTTCCGCTCACGGGCGAACGAAATCGTATACCGCTTTTTATATCAAATACTTAGTCCGAGTTCTCGTCGGAAATGGCGGATTCCCGAGTCAACCTAGATTATTTCATTTCAGCGAATTCCTTCGCTTGATCGACTCGCGAAACGGGCCCTACAACTGCCTTCCCGGCACACGAATCGCTGTGTCGGGATCACGTCGCGAGAGAGTTCCAGGGGCCGATTCCTATTGATTCGGCCGTGGGGGAACTTGCGTCCAACGAACGCCGGCGGCCGGGGGGCTCGGAAGGCGAGGGGAGGGGCATTGTGGGTCCAATGTTAGTACGTGAGAGGCTGATGGATAGGGGGGAGCATGTCTCCGTTGCCTGGGCAGGAATTCGCGAAGGGCTGAAGCGCGACTGCGGCGCACGCCTGTTCGACCATTGGCTGAAGCCGATCATGTTGGCCGGCATGAGCGACAAGGGCGATGTGATCCGCCTGACGCTGCCGACGGAATTTCACGCGAATTGGGTGCGCGCGCATTACGCCGACCGGCTGTTGCTGGCCTGGCGCGCGGCGATGCCAATGATTCGCGAAGTGCGGATCGAGGTCGCGCCCAGCGAGATCGTCACCCGCATCTATACCGCCGACGAAAGCGAGACTGCGCCCGCAACCCCGCCCGCGCCCGGCTTCGACGCGCGCCAGACCTTCGATCGGTTTGTCGTCGATGACGAAAACCGTGTCGCCTGCAATGCTGCAAAAGCGTTGGCAGCGGGCGAACTGCGCTTCTCGCCTTTGTTCATCCATTCGGCGACCGGCCAGGGCAAGACCCACCTGATGAACGCGATCGGTGCCGCCTACCGTGCGCGTGTGCCGGGTGCTGCGATCCTGTTCATGTCCGCCGAGCGCTTTATGGTCGAGTTTGTCTCGGCGATGCGCGACAAGGACACGCTGGCGTTCAAGCAGCGGCTGCGCTCGGCCGATCTGCTGATGATCGACGACGTCCAGTTCATCGCGGGCAAGGGGTCGACTCAGGAGGAATTCCTCCACACGCTGAACGAGCTGACCGGCAGCGGCAAAAAGGTCGTGATCAGCGCCGATCGTGCGCCGCAGGCGCTCGACGGCGTCGAAACGCGCATCCTCTCGCGCCTCGCCAGCGGCCTGGTCGTGGACATCAAGCCCGCGACGTTCGCGCTGCGCCTGAAGATCGTGAAAGCGAAGCTCGCGGGCATGGCGGACGTCCAGATGCCCGAAGCCGTCGCCGAGCTGTTGGCGGCCCGCATCCAGACCAGCGTTCGGGAACTCGAAGGCGCGCTGAACCGCTTGACTGCCTATGCGCTGCTCAACGATCGCGCGATCGACCTTGCGTTCGCGCAGGAAGTCCTGGGCGAGATGCTGAACGCGTCCACGCGGCGGATCACCATCGACGAAATCCAGCGTGCGGTTTCGGCGCACTATGGCATGCGCCAGGCAGAGATGGTCTCCGCCCGCCGCGCCCGCGCCGTCGCCCGCCCGCGCCAGATCGCGATGTACCTGGCCAAGCGCCTGACGCCGCGCTCGCTGCCGGAAATCGGTCGTCGCTTCGGCGGCCGCGACCACACGACGGTGATCCACGCGGTCAAGCAGATCGAACGCCTGCGCGGCGAAGACGCCGACCTCGACGCCGACGTGCGCACGCTGATCCGCCAGCTGGAGGCTTGATGAAACCCTCTCCCGTCGGGAGAGGGTCGACTCGGGCATAGCCCGAGCGGGGTGAGGGTGACCGGCGCTCGTCGCCCTCACCCTTCCGCCGCTTCGCTGCTCTCTCCCTCTCCCGTCGGGAGAGGGAAACTTACCGCTTCCCCGGCGGCGGCACCGTGATCCTGACCGTTTCGCCCGAATTCCCCGGGAACCCCGTGAACATCGCCTCGATCAGGTTCGGCACCAGATAGGGCAGGTCGTCGCTGCGCGAGAGCGCCTTGGCCGTGCCTTCGAACAGGCTCTTGCCGTCGGCGGTGCGGTCGATCTCCATATGGAGCTCGCTCTGGTAGACGGTGTAGCTGCGGATGTCGTTGCCGCCAAAGCCGTCGCCCCACAGCCAGGGGTCGTACCAGCCGTAGCGAAAGCCCAGCCGGCCGAAGCCGAATCCGGGACGATAAAAGCCCGGTCCGCCCCAGCCCCAGCCGCCATAGCCGCCCCAGCCGGGGATCGTCTCGATCCGCTCATGGCCCCGGTCGACATCATAGTCGATCGACACCACCAGATTGGCGCTGCCCGGGTCGGCGGCCTGGCGGTACCCGACCTGCTCGAGCTGTCGGGCGACCATCTGGGCGTAGGTCTGGAACTCGATCCCGCCTTTCAGCGCCGGGTTGCGCGGCTGGACGACGAACGTCTCGCCCTGGCTCGGCGGCGGCAGCGCCTGGAAGCGCGAGACGCGGGCGTTGAAGCCTTGCGCGCACGCGCCGAGCGCGATCAGCGACAGCGGCGCTGCGGCCGCGAGAAATTTCTTGAATGCCGACATGCGGATAACCTTCTCGGAACACGAGCGGAATGACCCTAGGCCTGTTTATCTCCGCTGTCACTGAACCGCAGTTGAACGCGGCTCCGGAACGGCTCAGCGCTGAAGGCCCAGGGCCTTATAGGCGCCGTCGAGCACCGGCTCGGCAAGCGTTCGCGCCCTGTCGGCGCCTTGCTCCAGCACCCGATCGAGCCCGACCTGGTCGTGCTTCAGCTCCAGAAAGCGCTGACGAATCGGCCGCAGCGTCTCGACCAGAAGGTCGGCGAGCGCCGGCTTGAACGCGCCGAAGCCCTGGCCTTCGAACGTCTCCAGCACCTGCTCGACACTCTGGTCGCTCAAGACCGCGTAGATCGACACCAGGTTGCGCGCTTCCGGACGGCCCTCGAGCCCGGCGGGGGTGGCGGGCAGCGGCTCGGGATCGGTCTTCGCCTTCTTGATCTTCTGCGCGATCGTATCGTCATCGTCGGACAGATTGATGCGGCTCATATCCGACGGGTCGGACTTGGACATCTTCGCCGTGCCGTCGCGCAAGCTCATGATTCGTGCCGCCGCCGGCGGGATGATCGGGTCGGGCAACACGAACAGGTCGGTCTCGAAGTCCGTGTTGAACTTCGTCGCGATATCGCGCGCAAGCTCCAGATGCTGCTTCTGGTCCTCGCCGACCGGCACATGCGTGGTGCGGTAGATCAGCACGTCCGCCGCCATCAGCACCGGATAGACGAACAGGCCGACGCTCGCGCCTTCGCGGTTCTTGCCGGATTTTTCCTTGAACTGCGTCATGCGGTTCATCCAGCCGATGCGCGCGGTGCCGTTCAGCAGCCAGGCGAGCTCCGCATGGGCCGGGACGCGTGCCTGGTTGAACAGCACCGACTTCTGCGGATCGATCCCCGACGCGATCAGGGCTGCCGCCATCTCGCGCGTGTTCGCCGCCAGCTCCTCGGGCTTGTTGTGGACGGTGATCGCGTGGAGGTCGGCGAGGAAGAACAAAGTGTCGCCACCCGCCGCCGCATTCTCGTCCTGCATCCGCACCCAGTTGCGGATCGCGCCCAGATAGTTGCCTAGATGGAGATTGCCGGTCGGCTGGATGCCGGAAACGATGCGCATGTCAGACTTTCTTGGCTGTGGCCGCGCGCCGGGTGAGGAGCGCGCGCAGGTCGCTAACCCGGAACGCGCCGGTAAGGAAGCAGGCAGCGCCATAGACGGCCGCGCCGCCGCCGGTCAGCACGGCCAGCGCGATTGCCCGTCGCACGATGTGACCGGTCAGATACGGCCAGACGATCGGCGCCAGCACCCACAGGGCTGCGCCCATAATCAACGCCGCGACCACCAGTCGCGGGATCCGCCGCTTCAGCCGCGAGTCGGCATGGAAATGCCCGCGTCGCCGCAACTCGCGATAGAGCATGAAGGTGTTCAGGCACGAGGCCAGTGCGGTCGCGAGCGGCGGCCCGATATGACCATAGCCGATCGAGCCGAGGCTTGGGATCAGCACCAGGTTGCCGACCAGGTTCACCCCCACCGAAATCGTGGCGAACTTGACCGGCGTCTTCGTGTCCGCCCGCGCGTAGAAGCCCGGGGTCAGCACCTTCACCAGCACATAGGAAGGCAGGCCGATCGAAAACGCCGACAGCGCCCAGCCGCACTTGATCGTGTCCTCGGCCGTGAACGCGCCATGCTCGAACAGCCCGCGCACGATCGGCTCCGATGCAAAGATGAATGCGACCGTCGCGGGGAGGGTAAGGAACAGCGCCAGCTCGATGCCGCGGTTCTGCGTATCCATCGCCTCCGCATCCTTGCCGGTCGACAGCAGGCGCGAGACGGTCGGCAACAGGATCGTGCCCAGCCCGATGCCGATCAGCCCCAGCGGCAGCTGGTTCAGCCGGTCGGCATAGTAGATGTACGAGATCGAACCGGGATCGAGCAGCCCGCCCGCCAGCGCCGTCGAGATCGCGAGGTTGATCTGCACCGCACCCGCACCGGCGGCGGCAGGAAGGATCAGCTTCATCAGCTGGCGAACATCGTCGTCGAGCCGCGGCATCTTCAGCTTCAGGCTCACGCCCGCCTGCGCACAGGCCCACATCAGCCAGCCGAGCTGCATGACGCCGCCGACGGTCACCGAGATTGCTTGCGCGCGCGCCGTTTCATAGGCGTTGTGGCCGTGGAAGAACCACAAAGCCGCGATCATCGCGATGTTCAGCAGGATCGGCGCCGCCGCATTCACCCAGAAGCGGTCGAGCGAGTTCAGGATCCCGCCGAGCAGCGACGCGAGCGAGATCAGCATCAGATAGGGAATCGTGATCCGCGACAGCGTCACGGCGAACGCGAATTGCTCCTCGGTCGGGTTCTTGAACCCGCCCGAAAGCCCCCAGGTCACCGGCCACGCCGCGATCAGCATCAGCACCGTAAACAGGGCCAGCACCGGGAACAGCACGGCCAAGGCTCGCTCGGCGAAGCGCAGCCCGGCGTGCAGCTCACCACTTTCGCCGACCTTCCGGTTGAACATCGGGATGAAGGCGGCCGAAAACGCCCCTTCGGCAAACAGCGCGCGGAACATGTTCGGCAGCCGGAACGCGACGAAGAAGGCGTCCGACGCAAAGCCCGCGCCGACATAGCTCGCCTGCAGCGTGTCGCGCACCAGCGCCAGCACCCGGCTGACCAGCGTCAGCCCGCCGACGGAGCTCAGGGATTTGGCGAGGGACATCAGAGCGCCCCGAGAATTTCCGGGCTGTCATCCCACAACCGGTTTGGCCTGAGCCTGTCGAAGGCCTCCCTTCTTCCTGCGGCGCTGCAGATAAAGAAAGAGAGGGCTTCGACAAGCTCAGCCCAAACCGCTGAATGGGTCAATTCGCCCGGACCAGCTCAGGCCTGGCCCGCCGCTTCGCCCTGCTGCAGTCCGGCCGCCTGCTGGGCCTGCTGCATGTAGAGCCCCGCGAAATCGATCGGCTCAAGCAGCAGCGGCGGGAAACCACCGTCGCGCACCGCGTCGGCCAGCACCCGCCGTGCGAACGGAAAGACGAGCCGCGGCGCCTCGGCGTAGCAGAACGGCTGGATCTGCTCTTCCGGCACGTTGCGGATGCCGAACAGCCCTGCGTAGGACAGCTCCACCGCGAACGCGACGCCCTGATCGCCCTGCGCGCGCACATCGATCTTCAGCACGACTTCGTAGACCTCGTCGGCCGCCTTGTTCATGCCGATGTTGAACTGCACGTCGATCTGCGGCTGCACCTGCCATTGATAAACGGCCGGCGCGTTCGGATTCTCGAACGACAGATCCTTCACATATTGGGAGATGATCGCGACCTGCGGCATGTTATCCGCGCCGTTCGGGAGCGTGTCTTCGCCCTGCGCGCCGGTTTCCTCAGCCATTTTCCTGAAGCCTTCTGTTGATCTGTTGCGGGCCCGATGCCCTTCGGAGCGCGCGGTTAGCAGCCGCGGCCCTGTCGGGCAATGCTTCGACGGATCGGAACACCGCTCCAAGCATTTGAAACCCACAGGGCATGCGCCTATGTTGCTCCGGTCTATTTTCGGAGGTTTGGTGGTCGGGATTGTTCTGCTCGCGATGGTTGCGGCGTTTCTGGCGCTGCGGCTCTACATGGTGCTCGGCAAGCGGAGCGGCCATGAGCAGGCGTTGCCGCCCAAGCCAGCGGAGGAGCGCCTTGCCACGCAGCCGCAGCTCCGCGCCGCGCCCGAGGTAGTCGGCGAAGCGCCGCAGCCGGCCGATTCGGTCATCGATGCAGGCGCCACCAGCGGCGTACGCGCCATCCTGTCCGCTGATTCCAGTTTCGACGTTGCCCGTTTCCTCGATGGCGCCAAGTCGGCGTACCGGATGATTCTCGAAGCCTTTTGGAAAGGCGACGAGGATGAGCTTGCCTGGCTGGTCGGTCCCGACGTGCGCGACGCGTTCGGGGCGGCAATCGCCGATCGCAAAGAGGCCGGCCATATCCTCGAGAATCGCCTGGTCTCGATCGAGAGCGCCCGGATCGAGGCCGCGCGGCTGGAAGGCCGGACGGCTTTCGTCACGGTGCATTTCGTCGCCGACATCGCTGCGGTCACCCGCGACGGCGAGGGCAATGTCATCGCGGGCACGCTGACCGACGCCGTGGCGACCAACGACAGCTGGACCTTTAGCCGGAACCTGCGCGACTCCGACCCCAACTGGCTGCTCGTCGAAACCGACGAGGCGGCGTGATCGCGCGACGCTGGGCGGCCATCGCTGCCCTGGCTTTCATCACCGCCTGCGTTCCCAAGCCGAAGCCGCCCGTCGGCCCGCCGCCGCCCGTGCCGGCGCCGACGCCCACGCCAACCCCGCCGGCGAATGCCATCAGCGTCGGCGTGCACGCCGGCCCCACCTCGCTGCCGATCACCGACGAGCAGGCAACGCGCGCGCTTGCGGCGTTCCGGATCAGCTGCCCATCGCTACTCCGGCGTCGCGACAGCTCGGGCATTTCTGCCGACTGGCGCCCGGCCTGCGATCGTGCCCGGACCGAGACCGACGCCCGCCAATTCTTCTCGACCGCCTTCGAAACGGCGGAGGTGGGCGAGGGGCATGCAATGGTCACCGGCTATTACGAACCGGAGATCGCCGCCTCGCGTGAGCCCTTGCCCGGCTATGTGCCGATCTATCGGATGCCGGATGATCTGGTCGAGCAGCAGGTCCCGGTTTGCCCGTCCCAGCTCGACCCGCTCGCACCGCCGATCGATCCCGCGACCTGCCCACTGAAAAAGCAGCGCGGCCGTGTCGTCGACGGGCAATTCATGCCCTATTTCGACCGCACGGAGATCGACAATGGTGCGCTTGCCGGGCGCGGCCTGGAGATCGCCTGGGCCGCCGACCCGGTCGCGCTGTTCTTCCTTGAGATCCAGGGCTCCGGCCGCCTTCGTTTCCCGGACGGCAGCGTGATGCGCGTCGGCTATGCCGGGCAGAATGGCTTTCCATATACCGGCATCGGCGCCCTGATGAAGCAGCGCGGCCTGCTCGGTCCGGGCCAGACGAGCATGCAGGGGATCGTCGCCTGGCTCCATGAGCATCCGGACGAAGGCAAGGCGATCATGCAGGAAAACCGCAGCTACGTCTTCTTCCGCGAGCTGACGGGGCCCGGGCCGCTGGGCGCGCTCGGCGTTCCGGTCACGCCGCAGGGCAGTGTCGCTGCCGATCCGAATTTCACGCCGCTCGGCGCGCCGGTGTTCCTCGACGTCGACAATCCCGAAGCGGACGGCTTGTGGGTCGCCCAGGATACCGGGGGCGCGATCAAGGGCCCGAACCGGTTCGACACTTTCTGGGGACCAGGGGACGAGGCGGCGCGGATCGCCGGCGGCCTGCTCGCGCGCGGCCGCGCCTGGCTGCTGTTGCCCCTCGGCACGCTGGACCGGCTCGCCCAGGGAGGGGTTCGTGAAGGAGCGTCCGCTCAGCACTGAGGAGGCCCGCCTCTGGGCGCGCGTGATCGCGAGCGTCGAGCCGTTGGAGGGGAGGGCTCACGAGCCAGCCACTCCACAACCGTTCGTTTCGAGCGAAGTCGAGAAACGCGCGTCCACCCGCTCGGAGCAAAAGCGCTTCTCGACTTCGCTCGAAGCGAACGGACTCAAATCGGCGAAGCCCGCTTCCTCCAACACTCTCGACGGCAGCTGGGACCGCCGCCTCTCCCGCGGCCTGGTCGCCCCAGAGCTTGCCGTCGACCTTCACGGCCACACGCTCGACACGGCGTATCGCACGCTCGACGCCGGCCTCGATGAAGCGATCGCGCGCGGCATCCGCGTGCTGCTGCTGGTGACCGGAAAGCCGCGCGATCCCGGATCGGGGAGAGGCGCAATCCGGGCCGCGGTCGGCGACTGGATCGCCGCCTCCCGCCACTCGGCCGATATCGCTGCCGTGCGCGGCGCGCATCCGCGTCACGGCGGCACGGGAGCGCTCTATATTGTCCTGAAGCGGCACCGAACCGCGCGCCGTTAACTCTTTATTAGCCTTGTTTGATCGGCCCGGCTGCGTCAGACTCTGCATCGTTCTGTAGGAGTAGCGTGATGTTGAGGGGCGTATTCGTAACCGTGCTGCTGGCGGGGATTTCGGTCCCGGCGAGCGCGATGACCTATGTCGCCAAGGTCAAGGGGACGGTCACCTCGCAGTTCAACACGGCCCTGACGACCCCCGGTGTCACCTCTCCGATCAAAGTCGGCGACACCATCACCGCCACCTTCACCTCCATGCAGGTCGAAACCGTTGCCGAGGCGCTGACTGCCCGGTTCGGGATGATGGGTCCGCAAAAGGTTGTGTATCAGCTGGGTGGCTATACCTGGACGTCGGCAGGCGACTTCGACGCCAGTATCGAGCCGGTCAGGTTTCAGGCCGGGCGTGATCCGGTCGCGAGCTACTACTCGACAATGGACAATGCGCGGGGCGCCGGAGACCTGCACGTCGATGGCTATAGCTTCGAGATCGCCGATTTCGGCTACGATCCTTATTTCGGCCCGGGTTTCAAAGGCAATTTCGACGCCAAGACGCTCGCCGTGTGGGTGAACGGAAGCCAGATCGTGTTCCCGACCGCCTCATCCCGGCCCGAACTGCCATCCGATACCGTGGCGGCGCCCGTGCCGGAGCCGATGACCTGGGCTCTAATGCTCGCGGGCTTCGGTTTCGCCGGCACCGCGCTTCGGGTCCGCAAGCCTGTTCGGGCGACAGCCTGAGGGGGAGGAGCGGCGGCGTGCTCGCGCCGCCGCTCTTTTTGCTGTTCTATTGCGGCAAAGCTGTGCCAGCATGGACGGATGACGTTCCTATATCGAGACGCTCGAGGGCCCGACTTGCTCGCTAAGAGGCCGAGTTCCCGGCCTACCCGTCCCGGCACTTTCGTTGCTTTCCCGATGGCAGTCGCACGATGACTGGCGCCACGGCTGCATCTGACGAAGCGCCGAAGGTCGCGCCCGTCAATCCCCGCCCCAAAGGCTGGCGCCTACTGAAGATCGCGCTCAGGACGCGCAAGGCCGCGACGATGCTCGCCTTCGGCTTTTCTTCCGGCCTTCCTTACGCGCTTCTGATTGGCACGCTCAACGCTTGGCTGGGCGAGGTCGGCGTGGCCTTGGCGACGATCGGCGTATTGTCCTGGATCGGGCTTGCCTATTCGTTCAAATTCCTGTGGTCGCCGCTGGTCGACCGCTTCGAGTTGCCGCTGCTCGGCCGCATGGGCCGACGCAAGAGCTGGATCATCCTCTGCCAGGCCGTGATGGTCGCGGCCTTTGCCGGCCTCGCGTCCACGCATCCGGCGTCTCAGATCGGCACCTTCGCGATCTTCGCTGTCATCGCCGCGCTCGCATCGGCGACACAGGACGTGGCAGTCGACGCATGGCGCATTGACGTCGCCGACGAAGACACGCCGGTGGAGCTGCTCTCGGCGATTTATCAGCTGGGCTATCGTATCGCGAGCATCGTCGGCGGCGCACTGGCGCTGGTCCTTGCCGCGCGGATGTCGTGGCCGATGGTCTATCTCGTCATGGGCGGTCTGATGGCGCTGATGATCCTGGTTGCTGCCCGCGCTCCCGATACGTCGCGGCCGCCGGTTTCGGCGTTGCACGCGCTGCTGACCCAGCCCGGGCAGCTGACGCCTCGAACACGCGCCATCGCTCTGATGATCGTCGGAATCAGCTGGGCTTGGGCGCTTTACGAGATCGGCTCGTTCATGGTGAGCGTGTTGGGCGACGCGCCGGCGGGCGCACCGCGTCCATCGACGGCAGATTTCATGAAGCTCTACGGGCCGTGGATCGTGATCGCGACGGTGCTCGTGCCGCTCGTGGTGGCGGCGACGCTCAATGCCCTGCAGAAACGCGGACACCATGTCCTGGACCAGGCGGACACCCGCCGTTCCGGCGCGCGTACCGTGCTGAACCATCTTTATCTTGCGCTGGTCGCTCCGTTGGCGGAGCTGGCCGGACGGCTGGGCTGGGGCGTGCTGATCGTGATCGGCATGATCCTGACCTATACGCTCTGCTACAATATCTGGGCCGCATTCGCCTTTCCCTTCTACCTCGATTTCCTGCACTACTCGAAGGACGAGGTGGCGTTCGCGTCGAAGGTGTTCGGCATCTTCATGACGATCCTGGGGATTGGGCTCGGCGGCTATCTGTTCGCCAGGATAGGCCGTTTTCCGACCGTGCTGATCGGGGCCATTCTGCCGATTCTCGGCAACTTCCTCTATGCTGACCTTGCCGAAGGTGGTGCACACATCGATGCGTTCGCAAATCTGTTCGGGCTCAATGCGCTTGCGGGAGCGCTCGGGTCCGATGCCCGCATGGTCCGGCTCCTCCTTGCCATTTCGGGTGAAAACATCTCGACCGGGATCGCGGGCGCTGCATTCGTTGCCTATCTATCCGGCATCGTCAGCAAGGACTTCACGGCCGTCCAATACGCGCTGCTATCTTCGCTGACGTTCCTGATCGGCTCGCTCGGCCGCGGCATTGCCGGTGAAGCGTTCGACACGCTCGGCTATGCGACGGTGTTCCGCTACACCGCTGCGGTCGGGCTGGTCGCGGTCGTATTCGTGCTGCTGGAATGGCTCAGGGTAGCAACTTCAGAACGGCGGGCCAAAGCACTAACCTGAGTTGCTCTGAGGAACCCGAATCGTTGCCTGTCCGTTCTTTGGGAACAATCGCCCCATTTTCCGGAGCATTTCCCAAGTGGCAACAAAACTTGTTGCGGTATCGTCGCCGCAGTTCCTCAATAACGCTTTCCAGAGGACGCTCGCCAAATGGAACCGCGAGCGGCTTGCGCCCGAATTTCCTGACGTAGATTGGCGTCGCGACTTCGATCGGAACATGCAGATGCTCCGGCTCGAGGGCGCGTTTCTTGACGAACTCCGTGCCGAAGTCGCCGATGACTTGGCGGACGTGCCGGAGGAACCGGATGCGTTCGTCTCCTGGTTCGAGGCATTGCAGGACAATGGGCCCGGCCAGAACCATCCGCTCTTCGCCTGGCTGGCGGAGACCGCGACCGAAGGACAGATGCGCTGGTTTCTGACCCAGGAAGCGGCCGGCGAGGCCGGGTTCGACGATTTGGTCGCCTATAGCCAGGTCAAGCTGCCGCTGGGTCCGAAGCTCGAACTTGCCGGCAACTATTGGGACGAAATGGGCCGCGGCCAGCATCGCGGCATCCACACGCTGCTGCTGCACGAGCTCGTCGAGACGATGCGGATCGCACCCGAGATCGACACCACCGTGTGGGAAAGCCTCGCGCTTGCCAACGCGATGACCGCGATGGCGACGACGCGCCGCTACGCCTGGCTGTCGGTCGGCGCGCTCGGCGTGGTTGAGCTGACGGCGCCGTGGCGCTGCGTCCATGTCTCGGCGGGCCTGAAACGTCTCGGCTATGGTCAGCGCGAGCGGCTCTATTACGACCTTCACAGCCATATCGACGTGAAGCACAGCCAGACCTGGAACGAGAATGCGCTGAAGCCGCTGGTCGAGGAGGACCCGCGCCGCGCAAAGGCGATTGCCGAAGGCGCCCTGATCCGGATGCGCTGCGCCGAACGCTGTTTCGATCGCTACGCGGAGCTGCTTGAAGACGGGGCCGAGATTTACTGAGGAGCCTGGTCGTTCAAAGCGAGCACCGTGCCGGCAAGATAGAGCGAACCGGCGATCAGCACCGGCCCGCTTAGCTCCGCAAGGGCCGAAGGAACGTCGGCAAAGGCCCGTGCCGGAAGGCCTAGGCCGTGCGCGATCCGGACCAGTTCCTCTGGCGCATGGTGTTCGTGATCCGCGACGGGCACCGCACTGACCGACCGTACTGCCGGAGCCAGCACGCGCAGGAAGGCGGCAGCGTCCTTGTTGGCCAACATGCCAAGGATCAGCTCGGTCCTCGGCTGGCCATCAAGGGCCTGCACAAGCGCGTCCGCTGCGGATTCATTGTGTCCCCCGTCGAGCCACACCTCCCGCCTGCCGATCAGCGGTCCAGGCGCGAGCCGTTGCAATCGCGCCGGCCAATGTGCGGCGCGAATGCCCTCAACAAGCGCGGCCTCAGGCACCTCGACCGCATCCTGGTGGCGCAACATTGCGGTCGCCAACCCGGCATTCCGCATCTGGTGCGCGCCGGGCAGGGCAGGGGCAGGCAGGTCGATCCTGCCGAACCGGTCGCGATAAGCTCGTTGCTCGACAGACCAGGCAACGCCCTGCTTCAGCCGCAATGCTCCGCTGGCGGCGAGCACGGCGTCTATGCTCGCTTCGGCCGCGTCAGGATAAGCGAGCGTCACCATCGGCACACCGTTCCGCGCAATGCCGGCCTTCTCGGCAGCGATCTGCCCGAGTTCGTCGCCAAGGAACGCCTGGTGATCGATCCCGAGCGCGGCGATCCCGCAGACCACCGGCCACGGAATGACATTGGTCGCATCCAGCCGCCCGCCAAGCCCTACTTCCACGATGCAGGCATCGGCTGGCGTACGGGAGAAGGCGAGGAATGCCGCCGCCGTGGTCACTTCGAAAAAGCTGGCGCCGAGACCTTGGGCCGAGTCCAGCGCTTCCTTCAGCAGGCGCGCCAACTTGTCGTCATCGATCAGCCTGCCAGCGACCCGGATGCGCTCGTTGAAGCGCACCAGGTGGGGGCTGGTGTAGACATGGGCGCTGAGCCCTGCAGCCTCGATCGCGGCGCGCAGGAAGGCGCACGTCGAGCCTTTGCCGTTGGTTCCGGCGACATGGAGCACCGGCGGCAGCCGCCGCTCCGGGTTTCCGAGCCTGTCGAGCAGCGCGGTGATCCGCTCCAGCCCCAATATGTCGCGCCCGGGCGAAAGCGCAGCCAGCCGGTCGAGCTGGCGTTGTACGGCGGGGTCGGACGAGCGGGCGAAATCCACCGCAGGCCTAGGCCGCCATTTGTTCCGGCATCACGAAATCGACCACGCGCCCAAGCGTTTCGCGCAGCTCGCGGCGATGGACGACCATATCGATCATGCCGTGCTCCAGCAGATATTCGGCGCGCTGAAACCCTTCGGGCAGCTTTTCGCGGATCGTCTGCTCGATTACCCGTTGGCCGGCAAAACCGATCAATGCTCCCGGCTCGGCGATCTGGATATCCCCCAGCATCGCATAGCTCGCCGTCACGCCGCCGGTGGTCGGATCGGTGAGGACCACGATGTAGGGGAGGCCGGCCTCTTTCAGCTCGGCAATCGCGGCCGTGCTGCGCGGCATCTGCATCAGCGACAATATGCCTTCCTGCATCCGTGCCCCGCCCGCGGCGGTGAAGATGATGTAGGGAAGGTGCTCGTCGATCGCAGCGCGCATGCCCGCGACCAGCGCCTCGCCGACACCGACGCCCATCGACCCGCCCATGAATGCGAAATCCTGAACGCCGACGATCGCCGGGTGCCCCACGATGCTGCCGCGCGCGTTCAGCAGAGCGTCCGGCTCGTTCGTCGACGTTCGGGCGGCTTTGATTCGATCGACGTACTTTTTCGTGTCGCGGAACTTCAGCGGGTCTTCCGGCACCCGTGGCGGCGGGAGCAGCGTGTACTGCCCGCCATCAAAGATTTGCGAAAAGCGCTTGCGAGCGCCGATGCGGCCATGATGCTCGCAGCTGGGGCAGACCGACAGATTCTCGTCGAATTCCTTGGTGAAGATCATCTGCCCGCAGCTCGGGCATTTGTGCCAGAGATTCTCCGCCGTCTCCTTCTGGGTGACGGACGCGATCGCGTTGCGGACGCGGGTGAGCCAACTCATGCGGCATGCTCCTGACGGGCGCAGGCTTCGGCCAGCGCGGAAACGAACTGACGGACGGCATGGGGCGCGTTTGCTCCCTCGCTGCCGACCAGATCGACGATCGCAGAGCCGACAACGACCGCGTCGGCGATGCGTCCGATCGCGGCGGCCTGTTCGGGGCTGCGGATTCCGAACCCGACAGCGATCGGCAGGTCGGTCGCGGCGCGCAGCCGGGCGACGGCCGCATCGATCGAGTGCTGCGCCGCCTGCTGCAGCCCGGTGATGCCGGCGACGGATACATAATAGACAAATCCCGATGCGCCATCGAGGACCGCCGGCAATCGTGCCGCATCAGTCGTCGGCGTGGCGAGCCGGATCGGATGCAGCCCGGCGGCACGGAGCGCGGGCCCGAGTGCGTCGTCCTCCTCGGGCGGCACGTCGACGCAGATCACCCCGTCCACGCCCGCCGCTGCGGCTTCCCGAGCGAACCAATCGGCCCCGCGCGCGAGCATCGGATTGGCATAGCCCATCAGGATCAGCGGCGTGTCCGGGTGTCTCGCCCGAAAGGCGCGGGCAATCTCAAGCAGGTCATGCGTGGTCGTCCCTGCGCCAAGCGACCGCAGGTTCGCCCGCTGGATCGCCGGCCCGTCGGCCATCGGATCGGTGAACGGCATGCCGAGCTCGATGATATCGGCGCCACCTTCAACGAGCGCGTCCAGGATCGCCGAGGTCGCTGCGGGCGTGGGATCGCCGCCGGTCACGAACGTGACAAGGGCGGCGCGGCCCTGCGCGCGGCAGCGGGCAAAGATCGCGGACAGCCGGTCGCTCAAAGCGCCACTCCCAGCGCGTCCGCGACAGTGAAGATGTCCTTGTCACCGCGCCCGCAGAGATTGGCAAGGATGATCCGATCCTGCTTCATTTCCTTTGATTTGCGGACGACGGCTGCAATCGCGTGCGAAGGTTCGAGCGCGGGGATGATGCCCTCCGTCCGGCACAGCAGCTGGAAGGCATCCAGCGCTTCGCGATCGGTTGCGCTCTCATACTGCACCCGGCCGATCTCATGCAGCCAGCTATGCTCAGGTCCGATGCCCGGATAGTCGAGCCCGGCCGAGATCGAATGCGCCTCCGTGATCTGGCCGTCTTCGTCCTGCAGCAGGAACGTCTTGTTGCCATGCAGCACGCCCGGTCGGCCGCCGGCGAGGCTCGCCGCGTGCTGGTCGGTCTCGAGCCCGTGCCCGGCGGCTTCCACGCCCAGCATCGCCACGTCCGCATCGTCCAGGAACGGGTGAAACAGCCCGATCGCATTGGAGCCGCCCCCGATCGCCGCCACCAACAGGTCGGGCAGACGGCCTTCGCGCTCCAGCATCTGCTCCCGCGCCTCGCGACCGATCACCGATTGGAAGTCGCGCACCAGCTCCGGATAGGGGTGAGGACCGGCGGCCGTGCCGATGATGTAGAACGTGTTCTCGACGTTCGCGACCCAGTCGCGCAGCGCCTCGTTCATAGCGTCCTTGAGCGTCCGTGCGCCGCTTTCGACCGCCCGCACTTCCGCGCCCAGCAGCTTCATCCGGAACACGTTCGGGCTCTGCCGCTCCACGTCGCGCGCGCCCATATAGATGGTGCAGGGCAGGCCGAAGCGCGCCGCCACCGTCGCCGTCGCGACGCCGTGCTGGCCCGCGCCCGTCTCCGCAATAATGCGCGTCTTGCCCATGCGCCGGGCCAGTAGGATCTGGCCGATGCAATTGTTGATCTTGTGCGCGCCGGTGTGATTGAGTTCGTCGCGCTTGAAATAGACTTTCGGCCCCATGCCCGCGGGCGCGCTTTCGCGCAGCGCCTCGGTCAGCCGCTCGGCATAATAAAGCGGGCTCGGCCGGCCGACATAGTGCGCCAGCAGGTCGTCGAACTCAGCCTGGAACGCCGGATCGGCCTTCGCCGCGCGATAGGCGCGCTCCAGCTCCAGGATCATCGGCATCAGCGTCTCGGCGACATAACGGCCGCCGAATTGCCCGAAATGCCCGCGCTCGTCGGGCTGGGTGCGAAGCGAGTTGGGGAGGGTCATGACCGCGCGACCGCTTGGAGGAAGCGGGCGATCTTGTCCACATCCTTCACGCCCGGCGCGCTCTCCACGCCCGAAGAGACGTCGACCATTCGTGCTCCGGTCACCCCGATCGCCTCGCCGACATTGTCGGGGGAAAGGCCGCCCGACAACGCCCAGGGCAGCGGATGCGCAAAACCGTCGAGAAGCTTCCAGTCGAACCGCAGGCCCATGCCTCCGGGGAGCGCGTCCTCTGGCGTCTTGGCGTCGTAGACGATGCGCTCGGCGATCCCGCGCCAGGCCTGCGCCTGGTCGAGATCGGCGCGGGTCCGCACCGCGACGGCGATCCAGATCGGCAGCTTGGAGCGGCCGGCGATGGCCGCCGCTCGCTCGCGGCCGGTCTTGTGAAGTTGAACTGCGTCGAGGCGGCCGGCGGCGATCGCGGCGTCGATCAGGGCGTCATCGGGATCGACCAGGACCCCGACTCGCCCCACGCGCTCGGGCACGCGCGCGGCCAGTCCGGCTGCCTTCTCGAACGTCAGGTGGCGCGGGCTTTGCGGAAAGAACACGAACCCGACATGGCTCGCCCCTCCCGCAATTGCGGCGTCGAGCGTGTCGGCCGTGGACAGGCCGCAGATCTTGGAAGCGACTCGGGGCAATTTCGAACCTTCGACCGATACTCCGGCGCGCTCTATGCCTGCGGGCCGAACTTGTCGAAGTCCCGGTCTCTTTCGGGCCCTAAAGCGTCGCTTCGATCGCGCGCGCGGCTTCGTCGGGATCGGCCGCGGCGGTGATCGGGCGGCCGATGACGAGCATCGATGCGCCGTCGTTGAGCGCCTGGCGCGGGGTCACGACGCGTTTCTGGTCGCCGGCCTCGCCATTCGCGGGCCGCACGCCCGGAACCACGAAAAACCCGTCCGGCCACAGCCGCTTCGCGGCCTTCACTTCCGCGCCGGAGCAGACGACGCCGTCCAGCCCCGCTTCGCGCGCGAGCTTCGTCAGCCGTTCGACCTGTGCATGGGAATCGCTTTCCACGCCGATCGAGCGGAGATCGTCGTCGTCGAGACTGGTCAGCACCGTCACCCCGACGACTTTGGTGCCGGCAGGAGCGGCCGCCTTGGCGTCTTCCATCATCGCGCGACCGCCCGCCGCGTGAATGGTGAGCACCGCCGGCTCCAGGTCCCGCAGCGCCTGAACAGCCTTGGCGACGGTATTCGGGATGTCGTGCAGCTTCAGGTCGAGGAAGATGGGCAGTCCCAGCTGCGCCATCTCCTTGACCCCGGAGCGTCCATTGGCGGTGAAAAACTCCAGCCCGAGCTTGATCCCGCCGACGTGATGGCGAACCTTGGTGGCAATGGCCTTTGCGCGTTCGAGGTCGGGCGTATCGAGCGCGACGTAAACCGGACTCGTCATGCGCCGCCCGGCGGCATTGTGGTGATCGGACCGGCTGGTCCCATCGGCTCAGCGGCGACGACTGTCGTCGGCACCGCAACAACTCCGCTCTCGCTCATCATCCGCCGCCGCAACCGGTAGCGGGTCGCCTGCCACAGCAGCAGGGGCGGGATCAGGCCCAGCAGGAAGAAGACGGCGAGCAGCAACGGCAGCTTGGTTTCCAGGATCAGGCCGTTCCACAGGTTCACGTCCACGACCGTCCAGTTGTTGAAGCAGAACAGCGCGACGATCACCGCCACGACGATCCAGAACAGGGTCTTCAGGAACGACATGCCCTGACCTTAAGGTGTGAAGTTGCGCAAGGCTAGCCGATCTCGGCCCGCAGCTTTTCGAACAATGCCGGCACGGCTCTCAGCCTCGGCTCTTCCTCCTCCAGGATCGCGCGGAACAGGTCGCGCTTCAGCTCGGCGGCCACGCCCGGCGGCAGGGTTCGGTGCACCGGCAGCGTCGAAAGCACGATGTCGATCAGACGATCGGCGCCGTGCAGCCGGCCCCAAAGATAATCATTTTCCCGATATGCTCTGCTAAAGAAGGCTCCAAAGCTGTTGAATCGAATTCCCTTCAGCGTCGCCTCCGCGCCCCCTGCGCGGATCGCGGTCGCGTCATCGGGCGAGATGCGGTCGACCTTCACCGCATCGAATTCGCCATCGGCTTCCGGGCCTGTCAGGGACAGGGTGGTCAGGTCGTAAAAAGCGAATCCCAGATAGGCGAACAGCATGTCGCGGCGCTCGGCCCGGGGCAGTGCCGCCAGCGCGTCCGACAGCAGCCGGTCGGCGTCGTCGTCGATTCGGCGCAGGTCGCGCGCCGCGCCGATTGCGTCGATCGCGGCGCCCGCCTCCTCGGTCACAATGCAGGCCAGCGCCGCGACTTCGTCGCTGAAGAAACTCGCCATCTCGCGCTCGAGATAAAGCGCCAGGATTGCGTAAATGCACCGCTCGAACCCTTCGCAGGCAACCGCGAGATCTTCATTCGCTTCCTGGATCGCCGACAGGCGCTGGGCGAGGAAGCGCAGGCGGCGGATGCGGAAGCCGAGGTCATGCTCGCGAAAGAACGAGATCGCGGCGGCCGTGGCCCCGCCGCCGGGCGCGCTGACCCGCTCAAGGCCCCGGCGCTGCAATTCCGCCCAGATCGCCTCGCGGGCTTGCGTGCGGGTCGGTCCGATCCCGCGCGGCGTAACCCGACGGATCAGCCCCGCCAGTTCCTCGACCACCCCGGAAAGCTTCAAATGCCCATAGGCGGCATAAGCGGGACCGGAGCGCTTGGCCGCCTCGGTCTGGGCGCGCGAGCGCCAGCTGGCGATCCGCGCCGGCGTCGGGCTGTCGAGGAAGAACGTGCCGCCGAACAGCTGCACGATGGCTTCCTCGACCTCGTCCCGCAGCGCCTCGATGACGCGCCGCATGCGGGCGATGCGCTCCGAACGGCCCTGGAGCGCCTCCAGATTGTCGCGGATCGGCTGTTCGCGGGGGATTTCGGTCAACGCACCGAGGATCGTCGAGAAGAATCCCGGCGCCTCGCTGCCGCTGGCGCCCCCGATGCGGATGCTGCGCAGTCCGGGCTTGGGATCGATGAACACGAAGCGCCGGTCGATCTCGCGCCGGGAAGAGCGGTTCTTCAGGGCATCCATCGCCGGGCGGAATGGCGCGTTCGACAGCACCGATCCGTCGATCAGCGCGGCCGTGTCCGCCATTCCGGCTGCGCTGTGGCGGGGCAGGGTCCGTTCCAGGAAGCGGCTCCGTCCCCGCCATTGGACATCGCGGGCTGCCAGCACCGTATCCAATTCTGCTACCGTGAACGGAGGAAAGGCCCCCGGAAAGCTTGCGGTCGCCCGCGCAGCGAAGGCGAGTTCGGCCGAGGCGCCGAGCGTGCGTTCCGCGCCGCCTCTGTCGGTAAAGCTGATGGTCAGCCTGTGTTCGGTTTCAACGACTTCCGACGGACTGTTAAGGCGAAGTCTCTCCGGATGCCCGCGAAAGTCGGTCACCGTCACGAACAGATCGAGCGGCTGTTCGTCGGGCAGCAGCGGCGGTCCCGCCTCGCTTGCCGCCATCGCATCCAGCGCGTCGAGCAGCAGGTTGGTGAACACTTCGCCGCCGAACGGCGGTTCGAACCAGCGCGACCGGACGAAACTCGACAGCTTCCGCCGCACTTCCGCGCGCGTATCCGGATCGACGCTCTCGATCGCCTCGCCGCCGCGGTCCGCCAGCATCGCCAGCGGAATTGCCCAGAGCTTCGACAGTCGCGTGGCGCGCGCTTCCGGATCGATCAGCTGCTCCACGTCTGCGGCATCGAGCCAGAGATCCGTCAGCGGGTCGAGCGACTGGCCGGTCGCGACCGCCTGCGCCAGGAAAATACCGTTGATCCCGCCCGCACTCGCCCCGGCGACGATGTCCGAAAAGACGGTGAGCTTCAGCCCGGCATGTGCCTCGATGCGCTCGAGCAGCCGCCGATAGACATTCTGGCTGCCGGTGCAGAAGCGGCCGTCATGAAAGGCGCGGCTGGCGCGGGCGAGGCGCCACACTTCCTTGGTGATGCCGTGCATGTAGACGGCGAGACTGATCCCCCCATAGCAGACCAGCGCCAGCCGCAGTTCCTTTTCGCGCATCCGGGCCAGCGTGGACGAGAACGATCAGCCTGTCGAGGCAAACTCCGCCCAGATCGGCAGATGATCCGATGCCTTGCGTGCAGTGGGCGAGCAATGGACGCCGCAATTTGCGAGTTGGAGCCCCCGGAACATGATGCGGTCCAGCGCGGCAACCGGCCGCCGCGCGTGGAAACTGCGCCCCGTCGGCGCAAAGGCGAAGCCATGGCCGAAATCGCGAAGACAGCCGCCATTCGTCCACTCGTTCAGGTCGCCCATCATCACGGTGGGCAGCGGCTCGCCCTGATCGACGCGGTGCAGAATCGCACGGCTCTGCCGCCGCCGCCACAGGCCGGACAGGTCAAGGTGCATGCCGACGATCCGCAGGCCCTCGCCCGCGATCCGGATTTCGCCCAGCACCGCACCGCGTGGCTCGAGCGCAGGAATGTGCAGCGCCTCGCACCCAGTGATCTCGACGTCCTTGTGAACAAGGATCGCATTGCCATGCCAGCCGATCCCGCCGGTGCGGTGGGGCAGCGGGACCGGCCGGTACGGGCTGTGCTCTTCAAGCAGATGGGCCGGCAGCGCACTCACGCGCTCGCCGAATCGCCGGTCGGCTTCCTGCAAGGCGACGACGTGCGCGCCGATCTCGCAAAGCACCTCGATCACCCGTTCCGGACTTCGCCTGCGATCGGTGCCGATGGCTTTACGCATATTATAACTAGCGACGCGGATCATGCCGGTCTGAACTAGGCAGCGGCCGATCCGGTCGCAACACCCGGCGAAGAAAGCTCATCGAACCCCTTCAGGCGTCAGCCGCGGTCCGGGCGGCGGGTGGCGGACAGGGTGGGATTCGAACCCACGGTGAGCGTGAACCCACGGCGGTTTTCAAGACCGCTGCCTTAAACCACTCGGCCACCTGTCCAACCGGGGCCGCTTATCGCCGGATCGAGGCGGCGCGCAAGAAAAGCCTGTTGCATGCCCGGCCAGCTATGGCGATTAGAGGGGGCAGAGGGGACGGCGATGCGTAGCATGTTTGTCGCGGCCGCTCTGGCGTTCAGTATCGGCGCGCCGGTAGCGGCCCAGGACGAGGCGGGATTCCAGAACTTCCTGACCCAGGTGCGTGCCGAGGCGCTCGCACAGGGGGTAAGCGCCCGGACGCTTGATAGCGTGCTGCCGACGCTGACGTTCAACTCGCGCGTTGTCGAACTGGACCGGTCGCAGCCGGGCGGCAATCCGGCCGCGCCGCCGAGTGCGATCCCGGCCTTCGCGCCGTATCGGATCAAGCATGTCGACAATGCCCGCATTTCGCGCGGGCGCGCTAAATACCAGGCGCTGCGGCCGATGCTCTCGCGGGTCGAGGCGCAGACCGGCGTGCCCGAATCGATCATGGTCGCAATCTGGGGTCACGAGACCAATTATGGGTCCTACACCGGTGACTTCGACCTGCCGCGCTCGCTTGCCAGCCTCGCCTATGACGGGCGACGGCGCGATCTGTTCACGCAGGAGCTGATCGACACCTTCAAGATGATCGATCGCGGCATCCCGCGCGACAAATTGAAGGGCAGCTGGGCCGGCGCCACCGGCTATCCTCAGTTCCTGCCCAGCGTCTATCTCCGCCTTGCCCGCGACGGCGACGGTGACGGCAAGGCGGACATCTGGACGTCCGACGCCGACGCGCTCGCCTCGATCGCCAATTACTTCGTCAATGCCGGCTGGCGTCCGGGACGGCCCTGGGGCGTGCCGGTCAGTGTTCCGCCCTATCTCGACCGCACTGCGATCGAGGGAAAGATCACGTCGCCTCGCTGCCCCCGCGTGCACGATCGGCACAGCCGCTGGATGACGGTCGCCGAATGGCGCAGCCGCGGCGTCGTCCAGACTGGCGGCCAGCCGCTTCGCGATACCGAGCTGGTCACGCTGCTGGAACCCGACGGCCCGGGCGAGACCGCGTACCTATTGACCGGCAATTATCGCGTCATCCTCGATTATAACTGCTCCAATTTCTACGCGCTTTCGGTAGGGCTGCTGGCCGACGCCGTCGCGCAAACTTCGTGAGTTAAAGAATGAAAGCCTATCTGCTCGGTTCGCTGTTCCTCGTCGCGCTGTCGACCCCGACGATCGCCGCCGCGCCGCCGTTCGATACCCCGGCGCCGGTCGCTTACATGGTCGACCTGTCCTCGGGCGCGCAGCTCTATGCAAAGGATGCCGATCGCCGCATGCCGCCGGCATCGCTCGCGAAGATGATGACGGTCTATGTCGCGTTCGACATGATGAAGAAGGGCGAGCTGAAGCCTTCTACCATGTTCACCGTCCGGCCGGAGACCTGGCAGAAATGGCACGGCCCGGCCGCCGGCTCGACCATGTTCCTGAGCCCGAACGAGCAGGTGAGCGTCGAAAACCTGCTCTATGGCATCGTGACGCTTTCCGGGAACGACGCTTGCGTCGTGCTGGCCGAAGGCATTGCCGGCACCGAGGAAGCCTTCGTCCAGCGGATGAACGACGCGGCAAAGCGGCTGGGCATGACCAACAGCCATTTCGGCACCTCGAACGGCTGGCCGGACGAAGGCGTCACCTACGTGACCGCCCGCGACCTGGCGAAGCTTGCCAGCGCGACCATCCAGAATTTCCCGCAGCTTTATAAGCAATATTACAGCAAGCCCGATTTCACCTGGGGCAAGACGATGGGCGGCGATGCCATCACCCAGGCGAACCGCGATCCTCTGCTCGGCCGCGTTCAGGGCGCCGACGGCCTGAAGACCGGCCATACCGAGGAAGCGGGCTATGGCTTCACCGGCTCGGCCGAACAGAATGGCCGCCGGCTGGTGATGGTGATTGCGGGCCTCAACAGCTTCAACCAGCGGATCAGCGAGTCCGTGCGCTTTATGGAATGGGGCTTCCGCGCCTGGAAATCGAAGCCGTTGTTCAAGCAGGGCGCCAAGGTTGAAACTGCGGAAGTCCAGCTCGGCAGCGACAATCAGGTCGGCCTTGTCGCGCCTCGCGATCTTGCTGTGACGCTGCCGGGCGGGGCGGCATCGAACTTCAAGGTCAAGGTCGTCTATGACGGGCCGATCAAGGCGCCGATCAAGAAGGGCGATCACATCGCGGACCTGGTCGTCTCGGCGCCCGACACGCCGCCGCAGATAATGCCGCTGGTCGCCGCGAACGATGTCGGCCCGGCCGGCTTCTTCGGCCGCGTCTGGGCCGCGATCATGTCCTTCTTCGCTTGAGTGCCCGTTTCATCAGCCTCGAAGGTGGGGAGGGCGTCGGCAAATCCACCCAGGCGCGGCGCCTGGCCGACGCGCTGCGCACCAGAGGCTTGGACGTCCTGCTGACGCGCGAGCCGGGCGGCAGCCCGGGCGCGGAGGCGATCCGGTCGCTGCTGCTCGAAGGCGACGCCAATCGCTGGTCGCCGGGAGCCGAGGCGCTGTTGTTCGCCGCCGCGCGCGCCGATCACGTGACCAGGACGATCGACCCTGCGCTCAGCGAAGGGCAATGGGTGATCTGCGATCGCTTTCTGGACAGTTCGCGCGCCTATCAGGGCATGGCGGGCGGGGTCGGCGACGCGGCGATCCAGAATCTGCATCAGATCGGCAGCGACGGTCGGCTGCCCGATCGGACGCTCGTCCTTGCGCTGACGGACACGGATGCCGCCGCTCGCGCCGATGCGCGCGATGCGGGCTGCCCTGACCGCATTGGCGGGCGTGCATCGGACTTCCATGCGGAGGTTGCGCAGGCGTTTCGCGATTTCGCGCGAGACGATCCGGAGCGCATCCGCCTGGTCGACGCCAGCGGCAGCGAGGGAGAGGTGACCGAGCGGCTGCTCGCCGCGCTCGCCGATCTGCTGCCATGACGTCACTTCTGGGCCATGATGCGCAGGCGGCCGCGTTCCTGAGCGCAATGCGATCGACAAGGCTGCACCATGCATGGCTGCTGACCGGCCCGCGCGGCACCGGCAAGGCGAGCTTCGCCCGGGCAGCAGCGCTGCGGTTGCTGGCCGAAGCGGCGGACCCGGAAACGGGCGGGCAAGGGCTGGATGTCGATCCCGAGCACCGGATCGCAAGGCTGTTCGCCGCGAAGAGCCACCCCGATTTCCGCCTCGTCGAGCGCGAGCCCTGGAAGCAGGACGAGATCATCCCCGAGATCGACCGCAAGGGCGACGAGCCGCTCGCGCGCAACATCCGCGTCAAGCAGGTCCGGATGCTGGAGCGGGTGCTGTCGGTCTCGCCGGCGCTGTCCAGCCGCCGCGCGATCGTCATCGATTCTGCCGACGATATGGAACGCGGCGCCGCCAACGCGCTGCTGAAGAGCCTGGAGGAACCGCCCGCCGGCACTGTTTTCTTCCTCGTCAGCCACATGCCCGGCCGGCTGCTGCCGACGATCCGGTCCCGCTGCCGCCTGCTCCGCTTCGGCCCGCTCAGCGACGAACAGATGCGCGTCGTGCTGCGCCGGGAGTTGCCCGAAGCGGCGCCGGATGAGATAGACGCTCTGGTGAAAGCGGGGGAGGGCGCGCCCGGCCAGGCGCTGCGCTTCGCCGGCCTGGAGATCGGCGCGCTGGACGCCGCGCTGGAGCAGATGGCCCGCACCGGCGATCCGTCGAACGCGACCCGCGCGTCGGTCGCCAAGTCGCTGGCCCTCAAGGCCGCCCAGCCACGTTACGAAGCATTCCTGGAACGCGCGCCCGCCTTCATCGCGGCCCAAGCCCGCATCCGTCGCGGTCCCGAACTCGACCGGGCGCTCGACCTCTGGGCCAAGTCCCGCGACCTCGCCGCCAGCGCAATCGGTCTGTCGCTCGATCCGCAGGCGACCGCGTTCCAGCTCGGCAGCTACGTGGCTCAGTTGGCTGAAAAATAGTCCGTTCGTGTCGAGCGAAGTCGAGACACCCGCTTCTCGACTTCACTCGAAGCGAACGGAGTTTGAATTGAGCCGAAGCGGCCCTAAGAGCCCCTGCATGGCCGAACCCTTCTACATCACCACCGCCATCGCCTATCCGAACGGCCGTCCGCATATCGGCCACGCCTATGAAGCGATCGCGACCGACGCGATCGCGCGCTTCCAGCGGATGATGGGACGCGACACCTTCTTCCTGACCGGCACCGACGAGCATGGTCTGAAAATGGCCCAGACCGCGCGTGACCGCGGCGTCGAGACGCGCACACTGGCGGACGAAATGTCCGGATATTTCCAGGAGATGGATCGAGCCCTTAATATCAGCTTCGATCGGTTCATCCGCACTACGGAGCCCGAACATCACGCCGCCAGCCAGGCGATCTGGAAGGCAATGGAGGCGAAGGGCGACCTCTACCTCGGCCGCTACGAAGGCTGGTATTCGGTTCGCGACGAGGCGTTCTACGACGAAAAGGAGCTGGTCGAGGGGGAAGGGGGCGCCAGCCTCTCCCCTCAGGGCACGCCTGTCGAATGGACCGTCGAGGAAACCTGGTTCTTCCGGCTCTCCAAATATCAGCAGCCCCTGCTCGATCATTATGCGGCGAATCCCGATTTCATCCGGCCGGAGCGAAGCCGGAACGAGATTGTCCGCTTTGTCGAAGGCGGGCTCGCCGACCTCTCGGTTTCCCGCACCAGCTTCGATTGGGGCGTGAAGGTTCCGGGCTCTGAAGGCCACGTCATGTATGTGTGGGTCGATGCGCTTACCAATTACCTGACGGGTGCAGGCTATCCTGAATCGGGCTACACCAGCCGCTGGCCCGCCGACCTGCACGTCATCGGCAAGGACATCGCACGCTTCCACGCGGTTTATTGGCCGGCCTTTCTGCTGTCCGCGGGCATCGCCCTTCCAAAGACCGTGTTCGCGCATGGCTTTGTCCTCCACCGCGGCGAGAAGATGTCGAAGTCGACGGGCAATGTGGTCGATCCGATGGAGCTGGCGAGCCGCTATGGGGTCGATGCGCTGCGCTATTTCCTGCTCCGCGAAGTCGTGTTCGGGCAGGACGGCAGCTATTCGGACGAGGCGATCGTCACCCGCGCCAATGCCGACCTGTCCAACAGCTTCGGCAATCTCGCCCAGCGCGTGCTGAGCTTCATCGCGAAGAATCTGGGCCGCGTGCCGGGCGAGGGAAGGGCCGAGCCGGCCGACGCGGACCTGCTCGACGCGGTCGCCGCCGCCACGCGCGACGAGGTGCCCGCCGCGTTCGAACGGCTGGCGCTCTCCGAAGGCTGCGAAGCGTGGATGCGCGCCGTCTTCGCCTGCAACCAATATGTCGATGCTCAAGCCCCCTGGGCACTCCGGAAGACCGATCCCGAGCGGATGGAAGCCGTGCTCCGCACCTTGCTGCTCGCTATCCGCGACCTCGCGATCGCGATCCGCCCGGTGATCCCCGCCTCCGCGGACAAATTGCTCGATCTGCTCGGCGCAAAGGCGCGCACCTATGCCGATCTCGCGGACCGCAGCTGGATCGATAGCGCCGATCTTCAGCCGCCCAGCCCGATCTTTCCCCGCCTTGAACTCCCGATGGCGGAGGCCAGCTGAATCCCATGCTCACCGACAGTCACTGCCACCTGAACTATAAGGGCCTGATCGAAGACCAAGCCGGCGTGATCGCACGGGCGCGGGCGGCGGGGGTGGGGACGATGCTCAACATCTCGACGCGTGAGCGCGAATGGGACGCGATCGTCGCAACCGCCGAAAACGATCCGGATATCTGGGCCTCGATCGGCATCCATCCCCACGAGGCCGATGCCCATCCGGATGTCGACACGGCAAAGCTCGTGGCCAAGGCCGCGCATCCGAAGGTCATCGGCATCGGCGAGACCGGCCTCGATTATTATTACGACCATTCGGACCGCGATCGGCAGCGCGCCAGCTTTCGGGCCCACATCGCCGCCGCGCGCGAAACCGGCCTGCCGCTGATCGTCCACACCCGCGATGCCGAGGCGGACACGGCCGAGATCCTCGCCGACGAAATGGAGAAGGGCGCCTATTCCGGCGTGATCCACTGCTTCACTGCCAGCGGCGCCTTTGCCGATATTGCGCTGGACCTCGGTCTCTACATCTCGATTTCCGGCATCGTGACGTTCAAGAACGCCAGGGATCTGCAGGAAACCGCCGCTCGCATCCCCGAAGACCGGCTGCTGATCGAGACGGACTCCCCGTTCCTGGCCCCGGTGCCGCACCGGGGAAAGCCCTGCGAGCCGGCCTTCGTCGCCGACACGGCCCGGTTTCTGGCAGAGCTGCGCGGCACCAGCATCGAGGCGCTGGGCGACGCGACCACGCGCAATTTCCGCGCCTTGTTCACGAAAGTGAGTGCGTGAAGGTCACAATTCTCGGCTGCGGCACGTCGTCGGGCGTCCCGCGGATCGGGAACGACTGGGGCGCCTGCGATCCCGCCGAACCGCGCAATGCGCGCCGGCGCGTCTCGATCCTGGTTAACACCGCATCAACCACGATCCTGGTCGACACGTCGCCGGACCTGCGCTGTCAGCTGCTCGACGCGCATGTCGACCGCGTCAATGCGGTGATCTGGACGCACGACCATGCCGATCATGTCCACGGCCTCGACGATCTGCGCCAGCTCTTTCACCTGCAACGCGCGCCCATCGCCGGCTATGCACGCCCGGCAACGATTGACGTGCTGCGCGCGCGTTTCGGCTATGTCTTCGAGGGTGCGGACGGATATCCGGCGACCGCGACGCTGTCGGACCTGCCCGACACGCTCCAGATCGGCGACATCCGTGTGAGCGTCGTCGACCAGCCCCATGGCAGCATCACCTCGGCCGGCCTGCGTTTCGAAGCGGACGGCAAATCAGCCGCTTACGCCACCGATTTCCACCAGATGACGAACGCGATGCGCGACCTATATTCAGGGCTCGACCTCTGGATCGTCGATGCGCTCCGCAGGCGTCCGCACCCCACCCATCCGCATCTGGACGAAGCGCTTGGTTGGGTGGCGGAGCTGGCGCCGAAGCGGACGCTGCTGACGCATATGGACAATTCGATGGATTACAGGCGCTTGCTGACCGAACTGCCGAACGGTGTCGAGCCGGCTTACGACAATCAGGAGATCGCACTGTGACCGGCGATCAGACCGTGCAGGTGTTGGGCGCGGTCATGATGCTGACTTTGGTCGGATCGAGCCTGTTGTCGCGACGTCTCGCGATCGGCGAGGCTGCGCGCATGGTTGCCGGCTGGCTGCTGATCTTCGCGGCCGTGCTGGTCGGCTACAGCTACCGGTTCGAGCTGCACGCCGTCATCCAGCGCGTCGCCGGTGATCTGCTCGGCGAGCGCGGCCAGACGGTCGGCGACACGCTCAGGATTCCAATGGCGTCCGACGGACATTTCTGGGTGCGCGCCCGCGTCAATGGTCACGAACAGCGTTTCCTGATCGATAGCGGCGCGACCACGACGGCGCTGTCGGCCGACGCTGCCGATGCCGCGGGCCTGACGGTCGAGCGCGGCGGCTTTCCGGTCATCATCAACACCGCGAACGGCTCGGTCGAGGCCCAGAGCACGCGCATTCATCGGCTGAAAATGGGCCCGATCGTCGCCGAGGATATGGCCGCGGTCGTCTCGCCGGCGTTCGGCGACATGAACGTGCTCGGCATGAACTTCCTGTCGTCGCTGGAAAGCTGGCGGGTGGAAGGGCGGACGCTGATCCTGGAGCCGCACAAGCTAGGCGAGAAGCCTCGTGGCTCCGGTTAGATTTTACATAATGTATATTATCGGGATTTGAAATGGACGGAAAGGCGGCCCCTCTCGCGCTCGATCGGCTTGCCCGGATCATGGCCCGGTTGCGCGATCCGGCGCGCGGCTGCGAATGGGATGTGGCCCAGACCTTCGCCACGATCGCGCCATACACGATCGAGGAAGCCTATGAGGTTGCCGACGCGATCGAGCGCGACGATCTCGACGGACTGAAGGACGAACTCGGCGATCTCGCGCTCCAGGTCGTGTTCCACGCGCGCATGGCCGAGGAACTTGGCGCGTTCGACCTGGCCGACGTGCTGACCGCGATCGCCGACAAGATGGAACGCCGGCATCCGCACGTGTTCGGCGATCACGAGCACGCGCCTGGCTGGGAAACCGTCAAAGCCGCCGAGCGCGCGGACAAGGACGATCCGAGCGCGCTCGCCCACGTCGCCCGCGCTTTGCCTGCACTGCTCCGTGCCGAAAAGCTGCAGAAGCGCGCCGCCCGCACCGGCTTCGACTGGCCCGATGCCGACGGCCCGCGTGCCAAGATCCTCGAGGAGCTGGACGAGATCGCGGCGGCGCCGGCGGATATGATCGAGGAAGAAGTCGGCGACCTGCTCTTCGCAGCCGTCAACTTCGCACGGCATCTGAAGATCGATCCGGAAGCCGCGCTTCGCAAAGCGAACGACAAGTTCGAATGCCGCTTCCGCGCAATGGAAGCGATGGATGATGGATTCGTCCATCTGAGTCTCGACGAAAAGGAAGCGCTCTGGCAGCGGGCGAAAGCTCTCACCTGAACTCTCTGCCCGGTTTGGCCTGAGCCTGTCGAAGGCCTCCCTTCTTTTCTGGACCCGAAATAGGAAAGGAAGGGCTTCGACAAGCTCAGCCCGAACCAGCCTTTAGGTCTCTCCGCTAGACCCGCGCCTGAAACCGGTCCCAATCGCGGTCCGACAAGCGCACATCATAGGCGATCCGGTCGCCGTCGATCGTTTCTTCCCCGACCACCTCGCCATGCTCGTGCAGCCAAGCCGCAGCCGCGCCGTCGGTCATCGGCACCTCGATATGCCGCACCCGGTTGGAACCCGTCAGCCGGTCCGACACCAGCCGTTTCAGGGCATCGACCCCCTCCCCGGTCAAGGCCGAGATCAGCACCACGTCATCGCGCTTCGCCGCCTCGGCCGCGATCGCTGTCCGTCGCTCCGGGTCGAGGCTGTCGAGCTTGTTCCAGGCTTCGATCCGCGGCGCCTCCGCGCCGATTTCGGTCAGCACCCGCTCCACATCGGCGCGCTGTGCGTCCGAATCCGGATGCGCGATGTCGCGGACATGGACGATCAGGTCGGCCGAGATCACTTCCTCCAGCGTCGCCCGAAAGGCCGCGACCAGCTGCGTCGGCAGGTCGGACACGAAGCCGACCGTGTCCGACAGGATTGCCTTGTCGAGCCCGGGCAGCGCGATCTGCCGCATCGTCGGGTCCAGCGTCGCGAACAGCAGGTTTTCGGCCATGACGTCGGCGCCGGTCAGCCGGTTGAACAGCGTCGACTTGCCGGCGTTGGTATAGCCGACCAGCGCGATCACCGGCCAGGGCGCACGCCGGCGCCGGTCGCGGTGCAGCGTGCGCGTGCGGCTGACGGTCTCCAGCTCTCGCCTTAGCTTTGCCATCCGGTCGCGGATCAGGCGCCGGTCGGCCTCGATCTGCGTTTCGCCGGGGCCGCCCAGGAAGCCGAAGCCGCCGCGCTGGCGTTCCAGGTGCGTCCAACTCCGCACCAGCCGGCCTGCCTGGTAATCGAGATGGGCAAGCTCGACCTGCAGCCGCCCCTCGGCGGTCGCCGCGCGCTCGCCGAAGATTTCGAGGATCAGGCCGGTGCGGTCGATCACCTTGGCCTTGGTCCCCTCCTCCAGGTTGCGCTGCTGCACCGGCGTGATCGCGCCGTCGACGATGACGAGCTGCGCGTCCTGGGCACGCACCGCCGTCGCGATCTCCTCGACCTGGCCGCTGCCGAACAGCGTGGCCGGCTTGGGCGCGCGAATTCGGAACGCCTGCCGCTCCGCGACCTCGATCCCGATCGCCTCTGCCAGGCCGGCGGCCTCGTCCAGGCGCGCCTCGACATCGCGCCCGTCCGCGTTCCGCAGATCGGGATAGGCAATCACCGCCCGCGCGCCGCGGGCGAATTCGTCATAATCGCGTTCGAAACCGGTCATCGCAGCGCAGATAAGCACTCCGCGCGCTCAGGCAACGGCTCTCAATCCCCTTGGGCCTGCTCTTCCGCCAGGTTCAGCGGGTGAGCAGGCTGCACGGTGGAGATCGCGTGCTTATAGACCAATTGCGTCTGGTTCTCGCGGCGCAGCAGCAGGCAGAACAGGTCGAACGCGGCGACTTCGCCTTGCAGCATGACGCCGTTCACCAGGAACATCGTCACCGGCTCTTCGCTTCGCCGCACTGCACTCAGGAACACCTCCTGCAGCAGGGTCGGCTTTTTCTGGCTGTCGGCGAACGCCTTTTCGATCGGCGCGAGATCGACCGGCGCGGCCGGCATCACGGTCGAGATCGCATGTTTGTAGACCAGCTGCGAACTGCCGTCCCGGCGCAGCAGCACCGAGAAATTGTCGAACCAGGTGATGATTCCCTGCAGCTTCACGCCCTTCACCAGGAACATCGTCACCGGCGTCTTGGACTTGCGCAGCGAATTCAGGAAAATGTCCTGAAGATTATTGACCTTGTCGGCCATGCATTGCCTCCGCTCTTTTGGCGGCTTCTCGGCTCCCCCTGTGGAAGCGCCCAATCCATAGCCCGAAAGCCCCGGACGGTCGAGTCGCGCTATTCTTCGTCCCTGGAATCGGCAAGGCCGAGCAATTTGAGCTTCCGGTGCAAGGCCGAGCGTTCCATGCCGATGAAGCTCGCGGTGCGCGAAATGTTCCCGGAAAATCGGCGGATCTGGACGCGGAGATATTCGCGCTCGAACGTCTCGCGCGCTTCCCGAAGCGGCGCGCCCATCATCGCCGTCTGAGTCGCGTTCGACGCCAGCTGCGGCTGGTCGCTCAATACCTCGGGCGGCAGCATGTCGATGTCGATCCGGCCGATCCGATCGCCCGGCGCCATGATGATCGTCCGCTCGACGATGTTGCGGAGCTGGCGGACATTTCCCGGCCAGTCATAGGCCTGCAGCGCAGCCATCGCATCGCCGGCAACCTCGGGCGTCGGCACCCGCCGCTCGGCCGCGTAGCGCGCGACGAAATGATCGACGAGCGCCGGGATATCCTCGCGCCGCTCCGTCAGCGGCGGCAGGTGCACCGGCACCACATTCAGACGGTAGTAAAGATCCTCGCGGAACCGGCCTGCCGCGATCTCGTCGGGCAGAGGCCGTGCGGTTGCCGACACGACGCGGACATCGACCTTCACCGTCCGCTGCCCACCCACCCGCGCAAAGCTCTGGTCGGTCAGCACGCGCAGGATCTTCGCCTGGGTCGTGATCGGCATGTCGGCGATTTCGTCGAGGAACAGGGTTCCACCATGCGCCTGTTCGAGCAGGCCGGGACGGGCGAGTTCGCCTCCCTCTTCCACGCCGAACAATTCCTCTTCGACGCGTTCGGGCGTCATCCGCGCCGCGCTGACGACGACGAATGGCGCTTCGGTACGCGGGCTCCACAGGTGCAGCAGCCGCGCCGCCACTTCCTTGCCGACGCCGGCCGGCCCGGTGATCAGCACCCGGCTGCCGGTTGCGGCCACACGCTTGAGCGTCGCCCGCACCTGGTTGATCGCCGAAGAGCTTCCGGTCAGCTCGTCGCCGCCACCGACCTGCGCCTTCAGGTTCGCGTTCTCGCGCCGCAGCCGCTCGGTCTCGGTCGCACGGCTGACGAGCAGCAGCAGTCGCTCCGCCTCGAACGGCTTTTCGATAAAGTCGGCCGCTCCGCGCCGCACCGCCGCGACGGCCGTGTCGAGATTGCCGTGGCCGGAAATCACCAACACCGGCAGCGACGGATCGCGCCGCTTGATCTCGTCCAGCAGTTCCAGCCCGTCGAGCTTCGAGCCCTGCAGCCACACGTCGAGCAGCACCAGCGACGGCCGGCGGTCGCGGATCGCGTCCAATGCGGCATCACTGTCCGCAGCGCTGCGGGCCGTATAGCCTTCGTCTTCCAGCACGCCCGAAACGAGATCGCGAATATCCTGTTCGTCATCGACGATGAGTACGTCCAGCGCCACGCCTGTCAGCTCCGTGTCAGCGCGATCGGCGCGCGCTCTTCCTCGATATCGGCCTCGCGATTGATCAATGGCGCGAGTGCCTGCGGATCCAGCGTGATCACGGCGATCGTTCCACCCCCTTCCCTGTCTCTCAGCTCGATGGTGCCGAAATGTTCCTCGACGATCTTCTTGACGATGGCGAGGCCAAGGCCGGTGCCCCGTGCGCGCATCGTGATATAGGGCTCGAACAGCTGCCCGCGCTCGGCCGGAAGCCCGGCGCCGTTATCCTCGACCTCGATCACCAGCCGATGCTCGTCCGGTTCCGTGATCCGCATTGCGATCATCCCCTCGACGGGGCCGGATTCGCATTTCCGTTCAATCGCTTCGACGCCATTCTTGACGATGTTGGTCAGCGCCTGGCCAAGCTGGCGACGATCGCAGACCAGGGTCGGCGACGGCTCCGGCGCGTCCAGCGTGAAACGGATGCCGGGATGCGCGACTTCGTGCAGGAACAGGGCCTGGCGCGCGATGTCCACGATCGCTTCGGCGCGGAACAGCGGCTTGGGCATACGCGCGAAGGACGAGAATTCGTCGACCATCCGCCTGAGGTCGCCGACCTGCCGCACGATCGTCTCCGTCAGCCGGTCGAAGGTCGAGCGGTCGTTGGCGATATCCTTCCCGTACCGCCGTTGCAGCCGCTCGGCCGCGAGCTGGATCGGGGTCAGCGGGTTCTTGATTTCGTGCGCGATGCGGCGCGCGACGTCCGACCATGCGGCGCGCCGCTGGTCGAGCAATTGCTGGGTGATGTCGTCGAACGTCAGCACCGATCCGCCGCGGCCGGCCACGATCTTGACCGCGAGCGTCCGCGGCTCTCCGCCGCTGGTCAGCTGGACGACTTCCTCGCGGTCCTGGCCATCGAGCAGGACCGCCAATTCCGGCGCGACGTCCTTGAGCTGGCGTCCGACCGCGTCTTCGCCGCTCTTCAGGAGTTCGGCTGCCGAGCTGTTGATCAGCCGGATGCTGCAATCGGGATCGACCGAGATCACGCCCGCGGTGACGCCGGACAACACCGCTTCGGTGAAGGCGCGGCGCCGGTCGAGCTGGTCGTTGGCGCTGACCAGCTGGAGCGTCTGTTCCTCGAGCCGCCGGGTCATCCGGTTGAACGCGTTCGCGAGCGTGCCGATCTCGTCCCGTTCGCGCGGTATCTCGACGCGAGCGGAAAGGTCGCCGGCCGTAACCTTGCGCGCCGCGTCCACCAGCTCGCCGACCGGGCGAACCAGCCGGTCGGCGACGCGGAGCGCAATCCACACCGCCGCCGCGGCAATCAGCAGCGAAATCAGCAGCAGCGCCGCGTTGAAACGCAGCTGCAGCGAGCGTGTGCGGTCGAGCAGCGCGTTATAGTCGCGCAGCACCGCCTTGGCGCGCGCGCTCTGGGTCAGCGCCTGCGGGTCGGAAATGCGCGAGGCGTAGAGATAGGTGTTCCCCGACGGCATCAGCTTGGTGACCGCCTCGATCCGATCGGGGCTGTCGGTCACCACCACCGGCTCGCCGCGGGTCAGGCGCAGAACGACGGCGGGAGAAACGCGCTTTTCCACCGGACGCGCGTCCGGATTGACCATCGCCAGCGTATGCGCGCTGCCGTCCGGGCTGATCGTGACGATCGCCGACTCGCTGAACTTGCGCGACAGCACCTGCCAGCCATAGCCTTCGGCGAATTCGGGACTGTCGGACCGCGCCTGCGCCAGATAGTCGCGCAGGTCGCCCGCCATCGTGACCGTCTCGGCGGCGACCTCCTGGCGTTTTTCCTGGTAATAGCCCTGGGCCAGCTCACCGGCGTTTTCCAGCATGCCGCGCGCCCGATCCGAGAACCAGAACTCGACGCCGTACTGGAACAGCAGCGACGCGAAGATCACGACCAGGATCGTCGGCACGGCGGCGATCACCGAGAACAGCGCGACGAGGCGGACGTGCAGCCGCCCTCCCCCGCCGATCGGCGATTTGGCGGCGCGACGCTTTGCGACACGGCGGCCCCACAGCACCAGCAGCGCGATCGCGGGCACCAGGTTGGCGATCAGCAGCAGCGCGACGAGCGGCGGCGTCAGCGGGCGGCTGCCGGGCTGCGCCTCGAGCAGGAAATAGCTGCCGACGCCGATGCCGATCGCCAGCAGCAGCGTCAGCAGCTCGACCGCGGGCATATAGCGCGACCGGCGGCGGATCACGGACAGGGTCCGCCGCCATCGCGGTGTTCGGTTCGGGGTGTCGGCCAGGCCGGCGTTCATCGTTGCACGGATACAACAGTTTGGGCGATTGCCAAACCTATGTTGCGCGTCCGCAACAGGTTTTTGGCGCGTGCTTCTGTCAGGCCGCGGCGCGTGACAGCCACGGACTGTAGAATTCGCGCAACATGCCCAGAACCACGGCGCTGCTCGGCTCCTGGTTCACGCGGTTGCGGAACTCGGCCGAGCCAGGCAGGCCCTTGGTGTACCAGCCGATATGCTTGCGCGCCATGTTGACGCCGGTCATCTCGCCATAATGTGCGAGCATCGCCTCATAATGCTCGACGATCAAATGATATTGTTCCTCGATCGTCGGTTCGGGCAGCTCGACGCCGTGCGCGAACCAATGCATCATCTGCTTCAGCAGCCACGGTTTGCCATAGGCGCCGCGCCCGATCATCACCCCGTCCGCGCCGGATTGCTCCAGCGCCCGCTCCGCGTCGGCGATCGAGCAGATATCGCCGTTGACGATCACCGGGACCGAGACCGCGTCCTTAACGCTCCGGACAAACGCCCAGTCCGCTTCGCCCTTGTACATCTGGCAGCGGGTGCGGCCGTGGATGGTGATCATCTGCACGCCCAGATCCTCGGCGATCCGCGCAAGTTCCGGCGCGTTCAGGCTCGCATGGTCCCAGCCCATCCGCGTCTTCAGCGTGACCGGCACCTTCACCGCCTTGACCGTCGCCTCGATGATCGCCGCGGCGAGCGGGATATCGCGCATCAGCGCCGAGCCGGCGTCGCCGTTCACGACCTTCTTGACGGGGCAACCCATGTTGATGTCGATGATCGCGGCGCCGCGATCCTCGTTCAGCTTCGCAGCCTCGGCCATTTCGCGCGGCGCGCAGCCGGCGAGCTGCATCGACACCGGTTCCTCGACCGGGTCCCAGGCCGCTTTCTGCAGCGATTGGCGCGTCTCGCGGATCATCGCCTGGCTGGCGATCATCTCGGTAATGTTGAGGCCGGAACCGTAGCGCCGCACGAGCCGCCGGAACGGCAGGTCGGTGACCCCGGTCATCGGCGCCAGCAGCACCGGGCTGTCGATCCTGACCGGGCCGACCTGGATGGGCTTGAGCTTCGTCATGGGAAGGTGGGCACATAGCGAGTCCGCCCCTTTTCGGCAAGGCAAGGGCCCGCTAACGGGGCTCGCGTGAACAGGGTCGTCGCACTGATCGTCGCCGCCGGCAAAGGCGAACGCGCTGGCGGCGACGTGCCCAAGCAATTCCGCATGCTCGCCGGCAGGCCTCTCGTCGCCCATGCCTTTGACCGGCTTGCGGCGCACCCGGGCGTGGATGCGGTGCTGGTCGTCGGCGAGGAAGAACCGCTGCGCGACGCGCTCGGCGACCGCCCGCTGCTCGGGATTGCGCCGGGCGGTGCGACCCGTCGCCTGTCGGTCCGCGCGGGCCTGGAAGCAATCGAAGCGCTGGGCGGCGCGGATATCGTGCTGATCCACGACGCCGCCCGTCCCTTCACCCCCACTGCCGTCATCGACCGGCTGCTGGCGCCGCTCGAAACCAGCCCCGGCGCCGTTCCCACCCTGCCCGTCGCCGACACGCTCGCGAAGCACGGCGCCGCTTTGGGCGAGGTCGTCGATCGCGACGCGCTGGTGCGCGTTCAGACGCCCCAGGCGTTCCGTTTCGACGACATCATGACGTCACATCGCGCCTGGCGGGCTGAGCAAGAGCCGACCGACGACGCACAGATGGCGCGCGCCGCTGGCTTCGACGTGGCGCTGGTCGCAGGAGATCCGATGCTGGAGAAAATCACCCGCGCCGAGGACTTCGCCGCTGCCGAAGCGCGCCTCGGCGCCCGCTCGTTCCGCACCGGCATGGGCTTCGACGTGCATCGGCTGGCCGAAGGCGAAGAGCTCTGGCTCGGCGGCATTCGCGTGCAGCACGACAAGGGCCTGCTCGGCCATTCGGATGCCGACGTTGGCCTCCACGCGCTCACAGACGCGATCCTGGGCGCAATCGCCGAAGGCGACATCGGCACGCACTTCCCGCCCAGCGATCCGCAATGGCGCGGCGCCCCCTCCTCCCGGTTCCTCGAGCATGCCGCGCATCTTGTCGCGCAGCGCGACGGACGCATCGAGCATGTCGATCTCACCCTCATCTGCGAGGCGCCGAAGATCGGCCCGTATCGGGACGCCATCCGCGCGCGCATCGCCGACCTGTTGCGGCTTGCGCCCGGCAGGATTAGCGTGAAAGCGACCACGACCGAGCGGCTGGGCTTCACCGGCCGCGGCGAAGGGATCGCGGCCCAGGCCGTCGCGACGATCAGCCTTTACGAGGATTCCGAATGAGTTCCGCCCCCGACCAGCCCAGCGTCGATCTCCTGTTGCCGCAGGAGCTGGTCGACAAAGCGCGTCAGGTCATCGAAGCCAACCGCGCTGTCGGCCGCCGCCTGGCGGTCGCCGAAAGCTGCACCGGCGGCCTGGTCGGCGCCGCGCTGACCGAGATTCCGGGCTCCTCCGACGTGTTCGAGGCAAGCCTTGTCACCTATTCCAACGACGCGAAGATGAAGCTGGTCGGCGTCAGCCTCGACGTGCTGGAGACGTTCGGCTCGGTGTCGATCGCGAACGCCTGGGCGATGGCACAGGGTGCGCTGGATCGCGCCGGCGTCGATGTGGCGGTTGCGATCACCGGCATTGCGGGGCCGGACGGCGGCTCGGAGAAGAAGCCGGTCGGCACCGTGGTCTTCGCCCGGGCCGAACGCGATGCGCCGCCGGACAAGATCAAGGCCGAACGACGGGAGTTCGGCAATCTCGGCCGCGGCGGGATTCGCCTTCAGGCGGCGCTGTGCGCGCTCGAGCTGCTGATGCCCGACGCGCCGATGGCGGCCCCACCCGCGCCGTAGAGCACGGCTGCCCGCTCCTCGAAGGCGTTGATCATCTTGCGGAGCGCGGTGTCGAACATCTGGCCCGCCAGCGCCTCGAACACCCGGTTTCGAAACGTGAAGTCAACGCAGAAGTCGACCAGGGCCCCGCCCTTCCCGTCCGGCCGGAATTTCCAGTCGTTGCTCAGATGCTTGAGCGGGCCTTCCAGGTAATCGACCCGGATATGGTCCGGCCGCTCCTTGTGCACGCGGCTGGTGAAGCGTTCGCGCAGCGCCTTGAAGCCGACGATCAGGTCCGCGACCATTTCCGTGGCGCTGTTCGATCGCACCCTGACGGCCGCGACCCAAGGCAGGAATTCGGCATAGCGGCCGACGTCCGCGACCAGATCGAACATCTGCTCCGGGGTGTAGGGCAGCTGCCGGGTTTCAGAGTGACGCGGCATTCAATCGCTCATCCGTTCGTATCGAGCGAAGTCGAGATACGTCGACACGGAGCTAACGCTTCTCGACTTCGCTCGAAGCGAACGGCAATTTGTTCGCCAGCTTTGCTTCCCGCGCAGCCCGCATCCGCGCGAAGTCGTCCCCGGCATGATAGCTCGACCGCGTCAGCGGAGAGGATGCGACCAGCAGGAATCCCTTCGCCCGCGCGATCGCGGCATAGGCGTCGAAGGCCTTGGGCGGCACGAACTCCTCTACCTTCGCGTGGCGCGGCGTCGGCTGCAGATACTGGCCCATCGTCAGGAAATCGACGTCGGCTGAGCGCATGTCGTCCATCACCTGATGCACTTCCAGCCGCTGCTCGCCCAGACCAAGCATGATGCCGGATTTGGTGAAGATCGAGGGATCGAGCTTCTTCACGCTCTCCAGCAGCCTGAGCGACGCATAATAGCGCGCGCCGGGCCGGATCGTCGGATACAGCCGGGGCACCGTTTCCAGGTTGTGATTGTAGACGTCGGGCCGCGCGGCGACGATCGCCTCGACCGCGGCTTCATGCTTGTTGCGGAAATCGGGCGTCAGGATTTCGATCGTGGTGCTCGGCGTCGTGCGTCGCAGCGCCTCGATCACCTTCACGAATTGCGACGCGCCGCCGTCGGGCAGGTCGTCGCGATCGACCGAGGTCACGACGATATGCTCCAGCCCCAGCTCGGCGGCCGCATCGGCGACATGCTGAGGTTCCTTGGCGTCGACGGCCCGCGGCATGCCGGTCTTCACGTTGCAGAAGGCGCATGCCCGCGTGCAGGTGTCGCCCAGGATCATCACGGTCGCGTGCTTCTTGGTCCAGCACTCGCCGATGTTCGGGCACGCCGCTTCCTCGCAGACGGTCGCTAGGTTGAGCCGGCGCATCAGCTGCTTGGTCTCGGCAAAGCCGGTGCTGGTGGGCGCCTTCACCCGGATCCAGTCGGGCTTGCGGACGCGCGCGGGGCGCAAGATCGGGTCGGCTTCGCTCATGCAGGCGCAAATAGCGAGGCAAGACCCGGCTTGCCACCCCCGCGTCAGCTTCCTAACGCAGTTTGCATGAGCCAAGGATTTGAAGACCTGATCGCCGGCTATCGCCGTTTCCGGGACACCGGATGGTCCCAGCAGCGCGAGCGCTGGGCCGAGCTGAAGGAAGGCCAGTCGCCGCGCGCGATGGTCATTGCCTGTTCGGACAGCCGAGTCGACCCGAGCATCATCTTCGACACCTCGCCAGGCGAGATTTTCGTCGTCCGCAACGTGGCGGCGCTGGTGCCGCCGTTCGAGTTGGGCGGCCTGCGTCACGGCGTGTCCTCGGCACTGGAATTCGCCGTCACGCAGCTTGAGGTCGAGGAAGTCGTGATCATGGCGCACGGCGCGTGCGGCGGCGTCAATGCCGCGCTCACCCGCCGATTCCGCGGCGCGCCGCCGGGCGAAGGCGGCTTCATCGCCCGCTGGATGTCGATGCTCGACGAAGCACGCGACCGGATCGTGGCGGACATGGGTGAAGGTCCCGAAGCGATCCGCGCGCTGGAGCTGGAAAGCGTACGCGTCAGCCTCACCAATCTGCGCACCTTCCCATGCATCCCGGTGCGAGAATCGGCGGGCAAGCTCAGGCTTCGCGGCGCCTATTTCGCGATTGCCGACGGTGTCCTTCACCTTCTCGACGAAAGCACCGGACGCTTCGCGCCCGCCTGAATCGGAACGGGTTTGCCTCTCAAGCCGTTAAGGCGGCTGTTCGTTGAGAGGAGAGAACGATGCTGAAGCGCCTGATTGCAGGCGCGGCCCTGCTCGCGCTGGCCGCGCCGCTCGCCGCCCAGACCGCCGCGCCAACCACCCCGCCGACCCAACCGGGATCGCACGAGGATCCGGGAACGCCGCGGACGCCGCTGCCGGTCGATCGCGGTTACGACAAGCCGCAGGTCCGCACAGAGGCGATCAATGCGCCCAATCGGGGCGAGGTGGCCGCCGCCAACAGCATGACGTCGGGCAGCTCCACCGGCAGCACCGCTGCGATCAGCGCCGATCTGCAGGCCCAATATGATGCCGACATGGCCGCATGGGTCGACGCGATGCGCTCGCGCGATTCCCGGATCGCCGCCAATGCGCGCCAATATGACCGCCAGCAGCGCGCCTATGCCGACGCCATGTATGTCTGGCGCATGCAGGCGCGCGACTGCGAACGGGGCTACCAGTTCGCCTGCAACCGCCCGACGCCGAACCCGGCCGATTTCATGCGGTGAGCCTAAGCTCCTCCCCGGAACGGGGAGGGGGACCGCGGAAGGCGGTGGAGGGGCCGCAGCGAAGCGGAGGTTTAAGTCCGTCGCTACGCGACGCCCCTCCACCATGCTCCGCATGGTCCCCCTCCCCTGCTTTGCAGGGGAGGATTTTGACTCTTACTTCTTGCCCAGGCTGAGGCCGCCGAAGCGCTTGTTGAAGCGCGCGACCTGGCCGCCCTGGTCGAGCATCTGGCCGCGGCCGCCGGTCCAGGCCGGATGAGCGAGCGGATCGATCTCGAGCGCCAGCGTGTCGCCTTCCTTACCCCAGGTGGAGCGGGTCTGGTACACGGTACCGTCGGTCATCTGCACCTTGATCATGTGATAATCGGGGTGCGTGTCATTCTTCATGATCTTAAACTCCGGAGCGGCTGGTTCCGACCAGCCTAAAAGGAACGCGGGCCGCTAGCAGAAGCGCCCGACCCTGACAACCTCATGCCGACGGCGGATCGGCGATCATCGCCGTGAAGCTCGCCTCCGCGGCAACCTGCCCGTCGACCAGTGCACGGCCGGCGAATTTGCACACGCGCGCGCGCTTCTGGACGAACTCGACCTCCAGGCGCAGCAGCACGCCGGGCTCGACCGGCTTTCTGAACTTCGCCTCTTCGATCGCCATGAAATAGACGAGCTTGCCCGATCCGCTCAGCCCCAGCGATTCGACTGCGAGTACGCCGGCGGCCTGCGCCAGCGCTTCGACGATCAGCACGCCGGGCATGATCGGCCGTCCAGGGAAATGGCCCTGGAAAAAGCCTTCGTTAAACGTCACCGCCTTGATGGCCGCGATCGACCGGTCGGGGATGATCTCCTCGACCCGGTCGACCAACAGCATCGGATAGCGGTGGGGAAGCGCCGCCAGCACCCTGGTGACGTCCAGCGGACCGATGGCCACGCTCCCCTCGGCCGCGTCCGACATCAGCGGCCCTGCGGCTGCTTCTGCTGCTGGTTGGCGGGCTGCGCGGGAGCCGGGGCGGCCCCCTGCTGGCCACCCGGCTGCCAGTTCGCCGGCGGCGTGATGCTCACCGACGGCACCAGCCGGTTCAGCTCGGTGGTCACGTCGGCGGTGATGTCGGCGGCCGGCTGGTACGACAGCGCGGCTTCCGGACGCACGACCAGGCTGACGTTCTTCTTCGTCATCGCGGCACGCAAGGCGTCATCGAGCTTGGCGGTGATCTGTTCCTCGACATAGGCGCGCGCGCGCGCAACCGGCTCGCCGATCTTGGCAAGCTCCTGCTGCGCTGCGTTCTGCCGCTGCTGAATGGCCGCATATTGCTGCTGCAGCGACTGCTGGTTCGGGTTGGGCGCCTTCGCGTCCGTCTGCAGCTTGGTCACGAGGGGCTGCAGCTGGGTGCGGATCGCCGCTTCCCGCGTGTTCAGCTGATCGATGGTCGCCTTATAGGTGGTCTGCATCTGCGACAGAGCCGTCGTCCAGGCGGTCGAGCGCTGCACCGCTGCATCCAGATTGGCGACGCCCAGGCTGTTCACCTGGGCAGCGGCGGGCACCGCGACGAGAGCGGTCGAAAGCGCCAGGCCGGCGGCGAGCGTCTTGATCATGGTCTTCATCAGAATTGCGTTCCTACGTTGAAGGTGACGAGCTGCGTATCGTCCCCGGGTTGTTTGAGAAGTGCCTTGGCGATGTCGATCCGGAACGGACCGAAAGGCGAGTTCCAGTTGACGCCGAAACCGACCGAAACGCGCGGCTTTGGCGTATCCCCCAAAAATGCTTCCCCGAACGGCTGGATTGCGAACGCCCCCTCCGGACAGGTCCCATCGGCTCCCTGGAACGTGATGCCGCCGGTGCTCTGGTTGCGGCACTGGGCCTTGATCTTCTTGTCGGCCGGATCGCGGAAATCCTCCAGCGAGGTCAGCGGCGGCCGCCTTACGCCGAACACGGAACCGACGTCCACAAACACCGACGGCCTGATCCCGAGCTCCCGGACACCGGAGCCGAGCGGGATCTGCATCTCGATATGCCCGAGATAATAGGCGCGGCCGCCGATCGAATCGTCGGCGAGCAGCTGCTTGCGGGTCGTGATCAGCGAGTTTGTCGTCGGGTCGAACGCATAGCGCTGGACCCGCGGGCCGATGCCGCGAATGTCGAACCCGCGCATCTGCGGCTGGCCCAGATAGAAGCGGTCGATCAGGCGCACCGGATCGACCTCGGTGCCCGACGCATCGAGGCGCGTCCCCTCGAACGAGTGGATATAGCCGCCCTGCAGGCTGAAATTGACCACAAAGCCGCGGCCCAGATTCACGTATTTGTCGGCGCTGAGCACCGTCTTCAGATATTTGACGCTGCCACCCAGGCCGGCGAAATCCTGGCTCAGGACCAGCCGCTTGCCCCGCGTCGGGCGGATGCCGTTGTCGAGCGAGCTATAGACCAGCGAATAGCCCACCGACGAGGTCGTGCGGTTGCCGATCGCATCGCACAGGAACCGGCCAGCGAGCAGCGGATCGCACTTGCCGCCGCTGAAATAAAGCGCCTTGGACAGGCTCACATCGTCGAACGACAGTCCATAGCGGGCCTGGAACTGGACATATTCGGTGATCGGCACACCCAGCCGCAACCCGAACCCGGTCTGGACCTGGCTATAGGTGTTGTTGCGCTGATTGCCGTTGATGAAGTTGAACGAGTTATAGTCGCGCCGGAAAAGGCTGCCGCCCAGCGCGATGTTCTTGTCGAGGAAATAGGGCTCGGTGAAGCCCAGCTCGACCGACTTCGCGTATTTCGAATAATTGACGGAAGCGGACAGCGACTGGCCGAGGCCGCGGAAGTTGGTCTGCTCGATCGACGCGTTGACCAGGAACCGCTCCAGGCTCGAATAGCCGGCTGACAGCGACAGCGACCCGGTCGGCTTCTCCTCCAGATTGGCTTCGAGGATGACCCGGTCGGGCGTGGAGCCCGGCTTCTGGTCGATTTCGAATTTCTCCTGGAAATAGCCGAGCGACTGGATGCGCTCCTTCGAACGCTTGACCTGGAAGGAGTTGAACGCGTCGCCTTCCTGCAACCGGAACTCGCGGCGCACCACCTTGTCCTGAGTAATGGTGTTGCCGTTGATGTTGATCCGCTCGACATAAACCCGAGGCGCTTCCGCAATGCGGAAGGTCAGGTTCATCACTTTTTTCTCGGGGTCGCGATCGAACTGCGGATCGGCCTCGGCAAAGGCATAGCCGAGCAGGCCCGCAGTCTCGTTCAGGCTGTTGACCGTGTCCTCGACCTGCTTGGCGTTGTACCAGTCGCCCTTCTTCATCGGAATCAGCGACTTGGCGAAATCGGCCTTGAAGTCGCGCAGGTCGCTTTCGACCTTCACATCGCCGAATTTGTACCGGTCGCCTTCCTCGACGACATAGGTGATGATGAAATCGCGCTTGTCCGGAGTCAGCTCGGCCACGGCGGAGACCACCCGGAAATCGGCATAACCCTGGGTCAGGTAGAATTGCCGAAGCTTCTGCTGGTCATAGGCCAGCCGGTCGGGATCGAAGCTGGTGTTCGAGCTGAAGAAGCTGGTCAGCCGCGCCTGCTTTGTCGCCATTTCGTGGCGAAGCTGGCCGTCGCTGAACTTCTCGTTGCCGATGATGTTGATCTGCTGGACCTTGGACTTCCCGCCCTCGACGATCGAATAAACGATGTCGACGCGGTTCTGGTCGAGCATGACCATCTGCGGATCGACGGTCGCGCCGTAGCGGCCCTGCCGGCGATACAGCTCGATGATCCGCGCGACGTCGGCGCGGACCTTGGAGCGGGTGAAGATCTGGCGCGGGGCGAGCCGGATTTCCTTAAGGATCTTGTCCTCTTTCAGCCGCTTGTTGCCCTCGAAGATGATGCGGTTGACGACCGGATTTTCCTTGACCTCGATCGTCACGACGCCATTGGCCTCGCGGATCGTCACGTCGGCGAACAGCTCGGTCGCGAACAGGTCCTTGATCGCCTGGTCGCCCGCCTCTGCCGTGTACACGTCGCCGGGACGCAGCTTGACGTAGGAGCGAACCGTGTCCGGCTCGATGCGCTGCGACCCCACCACGTCGATGCGGCTGATGATGATCGGGGCGGCGGGCGCCGGCGCAGCTGCCGTCGCGGCAGCGGGCGGCTGTGTGCTGGCCGGAGCTGCCGGTGTGGGGGCGGTCGGCTGAGCGTCGGTCGGGGCAGCGGCAGGAGTCTGCGCAGCCAGCGGCGCCGACAGGCCGGCGAGCATGGTGCCTGCCAGCAGCGCGGGGATCGGCCGGTTGCGGAACATGTGCGAAGAAGAGGCCGTCACCAGATACCCACCCCGAAAACCTTGGATTGCGGAAAAGTCGCTCGCGCCCTGCCCGAAGCCGTTCAGCCGATCAACCCGCTTAGGCCGCGCCACAGGCCAAAGGCGGACAAGTCGTTGAACGTCGCAAACAGCATCAGCCCCAGAAGGAGCAGCAGGCCGGAACGGAACGCCCATTCCTGCACCTGCGGCGCCACCGGCTTACGCCGCACCGCCTCCAGCGCATAGAAGAGCAGATGTCCGCCATCCAGCATAGGGACTGGCAACAGGTTGATGAATCCGAGATTAATCGAGATGAGCGCGACGAAATAAGCGAAGGTGCCCGGACCGGCGCTCGCCGCCTCGCCCGAAAAGCGCGCGATCGACAGCGGCCCGCCCAGCTCTTTCGCCGATCGGCTGCCGGTCAGGATCTGTCCCAGCCCGTCGGCCATCATCGTGACGATGCGCCAGCTCTGCTCGGTTCCCAGCCGCAGCGCCGTGATCGGCCCGATCGGCTCCAATTGACCTTCGATGCCGAGCACGCCCATCTTGATCGGCTTGCCCTGCTCGTCGAGCGCCGGGACCGGACGCGGCGTCACCCGGATCGCGATCTCGCGATCGCCGCGCTGCACGGCGACGTCGATCGGGGCTCCCGGATGGCTTCGGACGTAGGTGGTCAGGTCGCGAAAGCTGCCAATCGCGCGGCCGTCGACCCGCCTGAACACGTCACCATAGGCAAAGCCGGCCTGCTCGGCGACCGATCCGGGCATGATCTTGCCGGCGATCGGCGCCGCGCTCGGCTGGCCCTGGATCAGGTTGAAGCCGGCGATGATCAGGATCGCGAACAGGAAATTCGTGACCGGCCCGGCCGCCACCACAAGCGCGCGCTGCCAGACCGGCTTGGCCTGGAAAGTGCGATTGCGTTCCTCGGCCGGCAGCATCATCCAGGCGGGATCGGGCTGGCTCGCCGGGTTCATATCCCCGGCAAAGCGCACATAGCCGCCCAGCGGCAGCCAGCCGAATTTCCAGCGCGTGCCGCGCCGGTCGGTCACGCCGAAAATCTCCCGCCCGAAGCCGATCGAGAAGGTCTCCGCCTTCACGCCGTACCACCGGCCGACGAGGTAATGGCCCAACTCGTGCACGAACACGAGCGGCCCGATCACGGCCAGGAAAGCGAGGATGGTCAGCAGCAGACCGGGAGCATTGTTCAATCGACGAACACCTTCATCGCCTCAGCGGCCTTGTGCCGGGCCTCGCGGTCGATCGCGATCACGTCATCGATCGCGCCGGGCGCCGCCGGGTCATAGCGTTCCATCGTCTTCTCGACAATCGCGGCGATGTCGAGGAAGGCGATGCGCCGGTCCAGAAACGCGCCAACCGCCACTTCGTTCGCAGCGTTCAGCACGGCAGGACGCGCGCCGCCCGTGTTCACTGCCTCGCGCGCCAGCCGCAGCGCCGGGAAGCGCTCTGGATCGGGCGCAGTAAAGTCGAGCCGGCCGATCGCGGCGAGGTCGAGCGGCGTAACCGGCGCCTCCATCCGGTCGGGCCAGGCAAGCGTATGCGCGATCGGCGTCCGCATGTCCGGCGAGCCAAGCTGCGCCAGCACCGATCCGTCGACATATTCGACCAGCGAGTGAATCACCGATTGGCGATGCAGGATGATCTCGATCCGGTCATGCGCGACCGGAAACAGCCGCGCCGCCTCGATCAGCTCCAGGCCCTTGTTCATCAGCGTCGCCGAATCGACCGAGATTTTTGCGCCCATCGACCAGACCGGGTGGGCGACGGCCTGCTCGACGGTCGCGGACGCCATGTCCGCCCTGCTCCAGTCGCGGAACGGCCCGCCGCTGGCGGTCAGGATGATGCGCCGCACGCGCTCGGGCCGCGCGAAGTCGAAGCATTGGAAGATCGCGTTATGCTCGGAATCGGCCGGCAGGATCGTCGCCCCCGCCCGTGCCGCGGCGGCCAGGATCAACTCGCCCGCCGAGACCAGCGGCTCCTTGTTGGCCAGCACCACGGTCCCGCCCTGCTCGACCGCCGCGAGGACCGGCTCCAGCCCCGCGCAACCGACGATGGCCGCCATCGTCCAGTCGGCCCCGGTTGCGGCAGCTTCAATGACCGCCCGCTCGCCGCCCGCAACCCTTGTTTCGGTGCCGCTCAACGCGTCGCGAAGCTCCGGCAAGCGGCTCTCATCCGCCACCACGGCCAGTTTTGCGCCCGTGCGCCGCGCGATGTCCGCGAGCTTGCGCACATCGGACCGGGCGGTCACCGCCAGCATCTCGAAACGGTCGGGCGCGCGTTCGACCAGGTCGAGCGTCGACGTGCCGACCGATCCGGTCGCGCCAAGGATGCTGACGGTGCGCTTCACAGCAAAGTATCCAGCAGGATCAGTGCCGCCGCCGCAGGCGCAACCGGCACCAGCCCGTCAAGACGGTCGAGCACGCCGCCATGCCCGGGCAGGATCGTGCCGCTGTCCTTGACCCCCGCCTGCCGCTTCAGCCAGCTTTCATAAAGATCGCCGATCTGCGCGATCACGGCCAGGATCGGGCTCGCGAACACCAATTGCAGCGGCAGCCCCGCGAAGCGCCAGAGCAGCAGGCCAAGGATCAGCGCGGCAACCACGCCGCCGATCAGCCCCGCCCAGGTCTTGTTCGGACTGACGGTGGGCGCCAGCTTCGGCCCGCCGATGCTCCTGCCCGCGAAATAGGCGCCGATGTCCGTCACCCACACGCTCGCAAGCGTCCATAGCGCGAGCAACAAGCCGTCTTCCCGCCCCCGCAGGAACAGGAGGGCCAGTGCCGGCAGCGCGACATAGACGATGCCGAAGCCGAGCCGTGGCTTGCGCGTGATGATCGTCACGAAGAAAGCGGTGCCGACGATCAACCCCAGCGAGAAGAAGCTGACCCCCGATGCCAACGGCGACATGATCGCCAGCGGCACGCAGCCGGCGAACAGCGCCAGCCTCTTCTGGCGGGCGTCCGGCTGCACCAGATCGCCCCATTCTGCGAGCATCAGCATCGCGGCAACGGAGGTCAGCAGCCACAGCCACAGACCCCCGCCCCACAGGGCCGCAAGCGCCAGAGCGATCAGCACAATGCCGCTCAAGGTGCGTACCGCCAGATCGGATCCACCGCGCTTGCGTTCGATCATAACCCGCCGAAGCGGCGCTCCCGTCGCGAGAAGTCGTCGAGCGCCTCGACCAGCTCGGCCTCGCCGAAATCGGGCCACAGCGTGTCGGTGAACAGCAATTCGGCATACGCCGCTTGCCACAGCAGGAAGTTCGACAGCCGCCGCTCGCCCGAGGTGCGGATCAGCAGATCCACCGGCGGAATATCCGCCGTGTCGAGTTCGCCCGTGATGGCCTCAGCCGTGATCGATGCCGGATCGATCTCGCCCGCCCGCGCCCGCTCCGCCAGCGCCCGCGTCGCTCGCGCAATCTCGTTGTGCGACCCGTAATTGAGCGCGATCACCAGCGTCATACCGGTGTTGGCCGCGGTCCGCGCGATCGCGTCGTCGATCAGCTTGACGAGATCGTCCTGAAAGGCGCGATAATCGCCGATCACCCGGATGCGCACGCCCGCCCCGGCGATCTCGTTCAGGTCGGCGCGGATGAAGTGGCGGAGCAGCCCCATCAAATCGGAGACTTCCTCCATCGGCCGCCGCCAATTCTCCGAGGAAAAGGCGTAGAGCGTCAGCACCTCGAGTCCGATTTCGCCCGCCTTGCGGACGATCCGGCGCACGGCCTCGACGCCGCGGCGATGGCCGGCGACCCGCGGCAGCCGGCGCGCCTTCGCCCAGCGGCCGTTGCCGTCCATGATGATGGCAACGTGGCGCGGCAGCGTATCCGCCCCGCCGACCGGCACGAGTTCGGGACTGGCCTTGAGCGGGATCACTTGCCGAGGATTTCTTTCTCTTTGGCGTGGGTCGCGGAATCGATCTCCGCGATTGTGGAGTCGGTCATCTTCTGCACCTCGGTTTCGTGGCGCTTGCGCTCGTCCTCGCTGATCTCGTGCTTCTTCTCGTCGGTTTTCAGCGCATCCATGCCGTCGCGGCGGACGTTGCGCGCAGCGATGCGCGCCTTTTCCGCATATTGTGAGGCGAGCTTCGCCAGTTCCTTGCGGCGTTCCTCGGTCAGGTCGGGGATCGGCAGCCGCAGCATCTGGCCGTCGACGATCGGGTTGAGGCCCAGACCGGCCGAACGGATCGCCTTGTCGACCGGGCCGACATTGGATTTGTCCCAGACCTGCACCGACAGCATGCGCGGCTCGGGCGCGGAGACCGTCGCCACCTGGTTCAGGGGCATGCTCGCGCCATAGACGTCGACATGCACCGGCTCGAGCAGGGTCGTCGAGGCGCGCCCCGTGCGCAGGCCCTGGAGATCGTGCTTCAGCGCCTCGACCGCGCCGTGCATGCGGCGCTCCAGATCGCTCTTGTTAAATGCGGGCATTTCAGTCCCCTTCCCTCTGCACGATCGTGGCGGTGCCTTCGCCGGCCAGCACCCGCGCAAGATTACCTTGCTCGCGGATGTTGAACACCACGATCGGAATATTGTTGTCGCGGCACAGGGCCACGGCGGATGCGTCCATCACCTTCAGATTGTCTGCAAGGACGCGGTCGTAACTGATTGTCTCGAAACGCTTGGCGGTCGGAACCTTCTTCGGGTCGGCATCATAGACGCCGTCGACCGACGTGCCCTTGAACAGCGCATCGCACTTCATCTCGGCGGCGCGGAGCGCGGCGCCCGAATCGGTCGTGAAATACGGGCTGCCGACCCCGGCGGCGAAGATCACGATCCGGCCCTTCTCCAGGTGCCGCTCGGCGCGCCTGCGGATATAGGGCTCGCACACCGACGACATCGGGATCGCCGACTGGACCCGGGTATCGACGCCGATCTGCTCCAGCGCGTTCTGCACGGCGAGCGCGTTCATCACCGTCGCCAGCATGCCCATATAATCGGCGGTCGCGCGCTCGAAGCCCTTGGCGGCCGCCGCAAGCCCGCGGAAGATGTTCCCGCCCCCGACGACGACGCAGACTTCATAACCCTGCGCCTTCACATCGGCGATCTCGCGCGCGACGCGGGCGGTGACGGCGGGATCGATCGCGTGCCCGTCGCCCATCAAAACCTCGCCGGACAGCTTCAGGAGGATGCGATTGAAGCGAGGGCGAGTCATGATGTTCCGATCGGGACGATGCAGGGTGTCTTAGTCAGCGGAAAGCCGCAAGAAAACCCCTCTCCCTGCAGGGGAGAGGGCGACTCGCGCCTGCGGGCGCGAGCGGGGAGAGGGTGCTGTGGTACGCGGCCAACCACCCTCTCCTGGCTCCGCTAGGCAACATGTTGCCAAGCTACGCTGTTCCTCTCCCCTCAAGGGAGAGGAATGCTCGTCAAGCAACCGGCTCGGACTTCTTCACGCCGGCCGTCGCAGCGACTTCGGCTGCGAAGTCGCTCTGCTGCTTCTCGATGCCTTCGCCCAGCTGGAAGCGGACGAAGTCCTTGATCGCGATTCCGCCGCCGGCGGCCTTCGCTTCCGAAGCCACGACGTCGCCGACCGGGGTCTTGCCGTCGATCACGAACGCCTGGGTCAGCAGCGCGTTTTCCTTGCGGAACTTGTCGACCGGACCCTTGACAATCTTCTCGACCACTTCGGGCGGCTTGCCGGCGATCTTGTCGGCGGCCTTTTCCTTGGCGATCGCGGCTTCGCGCTCGATGATCGCGGGATCGATGCCATCGCCGGTCAGCGCGAGCGGGTTCGCCGCGGCGATGTGCATCGCCAGCTGCTTGCCGAGCGCTTCGATCTTGTCTGCCGGCGCATCGCCTTCCAGCGCGACCAGCACGCCGATCTTGCCCATGCCCGGCGCCGCGGCGTTGTGGACATAGGACACGACGGCGCCCTGGTTGACGCTCAGCGACTTGGCGCGGCGCACATTCTGGTTCTCGCCGATCGTCGCAATGTTCTCGGTCAGCGCTTCCTGCACGCTCTTGCCCGACGGCATGGTCGCGGCGAGCAGCGCCTCGACATTGTCGCCGGTCTCGAGCGCGAGCTGGGTCACGTCGCGCACGAACGCCTGGAACTGCTCGTTCTTGGCGACGAAGTCGGTCTCGGAGTTCACTTCGACGACGACGCCCTTGGTGCCAGCCGTCGCGACGCCGACCAGGCCCTCGGCCGCGGTCCGGCCCGCCTTCTTGCCCGCCGAAGCGAGGCCCTTGGCGCGCAGCCAGTCGATCGAGGCTTCGATATCGCCGCCGGTTTCGGCCAGCGCCTTCTTGCAGTCCATCATGCCGGCGCCCGAGCGCTCGCGCAGATCCTTGACCATCGCGGCCGTGATTTCCGCCATGTTTCTACTCCTTTGGTGCGGCTCAGGCGGCGCAACGCACTCTGCCCGGCCGATGTTGCAAATTGGGTCGGCTCGCGCCGCGCCCAAAGTCGGGTTTGGCCTGAGCCTGTCGAAGGCCTCCCTTCTTCTTGCCGAGACGACGAAAGAAAGGGAGGGCTTCGACAAGCTCAGCCCGAACCGGCTCTGCTATTAAGCCGCCGCGGGCTCGCCTTCGCTCAGCGCTTCCTCGGCCGGCGGTTCGGCCATTGCACCGATGTCGACGCCGCGCTGGGCCTGGCCCTGCTGGCCGCCGCGCGTCGCCGCCTGGGCGACCGCGTCCACATACAGGCGGATCGCGCGGCTGGCGTCGTCATTGCCCGGCACCGGGAAGGCGATGCCGTCCGGCGAGACGTTCGAATCGAGGATCGCGACGACCGGGATGCCCAGCGTGTTGGCTTCCTTGATCGCCAGCTCTTCCTTGTTGGCGTCGATCACGAACATCACGTCCGGAATGCCGCCCATGTCGCGGATGCCGCCCAGCGACAGCTCCAGCTTGTCGCGCTCGCGGGTCAGCTGCAGCACTTCCTTCTTGGTCAGGCCGTGCGTGTCGCCCGACAGCTGCTCTTCCAGCGCCTTGAAACGCTTGATCGAGTTCGAGATCGTCTTCCAGTTGGTGAGCATGCCGCCCAGCCAGCGGTGGTTGACGAAATGCTGGCCCGAACGGCGCGCGGCCTCGGCAATCGGCTCCTGCGCCTGGCGCTTGGTGCCGACGAACAGCACCTTGCCCCCGGCCGCGACCGACGAGCTGATGAAGTCCAGCGCGCGCGCGAACAGCGGCACGGTCTGCGACAGGTCGAGAATGTGCACGCCGTTCCGCTCGCCGTAGATGTACGGCTTCATCTTGGGATTCCAGCGATGCGTCTGGTGGCCGAAATGCGCGCCCGCTTCGACAAGCGCATTCAGAGAGACGGTGGGAGCCGCCATAGGATGTTCTCCTTACCCGGTTATACCTCTGGAAGGCAGTGATCCCGGACGGGTCCAGGACACCGGTATGAGCGCCTTCCATGTGGAATGCGGCGGCCCTTAGCGGCGAACCGAGTCATTTGCAAGCTTGACAGCATCGGAACATATCGTGAACATAGGAACCAACAGAGTCACGGACGGTTGGCGTTCATGACCTCAGGGAGGTTTCGATGGCCCAGATTTTCTCCGCGCTTTTCTTCACGTTCGCAGCGATCGGTGCAGCCGCTCTGGTTGCCGGGCTGCTGCGCGGCGAATGGGATCGCGTGATCGCGATTCTCGGCGGCGAAGAACTCGCCGGAGCCCGCGCGCTGGCCGCGCCGCGGGTCCGTGTCAGGGTGCGCGCGTGGAGAGCTCCGGCCCAGCGGCGTGCGCAGCCGTTGCGCGCCGCCGCTTGACCCGCGCGTAGGAACGGATGCTGAACGGGATCAGCGCGATATAGATCACGGCCACGACGGTCAGCGTTTCCCACGGCGCGGTGATCAGCGCGCCGCCGAGAAGAGCGACGCCGGCAATCGCTTCCAGCCGGATCGTGCGCCGCAGCCGCAGCGAAGACCAGCTGAACGTGGCCACATTGGAAATCATCAGGAACGCAACCAGCGCCATCCACGGCGCGACGATCCAGACTTGGCGCAACACGTCGTTGCCCGACCAGAGCCATATGTAAATCGGCAGCAGCGCCAGCCCGGCCCCGGCCGGCGCCGGCACGCCGGTCAGGAAGCCGGCGGACTTATGGGGCTGCTCGGTCGCGTCGATCTGCGCGTTGAACCGGGCAAGCCTCAGCGCACAACAGACGGCCTGCGCCAGCGCGAACAGCCAGCCATAGCGGGGCAGCGCCTGCAGAGACCAGAGATAGAGGATGATCGCCGGCGACACCCCGAACGCGATCACGTCGGAGAGCGAATCGAGCTCCGCGCCGAACCGGCTTTCGCCCTTCAGCAGCCGCGCGATGCGGCCGTCGAGCCCGTCCAGCACGCCGGCGATGATGATCGAGGCCAGCGCCCGGTCCCATTCCCCGCCGATCGCAAAGCGAATGCCCGACAATCCCATGCACAGCGCGAGCGCCGTCACCGCATTGGGAGCGACGGCGCGCAGCGAAATGCCGCGCCGGGGTCGATCGGGGATCATTGCGGGATGCCGACGCCTGCGTCGCGCTCGCCGAGCTTCGCGATCACCGTCTCGCCCGCCATCGTCCTTTGGCCAAGCGCGACGCGCGGGCTGGTGCCAGCCGGCAGGTATACGTCGACGCGGCTGCCGAAGCGGATCAGCCCGATCCGCTGCCCGCGCCCGACCATATCCCCCACTTTCACGAACGGCACGATCCGCCGCGCGACCAGGCCGGCAATCTGGGTGAAGCCGATCCGCACGCCTTCAGGGCTCTCGACCAGGAAATGCTGGCGTTCGTTATCCTCGCTCGCCTTGTCGAGATCGGCGTTCAGGAATTTGCCGGAGATATAGGCGATCTTGCGGATCGTTCCCGCGATCGGCGCGCGATTGATGTGCACGTCGAACACGCTCATGAAGATCGACACGCGCGTCATCGGCGCCTCGCCCAGCCCCCCTTCGCCCGCCAGTTCGGGTGGCGGCAGGACCTGCTGGATCAGCGTGATCAACCCGTCGGCCGGCGCGATCACCAGCCCCTCCCCTTGCGGAACGCTGCGGATCGGATCGCGGAAGAACGCGGCAACCCACACCGTCACCGCCGCCATCGGCCAGGCCAGCGTCTCCCACGCGAACCAGGCAAAGATCAGCGTGATAACGGCTGAAATCAGAACGAATTTGCGTCCATCCGGATGGACGGAGGGCCAGCGCCACTTGACGTTCGTCGTCGCGACCGGCGGCTTTTCAAGCGATGCCATTCGGCTTCCTTAGCAGCACCCAATCCCGAAACAATGATCGAGAGGCTCGGCGGCTCCCTGCTCCCTCAACTCCGTTCGCTTCGAGCGAAGTCGAGAAGCGACAGCTCCGGGGCCGCCGATTTCTCGACTTCGCTCGAAACAAACGGTTTTGGACTGAGGCTAGGGTCGCACCGGCGTTGCGGCCTCTTTGCCGACCACGGTGGTCCACGGCCGCACGCGCCATTCCTTCACCAGCCCCTGCGCGACATAAGGGTCGGCCTTCGCAAACGCCTCCGCCGCCGCCCGGTCCGTGAACAGCAGCATCGCCGACTCGGGCGGATCGCCGACAGCGCCGCCCAGCAGCAGCGCGCCTTGGTCGGCCGCCTCCCAGGCGAGCTTCAGGTGCTCGGTGCGGAATTGACTGCGCCGCTCCAGATAGTCGGGCGCAAGCTCATAGGTCAGGATGAAATGGGGCATCGCTGCTGCTCCGTCGGTGCTCCGGTTGACAGTCCGGGCGCTTGGCCTAGGGAAAGCGCCAAATCAAATCTTCCTGGGACGAACACGCAATGGCCAAGATCAAGGTGAAAACCCCCGTCGTCGAGCTCGACGGCGATGAGATGACGCGGATCATCTGGGCGTGGATCCGTGAGCGCCTGATCCTGCCCTATCTCGACATCGACCTCGAATATTACGACCTCGGCATCCAGAAGCGCGACGAGACCGAGGATCGCGTCACTGTCGAATCCGCGCGCGCGATCAAGAAATACGGCGTCGGCGTGAAGTGCGCGACCATTACGCCGGACGAAGCGCGCGTGCAGGAATTCGACCTCAAGAAGATGTGGAAATCGCCGAACGGCACGATCCGCAACATCCTGGGCGGCGTCGTCTTCCGCGAGCCGATCGTCATCAAGAATGTCCCGCGGCTGGTGCCGGGCTGGACCGACCCGATCGTCGTCGGCCGCCACGCGTTCGGCGATCAGTACAAGGCGACCGATTTCCGCGTCCCTGGCCCCGGCAAGCTCCGCCTGGTGTTCGAAGGCGACGACGGCACGCTGATCGACGAGGAAGTGTTCCAATTCCCGTCGTCCGGCGTCGCGATGGGCATGTACAATCTCGACGATTCGATCCGCGATTTCGCCCGCGCCTCGTTGAACTACGGTTTGCTCCGCGAATGGCCGGTGTACCTCTCGACCAAGAACACGATCCTGAAGGCCTATGACGGCCGCTTCAAGGATATCTTCGCTGAGGTTTATGAGAATGAATTCAAGCCTCAGTTCGAGAAACTTGGCATCGTCTATGAGCATCGCCTGATCGACGACATGGTGGCCTCCGCGCTCAAATGGAGCGGCAAGTTCGTCTGGGCCTGCAAGAATTACGATGGCGACGTGCAGTCGGATTCGGTCGCGCAGGGCTTCGGCTCGCTGGGCCTGATGACCTCGGTGCTGCTCTCGCCCGACGGCAAGACGGTCGAGGCGGAGGCGGCGCACGGCACCGTCACCCGCCACTTCCGCATGCACGAGCAGGGCAAGGCGACCTCGACCAACCCGATCGCTTCGATCTTCGCCTGGACCGGCGGTCTGAAATACCGCGGCCGCTTCGACGACACGCCGGACGTGGTCCGCTTCGCCGAGACGCTGGAGCGCGTCTGCATCCAGACGGTCGAAAGCGGCCAGATGACCAAGGACCTCGCCATCCTGATCGGCCCCGACCAGCCCTGGATGACCACCGAGCAATTCTTCGAGGCGATCCGCGCGAACCTCGAAAAAGCGATGGGGAGCTGGAGCTAAGACAGCCCTTCCCGTTCGTTTCGAGCGAAGTCGAGAAACGAGAGCGCCGAGCCAGGTGCTTCTCGACTTCGCTCGAAGCGAACGGACTATCTATTCCGGTTTGAACGCATCCGGCGAGCGCACATGCTCTCGCCGGATGCCGAGGCCGACCAGCCGCGCGGGGATCCGGCGCAGCAGCGGGAACCAGTCGAACAGCCGCAACACGAACGGCACTTCGTCGACCATCGCCTTGCTCTCGATCAGCGGTTTCAGCAGCCGCTCGTGCACGGCCTTCTGCGCCGCTTGCGTGACCCGCACCGGCATAATCCGTCGCTCCTGCACCTTGGGCAGCAACGCGTCGACCGGCTCGCCGCGCGCCATCGGGGCGGCGAGAATGTTCGCGGCCGCCACCGCGTCTTGGATCGCGAGATTGATGCCGACGCCGCCAACCGGCGACATCGCGTGCGCGGCATCGCCGATCGCGAGCAGCCCGGGCCGGCTCCATTGCTCCAGCCGGTCGAGCGACACCGACAGCAATTTCACCTGGTCCCAGTCGGTCAGCGTGCCGACGACGTCGGCCAGTTCCGGCGCCGCCTCGCCGACCCCGCGCCGGAACGCCTCGATCCCCCGCGCCTTCAGCGCCTCCGCCCCGCCTTTCGCGACGACATAGGCGCACTGCCAATAATCGCCGCGATCGAGCTGCACGACCAGCGTCCCCTTGCCGAACGTGCCGCCGGTCATGTTCTGGCTGCTCCGCCCTTTCGGCAGCCGGAACCACAGCACGTCGATCGGCGCGCCCAAATCGCGCTTCGGCAGGCCGGCCTTGTCGCGCAGCACGGAGCGGCGACCGTCCGCGGCGATGGTCAACCTGGCGCGAACCTCCTCCCCGCTCGCCAGCCGCACGCCCGCAACCCGGTCGCCGTCGAACAGCAGGTCCGTCGCCTCCGCCTCCATCCGCAGCGCAAAGGTCGGATATTTGCGCGCCTCGTCCGCCAGAAAGTCGAGGAAATCCCATTGCGGCATCAACGCGATGAAGGGGCACTTCACGGGCAGATGCCGCGTGTCCGCGATGGTGATCCGCCGGTTCGCCACTCGCGCGGTCAGCGTCTGCACTTCGTCATGCGGCCGCTGAAGGAACGCGTCGAGCAAGCGCAGCTCATCCATCAGCTCCATCGTCGACGGGTGGACGGTATCGCCGCGGAAATCGCGCAGGAAATCGGCGTGCTTCTCCAGCACTAGCGTGTTCACGCCGGCCCGCGCAAACAGCAGCCCGGCCATCATTCCCGCCGGCCCGCCGCCCGCGATCACAAGATCATGCACGGCCATGCTCCTTTCGGCTGACAAGCGCCGCGCCTGCCGCTTAAGAGACCAGGGTGTATACTCATATCTGGCATCGAGCGTGATCGCCTGGAGAGGCGCGCTGGCGAGGAGCGCAGCGCGGACGCGTAGCCGAAGCTACGCGCAAGCAAGCGACGCGGCCAGCGCGCCTCTCCAGACGACCCCTCCGGGGCGAGGCGTCTTTTGGCCTGTGGAGGGCGTCGCTCGTCGGTCACGATGTTTGCACATCGATCCCTCCTCGCTCCTACCCACAGGCCAAAATACGGCTCGTCACGTCGACGCCAGATATGAGTATACACCCTAAAGTGGCATTCGCACTCAACTCAACCGGCTTCTCGGACGCGCTTGTGATCCTTGGCGCGGCCGGAATCGTCATCCCGGCCTTTGCGCGTTTTCGGGTCAGCCCGGTGATCGGCTTCATCCTGGTGGGCGCGCTGGTCGGCCCGTTCGGGCTCGGCCGCCTCGTGCCCGATCATCGCTGGCTCTATTACCTGACGATCACCGACAGCCACGCGATCGAGCCGTTCGCGGAGCTCGGCATCATCCTGCTGCTGTTCGCGATCGGGCTGGAGCTGTCGCTCCGACGATTGTGGGACATGCGCGCGCTGGTGTTCGGCGTGGGCGCGGCGGAGCTGGCCGTATCCGGCCTGCTGATCGGCCTTGCCCTGCTGGCCCTCGGGCAACCCTGGACCGGCGCCTTCGGCCTTGGTCTGGCGCTCGCCCTGTCGTCGACCGCGCTCGTGCTGCCGATGACGGGCACGCAAGGCCCGGTCGGCCGCCCGGCCTTTGCGATGCTGCTGTTCGAAGACCTTGCGCTGGTGCCGATCATTTTCCTGCTCGGCGCGGTCGGTGCCGGTGGCGACTCCGCCCTCGCCAATCTCGGCACGACGGCGGGCGCCGGCATCGCGGTCGTCGCTGCGCTGCTGATCGCCGGCCGTTTCCTGCTGCCGCGCCTCTTCGCCCAGGCCGCGCGCGCGAAGAATCCGGAGCTGTTCCTGGCCGCCAGCCTGCTCGCCGTCATCGCCGCCAGCCTTGCGACCAGCGCGGTCGGGCTGTCGCCGATCGTCGGCGCGCTGATCGCGGGCCTCAGCATCGCCGAGACCGAATATCGTGGCGAGGTCGAATCGATCACCGCCCCGTTCCGCGGCCTCGCGCTGGGCGTGTTCCTGATCACCGTCGGCATGAGCATCGATCTGGGCGCCGTCGTCGCCAATTGGTCGTCGCTGCTGATGGCGATCGTCGGCGTGATGCTGGTCAAGACGGCGGTGACCGCCGTGCTTCTCCGCCTCGCCGGGTCCGCGCGCGGCGCGTCGATCCAGACCGGCCTGCTGATGGCCTCCCCTTCGGAAACGACGCTGATCGTTCTCGGCGCGGCCGCCCAGGCGGGGCTGATCCAGGCCTCGACCGCCGGCTTCTGGCAGATGGTGACGGCGCTCGGCCTGACGCTGACGCCGCTGCTCGCCCGGATCGGCCGCGACCTTGGCCGGCGGCTGGAGATCGGGCCCGACGAGCCGGTCGAGGCGGTCAAGCCCGGCACCGTGATCATCGGCTTCGGCCGCGTCGGCCGCATGGTCGCCGACATGCTGGCAGCGCACGACAAGCCGTTCGTTGCGATTGACTCGGATATCGACGCCGTCGCTGCTGCCCGCGGCGAGGGCTACAAGATTCTGTTCGGCGATGCCTCGCGCGCCGACGTGATCGACCGGCTGCGGCTCGGCCATGCCGACGCGCTGATCCTGACGATGGACGATCCGGTGCTGAGCGTGAACCTCACGCGCCGGGTGCGCGGCTGGGTGCCTGATCTTACCATCGTCGCCCGTGCCCGCGACATCGACCACGCCGCCGAGCTCTACCGCGCCGGCGCAACCGATGCGGTCCCCGAAACGCTCGAAAGCTCGCTCCAGCTGTCGGAGGCCGTGCTGGTCGATCTGGGCGTCGCGATGGGCCCGGTGATCGCCTCGATCCACGAAAAACGCGACGAGCTTCGCCGCGAGATCAAGGAAGCCAGCGATCTCGATCGCAACCCGCGCCTGCTGCGCACCCGCCTCAGCGACCTGAAGTCCCAGGGAGGATGATGGTGCGGGCGGTCGGACTCGAACCGACATGACCGAAGCCGCGGCATTTTGAGTGCCGTGCGTCTACCAATTTCGCCACGCCCGCGCGCGGTCGCGATCGCCTAGCGGAGAGCGCGCCGCCCCGCAACCGGCTGCGGAACGCCCGGCTCGCCCTGCCGTTTGTTACGGCCATGGAAGAACCTCGCCTGGGCCGCGGCTATGCCGAGTTGGTCGAAGCAATCCGCGCGCGCCGCTGCCTGCTGTTCGCCGGCGCCGGCCTTTCGATGGCGGTCGGCCTGCCCTCCTGGTCGCAGCTGGTCGATCACATGCGGGCAGAGCTGCACCTTTCGGAGGAGGACAGCGATGCCGATTACCAGATGCTCGCCGAATATTACCGGCTGCAGCAAGGCAGCATCGGGGCGCTCCGCAGCTGGATGGACCGTACCTGGAGCGTGTCCGAAGCAAAGGTCGCGAAATCGCGGCTTCACGACCTGATCGTCCGCCTCGACTTCCCGATCCTCTATACGACCAATTACGACAACAATCTGGAGGTCGCGTACACGCTTGCCGACCGCCCCTTCGTGAAGATCGTCAACGCGCGGGACCTTGCCCGGGCAGAGGATGGCCGCCCGCAGATCGTCAAGTTCCATGGGGATTTCGAAGCTGACAGTTCGCTGGTGCTGGCCGAAACCGACTATTTCGACCGCCTCAATTTCGATTCGCCGCTGGACGTGAAGTTCCGCGCCGACGCGCTCGGCCGCACGATCCTCTTCATCGGCTATTCGATGTCGGACCTGAACATCCGTCTCCTGCTCCACAAGCTCTGGCGCACCTGGGCGACGACAGGGCGGATCAAGGACCGGCCGCCGTCCTTCGTCTTCGCCGCCCGGCCCGATCCGGTGCGCGAAGCCGTGCTCGGCCAATGGGGGATCACGGTGCTGGGCAGTCAGGAACGCGATCCGGAAAAGGCGCTGGTCAGCTTCCTGGACCAGCTCGTGAAGGATGTCGGAGCCTCTTGAGCGCCGCCCCGCTTCGGCGCACACTCCGCCCATGAACGCGCTCACGCCCACGCCCGGCCAGCTCGCGCTCGCCGACAGCCTCGCCGACGGCTCGGTCAAGCGCGGTGAGACGATCACCGCGGTGCCCGCGTCGGCCTATACCGATCCCGCACGCCACGATCGCGAATGGGCCGCGCTGTTCATGGGCATGCCGAACGTGATCGCCCCCTCTGCGCTGCTGCCGGAGCCGAACATGGCCGTGCCGCACGACGGCTTCGGCAAGCCCTTGCTCGTCACGCGCGACAAGGCGGGCAAGGCACACGTGTTCCTGAACGTCTGCCAGCATCGCGGAACCCGCTTGGTGGAAGGCGGCGATCCGGTCTGCGCCCCGCGGCTGATCTGCCCCTACCACGCCTGGTCCTACACGCTCGACGGCCGGCTGTCGGGCCTGCCCCGGCCCGATACCTTCCCCGGGCTCGACAAGAGCACGCATGGCCTGAAGGAGCTGCCGAGCCTCGAAGCCGACGGCCTGATCTGGTTTGCCTTCGACGCGGCGGCGGATTTCGATGCGGCCGAAGCGCTGGGCCATGACTTCGACGCGTTCAATCTCGTTGGTCAGCATCTGTTTGCGCGTCACACCCATGACGTGAAGGCGAACTGGAAACTGATCGTCGACGCCTTTTCCGAAAGCTATCATGTGCAGCGGCTGCATGCCGGGACGATCGGCCCGATGTTCCAGGACGGCGTGACGGCCGGCGACCGGGTCGGTCCGCACCAGCGCTCCGCCGTCGGGCGTGCCGCGCAGCTTGCCGAGCTCGACCGCAAGGACTGGGCCGCGCTGCGCTCTGCCGTCACCTACGCCTATCAGATCTTTCCGGGCGGCATCCTGATCGTCAGCCCCGATTATGTGAACCTGATGGTGCTGATGCCGCAGGCGGTCGACCGCACGCTGGTCGAGGATTTCATGCTCATTCCCGAGGCGCCGACGACGGACAAGGCGCTGTCGCACTGGCAGCGCAGCTGGCAGCTGCTCGATCAGGGCGTGTTCGGCGGCGAGGACTTCCGCGCCGCCGCGCTGGGGCAGCAGGGCCTTTCGACCGGCGCGATCGACCATCTGACGCTCGGCACGCTCGAAACCGGCATCCGCGCCTTCCACGACCAGGTGGAAATGCGGCTTTAGCAAAGTCCTCCCCGAGCTTGCTCGGGGAAGGGGACCGCGCGAAGCGCGGTGGAGGGGCCGGAGCGAAGCGGAGGGTCAGCGGTCCTCCCCCGGCTCGAGGCCCGCGGTGCGGCCCCTCCACCACTCGCTTGCGCGAGCGGTCCCCCTCCCCTCGGCTACGCCGATGGGAGGACTTTACGCCGCCGATGCGTTGTCCGCGTAGAGCCGCAGCCCGGATGGCGCCTTTTTCACGCTGCCGCGCGAGAGCAGCGTTTCGATCGCCTCGATCGCGCCGCGCAGGTCCTTTGGCGTGAACGGCTTTTCCAGGCAGCCGATGCCGAGCGACTCCGCGCCCTTCGGGCAGCGGCCGGTGACGAACAGCACGTGCAGCCCAGCGCGGCGTGCCGCCGCCGCCACCTCGACGCCATTGCCGCCGTCGGTCAGTCCCAGGTCGACCAGCGCCAGGTCCAGCTTCTTGGACGCGATCACCTCCAGCGCCGCCTCGACGCTGTCGACGGTGCCGACCACGTCATAACCGGCTTCGGTCAGCACATGCTCGGTGTCGAACGCGATGAGCGGCTCGTCCTCGACGATCAGGATCCGCTGGATCTTTCTGGCCCTTTTCCCGAACACCATTGCCGCCCTGATTTTCCTCCGCCATGAGCGCGCCCTGTTCGCGCTCGTCCGGCCCATGAACCATAACGCATGCCGCACGGTTTTTGCGCCTGGCCAGCGAAAAGATTTTGGGAGCGATGAAGTGCCCGCGCCGCACGCTAAGTCACGGGAAGCACAACGGATCGCCAAGCTGCTTGCGCGCGCCGGCGTCGCTTCGCGGCGGGAAATCGAACGGATGATCGCGGATCGGCGAATCGCCATCGACGGCGCCGTTGTCGAGACCCCGGCGACGCTGGTCGAATCGCTCCACGGCGTCACCGTCGACGAAAAGCCGGTCCGCCCGCCTGCCCCCGCCCGCCTGTTCCGCTACCACAAGCCCGCCGGCCTGCTGACCACCGAACGCGACCCGAAAGGGCGCCCGACCATCTACGACCGCCTGCCGAAAGACCTGCCGCGCCTGATGCCGGTCGGCCGGCTCGACCTCAACACCGAGGGGCTGCTGTTGCTCACGACCGATGGCGAGCTGAAGCGCTCTCTCGAATTGCCGAGCACCGGGGTTCCCCGCACCTACCGCGCCCGTGCCTATGGCAATGTCACGCAGGCGCAGCTGGAGGACCTGATCGACGGCATCGAGATCGACGGCATCCGCTACGGCTCGATCGACGCCAATCTCGAACGCCGCACCGGCGCCAATGTCTGGATCGAGTTGACCCTCGCCGAAGGCAAGAACCGCGAAGTCCGCCGCGTGCTGGAGCATCTCGGCCTGCGCGTCTCCCGCCTGATCCGCACCGCCTACGGCCCGTTCGCCCTCGGCGACCTCCCCGCCGGCGCGGTCGACGAAGTGCGGCAGCACGACCTGGTGGTGTTCCGGAATACGCTGAAATCAGCTCCTCCCCGGAACGGGGGAGGGGGACCGCGACGCGAAGCGGCGTGGTGGAGGGGCCGGAGCGCGTCCAACTTCTTCGGCCCCACCACCGCGCGCCAAAGGCGCGCGGTCCCCCTCCCCGTTCCGGGGAGGAGCGAAGAAGAAATGAGAATCATCGCCGGCCGCTGGCGCGGGCGCACCCTCGCCGCTCCGCCCGGCGCAGGCACCCGCCCCACCGCCGACCGCACGCGCGAGGCGCTGTTCTCGATGCTCACATCCCGCCTCGGCAGCTTTGATGACTTGCGCGTCGCCGATATCTTCGCCGGCACCGGCGCGCTCGGGCTGGAGGCGCTGTCGCGCGGCGCCCGCAGCTGCACCTTCGTCGAGCGCGACCGTGAGGCGGTAACGGTCCTCAAGGCCAACATTGCCAAGCTCGGCGCCGAGGGTGCCGACGTCCGCGCACAGGCCGCCGAAGGCTTCGCCGGGGGCCCGTTCGACGTGGTGTTCCTCGACCCGCCCTATGGATCGAGCCTCGGCCAGAAAATCCTGCCGCGCCTGACTCTCGAACCCGGCGCCTGGGCCAGCATCGAAACCGCGTTCAACGAGGACGTGGACGTGCCCGGTTTCGAGGCGGACGCGGTGCGCACCCATGGCAAGGCCAAGCTGACGCTGCTCCGCAAGCTTTGACCGCAAGCGGCGGGATGGCGCAGCGTCGCCGCGCGTGCCAAGGCGCGGCCATGCAGAATGACGGCATGAACGGACGCGACTGGGCCATCCTGCTGGTCCTCTCGGTACTGTGGGGCGGATCCTTCTTCTTCCTCGCGGTCGCGCTGAAGGAGCTGCCGCCGATCACGATCATGCTGCTGCGCGTCGCGTTGGGCGCGGTGCCGCTGGTGATCCTCGGCCATCTCCGCCGCGAGCCGCTGCCGACCAGCGCCCGCATCTGGGGCATGTTCATGATCCTAGGCCTGCTCAACAACGCCCTGCCCTTCGTCCTCTACGCCTTTGCACAGCTCCGCATCGCGAGCGGCCTCGCCTCGATCCTGAACGCGACGACGCCGCTCTGGGGCGTGCTGGTCGCGCACCTGTTCACCCGCGACGAGCGTGCGACCCCGGCCAAGATCGCCGGCGTGCTGCTCGGCTTCGGCGGCGTCGCGGTGATGATCGGCACCGGCGCGCATCGGGGCGGCGAAGCAATCGCGATCTTGATGTGCCTGGCCGCGACGCTCAGCTATGCCTTCGCCGCCGTCTATGCCCGCCGCTTCCGTCCGCTCGGCATCCCGCCGCTGACGGTCGCGACCGGCCAGCTGATTGGCGCCAGCCTGCTGCTGCTGCCGTTCAGCCTCGCCCTCGAACGCCCCTGGACGATCGCGCCGCCCAGCCCCGTCACCTGGGCCGCGATCGCCGGCTTCGCCCTCATTTGCACCAGCTTCGCCTATTGGCTCTATTTCCGCCTGCTCGCCAGCGCCGGCGCGACCAACGCGCTGCTGGTCACGTTCCTGATTCCAGTTACTGCGATCCTATTGGGCGCGCTCGTGCTCGGCGAAGCGCTGGAGCCGCGCCATTATGCCGGCATGACCCTGATCGCGTTGGGCCTCGCCGCGATCGACGGCAGGCCCTTTCGCCGCCTTGCGCCGAAGCCCGCCTAGCTCTTGCCCAGCTCGCGCCAGCTCTTCTCGCTGACCTCAACGCCGAACTTTTTCGCCGCCGCCTTGATCCGCTTCCAGGCCTCGTCGCGCTCGTCGTCGCTGACGCCTTTCACCTGATCGAAGCGCGCGATCGCGTTGCGGACATGGCTCGCGTCCTCCAGCGGCTCCTTGCGCTCCTTGGGAAACGCGAATTGCTTGCTCGACAGATCGTTGCGTTCCTTCGCGTCGAGTTCGGACATGGGCAGTCTCCTTCGTGTCCCGAACGAATGGGCGCCGCCGACAGTTGCCCCTTTCGACCCCGTTCCCTACCTGTTCGCAAGTGAGTCTCCCCGCCCCTTCCCCTGACGACCCGCCCTATCTGCGCGGCCTGAACCCGCCGCAGCGCGAAGCCGTGCTCACCGCGGAGGGCCCTGTGCTCGTCCTCGCCGGCGCCGGCACCGGCAAGACGGCGGCGCTGACCGCGCGCCTCGCGCACCTGATCTACACCCGCCGCGCCTGGCCGTCGGAAATCCTCGCCGTCACCTTCACCAACAAGGCGGCGCGGGAGATGCGGGATCGGATCGGCCGCATGGTCGGCGACGCGGTCGAGGGCATGCCGTGGCTCGGCACCTTCCACTCGATCGCCGCCAAGATGCTCCGCCGCCATGCCGAGCTGGTCGGGCTGCAATCGAACTTCACGATCCTCGACACCGACGACCAGCTCCGGCTGCTGAAGCAGATCATCGCCGCCTCCGATCTCGACGAGAAGCGCTGGCCCGCCCGCCAGCTCGCCGGCCTGATCGACAAATGGAAGAACCGCGGCTGGACACCGTCAGACGTGGACGCCGGCGAGTCCGAGCTGTTCGCCAACGGCCGCGGCGCCGATCTCTACGCGCAATATCAGGCGCGGCTGAAGGCCGTGAACGCCTGCGATTTCGGCGACCTGCTGCTCCACATGCTGGTTATCCTGAAGACCCGCCGCGACGTGCTGGAGCAGTATCAGAGCCGCTTCAAATACATCCTGGTCGACGAATATCAGGACACGAACGCCAGCCAATATCTCTGGCTCCGCCTGCTCGCGCAGCAGCGCAAGAACATCTGCTGCGTCGGCGACGACGACCAGTCGATCTACTCCTGGCGCGGCGCCGAAGTCGCGAACATTCTTAGGTTCGAGAAGGATTTCCCCGGCGCCGTTATCATCCGGCTGGAACAGAATTACCGCTCCACCCCGCACATTCTCGGCGCCGCCTCCGGCCTGATCGCGGAGAATTCAGGCCGGCTCGGCAAGACGCTCTGGACCGAGCAGGGCGAAGGCGAGAAGGTCCGCGTGCTCGGCGTCTGGGACGGCCCGGAAGAAGCGCGCCGTGTCGGCGAGCTGATCGAGGATCACCAGCGGCGCGGCGGCAGCCTCGACGATTGCGCGATCCTGGTCCGCGCCCAGTTCCAGACCCGCGAGTTCGAGGACCGGTTCATCGCGATCGGCCTCAACTACCGCATCGTCGGCGGCTTCCGCTTCTACGAGCGGCAGGAAATCCGCGACGCGCTCGCCTATCTGCGCGTGGTCAACCAGCCAGCCGACGACCTCGCCTTCGAACGCATCGTCAACACGCCGAAGCGCGGCCTGGGCGACAAGGCGCTGGCGAAGGTCCACGCTCTCGCCCGCGCGCAGGGCATCCCGCTGACGCTCGCGGCCGCCCGCATCCTCGACACGGACGAGTTGACGCCCCAGGCGCGCCGCGCGCTCGGCAACCTGATCGGTGACATCGCCCGCTGGCGCGACATGGCCGGCCAGCTTCCGCATCCGGAGCTTGCCCGGCAGCTCCTCGACGAAAGCGGCTACACGGCGATGTGGCAGGCCGACCGCTCGGCCGACGCTGCTGGGCGGCTCGAAAACCTGAACGAACTCGTCCGCGCGATGGAGGAATATGAAACCCTCGGCGCGTTCCTCGAGCATGTCAGCCTCGTCATGGACAATGACGAGCGCGCCGGCGGCGAGCAGGTGACGATCATGACGATCCACGCCGCCAAGGGCCTGGAGTTCGACACCGTGTTCCTCGCCGGCTGGGAAGAAGGCGTGTTCCCGTCGCAGCGCTCCCTGGACGAAGGCGGCAATGCCAGCCTCGAAGAGGAACGCCGCCTCGCCTATGTCGCGATCACCCGCGCGCGGAAACGGGCATACATCCTCCACGCCGCCAACCGCCGCATCTACGGTCAGTGGACCAGCTCCATCCCCTCCCGCTTCGTAGGCGAATTGCCCAAGGCGCATATCGAGGAGGAAACCAGCATGACCGGCGGCGAAAGCCTCTGGCGTGCCAACTGGTCCGAACGCGCCGACCCGTTCGCCAACGTCGCCAGAGGCACCGGCCGCGGCCCCGGCTGGCAGCGCGCTGCGTCCGTCGGCGGCTACCAGACCACCCCCTCCCGCGTCGTCGAAGCCCGCGCCAGCGCCGTCAGCCTCGGCAACAAGGGTCGGTCGGACCTGGCCCTCGGCCAGCGCGTCTTCCACCAGAAATTCGGCTACGGCACGATCGCCGAAATCGAAGGCAACAAGCTGGAGATCGACTTCGAGCAGGCCGGGCGCAAGCGCGTGATGGACAGCTTCGTGAGCGCGGGGTGAGCGCTCCTCTTGAAAGACGGAGGGACCGCGGCTTCGACCTATCGCGGATCTCAGCCCCTCTCCCCTTGCGGGAGAGGGCGACTCGCGCTGCAGCGCGAGCGGGGTGAGGGGGAAACTCGGACTTCGGCGTTTCCCCCTCACCCTCCCACGCCCGCTCTGCGGGCGCGGGCCCCTCCCTCTCCCGCAAGGGGAGAGGGGCTGAACATCCGCTTTCCACCCGAAGCGGACGTTAGTGGCTAATTTGGGACTATTCCCCACCATCCCTAGTCGCGAAGAGCTCTGCCGAAGCCGCCTTGCGACGCCGGTTTCGAACCAAGCCCGGCAGCTTCCCCTGAGCATCGGCGCCCCCTTCACCCGAACCGGCCGCGATTCGACTTCACTGCGCCGAATCCGAATAACCCGCCGCAAATGGACCGCCTAACCGAATAGTCTTCTCCATTTTCCCTAAAAAAACCACGCACCTCTTTTGCGCGGCCTGATACGGATAACCCAACCAAAGATCGTTCCAGATCATGGCGATATAGGTCGCACCTGCTGCCGCAGGCCAAGAGGGGGGATAGGCATGACATTTCGGTCCCGTGTTCGCGTCGGTGCAAGCCTGCTGGCGTTCGCAAGTTTCGCGCTGGTCGGCGCCTCGGCGGCCCAGGCGGATGTGCCCGACGATCCCTCCAATCCGCTCGCGCAGCTTCACTACCGGATGATCGGGCCGGGCGGGAACCGCATCGCGGCGGTCACCGGCGAGCCCGGCAATTCGCAGGTCATCTACGCCGGCGCCGCCGATGGCGGCATCTGGAAGACCAGCGATGCCGGCATCAACTGGAAGCCGGTGTTCGACGACAAGGACGTCTCCGCGATCGGCGCGCTCACGGTGGCGCCGTCGGATCACAAGGTGGTGTGGGCCGGAACCGGCGAGACCTGGATCGTGCGCCCCGATTATTCGATGGGCAACGGCGTCTACAAATCGACCGACGGCGGCGAGACCTGGACCCATATGGGCCTGGAGCTGACCGGCCATGTCGGCCGCATCCTGATCGATCCCAAGGACTCCAACATCGTCTATGTCTGCGCGCTCGGCCAGGCCTATCGCCCGCAGCAGGAGCGCGGCATCTACAAGACCACCGACGGCGGCAAGACCTGGACGCGGTCGCTGTTCGTCGACGAGAATACCGGCTGCTCCGAGCTGTCGATGGACCCCAAGGATCCGAACACGGTCTTCGCCGGCATGTGGCAGGTCGATATCAAGACCTGGAACCTGAACAGCGGCGGCAAGGGCAGCGGCGTCTATGTGACGCACGATGGCGGCAAGAGCTGGAGCAAGGTGGCCGGCCACGGCCTGCCCGCCGCGGACAAGGTGATCGGCAAGGTGGCGGTGCAGGTCGCGCCGACCGATCCGAACCGCGTCTACGCGCTGATCCAGGAAGACACGCCCCGCTTCTATCGCTCCGACGATGCCGGCAAGACCTGGCGCGTCGTCAACCAACAGCACGTGCTGTCGGAACGCTCGTCCTATTACACGCGCTTTGCGGTGGCGCCGGACGACGAGAATTTCATCTATGTCGCGGCGGTGCGCGTCGTCTATTCGCATGACGGCGGCACCACGATCGAAGAGGCCGAGGATCTGCCCGGCGACGTGCACGACGTCTGGTACGATCCGCTGAACCCAGCCCGCGTGATGATCGCCCACGATCACGGCCTGACCGTCAGCGTCAACAACCGGAAGTCTTACGAGACCTTCGCCCTTCCGGTGGCGCAGATGTATCACGCCTTCACCGACGACCAGATCCCCTACAACGTCTACGGCAACCGCCAGGACGAGCCCACCTTCCGCGGGCCCAGCAACAATATCTATGCCGGCCGAGGCGGCGCCCCGTCCGGGGGCAAGATCACCGCGGCGGACTGGACCCAGATCGGCGGCTGCGAACCGGGCTTCTCCATTCCCGACTGGAAGGACAACAACATCGTCTGGTCCGGCTGCTATAATGGCGACCTGACGCGGATGGACCTGCGCAGCGGGCAGATGCGCTGGGTGTCGCCCTGGCCGTCGGCCGCCTACGGCTGGGCGCCCAAGGACGTGAAGCAGCGCTTCCACTGGTCGATGCCGATCGCGATCTCTCCGCACGACAACGAGAAGGTCTATGTCGGCAGCCAGAATGTCCACATGACGCAGAACGGCGGTCAGTCCTGGCAGGTGATCAGCCCGGATCTGACCGGCAACGACAAGACGCACCAGCTCGATTCCGGCGGCATGCACGCCGACAACCTGATGGTGTTCGAGGGCTCGGCCCTCTACTCGATCGCGGAATCGCCGGTGCAGGCAGGCCTGATCTGGACCGGCGCCACCGACGGCACGGTCAGCATCACGCGCGACGGCGGCAAGACCTGGGAAAACGTCACCAAGAACATCACCGGCATGCCGCCGCTCGGCATCATCTGGAGCATCGAGCCGTCGAAATTCGACGCCGGCACTGCCTACATCGTCAACAACATGCAGCAGTCGACCGGCGACTATAACGCTTATGTCTACAAGACCGCCGATTTCGGAAAGACCTGGAAGCTCATTTCCGGCGGCATTCCGAAGTCGGTCAACAGCAGCGCCCACACGCTCGCGGAAGATCCGACCCGGCCGGGCCTGCTCTATCTGGGCACCGACAATTTCATCTACGTGACCTGGGACGATGGCGACCACTGGTCGCTGCTGCGCAACAATATGCCGCCCGCACCCATCTACTGGCTGACTGTTCAGAAGCGCTATAACGACCTGGTGGTGGCGACCTATGGCCGCGGTTTCTGGATCCTCGACGACCTGAAGCCGATCCAGGAATTCGACAAGGCGAAGGCAAGCAGCGCGCCCGTCACTTTCTTCAAGCCGCGCGACACCTATCGCTACCGCGCGATGAACAACACGCACGCGATGGACACGTACAACAAGGCGGTGGGTGACAATCCCCCGCCGGGCGTGCCGCTGAACTATTACCTGAAGGCGCCCGCGCGGAGCGTGAAGATCACGGTCCTCGACAAGGACGGCAAGGTCGTGCGTCAGCTCACCGGTCCGGGGAAGGCCGGCGTGAACCGCCAATGGTGGGATCTGCGCCACGATGCGCCGACCACCGTCAAGCTGCTCAACAGCCCTCCGGGCGAGCCGTGGGTGACGGTCGGCAAGGACGGCTGGCGTCCGCTGGTCCACTGGCGCCGCTATGCCGATGGCCCGGTGGTCGCGACCGGCGACTATACGGTCAAGATCGACGCCGACGGCCAGGTCGCGACGCAGCCGCTCAGCGTGCTGCGCGATCCGAAGAGCATCGGCTCCGATGCGACGATCAAGGCCAATACCGACTTCCTGCTGGGCGTCGTCGCTGACCTCGATAGCGCGGCCGCTGTGATCAACCGCATCGAGCAGGTCCGCAAGCAGATCAGCGACCTGCGCGAGCAGCACGGCAGCGATCGGGCTTACGCGAAGCAGATCGCTGCCGGCGACAAGCTGGATGCGCAGCTGAAGGACGTGGAATCGCTCTACTTCCCGCTGCAGCTCACCGGTAAGATCGAGGACGCGTTCCGCGTGCCGACCCGGATCTACGGCAACCTCGCCAATCTCGGCTGGCTGACCGAGGGCGGCGCGGACCTGCCGCCGACCGACCAGGCCGTGCAGATGCGCGCCGAGATCGAGCAGCAGCTCGCCAGCGCCAAGCAGAAGGCCGACGCGCTCGAGCAAAAGGCAATCCCGGCCTTCCTCGCCAGCGCGCCGTCCAACTAACCCGCCTATATAGACGGCGCTTTCGACCCGTTCCTGCCATCAGCCCCTCTCCCGCTT
>NZ_BBWU01000017.1 GCF_000974765.1 Sphingomonas changbaiensis NBRC 104936 | reverse complement strand
CCCCTCCACCACCGGGCTCGGCCCGGCGGTCCCCCTCCCCGTTCCGGGGAGGAGCTTGATGCTCGCACTCGCTCTCCTCACCGCCCCCGCACTCGCGGACTCTAACCTCCCCGCCGCGAAGTGGGCGAACGAGCAGCTTCCCGATCCCGGGCAGGAAGCCGCGGCCAAAAACCTGATGCTGACGATCCGCTGCATCGTCTGCCAGGGCCAGTCGATCGCCGATTCGGACGCGGAGCTTGCCGGTGACATGCGGGCGATGGTGCGCACGCGGATCGCGGCGGGCGAGAAGCCGGAAGCGATCCGCAAATGGCTGATCGAGCGCTATGGTCAATGGGTCAGCTACAAGCCTCTGGTCGAGCCGCTGACCTGGCCGCTCTGGTTCGCGCCGTTGATTTTGCTGGGCGTCGGCGCTCTGGTCGCGCGCGGCCGTTTTCGGAAGCACCGCTGATGGGCTGGCTGATCATTCTCGCGCTGATGGCGATCACGGGCGGTGCGCTCTGGAAATGGGGACGGCTGCCGCGTCTCGCGTTCGAGCCGATCGCGGCGGCGCTGCTGCTCGGTCTTGCCGGCTATGCGATCCAGGGCAGTCCGAACCTGCCCGATCACCCGGTGCAGCCGCCCGAAGACCTGTCCAAGGCGAAGGAAGCGGACATCGAAATCCGCAACCGGATGGGCGAGCAGCGGTTCGGCAACGGCCCGTCCTGGCTGATGGCGGCCGACGGCGCGATGCGCGCGGGCCTGCCGACAGCGGCGGTGACCTACATCAAATCGGGCCTGAAGCAGAACCCGCGCGATCCAGACCTGTGGGTCGGGCTCGGCAACGCCCTTGTCGTGCACAATGGCGGGATGGTTTCGCCGGCCGCGACCTATGCCTTCCAGAAAGCGGCGGAGATCGCGCCGCAGCATCCGGGGCCGCCCTTCTTCATGGGGCTGGCGCTTGCCCAATCGGGCCAGTTCGCCCAGGCTCGTGCGATCTGGACCGAGCTGCTGGCCCGCGCGCCCGCCGACGCGCCCTGGAAGGCCGATCTGGAGCAGCGCTTGGCGCAACTGCCGAGCTGATCTATATCCGGCGCCGCCAGAGGGTCGGGCGGCCGCGTCGCACTTCAAGTGCGCCGAGGAAAGTCCGGGCTCCACGGAACAACGGTGCCGGGTAACGCCCGGCGGTCCTGCGCAAGCAGGGTCAGGGACAGTGCCACAGAAAGCAGACCGCCTGGGCTTCGGCTCGGCAAGGGCGAAAGGGTGCGGCAAGAGCGCACCGCGGGTCCGGCAACGGGAACGGCATGGCAAACCCCACCGGGAGCAAGACCGAATAGGGGCGGCACATGGGCCTTGTTCCGGCTCGTCGCCCGGGTTGGTTGCTGGAGGCTGTCGGCAACGGCAGCCCGAGAGGAATGGCCGCACATCGCCTTCGGGCGAGGACAGAACCCGGCTTATAGACCCTCTGGCGCCACGTGGGAGCGCTGCGCGCCGCAGCGCGGTCGGGCGGGCGAAGCCATGCCCGACCCACGAGGCCGGCCAGCGGCGCCACAGCGCCGACCGACGACGCGGGCTTTGCCCGCGTCGGTCGTCCTCACCCCGCTCGCTTCGCGAGTCGCCCTCTCCTAAAAGGAGAGGGAGGCGAGGAACCCGTTCACCATCTCGTTCATTTGACGCCAAGGGTCCTCGCGAGTAATCCGCGCGGGTGTCTGGAGCGTGCCCTGGTCCTCAGGAGCGCGCCCTTTGTCTTTGCTTGGGGAGGTCCTCTTGGCCGATCGCGTGCCTTCGTTTTCGCTCGCACATCAGGGTATCGATACCGGTGCCGAGCTCCACTGGAACCTCACGACGGCGCCGCTGATCGAGCACGCCGTGCAGCGCGGCGAAGGCCTGCTCGCCAAGGATGGCCCGCTGGTGGTCGCGACCGGCAAGCACACCGGCCGCTCGGCGAACGACAAATTCACCGTCCGCGATGCCGAGACCGAAAACACGATCTGGTGGGGCAGCAACAAGGGCATGACGCCGGATCATTTCCAGGCGCTGAAGGCTGACTTTCTCACGGAGCTGAAGACCAAGCCGACCCTGTTCGTGCAGGACCTGTTCGGTGGTTCGCAGCCGGAGCACCGCGTCCGCGTCCGTGTGATCAACGAATTCGCCTGGCACAACCTGTTCATCCGCACCCTGCTGGTCCGTCCGGATGAAGCCGAGCTGGCGGGCTTCGAGCCCGAATACACGATCATCGACCTGCCGAGCTTCCAGGCCGATCCGGAACGCCACGGCACCCGCAGCGAAACGGTGGTCGCCGTCAATTTCTCCGAAAAGCTGATCCTGATCGGCGGCACGCGCTATGCCGGCGAGATGAAGAAGAGCGTGTTCGGCGTGCTGAACTATCTGCTGCCGGTGAAGGGCGTGATGCCGATGCACTGCTCGGCCAATATCGGCCCGAACGGCGACACGGCCGTGTTCTTCGGCCTTTCTGGCACTGGCAAGACGACGCTGTCGGCCGATGCCAGCCGCACCCTGATCGGCGACGACGAGCATGGCTGGTCGGACACTGCGGTCTTTAACTTCGAAGGCGGCTGCTACGCCAAGATGATCCGCCTCTCGCCCGAGGCGGAGCCGGAGATCTACGCGACCACCAAGCGGTTCGGCACGGTGCTCGAGAATGTCGTGATGGACCCGGTCACGCGCGAGCTCGACCTGGACGATGCGACGCTCGCGGAGAACAGCCGCGGCGCCTATCCGATCGACTTCATCCCGAACGCGTCGGACAACAATCTCGGGCCGGTGCCGAAGAACGTCATCATGCTGACCGCGGACGCCTATGGCGTGCTGCCGCCGATCGCGAAGCTGACGCCGGATCAGGCGATGTACCACTTCCTGTCGGGCTACACCGCCAAGGTCGCGGGCACCGAGATCGGCGTCACCGAGCCATCGGCGACCTTCTCGACCTGCTTCGGCGCGCCGTTCATGCCGCGTCATCCGTCGATTTACGGCAATTTGCTGAAGGAGCGGATCGCCAAGGGCGGCGTCGATTGCTGGCTGGTCAACACCGGCTGGACCGGCGGCAAGTTCGGCACCGGCAAGCGCATGCCGATCAAGGCGACACGGGCGCTGCTGAATGCCGCGCTGGACGGCAGCCTGAACAATGCCGAGTTCCGCACCGATCCGAATTTCGGGTTCAAGGTGCCGGTGGCGGTGCCGGGTGTCGATTCGTCGATCCTCGACCCGCGCAGCACTTGGGCGGACAAGGATGCCTACGACGCGACCGCGCGGAAGCTGGTTCAGCAGTTCATCGACAATTTCGCGCAATTCGAAGCACATGTCGACGAAAGCGTCCGCCAGAGCGCGCCCAAGGCCGCCTGAATAGCCCGGTCCTCGGATCGGGCGCTCCCAAGAGAAAGCCCGATCCGATGACCGACCACTCACCCCGCCTGTTTGCCAGCGCCGACGCGATCCGCCGCGTCGGCGAGGGGCTGCTCGCGCGCACGCTGCCGCGGGCCGAGTGGACGCATGAGGCGCACCTTGCGGCCACGACCTACCTCGTCGTCGAGCGCCCGGATATCGACCTCGATGCCGAGCTGCCCGAGATCATCCGCAGCTATAACGAGAGCGTCGGCGGCCGGAATACCGACAGCGAAGGCTATCACGAGACGATCACGGGCGTGTTCCTGGCCGCCGTTCGCGCCCATGTGGTGGAAACCGGGGAGCGGGAGCTCTGCGCCCGCGTCAACGCCCTGCTGCTGAGCCCGCGCGGTCGCCGCGACTGGCCGCTGCGCTTCTATTCGCGCGAGCGGCTGTTCTCGGTCGAGGCGCGGCTGGGCTTCGTCGCGCCCGATCGGACCTAAGCCGCGGCGTCGAAAACGCACTGAATTCCCGACACTTCCGGCTGATGATGTCGCATTTGTCCAATACGGGATGGTTAGTGCCGGATTAGCTGTGCCACACGGAGCTGGGGGGTTCCGGAACGATGACTCATAAGGGCGCGTCGCAGGGGGCGCGGCAATCATGCTTGCAATCGGCGCGGACTGCCGGGTGAGCGGCCTTGAACTCGCCGAGCTCGAACAGCTCATGGCGGTCGTAGAGGCGTGCCTGTGCGAGATGTTCCCGGACGATTTCTTTCGCCGCTGCGCGTTTTCGGCGTTCGGGCTGCGCGCGCTGCTGCGCGATGCGGGCGTCGACGCGGTGCTGGTCGGCGGCCAATTCGCGGCATTCGTGATGACGCCCGATCACGGACGGCTCGCCGTCCAGGGTTTCCGGTCGGGCGATGAGCCGCACCCGCATTACTGGGTCGAAGCGGAAGATCGCCTGGTCGACCTCGGACCGCACCTGCTCGCCTTTGGGTCCGATTATCCGGTCGTGCCGATGCCGGCGCTGGCCTGGGACATGAGCGCGCCGCTGCCGTCCTCATTCCGTTACAAGGCACAGCAGCGCTACCCGGCCGACAGCCGGATGAGCATCGATCCGAAGCTCTGCGCGCAGGCGGATGCGTTCGTCGCATCCTGCCGCGCGCTCGCGGCGGACCCGCAGCGCGCGCCAAGGCTGCCGACATGGCTTGCGACCAGCTATGCCTCGCTTCTCGCGGCGGTGGGGCGTGACGATCCCTGGGCCTGCGGCGCCCGGCGATTCGAGCAGATGGCACCAGCGCATCCGCTGCCGTTCTAGAGGCACCACACTCCTCGATTGACTCAAATCGTATACGGTTTAGCGAAGGCCGGATCGTACCAACCGTCGCGTGATCGAGGAGAATTTATGGCCGGACGGATCATCTCGGTCGTGGGCTGCCATGCCGAAGGCGAAGTCGGCGATGTGATCATCGGCGGCGTGCTTCCGCCGGCGGGCGAAACAATGTTCGCGAAAATGCAGGCGATGGAGCGGGACCATGATCATATCCGCCGGCTGCTGCTCTGCGAGCCGCGCGGATCGGTCAACCGTCACGTCAATCTGCTGGTCCCGCCGACGCGCGCGGATTGCGACGCGGGCGCGATCATCATGGAGCCGACCGAATATGTTCCGATGTCGGGCTCCAACACGATCTGCATCGTCACCGTCCTGCTCGAGACCGGGATCCTGCCGATGACGGAGCCGGAGACGATCGTGACGCTGGATCTGCCCGGCGGCGTGGTGCGGGCCAAGGCGACCTGCGAGGGCGGCAAGTGCGTATCGGTCGAGTTCGAGAATGTGCCCTGCTTTGTCGATCGCCTCGATGCCTCGATCGAGGTGGACGGGGTGGGGCCGGTGAAGCTCGACGTGGCCTATGGCGGCATGTTCTTCGCCATCGTCGATGCAGGGCAGTTCGGGCTGGCCGTCGATCCGGAAAACGCGCGCCGGCTCGCCGAGCTAGGCGAGAAGATCAGGATCGCCGCGCGCGAGCAATTGGACGTCGTTCACCCGGAAAACCCGGCCATTCGCGGCGTGTCGATCGTCCAGTTCACCGAGCCTTTCCAGGGGGCGGGAAAGGCGACGCGCAACACCTGCATCGTCTCGCCCGGGCGCTCCGACCGCAGCCCGACCGGGACCGGCACGTCCGCACGGCTGGCCGTCCTTCACGCACGCGGGCAGATCCAAGTCGGGGAGCCGATGGCCCACAGCTCGATCATCGGCTCCCGCTTCGAGGGCAGGATCGTCCGGACGACCGAGATTTGCGGCCGGCCCGCGATCGTTCCCACGATCCGGGGACGCGCCTGGATCACCGGATTCCATCACTATCGCGTGGACCCCACCGACCCGTGGCCGACGGGCTATGTCGTCTCGGACACCTGGGGCGTGACCGGCAAGCTGTCGCAATAGGGACGGTCGCAGATCGAGCGCAAGCTCGCCCGAGCATTTGCTAGCATAGCAGAGGCTTATCGCCGGTGATCATAGTCGCTTAGCCCATCGCGGCAAAGTTTCGATCCACGCCTTTTCATTGCTGCTCGCCGCTGCGGAATATGCTATAAGGTTCCTGCACTGATTAGGGGGGATCGTCATGAAACGCCTTGTCCTGACTCTCGTCGCTGCGACCTGCCTGGCCGGAACCGCCGATGCGGCAACCATTTATGCCAACCGCGCGGCATTCGAAGCTACACTTGCCAGCAAGCTGGTGGATACGTTCGAAACAGCCCAGGGCTACCCGGCAGCATTCAGCGTTCTCAGCGATGCCGCAATGTCGGCCGTGGTCGGTCAGACCAAATACACGACCACCGGCTTTGCCAACAACAACATCATCTTCGGCAACGCTTCAAATCAGCTCTATTGCGCCGGCTGCAACGGCTCGTTCCGGGTCACGTTCGACAGCACGTCTTACGGCACGTCTGCGGGCGTCTTCGGCGCCGGTGTCGATGTCGAGGGTAATGACGCGGGGGCGCCCTATTTCGCGTTCATTACCTATGGCGACAACAGCACCGATAACATCCCACTGGCACCGACGCCGTTCGGCACGCCCTATTTCTTCGGCGTGACGTCGAGCCTGGGCGTGAAGTCGATCGATTTCGGCTTCAGCGGCGGCGCGACCGCACAGAGCGGCAGCTTCAGCATCGACAATCTGACGATCGGTTCGACGACTGCCGTTCCGGAAGCGCCGATCTGGGCGGCCTTGATCCTGGGCTTCGGCCTGGCCGGTGCCGCCCTGCGCCAGGCGCGAGGGGCGCGTGTTGTCCACGCCATGGCCTAGTTAGCGCAGATCCCTCCGCGAAAGTCGTGGACCGTCGCTTTTGGTGCTGCGTTGGTCTCCTGTGCCGTTCATAACGCGTGACGGCAATGACGGTTCGCGTTCGTAGGGCGCGGCAAGGAGGGACCAGCATGCGCTATCGCCAGCTCGGATCGAGCGATCTTCAGGTGTCCGAAATCTCGCTCGGGTCCTGGCTCACCTACGGCGTCGGCGTCGATGCCGAGCGGGCAGCGGCGTGCGTGCATCGGGCGCTCGATCTTGGCATCAACCTGATCGACACGGCCAATATCTATGGACGCGGGGCGGCGGAGACCTTCCTGGGCGAAGTTCTGAGCGGCGTGCCACGTGACAAGTACATCATCGCGACCAAGCTGTTCTTCCCGATGACGGAGACCGATCGCGGCCTCTCCCGCGCGCAGGTCGAAAAGCAGCTCGACGCATCGCTGAAGCGGCTGCGCGTCGATGTGATCGACCTGTATCAATGCCACCGCCACGATCCCGACACGCCGGTCGAGGAAACAATGCTGGCGCTCACCGACGCGGTGAAGGCCGGCAAGGTGCGCTATCTGGGCTTTTCCGAATGGCCCGCCGATCGCATCCGCGAGGCGCTAGCCGTCGCCGGTGCGGAGAAATTCGTATCCAGCCAGCCGCAATATTCGCTGCTGTGGCGCGCGCCGGAAAAGGAGATCATTCCGCTCTCCCGCGCCAATGGGATTTCGCAAATCGTGTGGTCGCCGCTCGCGCAAGGCGTGCTGACCGGCAAGTATCTGCCTGATGCGCCGCCGCCGCAGGGGACGCGCGCCACGTCCGATGAAATGGGCGGCTTCATCGATCGCTGGATGCAGCGGCCGGTGCTGGAGGCGGTGCAGAAGCTGAAGCCGCTCGCCGAGCAGGCGGGCCTCACCCTCGGTCAGTTTGCGCTGGCCTGGGTGTTGAAGGAGCCGAACGTCGCGTCCGCGATCATCGGCGCCAGCCGGCCGGAGCAGGTCGAGGAGAATGCCGCCGCCTCGGGCGTCGAGGTCGATCCGGCGCTGTTCGCCGAAGCGGAACGGATCGCTGCGGAGGGGCTGAGCGCGGTCGCTACATGAACGCCAAATGAATGGCCTTGCTTCCTGTCGCAGGCCATTTCACAACCATGGCATGTCGCGCCCGCTCTCGCCCGTCGAACTCCGTTCGCTCCAGACCATCCATGCCCAGCTCCAGGCCGGCGACGCCGACGGCGCGGTCGATCGGTTCGATGCGCTGCCGGCGGATGTCCAGGAACATCCCAACGGCCTGTTCCTGCGCGCGCTGGTGCTGCAGGCCTTTGCTCGGTGGCCGGAAGCGCTGCAGGCGTTCGAGTCTGCGCTGGAGCTCGCGCCCAACCATGCGGGGCTATGGAACAGCTACGGCAATCTGCTCGACGATCTGGGGCAAGGCGACAGGGCGGTCGAGGCGCTGCAAAGGGCGACCGAGCTAAGGCCAGAGCATAATGACGGCTGGATCGATCTCGGCATCGTCGCGACCAATGCCGGCCGGTTCGACGTCGCCGAAGCGGCGCTGGGGCGCGCAATTCGGGCGGCGCCTGCGGTCGCGCGGGGCTGGGCGGCGCTGGGCCTGCTGGAACGGCAGCGCGGCAATACCGAGACGGCCGCCGAGGTCTATCGCCGCGCGATCGCGATCGATGCCGAGGACGTGCGCACCCGGCACAATCTGGCGACCTTGCTGCGTGAGCAGGATCGCCCGGCAGAGGCGCTCGAAGAAGCCGAAAACGCCATGCGTCAGGGCCCGGTGCCGCCGGAGACGGGGACGCTGCGCGCTCATCTTCTCGCCGACGTCGGCCGCTATGAAGAAGCGGCCGTCGAGTATCACAATATCGTCAGCCAGGTTCCCGAGCAGATCGACGCGCACGAGACGCTGGCACTGCTGCTGCCGCAATTGGGGTTTGGGTCGCAGGCCCTCGATGCCTATCGCCCGGCGCTGCGGGCGCGGCCCAACTCGACGGCGCTGTGGGGCTCCGCACTGCGGTTGGCCTTCGCTGTGCGCGACTATGTCCAGCTTGCCGCCTGGGGTCAGGAAGCGGAGGCGCTGATCGGCCCGCATCCCGAGGTCCGGATCGCGCGCGCCGCGGCCTTGTCGCGGCTGGGCAACCAGCACCGGGCCATCGATCTGCTGCGCCAGCTGCTTGCCGACCAGCCGGATTACGCGCCCGCGCACCAGCACCTCGCGCATAGCCTTGTCGCCGCGGGCGATCCGAAGGCGGCCGAAGCGCATGCGTTGCGCGCGACCGAGATCGATCCGCTCGACCAGGCGCCCTGGGCGCTGCTGACGGTGATCTGGCGCTTGCTCGACGATCCGCGAGAGGCATGGCTGGCCGATTACGAGCGGCTGGTGATGCCGGTCGATCTCGACGCGGCGCCCGACTTCTTCGACGAGCTCGCCGTCAGGCTGGCCGAGATGCACACGATGCGCGAGCATCCGGCCGAACAGTCGCTGCGGGGCGGCACGCAGACACGGGGAAGCCTGTTCGATCGCAAGGATCCGCTGATCCAGCGGCTGATCGCGCAGATCAGGAGCGGCGTGCAGCAGCGGCTGCGGGACCTGCCCGATGATCCCCGCCACCCGTTCCTGTCGCGCAAGACCGGCGGCATCGACTTTGCCGGTTCCTGGTCGGTGCGGCTGAGGAGCGAAGGCTTTCACATCAACCACATCCACCAGACGGGCTGGATGAGTTCCGCCCTGTACGTCAGCCTGCCGCCCGAGGTGGGGCAGGGCGACGCCGGCGCGCTGGCCTTCGGCATCCCCGACGCGGCGCTTGGGCTCGATCTTCCCGCGCGCCGGACGGAAAAGCCGAAAGTGGGCCGGCTCGTCGTGTTCCCGTCCTATTTCTGGCACGGCACGCTGCCGTTCGAGAGCGAGCAGCCGCGCTTGACCGTCGCTTTCGACGCTCTTCCCGCCAGATGAGAAACGGGGCGGTCCTCCCCTACAGGACCACCCCGTCCGTCGCTTTCGCGGCGGATCAGTAGCGCATGCTTATCTGCATCACCTCGGAGGCCGTCGGGTTCGGCCGGCCATGCTCGACCGCCCGCTTCACGGCCGCGGTCGAGATGCCGAGCGCGCGAAAGCTCTGCGCGTCGCCGGCGGTGCGGATGCGGGCGCCGGCCGCGCGCATCGTCGCGATATAGTCGGCGGTGACGCCCAGCGCCTTCATCGAGGTGAGGTCCTGCGCCTCCAGACTCGAAAAGATCGTCCGCATCGACCGGGCATAATCGGGCGTAACGCCCAGCGCGGCGAACGCCATCAGGTCGTGCGGCCTCAGGCCTCCGGCGATCAGCGGCCGCACTTCGTGCACCATTTCGGGCCGCACGCCGACCGCGCGCATACCGACATAATCGCTCAAGGGCGCCATCGCGCCTTCGCGGCGGAGCGCTGCGATATAGTCGCTGCGCACGTCGAGCAGCGGCAGCGCGAGCAGGTTGACGCGCCGGTTCGTCGTCAGGTCGTTCTCGACGCCCATGGCTGCGATCCGCGACCAATAGGCGGGGTCGCCCTGATAGCGCAGCGTTCCCTGGCCGGTGCCGTTCGCGAACCGCCCGGTAAACGTGATCGTCCCCGCTTCGCGCCGCAGCGTGAAGGTGACGGGCCGCCCGGTGCCGCGAATCTCCTCCGGCGTCAGGCCCGAAAGCTCCGCGATCGGCACCGAGGTTCCGAGCGTCCCGTGCCGGTCCTCGATCACGTTCAGATGGAGCTTCGATGGGTCGGACTTGCTGATGCTCGCGGTCCAGGGCGCATCAACGGCGACGTCGGACGCGGCGACCGTCGTCGCAGTCGCCGAAGCGCCGGGCAGCGCGCCCAAGGCTGCGAGCAACAAGATCGGGAAAGCAGGTTTCATTCGGACCTCCGGATTTCTATCTGGCGGTCACGCAAAAGACGGGCCAAAGCGTCCGCGCACGGATTTCTGCCGATTTTCGATTACAGCTGTAGTCGATGTGTCCGGCAGCGAACAGGCAAGTGTCCGGAAGCGGACGGTCGAGGAGACGAATATGGGTTACCGGGTGGTGGTCGCGGGCGCGACGGGCAATGTCGGGCGCGAGATGCTCAACATCCTGGCCGAGCGCGAATTCCCGATCGACGACATCGCCGCGCTCGCCTCGTCGCGCAGCCAAGGCGACGAAGTCGAATTCGGTGAATCCGGGCGGATGCTGAAGATCCAGAATATCGAGCATTTCGATCCGAATGGGTGGGACATCGCGCTGTTCGCGATCGGATCGGAGGCGACCAAGGTTTACGCGCCCAAATTCGCCGCTGCGGGCTGCACGGTGATCGACAATTCGTCGCTCTATCGGATGGACCCGGACGTGCCGCTGATCGTGCCCGAGGTGAACCCGGGCGCGATCGACGGCTACACCCGCAAGAATATCATCGCGAACCCGAATTGCTCAACCGCGCAGTTGGTCGTCGCACTGAAGCCCCTGCACGATGCGGCGAAGATCACCCGCGTGGTCGTCGCCACCTATCAGTCGGTTTCCGGCGCCGGAAAGAGCGGCATGGACGAACTGTTCGAGCAGAGCCGCAACATCTTCGTCGGCGAGCAGGCAGAGCCGAAGAAATTCACCAAGCAGATCGCGTTCAACGTGATCCCGCACATCGACAGCTTCCTGGACGATGGATCGACCAAGGAAGAATGGAAGATGGTGGTCGAGACCAAGAAGATCCTCGATCCGAAGATCAAGGTGATCGCCACATGCGTCCGCGTGCCTGTGTTCGTCGGTCACAGCGAGGCGGTGCATGTCGAGTTCGAGAACGAGATCAGCGCCGTCGAGGCGCAGCGCATCCTGCGCGAAGCCCCCGGCGTGATGCTGGTCGATAAGCGCGAGGACGGCGGCTACGTCACCCCGATCGAGGCGGTCGGCGAGTTCGCGACCTATGTCAGCCGCATCCGCGAGGACCCGACGGTCGACAACGGCCTCGCCATGTGGGTCGTCTCCGATAATCTCCGAAAAGGCGCGGCGCTGAATGCGGTGCAGATCGCCGAACTGCTCGGCCGCCGCCATTTGCAGAAAGCGGCCTGACGCATGGGGCTCGCGGCCGACCTGTTCTGGTCGTTCCGTAGCCCCTATTCCTATCTCGCCACCCGCCGCTACCGCGCGCTGACCGAGGCGTACGACCTCGAAATCGCGCTGCGTCCTGTCTATCCGCTCGCGATCCGCCAGCCGGACTTCTTCGAGCGCAATCATCCGAACTGGCTCCGCTACACGGTCACGGACGTGATGCGCCTCGCTGTATATCTGGACATTCCGTTCGCGCCGCCGCGCCCGGACCCGATCGTGCAGGACATCGCGACCCGTCGTATCGCCAAGGACCAGCCACACATCTTCCGCCTGACCCGGATCGGCCAGGCAGCGGCGCGGCGGGGCAGGGGACTCGCCTTCGCCGACGAAGCCTCGCGGCTGATCTGGGGCGGCACCCAGGGCTGGAATGAAGGGGACCACCTCGCCGGCGCCACCGAGCGCGCCGGACTCGATTTCGCCGAGCTGGAGGCAGAGGCGAGCTGCGATGCCGAAGCGCTCGATACCGAAATCGCCGCAAACCAGACCGCACTGGAAGCCGCCGGCCATTGGGGCGTGCCGACGCTCGTGTTCGAGGGCGAGCCGTTTTTCGGTCAGGACCGGATCGAGCTGGCGCTGTGGCGAATGAAGCAGCGCGGGCTCGCGCCGCGGGCGTGAACGAGCTTGCGACCCTCTCCCATGGGGAGAGGGCGACTCGCCGAAAGCGAGCGGGGTGAGGGGGTAGGGAGCGTGGGCGACGAGCGCCCGATCCCCTCACCCGGTCGGGCTCGCGCCCGACTCGACCTCTCCCTATGGGAGAGGTGAAAAGACGCTGGAGGAAATGGCTATGATCACCGGAGGCTGCCGCTGTGGCGCCGTGCGCTATACGATCGCGCTGGAGCGGATGCCGCGTAGCTATGCGTGCCATTGCACCTTGTGCCAGCGCGCCAGCGGATCGTCCTTTGCGCATCAGATGCCGGTGCCGGAGGCCGCGCTGTCGGTGACTGGCGAACTGCTCACGGCCGGCGTCACCAGCGTCAGCGGGGCGGTGAGCACCGGCTATCATTGCGCGGCCTGCGTCGGCCGGCTGTACAGCACCAACTCGCGCTGGCCCGGCATGGCGATCGTGCGCGCCGGCACGGTCGACGGCAGCGAGCGGCTGACGCCGGCGCTGCACATCTTCATCAGCACGAAGCAGCCCTGGATCGCGCTGCCGCGGGACGTGCCCGCATTCGAGGAGAGCGCGCCGCCGGCGGAGCTGGCGACGATTTTGGAGCTAGCACCCCCGGCCTGATCCGCGGGTCTGCGGACCTGGCCGAGGATACCGGTCTTGGCGCCGATCAGGCGAAGGTGAAGTCCTGCGCGCTCAGGGCCGCAAGCTGGACGTTGTGAAGCGTCAGGCTGGTGTTCGCGTCGAGCGTGAAGACCACGTCGGTGCCCTTTTGCGCGGCATGGGCCATCAGGTCGTCGAAGCCCGAGAAGGCTTTGCCCTGGAAGGCGACCAGGTCACCCCCGCCCGCGCTATGGGCGGCAAAGTCGCCGACCATATCCCGGCCGAAGCCCGGCGCGAACACGAACGTGTCGTTGCCGGCCTGTCCATAGAGCCGGTCATCGCCGCCCAGGCCGATCAGGACGTCGTCTCCACCACGGCCTTGCAGCGTGTTGTTGCCGGCATTGCCGCGGACGACGTTTGCGAAGTCATTCCCGCTCAGGTCGAGCGTGGCCGTGCCGCCGTCGTCGTTCGTTTGCAGAACCTCGACATAGGTCCCCGGCTGCAGCGTGTAGCTGACGCTCGCGCTGACGGTGTCGCGGCCTCCGCCAGCCGCCTCGTAGACGCTATCGCGCGCGTTATCGACAAGGTAGGAGTCGTCGCCGCCAAATCCCTGCAGCTTGTCCGCGCCCGCGCCGCCGTCGAGGATGTTCGCGCCGCCATTGCCGAATACCGTGTTGACGAGCTCGTTACCGGTCAGATTGATGGCGGCGGTGCCGGCGACGTCGTTCGTCTGCAGCACCTCGATCGAGGTTCCCGCCTGAAGTGCATAGCTCACGCTGGCACAGACGGTATCGTATCCTTCGCCCGCGACCTCGTAGACATGGTCGCCCGCATGATCGACAAAATAGCAATCGTCGCCGGCAAGTCCGTGCAATTCGTCCGCGCCCGCGCCACCGTCGAGGATGTTCTTGCCCGCGTTGCCGATCAGCGTGTTCGCTAGTTCATTGCCCGTCAGGTTGATCGCGGTGGTGGTGTCCGGGCCCAGGACTTGCAGAACCTCGACCGACGTCCCTGCCTGGAGCGAATAGGTCACCGAGGTCGAAACCACGTCATGGCCGGCATTGGCGTCTTCGAAGACCCGATCGCCTGCATTGTCGACGATATAATGATCGTTGCCGGCGAGCCCGTACATGGCGTCGGCGCCTTTGCCGCCATCGATGTTGTTGTCCGCAGCATTGGCGTTGATCAGATTGTTTGCATCGTCGCCGGTGAAGTCGATCGGCAACGGCGCGGGCGGGGTGATCGGAGTGGGAGGAGGCGGAAGGTGGTAGCCAACGCCTGACGCGACGAGATCCTCGACACCGGCCGGATTTGCGAGGTTCGGGAGCATCGCCCGCGCGCCGGCATTGACCGAGAAGTCGACGTTGCCGCTCTGGGCAAAGTTGGTCACATTCGAGGTGATAATCCGGTCGGTCAGGTTATCCTGAAGCGAAACCTGGTCGCTGTTCAGGACGTCGATCCAGAACAACTTGGAATCGCTGCTATGCGACAGAACCGTGTTGCCGATGATCTGGGCGCCGGTCGCGCCGTTCACGAAAATGCCGTTATATGCATCGTTCGAGTAGAGCAGGTTGTTCTGGATCAGGACGTTCTTGTACCCATAGCTGAGCGGATCGGACATGAAGATGCCCTGCACACCGGTCTGGTCGATGCCGCTGAAATAGCTCTGGTAGATCACATTGTCCTTGACCGTGATGTCGGTCTGGCCCTTGGTCTGGCCGGTGTTCCAGAACTGGATCGCGTCGGCGTGATCTCCCAGCTTGGGGTGGAACTCACCGATGTGATTGCCTGCGATCGTAATGCCATCGTTCGCGATCGAGATGATGCCGTCCGACCGGATCGTCTTGATCGTATTGTTCTGGACCGTCGCGTTGGTGTTGTTCTGCAGGACAATGCCTCGATACAGATCCCCGAACGTCGAATCCGAAATGCTGAAGCCGGCGACGTTGCGCACCATCATGCCCATGCCATCGTTGGCCGGGTCGTTATCCAGCGATCCGTGAACGGTGATGTGGCTCATCGTGATGTTGCTGGAATTGCTGACGGATGACAGCTGCGTATAGTCAGGCTCGGTCGCGCCAAGCGCCCGGCCGACGTCCAATCCGGCAAAGCTGATGTTCGTCGCATTGGCCACGAACAGGCCGTCGAGATGCGCGCCCCCCGGCGTCGCGGCCTCGATCGTCACCGTCGACGCGTAGTTGCGCGTATAGACGTTCACCTTGCCGTAATCGCCATCGGCCAGCACGATCGTGTCGCCGCCGGTGGCGCTCCCAAGTGCGGATTGCAGCTGGGTTGAGTTCGATACATTGAAGATGGTCATTCTGGTCCCCGCTCGGGACGCGGCCAGGGACACCCTGCGGGCGCGTCGTTTGCGGGGCGCGGCTAGCGTGGATACGCTTAAGGCCGCGGCCAACCGGAATTACGGACTTTACCGTATTGCTGTGGCGGCGCGTCGCCGGACCAGTCCGTGGCGGCGCAACTGTTTCAGCTGGTGGGAAACAGAAAGCCTGCCCCGCGACTATCAGCCGCGGCGCGCGTGGGTTAAGACGCGGGAATGCTGAACCTTTCGTGCCTCTGCGGCCAAATCCGGATCACACTCCAAAAGCGGCCTGACTTCATCCACGAGTGCAACTGCACCCTCTGCAGCAAGACCGGCGCTCGCTGGGGCTATTTCCATCCCTCTGAAGTGTCGGTCGAAGGGCGGGCGAGCGGATACTGCAGGGCAGACAAGGGCGAGCCGAATGCGAACGTGCAATTCTGTTCGAATTGCGGTTCGACGACCCATTTCGTGCTGACGGACAAGGCCGTCTCTCGGTTCGGAAACAGCGTGATGGGCGTCAACATGTGGCTGGCCGAGCCCCAGGATCTCGCCGGGATCGAGCTGCGCTATCCCGACGGCCGGGCATGGTCGGGCGAGGGCGATTTTGCCTATGTCCGCGAGGCCCGCATCATCGGCTGTGAGGCCGCCGCCGGATGAGATAGACTGGCCGCCTCAGTGGAGGGAACGGCCATGCTGAATCGGCAGGATGCTCTGGAGGCACTTGGCGGTGCCTATCGCGCGCGTGTTTCGGGCGATCGGGAGGCGCTAGCGCGGTACTGGGCCGACGGTGCGCATTTCGAGATTGTCGGCAAGCCGGATCGAATGGCCGGAGTCCCGCTGAAAAGCGCCGGCGCGATGCAGACGATCGGCGCGCTGATCGATCAATTCGGCTTCAGCGACCACCAGATCCTCGATGCGGTGCTGGAGGGGAGCAAGCTCGCCGTCCGCTCGCGCGTGACCGTGACGGTTCCGGGTAAGGCGCCGGAGACGACGGACCTGTTCGACCTGGTCGAGTTCGATGCGGACGGAAAGATCAGCTCCTTCGTCCAGTTCGCGGACACGGCCCTGATCCGCGACATGGCGGAATGAACTGACCGCTGCGTATCGTCGCCCCCGACCCAAGGCCGGGGCGACAGAGTTTACTGATCGAGGAAGCTGCGCATCTTGCGGCTGCGGCTCGGGTGCTTGAGCTTCCTGAGCGCCTTCGCCTCGATCTGCCGGATGCGTTCGCGGGTAACCGAGAATTGCTGGCCGACTTCCTCGAGCGTGTGGTCGGTGTTCATGCCGATGCCGAAGCGCATGCGGAGCACGCGTTCCTCGCGCGGGGTGAGGCTGGCGAGGACCCGGGTGACCGTTTCCTTCAGGTTCGCCTGGATCGCGGCGTCGACCGGGATCACCGCGTTCTTGTCCTCGATGAAATCGCCCAGGTGGCTGTCTTCCTCGTCGCCGATCGGTGTTTCGAGGGAGATCGGCTCCTTGGCGATCTTCATCACCTTGCGGACCTTCTCGAGCGGCATCGACAGGCGCTCGGCCATTTCCTCGGGCGTGGGCTCGCGGCCCTGCTCGTGCAGGAACTGGCGGCTGGTGCGGACCAGCTTGTTGATCGTCTCGATCATGTGGACCGGGATGCGGATCGTGCGCGCCTGGTCCGCGATCGAGCGGGTGATCGCCTGGCGGATCCACCAGGTCGCGTAGGTGCTGAACTTGTAGCCGCGGCGATATTCGAACTTATCGACCGCCTTCATCAGGCCGATATTGCCTTCCTGGATCAGGTCCAGGAACTGCAGGCCGCGATTGGTGTATTTCTTCGCGATCGAGATCACGAGGCGCAGGTTCGCCTCGACCATTTCCTTCTTCGCGATGCGCGCCTCGCGCTCGCCCTTCTGCACCATGTTCACGATGCGGCGGAACTCGGGCAGCGACATGCCCGTCGCCTGGGCAATCTCGGCGATTTCGGCGCGGATGCGCTCGACCGCGTCGGCCTCGGCGCCGGCGAAGGCGGCCCATTTCTTGTCGACCGACTTGACGCCGTCGAGCCAGCTCTCATCGAGCTCGTGGCCGACATAGCGGTCGAGGAAATCCTTGCGCGGCACTTTGTGGCGCTCGGCCAGGCGCAGCATTTGCCCGCCCAGCGCGGTCAGGCGCCGGTTGTAGCTGTAGAGCTGGTCGACCAGATACTCGATCTTGGCGTTGTGGAACTGGACGCTCTCGACCTCGGCCGTGAGGTCCTCGCGCAGCTTCTGGTATTTCTTTTCGTCGGCCGGCGAGAAGGCGGCACCGCCGCCCATCGCATCGAGGCGCGCAGCCTGAAGCTTGCCGAATTTCTTGAAGAGCGCGGTGATGTTGGCGAATTTCTCGAGCGCGGCGGGCTTCAGCAGCTCTTCCATCGCGGCGAGCGAGAGGGTGTTGTCTTCCTCTTCGTCGTCGACCGGACGCGGCGCGCGCCGCTCGGTCATCGACTCTTCGTCCTCGTCGTCCGAAGACGCGACTTCCTCGACCTCTTCCTCTTCCTTGAAGCTGGGGCCGGCAGTCTTTTCGGAAATCTCGCCGTCGCCTTCGGCATCCTCGTCGGTCAGGCTTTCGGGCGCCGGATCCTTGGACAGCATCGCATCCAGGTCGAGGATTTCGCGCAGCTGCATCGTGCCTTCATTCAGGGCATTCGACCAGCCGATGATCGCGTTGAAGGTGATCGGGCTCTCGCACAGGCCCAGGATCATTGTGTCGCGGCCGGCCTCGATGCGCTTGGCGATCGCGATTTCGCCCTCGCGGCTGAGCAGCTCGACCGCGCCCATCTCGCGCAGGTACATGCGCACCGGATCGTCGGTGCGGTCGACCGTTTCCTTCTTCTTTTCAGGCAGCGGCGCAAAGCCGTCGCTGCCGTCGGCCGAGGTCTCGGCCTCGTCCTCTTCGGGCTCCTTCTCGGCCTCGCCGTCCTCGCCCGCCTCGTCATTCTCGACGATGTTGACGCCCATGTCGTTCAGCGCCGACATGATGTCCTCGATCTGCTCGGACGACATCTGGTCCTGCGGCAGGGCTTCGTTCAGCTCGTCATAAGTGATCACGCCGCGCTTTTTGGCGCGGGCGATCAGCTTCTTGATCGAGGCCTCGTTCAGGTCGATCAGGGGCGCGTCGCCGCCTTCCGCCTTCTCGACCGGTTCTTCAATCTGCTTCGCCATTCAACTGCCCGAACTAAAATCAGTTAAGCGCCTTCGTCGTCCTGCATCAGATTTGCAAGCCGCCGTGCATTCTCGTCGCGTAATTCGCGCAAGCGTTGCTGCTCGAGACGGTCCTCCTCATCCAGCGTGCGCATGAACCTCTCCGTCGCCGATTGCAGAGCCGCCTCGATTTCCGGCTGCTCAACCATCGCCTGGATCACCTCGGCAAGGTCGGTCTTGGCACGTTCCGGATCCGCATCCTGCTTCGTGAAAGAGAAGCGCAATCTGTCGGCCCGCAGTAAATCTCTCGCTAACGCGTCGAACTCGCTGGAGCGCAATATGGTGCGAAGCCGCTCCGTATCAAGCGCTTGCTCGTCCAGCGCCAGATCGACCATCGCATCCAGGAGGCGTGCGATCGCCGGATCGCTGGCCTGGAGCCCGTGCAACGCCTCGGCATGACGGGCGAGCAGATCGGGATAGCGCAGCAGTCCGGCGACGACGCCCTTCAGCAATCGCCGGTCGATGCCGCTGGAGCCGACGCCCTTGGCCTCGGCGGAAAGGGGGCGGGGAGGCTGCCAGTTGGCGCCGGGCCGGAACGGCGGGCGCGGACCACGCTGGAAGGCGGGGCGCTGGAGAAAGCGGGTGTCGAACCGCTCGCGGAATTCGGCCTGATATTGCTGGCGGACGTCATTGTCGGCGATGCCCGAGACCAGCTCGTTCAGCCGCTTGCGGAGTCCCGCGCGCTGCTCGGGGGTGGCGAGGGGTTCGGCGGCGAGCTCATGGTTCCAGAGGCGATCGACCAGCGGCTCCGGGGAGGCGGCGAGGCTTTCGAACGCCTGCGCACCGCCCGAGCGGACGAGATCGTCCGGGTCCTGTCCGGCGGGGAGCGTCAGGAAGGCTAGGCTGCGGCCGGGGGCGAGGCCGGGGAGCGCGCGGGTCGCGGCCCGGAAGGCGGCTTTCTGCCCGGCCGAATCGCCGTCGAAGCAGAGCAGGGGCGCATCGACCTGCCGCCACAGCCGCTCGATCTGGAACTCGGTGAGCGCCGTGCCGAGGGGGGCGACCGCTTCGTCGATTCCGGCCTGGGCGAGCGCGATGACGTCCAGATAGCCTTCGACGACGATCATCCGCCCGGATTTGCGCGCGGCCGGGGCGGCGCGGTCGAGATTGTACAGCGTGCGGCCCTTGTCGAAGAGCGGCGTGTCGGGCGAGTTCAGGTACTTCGGCTCGCCCTGGCCGATGATGCGCCCGCCGAACGCGATCACGCGCCCGCGCGGATCGCGGATCGGGATCATCAGCCGGTCGCGGAAACGGTCATAGGGCTCCTTTCCCTCGACCTCGATCAGCAGTCCGGCTTCGATCAGCATCCGGTCGCCGAATTTTTCGAGCGCGCGACGGAGGCCGGTTTTCGAATCGGGGGCGTAGCCGAGAGCGAAGGTTTTGCGGGTCGCGTCCGTGATGCCGCGCTTCTCGACATAGGCGCGCGCCGCGGCACCCGGCAGGCCGTTATACTGTTCCTCGAACCAGGCCGCCGCTGCCGCCATGACGTCGTGGAGCGACCTGGCGCGCTCAGCCCGCGCCGCTTCGCGGGCATCGGGCGCGGGGAGCTCCATGCCGGCCGCCTGGGCGAGTTCCTTCACCGCATCGATGAAGGGCAGGCCGCGCTGGTCGGTCATCCAACGGATCGCATCGCCATGCGCGCCGCAGCCGAAGCAGTGATAGAAGCCCTTTTCGTCGTTGACGTAGAAGCTGGGCGTCTTCTCGTTGTGAAATGGGCAGCAGGCCGCGAACTCCCGGCCTTTGCGCTGGAGCTTCACGGTTTTGGCCACGAGCGCGGAGAGCAGCGTGCGCGTGCGGAGCTCGTCGAGGAAAGCGGGGGAGAGGCTCATTCTTCTCCCCTCCCGCTTGCGGGAGGGGCCGGGGGTGGGCCCGAGCCTAAAGCGCGCCTGATCTCAATCAGCACGCCTTCCGTATGTTGAAATACATCCTCGTTAGTAAACCGAAGCACGCGAATTCCATATTCCGCCAGGATGCGATCCCGCCACTTGTCCTTGCCGGGCTGGATGTCGTGGCTGAACCCGTCGAGCTCAATCGCCAATCCTTCCTTCCGGCAGAGCAGGTCGCAGTAAAAGGGCCCGATCTGCATCTGACGGCTAAACTTGAAGCCGTCGAGCTGGCTCCTGTTGAGATATTGCCAGAGGTGGCGTTCGGCAGGCGTGGCTTCGCGGCGGAGCTGCCGCGCTCTTTCCGTATTGCGCCTGCGCCACTTAGGCATGTTCCCACCCCCAGCCCCTCCCGCAAGCGGGAGGGGAGTCGTCCTGCGCTCTACGCTTTCGAAAGCGCCCCCTTCACCAGCCCCGATGCCTTGCTCATGTCCAGCTTGCCGGCGTGGCGCGTCTTCAGCTCGGCCATGACGCGGCCCATGTCCTTGATGCTCGACGCGCCGATTTCCGCCTTGATGGCCTCGATCGCGGCCTTCGTTTCCGCCTCGTCCATCATCTTGGGCAGGAAGCGTTCGATGACGGCGACTTCCGCCGCTTCCGACGCCGCCAGTTCGGGGCGATTCCCCTGTTCGTACATCGTGATCGATTCGCGGCGCTGCTTGACCATTTTCTGCAGGACCTCCGACACCAGCACGTCGTCGTCGTCCGGGGCCTTGCCGGTCCGGGCCTCGATGTCGCGGTTCTTGATTGCGGCCTGGATCAGCCGGATCGTGGATGTGGTTTCCTTGTCGCCGCCCTTCATGGCGGTGACGAGTGCGGATTTGATGTCGTCTCGAATCATTTTCGCCGTTTAGCAGGTTGACCGGCCGGGGCCACACGCCTAGCTGCCAAGCCTTAGCGACATCGCTGCACCCCAACTCGAAGGAGCCTGCCGATCATGGCCGACGCCACCCCCACGCGCGCACCTGAAGGAGCCACGGGGGTATTGGTATTGGCCAATGGCGACGTGATCTGGGGCCGCGGATTCGGCGCGGAAGGCGAGGCGGTGGGCGAGGTGTGCTTCCACACCGCGATCACCGGCTACCAGGAAATCATGACCGACCCTTCGTTCGAAGGGCAGATCATCACCTTCACTTTCCCGCACATCGGCAATGTCGGCGCGAACCATGAGGATGTGGAAGCGAACCACGCCCATGCGCTGGGCTGCATCGTGCGCGAGGACGTGACCGCGCCGTCCAACTTCCGCGCGGCCGAGGGGTTCGACTCCTGGCTGAAGGCGCGGGGGAAGATCGGGCTGGCCGGCGTCGACACCCGCGCGCTGACCCGCCGCATCCGCGAGGGTGGGGCGCCGAACGGGGTGATTGCGTATCGTGCGGACGGCCGGTTCGATGTGGACGCGCTGCTGGCGAAAGCGCGCGCCTGGCCGGGGCTGGAGGGCATCGACCTGGCCAAGGAAGTGTCGTGCGAGGCACATCATTTGTGGGACGGCGGGGTTTGGGAGCTGGGCTCCGGATATTCTTCCCCCCTCCCGCTTGCGGGAGGGGCCGGGGGTGGGCAAGCGTCTGGACCCGGTGCCGAGTCAAGCCCCGTTCCCACCCCTAACCCCTCCCGCAAGCGGGAGGGGAACGTGCCCCACGTCGTTGCGATCGACTATGGCTCCAAACACAACATCTTCCGCAACCTGGTAAAGGCCGGCGCGCGCGTGACCGTCCTCCCCGCCACCGCCACCTTCGACGAAGTAATGGCGCACAACCCCGACGGCTTCTTCCTGTCGAACGGCCCCGGCGACCCGGCCGCGACCGCCGAATACGCGGTGCCGGTGATCCATAAGATGCTGGAAACGGGCAAGCCGCTGTTCGGCATCTGCCTCGGCCACCAGCTCCTCGCGCTCGCGATCGGGGCGAAGACGACCAAGATGTTCCAGGGGCACCGCGGCGCCAATCATCCGGTCAAGCGGCTTGAGGATGGCCGCGTCGAGATCACCAGCATGAACCACGGCTTCGCGGTCGAACGCGACACCCTGCCACCGAACGCGCGCGAGACGCACGTCTCGCTGTTCGACGGCAGCAATTGCGGGCTGGAACTGACCGACCGCCAGGCGTTCAGCGTGCAATATCATCCGGAGGCCAGCCCGGGTCCGATGGACAGCATGTACCTGTTCGAGAAGTTCGTGGGGCAGCTGTCGGGAGCGCCGAAGTGACTCCCTCTCCCCGGCGGGGAGAGGGTTGGGGTGAGGGGGT
>NZ_BBWU01000018.1 GCF_000974765.1 Sphingomonas changbaiensis NBRC 104936 | reverse complement strand
CTGTCGATCGAATCCCGTACCCCCTCACCCGGTCGGCTACGCCGACTCGACCTCTCCCCACAGGGGAGAGGTGCTGCTGCATGATTATCACCACCCCCGCGATCATTGTCGCCGTCCGCGCGCATGGCGAGCATGGCGCGATCGTGCGCGCGTTGACGCCGAAGGACGGGCTGCAGGCCGGCTATGTCCGCGGCGGCCGGTCGCGGCGGTTGCGGCCGGTGCTGGTGCCGGGAAACCTGGTTCAGGCCGAATTCCGCGCGCGCGTCGAGGAGCAGCTGGCTGCGGCGACGGTGGAGCTCACCCGCAGCCGCGCGCCTTTGCTGAGCGAGCCCCTGCCGGCGGCCGCGATCGAGTGGGTGACGGCGCTGGTCGCGGCGGCGCTGCCGGAAGGCCAGCCCTTTCCGAGCCTGCATGACGGCCTTGGCGGTGTCCTCGACGCGATCGAGCACGCGCCCAGCGCGCGGGGCTGGACGGGCGGACTGGTGCGGTTCGAGCAGCTGGTCCTGGCCGAACTCGGCTATGGCGCAGTGCCGGGCGACGACCTGCGCGCAAACGGCCGCGCGCTGGAGGCGCACCTGTTCGCCGGGCGCCGGATCGACGTGATGGCGGCACGCGAACGGCTTGTGGAGCGGCTCAATCGCTCCCTTCCGCCCGGTTCGGCCTGAGCTTGTCGGAGGCCTCCCTTCTTCTTAGGGCATCGCGCATTCAAGGCAGGGAGGGCTTCGACAAGCTCAGCCCAAACCGGGGTAGTTGATGCTGATAGCTGTTTTACCTGGCGATGGAATCGGGCCCGAGGTCACCGCGGAAGCTGTGCGCGTGTTGAAAGCCCTCGATCTCGGCCTGCGTTTCGAGAGCGCTTTGGCGGGGGGCGCCGCGTACAAGGCCGGCGGCCACCCGCTGCCGCCCGCCACGCTCGACCTCGCCCGACGCGCGGACGCGATCCTGTTCGGTGCGGTCGGCGATCCCGATTGCGATACTCTTCCGCGCGAGCTGCGGCCGGAGCAGGCGATTCTCGGCCTGCGCAAGGCGCTCGGCCTGTTCGCGAACTTGCGCCCTGCCAAGGCCTTTCCCGAGCTGGTCGGCGAATCCGCGCTGAAGCCGGAGATCGCCGCCGGCATCGACCTGATGATCGTGCGCGAGCTGACCGGCGACGTCTATTTCGGCGATCCGCGGGGCCGGCGCACGACCGAGGCGGGCCTGCGCGAAGGCTTTGACATGATGCGCTATGACGAGGCCGAGGTGGCGCGGATCGCGCGGCTGGGCTTCGAGACCGCGCGCAAGCGGCGCAAGCGGCTCTGCTCGATCGACAAGGCCAATGTGCTCGAGACGTCCCAGCTCTGGCGCAGCGTCGTGATCGAAGTCGCGGCGGATTATCCGGATGTCGAGCTCAGCCACATGTACGTCGACAACGCGGCGATGCAGCTGGTGCTGAGGCCCCAGGCGTTCGACACGATCGTGACCGGAAACCTGTTCGGCGACATCCTGTCGGACCAGGCGTCGGCCTGTGTCGGCTCGATCGGGCTGCTGCCCTCGGCCGCGCTCGATGCGGACGGCAAGGGCCTGTACGAGCCGATCCACGGCAGCGCGCCGGATATTGCGGGTCAGGGCAAGGCCAACCCGCTGGCGGCGATCCTGTCGGCAGCGATGATGCTGCGCTATTCGCTGAAGCAGCCGGAGGCCGCCGAGCGCATCGAAGCCGCCGTCGCGCGGGCCCTGGCGGACGGAGCGCGCACAGCCGATCTGGGCGGCGCGCTTTCGACGCGCGAGATGGCCGACCGGGTGCTCGCCAACCTATGAGGCCGCTCGAGCTGGCGATCGTGATCCCGACCTTCAACGAGGCCGGGAACGTCATGGAGCTGATCCGCCGGCTCGATGTGGCGCTGGCCGGCCGCGCCTGGGAAGCGGTGTTCGTCGACGATGCGAGCCCGGACGGCACCGCCGCGCTGCTGCGCGACCTGGCGCGGCAGGACCGGCGCATCCGCGTGATCGAGCGGCTGGGCCGGCGCGGTCTCTCGTCGGCCTGTATCGAAGGCATGCTGGCGACCGGCGCGCCGTTGATCGCCGTCATGGACGCCGACCTGCAGCACGATCCCGCAGTGCTGAACCGGCTGGAAGGGGCGCTCGATGCCGACCCGGAGCTCGATCTGGCGATCGCATCGCGCTTTGCCGAGGGCGGCGGGACCGGCGATTGGGAGCAGGAACGGCTCGCCAAGTCGGAAACCGCGAGCCGGATCGCGCAGCTGGTGCTCAAGGCCGATTTGACCGATCCGCTCAGCGGCTTTTTCATGATCCGGGCGGCGCGTTTCCGCGAGCTGGCGCCACGCCTGTCCGGCATCGGCTTCAAGATCCTGCTGGACGTGCTGACGGCGGCGCGGCGGCCGCTGGTCTTTGCGGAGGTGCCGCTGCAATTCCACCGCCGCGAAGTCGGCGAATCGAAGCTCGACCATGTCGTCGCGCTCGAATTCCTGATCGCGCTTTATGACCGGGTGTTCGGCCGCTATGTGCCGACGCGCTTTGCGATGTTCGCCGTGATCGGCGGCATCGGCGTGGTCGTGCATATGTGCCTGCTGGGGCTGCTCTACGGCCTCGCCGGCATGACCTTCCTGCCGGCCCAGACCCTCGCGACGCTGGGCGCGATGACCTTCAACTTCTTCCTGAACAATGCGCTGACCTACCGCGACCGACGGCTGCACGGCGCGCGGGCGCTGGTTCGCGGTTGGCTGAGCTTTTGCGCGGTCTGCTCGGTGGGCGCGCTCGCCAATGTCGGTGTCGCCGCGTTCCTGTTCGAGGAACGCTATGCCTATGCGACGGTGTCGGCGCTGTCCGGGATCCTGGTCGCCGCGGTGTGGAATTACGCACTCTCGTCCCGCTTCACCTGGGGCAGATATTAGGGCCAGGTCGACAGCCACATCCAATGCTCGAACGCGCGGTCGTTCGGCAGCGGCGCGGCGGAGATGATCGGGTAGAAATAGGCGAACAGGCCGAAGCTCAGCACCAGGAAGGCTGCCGGAATCCAGCGCTCCTCGCGGCGGTAATTGTGATGGAATGCCGCGGCCAGCAGCAGCGTCAGGAACAGGCCGGGGAAATAATAATAGTAATAGAAGCCGATCTTCTTCGGGATCACCGTCCAGATGCCCTGCGAGAAGATGTACAGGCCGCTCACGATCAGCAGGCCGGGATTGCGCTCCTTGATGCCATCCCAAAGGCAGGCAGCGAGCGCAACGAGCCCGCCCCACATGATTGCCGGGTTGCCGACCAGCAGCACGCCGCGCTTCACGCCTGCCACGGGCTCGTAAAGATACCAGATCGGCCGCGTGATCAGCGGCCATTGCCACGGCTCGCTCTGATAGGTGTGGTGCGCCAGCGGACGCGTCTGCAGATCGTACATGTGCGCCTGCCAGGCGAGGAGCTGGTCGAGCTTCAGCGGATCGGTCGCGTAGAACAAGGCTGGGGCGAAGGTGACGGCATAGGCAAGCAGGGCTGCCAGGCCGAAGGTGAGGCCGGCGCGCAACCAGTCCCTGCGCCAGCCCCACAACACGGCGAGGCCAAGCGGCGCGACGAACGGCAAGCTGCTCCATTTGCACCCGACGGCAAGGCCGATGCACACGCCCGCGCCGATCAGCCAGCGGCGCGGGTGTGATCGGCCATATCCCCAGGCCAGGACAGCAATGGCGGCGAACAGGAACGCGCCAGCAAACACGTCCAGCGTTGCAATTCGCGCCTGGACGAACAGCATCTGGTTCAGGATCGCGAGCAGTCCCGCAGTGGCGGCGGTGCGCACGTCCGCGAACAGCCGCAGCGCGATCGCGTAGATCGCGAGCACCGTCGCCGTCCCCGCGACCGTGCTCAGCGCCCGCCAGCCAACGGAATTGTCGCCGAACAGCGCCGTCGAAAGGCCGATCAGCCATTTCGCCAGCAACGGATGTTCTTCGTTCGCGGGGCCCACCAGGTTGAAGATGTCGCGGCCGGCGGGCACGTAGTAGATCTCGTCGAACATCAGCTTGGTCGGCTGGTTCACGTGCACCGCGAACAGCAATTCGGCGAGAAGCGCCAGCAGCAGCGCCATTTGCAGCGGACTGAGGCGTTCCAGCCATGCTGCCACTGCCCCCATCAGACTCTCCCCACCGGTTTGGGCTGAGCCTGTCGAAGCCCTCCCTTCTTCGTTCGCCGACGCTAAAGGGAAAGGGAGGGCTTCGACAAGCTCAGCCCGAACCGGTGTTTAGTTTTGCTTGCTCCGGTTGACGCGCGAAGGCGGAAGCTTGCAAAGCGCGGCGCATGAAGAGGCGCACGGGACAGGATCGCAGCATCACCGCGAATTGGCGGCCGGCAACCTTGGGCGTGCGGGGCGGGACCGCGCGTTCCGAGTTCGGCGAGACGTCCGAAGCGATCTTCATGACGTCGGGCTATGCCTATGACTCGGCCGGCCAGGCCGCGGCGCGGTTCACCGGCGAGCAGCAGGGCATGACCTACAGCCGGCTGCAGAACCCGACGGTCGAGATGCTGGAGAAGCGGATCGCGCTGCTGGAAGGCGCCGAGTCCGCGCGGACGATGGCGAGCGGCATGGCGGCGATGACCGCGGCGCTGCTCTGTCAGCTGTCGGCCGGCGATCATTTGGTCGCGGCGCGCACGATGTTCGGGTCGTGCCGCTGGCTGACCGACAGCCTGCTTCCGCGCTTCGGCATCGAGGCGACGATCGTCGACGGGTCGGATACGCCCGGCTGGGAAAAAGCCATCCGGCCGAACACCAAGGTCTTCTTCTTCGAAACGCCCGCCAATCCGACCCTCGAGATCGTCGATCTCGCGGCGGTCTGCGGGATCGCGAAGGCGCACGGCATCGCCAGCGTCGTCGACAATGCGTTTGCGACAGCGGCGCTGCAGCGGCCGATGGCGTTCGGCGCGGACGTCGTCGCTTATTCCGCGACCAAGCTGATGGACGGGCAGGGGCGGGTGCTTGCCGGCGCAGTCTGCGGGACGGAGGCGTTCGTGAACGACGTGCTGCTGCCGTTCGTACGCAACACCGGGCCGACGCTGTCGCCGTTCAACGCCTGGGTGGTGCTGAAAGGGTTGGAGACGCTCGATATCCGCGCCGAGCGCCAGTGCCGGAACGCGCTCCAGGTCGCCGGCTTCCTCGAAAGCCGCGTGCCGCGCGTCCTTTATCCCGGGCTGGCGAGCCATCCCCAGCACGAGCTTGCGATGCGGCAGATGACGGCAGGCGGCACGATCCTGTCCTTCTTCGTCGGCGACCGGCGTGAAGCGCACGCGCTACTCGACGGGCTGGAACTGATCGACATTTCGAACAACATCGGTGACTCGCGCTCGCTGATGACGCACCCTTCGTCGACGACGCACATGGGCGTCAGCGAGGAAGTCCGGGATTCGATGGGCATCACCGAAGGCATGCTGCGGCTGAACGTCGGCCTGGAAGACCCGCAGGACCTGATCGAGGATCTCGACCGCGCGCTCAACGCGGCGGGGCTGTGAAGGCGCTGTTTCCCCACGCCCAGACCACGCGCGGCGTCACCGTGCGCGTGTCGGTCAGCTACCTGCCCGAACAGTCGGACCCGGCCAAGGCGCGTTGGTTCTGGGCCTATCATATCCGCATCGAGAACGAAGGGCGGATGACGGTGCAGCTGCTCACGCGTCACTGGATCATCAGCGACGGTCGCGGCGCGCGCCACGAAGTGCAGGGTGAAGGCGTCGTCGGCGAGCAGCCGGTGATCGCGCCCGGCGAATCGTACGATTATGTCTCGGGTTGTCCTCTTTCCACGCCGACCGGGCAGATGCGCGGCAGCTATCGGATGATCGGCGAGGACGGGTCGATGTTCGATATCGCCATTCCCCGATTCCCGCTGATTGCGCCGGCGGTGCAGGCGTGAAGCGGACGCACCTGCCGCTGAACGGCCTGCGCGTGCTCGACGCGGCCGCGCGGCATCTGTCGTTCACGCGCGCGGCGGACGAGCTTGCGGTGACGCCGGCTGCGGTCGGCCAGCAGATTCGCGCGCTGGAGGACACGCTGGGCGTCGTGCTGTTCCGCCGCACCGCGCGCGGGCTTGAGCTGACGCCGGAAGGCGAGGCCGGGCTGGAGGCGTTGCGGCACGGCTTTCTGTGCTTCGAGGACGCGGTGCGCGCGATGCAGTCGGGCCAGTCGTCCAAGGTGCTGACGATCGCGGCGCCGCGCGACCTGACGGCGCGCTGGCTGGCCGGCCGCCTGTCGGCGATCGCCGCGGGCGATCCGGAGCTGCGCTTTCACCTGATCGCCGCCGACGAGCCGATCGACTTCACTGAAGCCAATCTCGATCTCGCGATCCGCCTGATGGTCGACAAGGGCGAGCATGAGGGCGTGCGCGTCGGCGGCACGGATTTCTGCAAGGTTGCCGGACAGGCGGGCGAGAGCGAGCGCTGGATCGCGTGGCCCGGCCATGCGGCGCCCGATCCGGTGTTGCGAGTCGCCGACGCCGGGCTCGCGATCGACGCCGCGGCGCGCGGGCTCGGGCGCGCGCTGGTGCCGGAACTGCTGGTCCGCAGCGAACTCGACTCGGGCGCCTTGCGTAGCGTCGGCGACAGCGTCGACCAGGGACTCGGCTATTGGCTGGTCGCGCCGACGCCGCAGTGGCGCCAGGCCAAGGTGAAGAGGCTGGTCGAGCAGCTTGCGGCATGAGGGCGCACGAACCGTCTCAATTTGAGAACGTTTAATCCGCCATTAACCGCTTTGCGAACGCGCGAATCCGGGTTATGGTGGGGACCGAACAGAAGCCTTGCAAAGAGGACTGACCTACCGTCGCAAGTGAGACGTAATTCTAGGAAGGGGGTTCCTATGAAGAAGTTAGCTTTGTTCGCGGCTACGGCTCTCATGACACTGCCAGCTCATGCGGCTGTCGTGCTTCCTGGGGCCGGACAATTCCCCAACCCGCCCGCAACGATCGATCCGTTCTCGGGTGATCGGGGGACTTTGCTTGCTTATTCCGAAACCACGGGCACCGCGCTGACCTTCGCGACGAAGTTCCGCTCGGCCGTGTATCGGAATTCGACTGGCCATCTCGATTTCTATTACCAGGTCGAACGCACGGGTGGCGGCACCGCGAGCAGCAATCCCATCCAGTCGTTCACGGCTGCGAATTACGGCAACTTCATTGTCGACGCGCAGCGTGACGGGACGGATTTCGATGGAGCCGGCGGCTTCCTCGCGGCCAACAATCCCGGCACCTTCACGTCGACTGCGAACCGTTCGTTCGACGGTAACGTGATGGGCGTCAACTTCGGCGCGAACAACCTGGTCGGAACAGAAAACAGCACGACCTACATCTTCCGCACCAACGCCTTCGCGTTCACGTCGGGCACGTTCGGCGTGATCGACGGCTCGGCGCTGCAAGGCCCGACCTTCGCGCCGACGGTGCCGGAGCCGGCGACCTGGGCGATGATGATCGGCGGCTTTGCGCTGGCCGGCCTGGCGACTCGTCGCAGCCGCCGCCCGCGGCGGGCGCTCGCCTGAGCTTTCAGCCTGGGATGACGGAAAGGGCGGCTTCGGCCGCCCTTTTCTTTGCAGGCGTCTGCGCTCGAATGCGGCGGAAGTGAGCCTGTTCCAGATCGGGACTGGTAAACGCGTTTTAACACTTTCGCGATCGTTACGGCGCCGGTAGTCAGCGCATGCGAAAAAGAAATCGGGCGTGTCGGTCCGGTAAATTTGCTTAAGCGTAGGGGGTTACTCCATGAAGAAGATGTTGCTTTGCGCCGCCGCTCTGGTGGCGATGCCGGCGAGCGCGACCGTGCTGCTGCCCGGCGCCCAGAATCAGAGCTTTTCGAACTTCCAGTTCGACACCCAGGGCACGCGGATCGCGTTCAGCGAGGTTCAGGGGCAGGCGCAGACCTTCTCCGCGATCTTCCGCTCGGCGGTGTACCGCAACACGTCCGGCAAGCTCGACTTCTATTATCAGGTGGAGCGCACCGGCCTCGGCTCGAACAGCGCCGACAATGATCACGAGATCACCAAGTTCACCGTCGGCTCGTTCAACGGCTGGCTGGTCGATGCGCTGGTGAGCGCGGGCGACCCGGACGGCACGGGCGCGTTCAAGGCCGTGAACAACCCGGTGCCTGCCGGCGGCTCGACCACCCGCGTCAGCCGCGGCTTCAACGGCACCGTCATCGAGACCAACTTCCAGGGTGCGGGCGCCAACGGTCTGATCGGCACCGAGAACAGCGCGACCTACATCTTCCGCACCAATGCCTTCGCGTTCAAGGCGGGCAGCTTCGGCGTGCTGGACGATTCGTCGCTGCAGGGCATCACCTTCGCGCCGACCGTTCCGGAGCCGGCGACCTGGGCGATGATGCTGGCCGGCTTCGGCATGCTCGGCGGTGCCGTGCGCCGCAAGAGCCGGGTGCGCAGCGTCCTCGCCTGAGGACGTCGTCCAGCGACAAGGAAAAGGGCGTCCGCAGGGGCGCCCTTTTTCGTTGAGAGGGATCGGAAATCCGCTCCCGGCAGGGGCGTCCAGGCTAGGCCCAGCCCCAGGGACGCTCGCGAAACCATTTGGTCACGACATATTTCTGGCCGGCGCGCACCTTCATCGCGTGATGGATTGTCGACGGATTGGGACTGCCGTCGGGCCGGCGATTGTTCCAGGCGAGCAATTTGCCGGTTTCCGGCTGCACCATCTTGTCGATCGCCTTGAAGCGAGTGGAGCCGCCGGCCTCGACCTCGTTCAGGTAGATCATCACCGTCCAGGTCCGCTGGCCGGCGACGCTGGTGTATTTCTCATAATCGACGCTTTGCGGCTCGAAATAGTCGGTATGGGCCTTGAACTCCTGGCCGACTTCGTAGCGCTGGCCCTGCATCGGCTCGCCATAGGCCAGATCGAGGCGCGAAAACGCGGCGATCCTCTGATCCACCGCGGCGACGACCGGATCGTCGGCGTCGAGGTCGCAGGTCTCGCTGGTCCGGAAGGCCGCATCGCCATTGTAGTTGGCAAGCGTCGATGGCCGGCGATTGCCGTCGATCCGCGCGATCACGGCCGCGCATTCGTCCGGGCTGAGGAAGCCGCGCTTGACGAACAGGGTCAGCTTCGGGGTCGGCACGCGCTGGATGCCCGGCTGGCTCATCAGGCTGTCGATGACCATCTGGTCGAAGGGATTGTCCATGCGGTTCCGGCCCCGGTATAATCCCTTGCGAAGTGCGATGCTTGGGCGGCGCGCGTCAAGCGTGACTCTGGGGCGCGAAACTGTCACGAAGGCATCCAGGAGCGTCATTCGCCCATGCAGCCGGGCCGGGGGGAGTAAATGCGTCTCGCGATCGATCCGCGCCGCTGGCGACTGCTCCGGCGCCTGCCCCGGTCCAGCCTGCTGAGCCTTATCGAGCTGGCGCTGATGGCCTTGCTGGCGATCCAGTGCGCGCGGCTGTTCTGGGCGATCGTGACGCCGCTCGGCCCGCTCGGAGACTGGCGACCGGCTGCGGGGCCGGACGCGGTGAGCGGGCGGGCCGTGTTGGCGAGCGGGTTCGACCCGTTCTTCCGACTCGGCAACGGCGGGGCCCCGGCCGTGGTCACGTCCCTGCAACTGAAGCTGTTCGGCGTGCGGGTGAACGAAGCGACCGGACAGGGCGCCGCGATCATTGCCGGACCGGACAATGTGCAGACCAGCTATTCGGTCGGCGAGGCGATCCAGCCGGGCGTGATCCTGAAGTCGGTCGGCTATGACAGCGTGGTGATCGCGCGGGGCGGGGCGGACGAAACGCTGTATCTCGACCAATCGGGCGCGGCCCCTGTCGCCGCGCCGGTTGCCCCCGCACCGGCCAATACCGGCCTGCTGAGCGCGCCGGCCGGTGAAACGGCGGCGCCCGGCACAGTCACCCTGTCGCAGCTTCGGTCGAACCTGACACTTGCGCCGCGCCAGGCGGGCGGGCGGGTGACTGGACTGGTCCCGCGCGGCGATCCCGCCTTCCTGGCTCGGCTCGGCCTGCAGCCGGGCGATATCGTCGTTCAGGTCTCCGGGCGCCCGGTCGGCGGCCTCGACGATCTTCAACGTGCCGCCGCCGGCCTGGCCAACGGCGGCAATCTCTCGATCGGCATCGAACGGGGCGCACAGATCATTCCCGTCGCGATCAGCATTTCAGGACAATGATGCGTCAGTTCCTTCTTCCCGCCATCGTGCTTGCCGTCGCAGGACCTGCGGCTGCGCAATACAGCCTGAACGTCCGCGACGCCGACATTCGCGCCTTCATCCAGGACGCGGCGAAGGTGACGGGCCGCACCTTCATCATCGACCAGCGGGTGCAGGGAAAGGTCTCGGTCGTCACCGACCGGCCGCTCTCCCGCTCCGAATATTTCGAGGTGTTCCTGTCCACCTTGCGCGCGAACGGGCTGGTCGCGGTGCCCGCACCCGGCGGTGCGTTCCGCGTCCAGCCGCTCGAAGGCGCGGCGACTCAGCCGAGCCGGGTCGGCCGGCCGGGCGCCTCCAATGCGCTGGTGACCGAGATTTTCCGCCTGCGCTCGATCGACGCGCCGAGCGCAGTCGAGACGGTGCGGCCGCTGGTCAGCCCGCAGGGATCGGTCACCGCCAATCGCGCCGGCAATTCGCTGGTCGTGGTCGATTTCGGCGACAATGTCCGTCGCGTCCGCGAAGTGCTGCGCCGGATCGACCAGGACAATGCCGCGACCACGCTGGTGGCGCTGAAGAACGCCGGCGCGCGCGAGGTCGCCCAATCGCTCGGGCAGCTGGTCGGCGGCGCGCCGGGCGGGGCGGCGGCAAACGCGGCCGCCAGCATCGTCGCGGTCGACAGCTCCAACTCGATCGTGCTGCGCGGCGATCCGGGCACGGTCTCGCGGCTGGCGGCGATCGCACGCGATCTCGACAAGCGCGCCGCCAACGGCACCGAGGTTCGCGTCTATTGGCTGCAGAACGCCGATGCCGAGCTGCTGCTGCCGGTGCTCCAGCAATTGACCGGGCAGCCTGTGACCCAGCCGGCGGCGCCACGCGGCCTTACCCCGGTCAATCCGCGCGGCGGATCGGCATTCGGCGGCGGAATGGCGGGCTCGAACGCGATGAACGCGGCGCCGGTCATCAATGTCGCGCCGGAGCCGGTCGCGATCCAGGGCGGGGCGGCGGCGCCGTCCAATGGCGAAAGCATCATCGGCCGCAACCAGGCGATCGTGACGCGCTTCGAAGGCGCCAACGCGATCATCATCGCCGCCGCCGCCGAGACCCAACGGACCCTGGGCGAGGTCATCCGCCAGCTAGACGTGCGCCGCGATCAGGTGCTGGTCGAGGCGATCATCGTCGAGATTTCGGACAATCTTGCCAAGCGGTTGGGCGTCCAGTTCCTTCTCGGCGGCAAGCCGGGCAGCAACATTCCGTTCGCCGTCACCAATTACTCGAATGCCCAGCCCAATATTCTGACGATCGCCGGCGCGGTCGGGGCGCGGCAGCTCAATACGACGACTACTGTCGTGAACGGCTCGACCACGACGACCACCAGCAACAGCGCGGCGGCCGACCAGCTCGCACAGGCGGCAGTCAACTCGATCCTCGGCGCGACCGGCGGCATCGGCGGCTTTGCGACGACGATCGGCCGCGACGGCATCTTCGGCGCGATCATCAACGCGGTCCGGTCGGACAGCACGTCCAACATCCTGTCGACGCCGTCGATCGTGACGCTCGACAATCAGGAATCGCGCATCCTGGTCGGCCAGGAAATCCCGATCACCACGGGGCAGGCGCTTTCCAACAATTTCGACAACGCCTTCCGCACGATCCAGCGCGAAAATGTCGGCATCCAGCTGCAGGTCCGGCCGCAGATCAACGAAGGCGGCGCGATCAAGCTGCAGCTGCGGCAGGAAGTGAGCTCGATCGCCGGTCCCGTTTCCAGCAACAATAGCGAGCTGATCCTCAACAAGCGCGAGATCGAGACGACCGTGACGGTCGACAATGGCGAGATCATCGCCTTGGGCGGCCTGCTCGACGATAATGAGCGCCGCACGCTGGAGCGGATCCCGCTGCTGAGCGACATTCCGTTGCTCGGCGAGCTGTTCAAGTCGCGATCCAAGTCGCGGCAGAAGACGAACCTGATGGTCTTCATCCGCCCGACGATCCTGCGCTCCGCGGCGGACGCGCGCGCGCTGGCGGAGCGGCGCTATGGCTATGTGCGCAGCGAGCAGTTGCTGCAGCGTCCGGATCAGGAACCGAGCATCGACGAACTGGTTCGGGAGTATATGGGTGCAGAGCCGCCCGTCCCGCCTGTCGACCTTCCCGGCAGCACGCCCCCGCCGCTGCCGGCGCCGCAGGTGATCGTGCCCGAAGTGCACAGCTCAACCACGACGATCCAGCCGGTGCCGCCGCCACCGCGCGAGCGGAAGAAATGAGCGAACTCCACAGTGTTCCGGCGGAGGCCGGAACCTTGGGGCTCCGGCCTCCGCCGGAGCACAGCGGTAGCGCGATCCCGATCGTGACCGTGCCCTATGCCTTCGCGCGCAAGTTCGGCGTGGTCCTGCTCGAACCGGACGGCGACCGCTTCCGCGTGGCGCTGCGCGAAGGCAGCGATCCGCGCGCGCTGCTCGAGGTCCGCCGGCACCTCGGCCAGGCGATGGCGGTCGAATCCGTGTCGGCGGCCGCGTTCGATAAATTGCTGTCGGATCGCTACGCCCTTGGCGGCGAGGCGGCGGCTGCTGCGGCAGGTTCGCTCGGGCTCGGCGACGATCTCGCGCTGATCGCGGGCGACCTGCCCACCGCCGACGACCTGCTCGATTCGTCCGACGACGCGCCCGCAATCCGGCTGATCAACGGCGTCATCGCCGATGCGGTGCGGCAGGGCGTGTCCGATATCCATGTCGAGCCCTACGAATCCGGGCTGATCGTCCGCATGCGCATCGATGGCGTGCTGCGCGAGACGCTGCGCATGCCGGCACACGTCGCCCCGGTGCTGGTCAGCCGCATCAAGGTGATGGCGCGCCTCGACATCGCCGAGCGCCGCGTGCCGCAGGACGGGCGCATTTCGCTTATGCTGGGCGGCAAATTACTCGACGTCCGCGTCTCGACTTTGCCCAGCCGCGCCGGGGAGCGCGTCGTGCTGCGCATCCTGGACAAGGAGAATGCGGGGCTCGACCTCGCCGTGCTTGGCCTGTCGCCCACGGCCGAGGCGGTGCTGCACGACGCGCTGGCCGAGCCCAACGGCATCATCCTGGTCACGGGGCCGACCGGTTCGGGCAAGACGACCACGCTTTATTCGAGCCTGCGCCTGCTGAACGACGGCAGCCGCAATATCCTGACCGTCGAGGACCCGGTCGAATATGCGATCGAGGGCGTCGGCCAGACCCAGGTCAACCCGAAAGTCGGCCTGACCTTTGCCGCCGGCCTGCGCGCGATCCTGCGCCAGGACCCCGACGTGGTGATGGTCGGCGAAATCCGCGACCGCGAGACCGCCGAGATTGCGGTCCAGGCGTCGCTGACCGGCCATCTGGTGCTGTCGACCGTCCACACCAACGACGCGGTCGGCGCGATCACCCGCATGCGCGACATGAAGGTCGAACCGTTCCTGCTCGCCTCGACGCTGCGTGCGGTGATTGCGCAGCGGCTGGTGCGGCGGCTCTGCCCCGAATGTCGGCTCGCCGAGCCGGCGAGCGAGCAGGCGGCGCGGCTGCTCGGGCTTCAGCCGGGGACAATCGTGTACGAGCCGGGCGGCTGCGACGCCTGCGGCCAGACCGGGTTCCGCGGCCGCGTCGGGGTGTTCGAGGCCGTGCGGATCGACGACACGATCCGGCGGCTGATCAACGAAGGCGGCGACGAAAGCGCGATCGCCCGCCACGCCTTTGCCAAGGCGCCGAGCCTCGCCGCGGCCGCGCGCGCGCTGGTGGCTGCGGGCGAGACCACGCCGGAGGAAGCGGTTCGCATCACACGGCGGGAGCAGGTGGATGCGTGATTGCAGAACCTTGAGCTCGCTCGTCCCGAGCGCAGTCGAGGGGCGCGTGTACAGAGTCCGAGCAGCGCCCCTCGACTTCGCTCGGGACGAGCGATTCCTTTCGGCATCCAACCATGCCTGATTTCGATTATCTCGCGATCGACACGCGCGGCGGCGAGCGGCGGGGATCGGTGGCGGCGCCGACGATCGAGGATGCGCGGGCGCGGCTCGATACGCGCAAGCTGTATGTCGTGCGGATCGAGCCGGGATCGGGCGCGCCGAAGCCGGCGAGGGCCTTGCTGTCGTTCGGCCGGCGCAAGCTGACCGCCAAGGAGCTGACGCTGTTCACGCGCCAGATCGCGACGCTGGTTCAGGTCAGCCCGCTTGAGGAAGCGCTGCGCACGATCTCGCGGCAGACCGAAAAGCCGCATGTCCGCGCGATCACCGGCGCGGTGCATGCCGGCGTGCTCGAAGGCCGGCGCATGTCCGAAGCGATGGCGCGCGAGCCGAAGAGTTTCCCCGCGCTCTACCGCGCGATGGTCAGCGCGGGCGAAAGCTCAGGCACGCTGCCGACGATCCTCGAGCGCCTCGCCGACCTGATGGAGCGCCAGGCGCAGGTCCGCTCGAAAGTGCTGACCGCAATGGCCTATCCGGCGGTGCTGGCGCTCGTCGCGCTGTTCGTCGTGGCCGCGCTGATGATGTTCGTGGTGCCCAAGGTCGTCGAGCAGTTCGAGACAGTCGGCCAGCAATTGCCGCTGCTGACCCGGATCGTGATCGGCGTGTCGAGCCTGATGGTCCATTGGTGGTGGGCGATGCTGATCGTCGCGGGCGTCGCGGGGCTGGTCTTCTGGCGCGCGCTCAAGGACCCGGCCGTGCGGCTGCGCTTCGACGCATGGTTGCTGCGCTGGCCGCTGGTCGGGCGGCTGATCCGCGACCTTCATGCCGCCCGAATGGCGCGGACGCTTGCGACGATGGTCTCGTCGCGCCTGCCGCTGCTGGAGGGCGTCGCGCTGACCGCGGGGACAATCCACAACCGCGCGCTCCGCGCCGCGTCCGAGGACATCGTCGAGGCGATCCGGGGCGGCGGCAGCCTGTCGGCGGCGCTGAGGCGCGCCGGCGTGTTTCCGCCGCTGCTCGTGTATCTGGCGGCCAGCGGCGAGGCCTCGGGCCGGCTCGACACGATGCTGGAGCGCGCGGCCGACTATCTGGAACGCGAGTTCGACAGCTTCACCGCCGCCGCGCTGTCGCTGCTGGAGCCCGCGATCATCGTCGTGATGGGCGGCATGGTCGCGACCATCGTGCTCTCGATCCTTCTTCCCATTCTTCAGCTCGAAACACTGGCAGGCGCGTGATGATGATTTCCGACGAAGAGGCAGGCTTCACGCTCGTCGAGCTGATGGTCGTGATCGTGATCCTTGGCCTGCTGGCGACGATCGTCGCGATCAACGTGCTGCCCGCGCTCGGCAAGGGCAACACCGCCAAGGCCAAGACCGACATCGCGACGATCGAGCAGGCGCTGGAGATGTACCGGCTCGACAACCTGACCTACCCGTCCAGCACCGAAGGCCTGCAGGCGCTGGTCGCGCCGCCGCCGGGGGCCGCCCAGCCGCAGCGCTATCGCCAGGGCGGCTATATCAAGCGGCTGCCGAACGACCCCTGGGGTCACCCGTACCGCTATGTCTATCCCGGCCAGCACGGCGCGTTCGACGTCTTCTCCTACGGCGCCGACGACAAAGAAGGCGGCGAGGGCGAGAATGCCGATATCGGCAACTGGCAATAGGCGTTCGCGCCGTCAGTCCGGCAACGGATTCACGCTCATCGAGCTGATGATCGTGCTTGCGATCATGGGCCTGGTCGCAGCGGGCGTGTTGATGGCGATGCCGGATCCCCGCGGGCGACTGTCCAACGAAGCCGAGCGGTTCGCGGCGCGCACCGTTGCGGCGCGCGACCTTGCGATTCTGGAGGGGCGCCCGGTCGCGGTGCGGGTGACGGCCCAAGGCTATGCGTTCGATCGCCGGCAGGGCGGCACCTGGACGCCGATCCCGGAGCGTGAATTCCGATCGCAGCCATGGAGCAGCGGCACGGCCGCGCTGGTCGGGCAGGGCGGCACGATCCGCACCGCCTTCGACGCGACCGGCCAGCCGAGCGCACCGGCGTCGATCACGCTCACGCGCAACGGCGAGCAAGTGCGGGTCGCGATTGCGGCCGATGGAGGGGTCCGTGTCGGGGCGTGACGAGCGCGGCTTCACTCTGATTGAGATGCTGGTCGCGCTGGCGGTGTTCAGCCTCGCCGCGCTGGCGCTGCTGCGCCTGGAGGGTGCGACCGTCCGCCAGACCGGCGAGCTGGACGAACGCATGATGGCCCAGCTGGTCGCGCGCAACCTGGCGGTCGAGATGTTGACTGATCCCGCGCCGCCGCCCCTCGGGGCGAGCGCGGGCGAGACCGTCAATGGCGGCCGTCGCTGGCGCTGGTCGCGCCTGACCAGCCGCACGCCCGATCAGCGGCTGGTCCGCGTCGACATCAGCGTCGCGACGAGCCGCACTCCATCTGTCCTCACGATCGTGAGGCCGGCCATATGAACCAGCGCGGCTTTACCCTGGTGGAGATGCTGGTCGCGCTGCTGATCTTCGGCATGATCGCGGCCGCCGGCGTCGGGCTGCTGCGCTTCAGCGTCGATGCGCAGGCGGCGACCAAGACGCGGCTGGAGGCGATGGCGTCCGAGCGGCGGATCGAGGCGCTGATCGCTTCCGATACCGGACAAGCGGTGCCGCGCGTGACACGAAACCAGGCCGGCGACGCGGTGCAGGCCTTCGACGGCGGCGCCGGCGGCTTCACGCTCGTCCGCGCCGGGCTCGATCCGCTGGACGATCCGGCCCGGCCGTCGCTGCAGAAGGTCGCGTACGCTTTCGAAGGCGGTCGGCTGACCCGGCAGACCTGGCCGATGCTCGACGGGACCGAGCCCGGCGCGCCCGTCACTTTGGCCGACCGCGTGGCGGCGGTGACGCTTCGCTATCGCTCGAAGGACGGCTGGCGCGAGGTCTGGGACCCGATCCGCCCGGACCTGCTGCCGCGCGCCGTCGAGATGATCGTGCGCCCCGTGCAGGGCCCGGAAATGCGCTACCTGTTCCTGGTGGGAGTGGGCGCATGAAGCCGGGCGAACGCGGCGCGGCCCTGCTGACGGTGCTGATGCTGGTTTCGGTCATGGCCGTGCTCGCGGCGTCGGCGCTGGAGCGGCTGCGGCTGTCGACGCGCATCGCCGCCAACGCCGGCGCGATCGACCAGGCGCGCAGCTACGCGCTCGCCGCGGAGGATATCGCCGTCACCCGCATCGGTGCGCTGGTCGACGCCGATCCGGCGCGCACCCCGGTCGGCTGGGCGGAGCGCGAAACGAGCCTGCCGCTGCCCGGCGGCACGGCGAGCGTGGTGGTGCACGACGGCGGCAACTGCTTTAACCTGAACAGCGTCGCCGTCGGCCAGGCCGGGCAAAGGCTGATGGCGCGCCCGGCGGGGATCGCTCAATTCGAAGCACTGATGCAGATCCTGGGCATAGGCCAGGGCGAGGCGGAGCATGTCGCTGCCTCTCTTGCCGACTGGATCGACAGCGACAGCTTCCCGTTGCCGCAAGGGGCCGAAGACGCCGCCTATGCCGGCGGGCCGACGCCCTACAAGACGGCGAACACGCTGGTCGCCGATTCGAGCGAGCTGCGCGCGGTTGCCGGAGTCACGCCCGAGATATACGACAAGCTCAAACCCTGGGTCTGCGCGCTTCCGGTGACCGACCTGTCGCCGATCAACGTCAACACCCTTACCCCGGAGCAGGCCCCGCTTCTCGCCATGCTGCTGCCCGACAAACTTTCAGCCGATCGCGCGCGGGCGCTGCTGATCGGTCGTCCTGCAGGAGGGTATGAGAGCGGCTATGCGTTTTGGCGCACCTCGTCGCTCGCAGGAATGGCGCCGGGCGGCGATGTCGAGGCGCAGACGGGCGTGCGCACGCGTTGGTTCGCGCTCGATCTCCACGTCCGGCTCGGCGACAGCGAGGTCGACGAAACCGCGTTGATCGAGGCGACCGTGCAACCGGCGCGGCTTGTCCGCCGCAGCTGGGGAGACGGCGCGTGAGTACGCTGATCCTGTTCATCGCCCCCGACGACCGGCTGCACGGCTGGTGGATCGCGGACGGCGGCGAGGTCGTCGCGCGGGGGGATGCCGAGACTGTCCTGCCGGACATTCTGCCCGCCCATGTCGTCGCGATCGCCCCCGCCGAAGCGATGACCATCCACGTCGCCGAGCTTGGCAGCCTCGCGACGGCGCAGGCCCGGACCGCCGCGCGGCTGCTGGTGGCGGAAACCAGCGTCGCCCCGATCGAGACGCAGCATGTCGCAGTCGGCGAGGCCGATGGCGGCGACCGCAGCGTGGCCGTGATTGGCAACGGCCGGATCGAGGCGTGGCTCGAATCGCTTCAGGCCCACGGCATCGACCCGGATGCAATCCTGCCGGCAGCGCTGCTGCTGCCGCGCCCGGACAGCGGCTTCGTCCGCGCGACGATCGGCGCCGAGACAGTGCTGCGCAGCCGCAGCGCCGCCTTTGCCGAGGAAGCTGGCTTGACCGAGCTGCTGGTCGGCGATGCGCCAGTCGAGGATGTCGACCCCGAGCCGCTGGTGCTGGCCGGCCTCGGCGCGCCCGAGCTCGATCTCCGCCAGGGAGCATTCGCGAAACGGCGGCGGTTCCAGATCGACTGGCCGTTGGTGCGCCGCCTGGCGAAGCTGGGCGGTGCTGTTGCGGCGGTGACATTGCTGATCGCGATCGTCCAGATCGTCCGCTACGGGCTTGGCGCCGATCGGCTCGACGCGGAGGCGCAGGCAGTCGCACGCACGGTCGTGCCGGACGGCGGCCCCGACGCGGTTGGGGCACTGCAGGCACGGCGGGCCGCGCGTCAGGGGGCCGGTCTAGGCTTTACGGCCACCGCGGGCGCGGTGATCGCCGCGGTGCAGGCGGTGCCCAATGTCGAGTTGTCGAGCCTGACCTTTGACGCCGACGGGCTGCTGCGCGCGACGGTGCTCGCGCCCGGCGCGGCGGAGGCCGAAACGCTGCGGTCGCGCATTCGGGCCGCTGGGCTCGATGTGGAGGCGACCCCGTTCACCAGCCAAGGCGGCCGCATTCGCGGCGAGTTCAGGATCGGCCGCCGATGACGGCGCAGTTCCTCGATTGGTGGCGCGCGCGGTCCCGGCGCGAGCAACGGCTGCTGCTCGTCATGTTTGCGCTGCTTGCCGTCACGATCCTCTGGCTCGGCATCTACCGCCCCTTGCAGGATGCGCTGTCGAACGCGCGTGCGCGGCACCAGCAAGCCGTGGTGCGTCTCGGCGAGGTGAGGGGCGGCGCTGCGGCGCTGAGGCGCGGGCCCGCCGTCGCGCTGCCGGGCCCATTGGCGAGCGTCGTCACGCAGGCCGCGAACGATGCCGGCTTCGCCAATGCGATCGTTTCGCCGCAGGGAGATCGGCGCGTCACCGTCTCGATCCCCTCGGCGCGGCCGGCGCCGTTCTTCGCGTGGATCGCATCGCTGGAGGCGCGCGGCATCGTCGTCGAGCAGCTGGCCGCTCGTGCGAACAGCGATCCGACTCTCGCGGTTGACGCGACGCTGACGGGAGGCGCCTGATGCGCATCCTGCTGCCGATGCGCCGCACGGTGCTCTTCACGGCGATGTTCGCGTTCGCGGTCCTCGCGTTCCTGCCGCTCCGTCTGGTGCTGGGTGCCGTCGACAGCGGCCTCAGCGCGCGCGAGGCGACCGGATCGATCTGGGCCGGCCATTTGAAGGAAGCGCGGATCGGGCCTGCCGCGCTCGGCGATCTCGACGCGCGCCTCTCGCCCGTGCCGCTGCTGCTCGGCCGCGCGCGGATCGAGGTCGCGCGCGCAAGCGACGCGCCCGATCGGCTTGCCGGTGCCGTGGCGATCGGGCGTCACCGCCGCTCGGTCGAATCGGTGACCGGGACCATCCCGATCGACTCGCTCGGATCGCTGCCGGTCGCGTCGCTCGACCTGACCGACCTGACCGTCGTGTTCCGCGACGACCAATGCGACCGGGCGGAGGGCCAGGTCCGCGCCAACCTGTCAGGCGATGTCGCCGGGCTCGACCTGCCGGCGGCCCTGAGCGGGTCCGTCCGCTGCGACGGCGGCGCGCTGCTGCTGCCGCTTGCCAGCGGACCCGGCACCGAGGGACTTGCGGTCCGCATATTCGGGGACGGCCGCTACGAGGCCCGGCTGAATGCCCGCGCCGGCGCGCCGGCGACGCTCCACGGCCGTTTCTGACCGGGATAAGTGTTGACGCCCGCACGGTCGGGCACCTATGTGCGCGGCCGCGGTTTCCGCCGTCACGGCGATCGTAGCTCAATTGGTTAGAGCGCTGGTTTGTGGTACCAGAGGTTGCGGGTTCAATCCCCGTCGATCGCCCCAGTTTCTTTAGTCTTTTCAGGGGTATCTCCGTGACAGCCTGGGACCTTCCCGATTTCGACGACCATGAAGGCGTGCACCTGTTCCGGGACCGCGCGAGCGGCCTGACGGCGATTGTCGCCGTGCATTCGAGCGCGCTTGGCCCGGCAATGGGCGGCGTGCGCTTCTGGCACTATCCGAACCGCGTCGATGCGCTGACCGACGCGCTGCGCCTGTCGCGCGGCATGAGCTACAAGAACGCGATGGCCGGCCTCCCGCTCGGCGGCGGCAAGGGCGTGATCCTGGCCGATGCGGCGGGCACCAAGACCGCATCGCTGCTGGAGGCGTTCGGCAAGGCCGTCGACTCGCTCGGCGGCCGCTACCTGACCGCCGAGGATGTCGGCATCTCGACCGACGACATGGTCGCGATCTCGAAGGCGACGAAGTTCGTTTCCGGCCTTCCGGTTGCGCAAGGGTCTGCCGGCGGCGATCCGGGCCCGTTCACGGCCTATGGCGTGTTTCTGGGCGTGAAGGCTGCGGTCAAGCGGGGTCTGGGCAAGGACAGCGTCAATGGCGTCCACGTCGCGATCCAGGGCGTCGGCAGCGTCGGCGGCGGCCTCGCGCGGCTGCTGGCGCAGGAAGGCGCGAAGCTGACCCTTGCCGACGTGAACGGCGATCGCGCGGCGGCGTTGGCGAAGGAATTGGGCGGCAAGGCCGTCGAGACCGATGAAATCCTGGGCGTCGAAGCGGACGTGATCAGCCCCAATGCCCTGGGCGCGATCCTGACCGAGCAGAGCATCGCCGCGCTGAAGGCGCCGGTCGTCGCGGGCGGCGCGAACAACCAGCTGGCCACGCCCGAGGATGGCGACCGCATCCATGAGCGCGGCATTCTCTATGCGCCCGATTATGTGATCAACGCAGGCGGCATCATCAATGTCGGCCTGGAATATCTCGGCCGGGGCGACGAGGCGGAAGTCCGCTCGCGGATCCGCCTGATCCCGGATCGGCTTGAGCAGGTCTGGGCCGAAAGCGCCAACACCGGCGACGCCGCCGCGCGCGTGGCCGACCGGATTGCGCAAAGGCTGATCGGGCGGGGGTGAATTTCCTCTCCCTTGAGGGGAGAGGAACAGCGTAGCTTGGCAGCTTGCTGCCTAGCGAAGCTAGGTGAGGGTGGTCGGGCCTGCTGCTCGGAGCCCGGGAACCCTCTCCCCGCTCGCGCCCGCAGGCGCGAGTCGCCCTCTCCCCTGCAGGGAGAGGGGAATCTTCGTCGTTCCCCTCGACACTTTGCCACGCTAGAACCCGCCCGTTCCCATGCACGCGTTCGCCAACCCGACCCGATTCCTGTCGATTGCCCGCCCGGTGACGCCATGGCTGTTGTGGCTTGGCGCGCTGCTGTCGGGCTATGGCTTCTACGCCGGGCTGTTCCTGACGCCGCCCGACTATCTGCAGGGCGAAAGCGTGCGCATCATGTACGTCCATGTGCCGGCCGCGTGGCTCGGCATGGGCGGCTGGATGGGGCTGGCGGTGGCGAGCCTGGCGCAGCTCGTCTGGCGCCACCCGCTGGCCGGCGTGGCGGCGCGGGCGATCGCTGCGCCGGGTGCGCTGTTCACCGCCATCTGCCTCGTCACCGGCTCGATCTGGGGCAGCCGCACCTGGGGCACCTGGTGGCAGTGGGACGGGCGGATGACGTCGATGCTCGTGCTGCTGTTCCTTTATTTCGGCTATATCGCGCTGGCGAATGCGAGCGACGAAAAGGTGAGCGTGTCGAAGGCGACGGCGATCTTCGGCCTGATCGGCGCGGTCAACGTGCCGATCATCAACCGCTCGGTCGTGTGGTGGAACTCGCTGCACCAGGGGCCGAGCATCACGCTCAAGGGCTCGACGATCGCTCCCGAAATCCTCTGGCCGCTTGCGTTCACGACGCTGGGCTTCAGCCTGATGTTCGGGGCGATCGTCCTCATGCGGATGCGCACCGTGCTTGCCTCGGCGAAGGTCGAGGCGCGGCTCCGGAGGCTCACCACGGCATGAGCCACTGGCCCTACATCATTGCCGCGTACGCGCTGACGGTCGGCGGCATGGCGGGGCTTGCGCTGGTGAGCTGGCTGCGCATGCGCAGGGCGGAAAAACAGGCGAGCGCACTCTCAAAGCCGCTTGCTTCGAGCGAAGTCGAGAAGCGTATCTCGACTGCGCTCGATACGAACGGAGTCAAGGTGGCTCGACAGCCGTGAAAGCAAAGCACCAACGCCTGACGCTCGCGCTGCTTGCGCTGGCGGCGCTGTTCGGCGCGGGGCTGCTCGCGGCCTCGGCGCTGAAGGACCAGGCGTCCTATTTCTACTCGCCCGCCGATTTGCAGAAGAACCCGGTTCCGCCCGGCAAGCATATCCGGCTGGGCGGAATGGTGGCCGATCATTCGATCGTGAAGCAGCCGGACGGCGTCACGATCGATTTCGTCGTGGCTGACGGGCCGGCAACGACCAAAGCGCGCTTCCGCGGCATTCCGCCCGATCTGTTCAAGGAGAATAGCGGCGTGGTGGCGGAAGGTGCGTTCGACAATAACGGCCTGTTCGTCGCCGATACCATCCTCGCCAAGCATGACGAGCGCTACATGCCGCCCGAGCTTGCGCGGAAGAACGGCAGGCAAGAGCACAAGACGGAGACGCTGGCGCGATGATCGCGGAAGGAGGACTTGCCGCGCTTTGGCTGGCGGGGGCGCTGGCGCTGCTGCAGCTGGTGATGGGTGCCGTGGCGCTGACGCCGGGCCGTGAAGAGGCCGGCGCGATCGTGCGTCCGGTCGCGATCGTGCAGGGGCTGCTGACCCTGCTCGCCTTCGCGGCGCTGATCGCGGTGTTCGTGACGTCCGACATGTCGGTGAAGCTGGTTGCGGCCAACAGCAGCTCGATGAAGCCGCTGCTCTACAAATTCGCGGGCACCTGGGGGAACCACGAAGGCTCGATGCTGATGTGGGTGACGATCCTGGGCGTCGCCGGCGCGGCGGTCGCGATCTTCGAACACCGTGTTTCGAAACGGATGCTGATCGCGACCCTGGCCGCGCAGGCGGCGATTGCGCTCGGCTTCTTTGCCTTCCTGCTGTTCTCGTCGAACCCGTTCGAGCGGCTGCCTTTCCCGGCGGCGGACGGGCAGGGGCTCAACCCGCTGCTGCAGGACCCGGGCCTCGCCTTCCACCCGCCGACGCTCTACCTGGGCTATGTCGGCCTGTCGGTCGCCTTTTCGTTCGCTGTCGGCGCACTGGTCACACGCGAAGTGAACGCCGCGTTCGCCCGGGCGATGCGGCCTTGGGTTTTGGGCGCCTGGATCCTGCTGACGCTGGGCATCACGGCCGGCAGCTATTGGGCCTATTACGAGCTTGGCTGGGGCGGCTGGTGGTTCTGGGACCCGGTCGAGAACGCCTCGCTGATGCCGTGGCTGGCGGCGACCGCGCTCCTCCATTCGGTGACGGTGCTGGCGACGCGCGACTCCTTGCGCGCCTGGACGGTGATGCTCGCCGTTGTCGCTTTCTCGATGTCGATGGTCGGCACATTCCTGGTGCGATCGGGCATCCTGACCTCGGTCCATGCCTTCGCCGTCGATCCGGAGCGGGGCAGCTTCATCCTGGCCCTGCTCGCAATCTATATCGGCGGCGCGCTGGCGCTGTTCGCGCTGCGCGTATCGACCGTGAAGGAAGGCGCGCAGTTCGAGGCGGTCAGCCGGGAAGGCGCGCTGGTCGTCAACAACCTGCTGCTGACGGCGATACTGGGCATCGTGTTCGTCGGCACGCTGTATCCGCTCTTTGTCGAAGCCGTGTCAGGCGAGAAGCTTTCGGTCGGGCCGCCTTATTTCAACAGCGCGGCCGGACCGCTGGCGCTGCTGCTGGTCGTCATTATGGCCGCCGGTCCGTTGATGCGCTGGCGCCGCGACCAGCTCAAGACGGTGCTGAACCGCATGGCGCTGCCGATCCTCGGCACCGCGATCGTGCTGCTGCTCGTCGTGCTCGTGGCGCCGCCGATGGGCGTGCTGCCCACCCTGGGGCTGATCCTCGCAATCGGCGTCGGTGCGGCGAGCCTGGCGCCGCTCTGGGGCCGAAATCTCAAGCGCACACCGCTGTTCACCTACGGGATGGTCATCGCCCATCTCGGGATCGCGGTCAGCCTGGCGGGCATGGCCTGCGAAAGCGCCTTCACCAAGGAAACATTGGTTGCCGCGAAGGTGGGGGAGACCAAGCAGGTCGGCCCGTTCAGCGTGCGGCTGGACGACATCGAACCCGTCGCCGGACCGAACTGGACCGCCCTCGAAGCGACGCTGACGGCGTCCCGAAACGGCGGCACGCCCTTTGTGCTGAAGCCGCAATCGCGCAGCTGGCCCAATCCGCCGACCGAGACCAGCGAGTCCGCCATTTCGACCAAGTGGGATGGCCAGCTCTACACCGTGCTCGGCAAGCAGGACGAGGATGGGCGCTGGCAGCTGCGGCTATGGTGGAAGCCGTTCGTGACCCTGATCTGGGCCGGCGGCGCGCTGGTCGCGATCGGCGGCGCGCTGTCGCTGCTCGGCCGTGTGCGGCGCGAGCGGCGCTATCAGGAGCGGATTGCCTGGGCATGAAGCGCTTCTGGCTCTGGGCGCCGCTTGCCGGCTTCGTGATCTTCTTCGGCGTGGTCGCGTTCGGGCTGATCAAGCCCGACAATCACCAGATCGCCTCGCAGATGATCGGCAAGCCGGTCCCGGCTTTCGATCTTCCCGCCGGCGCGCCGGGCCGCACGTCCTTTTCCAGCAAGGAGCTGCGGGGGGGCGGGCCCAGGCTGCTGAATATCTTTGCCAGCTGGTGCATTCCCTGCATCGCCGAAGCGCCGGTGCTGATGCAGCTGAAGAACCAGGGCGTGACGATCGACGCGATCGCGATCCGCGACCGGCCCGAGGACGTCGCCGCTTTCCTCGCGCGCAACGGCGATCCGTATGACAAGATCGGCTCCGACACCGCCTCGCGCGTGCAGCTGGCGATGGGGTCGTCGGGCGTGCCGGAGACGTTCGTCGTCGACGCGAACGGCGTGATCCGCCACCAGCATATCGGCGACATCCGGCCGGAGGACGTGCCGGAGATTCTGGCGCAGCTGGAGAAGGCGAAGTGAGGGGCTTCCTCCCTAAATCCTCCCCGGAACGGGGAGGGGGACCAGCCGAAGGCTGGTGGAGGGGCCGGTTCGGCATAGGGCTCGCTGCCGCTCGC
>NZ_BBWU01000019.1 GCF_000974765.1 Sphingomonas changbaiensis NBRC 104936 | reverse complement strand
CCCGTTCCGGGGAGGAGTTAGGCATTCGCCCCAACCTCTCGCAGCATGTTTTTCGCAATCACCAGTTGCAGAATCTGCGTCGTGCCTTCGTAAATCCGATAAATCCGCACGTCGCGGTAGAAGCGCTCGGCCAGATACTCCTTCAGATACCCCGCGCCGCCGTGAATCTGCACCACCCGATCCGCAACGCGCCCGCACATTTCGGAGGCGAACATCTTCGCGGCCGCGGCCTCGACGATCACATTCTCGCCGCGGTCCGCACGGGCGCAGGCGTCCTTCACCATGCAGTCCGCCGCGTAGATCTCGGCCTTGGAGTCCGCCAGCATCGCCTGGATCAGCTGGAAGTTCGCGATCGGCTCGCCGAACGCCTTCCGCTCCGTCGCATATTTGAGGCCGGTGTCCAGGATGCGCTTCGCATAGCCGACGCTCGCACCCGCGACCGACAGGCGCCCGTTGTTCAGGCTGGTCATCGCTGCGCGGAAGCCGATGCCTTCCTCACCGCCCAGCAGCGCCTCGCCGCCGACATGCACGTCCTCCAGGATCACGTCGGCGATCTGCGCGCCCGCCTGGCCCATCTTGCCGTCCGGCTTGCCGATCGTGACACCGGTCGTGTTGCGAGGGACGAGGAAAGCGGACACGTGCGCGTTCTTCGGTAATGCCTCGGCATTGGTGCGCGCCATCACCAGGATCATGTCCGCGAACGGCGCATTGGTAATGTAGCGCTTGGTGCCGTTCAGGACGTAGCCGTTGCCGCTCTTCACGGCCCGCGTCTTCATCGCGGCAGAGTCGGAGCCGCTGTCCGGCTCGGTCAGCCCGAACGCCGCGACCATGCCGCCGGCGAGCTTCGGCAGCCACTCGCGCTTCTGCTCTTCCGTCCCGAAATTCGAGATCGCGGAGTTCACCATGCCGACATTGATCGACAGGATCGAACGGAAGGCGGGGGCGGCATAAGCGAGCGCCTGGACGAAGCCGATATACTGGCTGACGTTCATGCCCGCGCCGCCATACTCCTCGGGCATCGTCACGCCGAACAGGCCCATGTCGCGCATTTCGGCGAGGATATCGTCGGGCACGCGGCCGAGCTCCTCGACGCGATCCTCGGCCGGGATCAGCCGCTCGCGCACGAAGCGGTCCAGCTGCTCGATGAACGCGTCGTAGATGTCCGGGTCCATGCCCTTGCGGGTGACGTCAAGCATGGCTGTCTCCTCTGACCGGTACGGCCTTCCAGAAATATTTGGTGAAGTGGCGCGCCTCATCCTCCGCCTTGATGCGGAACACCATCCGCATCTCGGCCCCGACCTCGACATCCTCGGGCGCGACCTCGGCGAACTCCGCGACCATCCGTCCGCCATCTTCGAAATCGATCGTACCGTAATAGGTCGGTGGATCGGGCGAATAGGTGAGGGCGTCGGCGGTGTAGGTGACGATCCGCGCGCGCTTGTCGGCCAGCGGATAGTCCTCCATCGGTCCGGTCGACCGGTCATTCGGGTTCACGCCGATTTCGGACTTCGGGAACTGCACCGTGCCCGTCTTGACGTCGCGCCCGCCGACCAGGCCCAGCACAGCCTTGCGGTTACGGTAGAGCGTCGTGCCCGGCTGCTTCTGGTCCATTTCCGCGCGCATGCCACGTTCCACGTCGAGCACGCCTCGGTGGAACAGAAAGCGCATGTAGTTCGCGTCTTCCTGCCGGTCGGCGAGATGGCCTGCAACGCCCTTCCGCGCGGCAAGACGGGCCAGGGCGTCGGTCGCCTCCAGGATCAGCACGTCCGCACCCTGGCCGAAACCGGCCACGAGTATGCGGTCGCCGGGGCGGGTGCGCTCCAGCGCGGCGCACAGCAGGAGCACCGGATGCGCGGCGCCGCTGTCCCCGACCGTCGCGCCCATCGGGTCGAGCACGGCTTCGGCGGCGATCCCGGCCCGCTTCGCAAGCGCCTCGGCCACGCCCTTCGCAGTCACTGGAATCGCCGCGTGCCGGATCGCGTCGCCGCTCAGCCCCGCGCCCTTCAACGCCGCGGCAATCGCGCCGCCGAGCAGCTTGGTATAGCCTTCGTCCCTGATCCAACGGGCTTCCCAGCCATAGGCGTACGGCTCGCCCGACTGGCGGAAATGATCGACGAAGTCGACCGTGCTGCTGTGGACGTGCAGCACCCGCGCGACCAGCTCGCCGGGGCCGACGAAAATGGCCGCCGCAGCATCGCCATAGGCCAGCTCGCCTTCGGACGCGGCGCGTGCCTTGCGTAGATCGGCCGCGGCGATCAGGCATGTGCGGCTGCCATCCAGTGCCTGGATCAGCGCCGACGTTGCGGCACGCAGGCTTCCGGTCACATCCGAAGCGGCCGTCTCATCGGGGAGGTTCAGCGCCTCCTTGACCACGCCTGCGTTCAGCCGATCGGCAAAGGGCAAGGTGGTCGAAGCCACCGTCACGCCGAGCACGCGCGACCGGTCAAAGCCGGTGAGGCACTCCCGCGCCGCCTCGACGGCCATGGTGATCGAATCTTCGTCCCAATTCGCGACCGCTCGCTCGCCCTTGGCCAGGCCGCCCAGACCGGGCGCGAACCATCTGTTTGCCGCAAAGATGGCCGAGCGCTGCAACCGGCGCCGCGGGATATAGGCACCGAAAGCGAGGATCCCGGTTTCGCTCATCCAGCCTGCATAACCGGGCGAAAGGGCGAGTAAAGGGCGGCGATCTACCCGGCCAGGCGCGCGGCGGCGCAGAGGGCGCTGATTAGCAGCCAAGGCCCCATCAGCATCGTCCGGCGCCGTAGCGTCGCGCGCGTCCGCACCAGCGCATCCGCCGCGAAAGCGAGTGCAAGCCCCGCGCCGATCATTGTCCAGAGATAATAGCGCAGTTCCGCTGCGACGCTCGTCGGGAAATAGCTGAGCCCGTAGAGCAATGCTGATGCTGCAAGCGGAAATGCCGGTCCTGCTTTCGCGGATCGCCACGTCGCGAGCAGTACGCCGAGGGCGAGCGCCATCCATGCCGCCGGCCAGCCGAGCGGGGTCGCCGCGCTGGTCAATGCCGCGTCATCGACCCATCGCTGCGCAATTGTGCCGGGCAGGCGGAAGCCCCAGTCGTTAGGGGGCGCCTCCTTGGGGACGGGGCGGTCAATGGCGACATCATGCTGCACGAACAGCCGCGTGTTGATGTTGTAGTGAAGGAGGCGATGGTGAAGATACGCCAGCGGGTGCGCCGCAATGGAGCCTAGCCACCAGCGCACCGGGCTCTGGTGCGCATCCTGGAAGGCATCGTCTATGTCGTAGAAGGTGATCGGGCACGGGGTGCGCGCCCAGAAGCTGTAACTGTCCCATTTTATCGGCGAATAGCAGCGGCGGTTGACCGCCACCGGGTTTGCGACGCCGGTATCCGGAAACTGGTTTTCGCCGGAAAAGCGCGTGATGCCACCCAGATCGAAGATGATCAGCGACAGCTCGACGCCGCTGCGCTTTGCACCCAGCAGGCGATTGGCAACCGGCATGGCCGCGACGAGCACCGACAGTCCGACCAGCATAGAAAGAGTGAGGCGGGGCCGCGTCCGCTTGGCCGCGCCCGGAAGCAAAGCCAGCATCAGCGGCAGGCAAGCGGGCCACGCGTTGAACCGCAGCATCGCCGCAAAGACGAGCAGCGCGATGCCGATCGCGCTCGCCCACACGCCCAGCCGTTCGCGCCAGACCAGCAGCGCCGTCGCTGCGACGAGAGCGCCCGCCATGAGGCTGTCTTTCAGGATCGCTCCCAGCAGCGCGAGAGGGATGGGGAGCAATGCTGTGGCAAGGACGCCCGCAAAGGCGAGGATGCGCCGCTCTTTCAGGCACCAGGCGGCAATCGCGACGAAGCCGCCCCAGTAAAGCGCGATCTGAAGAATCAGCATCGGCGCGGTGCCTGGCTGGATCAGGATCAGCTTGCTCCAGATCCACTCCATCACCGGCGGGTGCCAGTCGTCATAGTCGCCGGACAGCGCCTGGGCGTATTGCCGGATCGAATCCCAGGTGATCAGCCCCGGCCAATAGCCGGCAAGCTGGACGGCCACTGGCAGGCCGAGCAGCGCAAGCGGCGCAAAGCGGAGACGAGCATCACTCATCCGGCCCGCGCTTGACGCGGTTCGGCCGCCGCCGCAAGGCCGAGGCATGAGCGACGATTTCGCCCGCTGGATCGAAGACACGCTCGGCGCGCAGCCCGGGAATCTCAGCCTCTACGAGCGCGCTGCCACGCACAGCAGTCGCGAGGAGGATAATTACGAGCGCCTGGAATTTCTCGGCGACCGCGTGCTCGGCCTGGTGGTGGCGCGCTGGCTCTACGAGCGCCACCCCGACGAGCCGGAAGGCAAGCTGTCCTGGCGCCTGAATGCATTGGTGACGGGCACGGTCTGCGCAGAGATCGGACGCGAAATCGGGCTGCGCCCGCACCTCCGCCTCGGCAAGCAGGCACGAGAGGATGGGGCGGCCGACAGCGACAACGTGCTGGGCGACGTTGTCGAGGCGCTGATCGGCGCGCTCTACCTGGACCACGGCTTCGATGTCGCCGAACAGTTCGTGCGAGCGCGTTGGGAAGGCCGGATCGATCACCAGCTCCGCGCGCCGCAGCACCCCAAGTCCGCGCTCCAGGAGTGGGCCGCAGCCCACCGGCGCAAACCGCCTTCGTATTCGGTCACCGCGCGTGAGGGGCCGCAGCACAATCCGCGCTTCACCGTCACCGTCTCGATCAAAGGCGCGGGCGAAGCGAGCGCGGAGGGGACCTCGAAGCAGGAAGCCGAGACCGCTGCCGCCAAGGCATTGCTGGAGCAATTGGGATGAGCGAACGCTGCGGCCTGGTCGCGATCGTCGGCGCGCCGAATGCGGGCAAGTCCACCCTCGTCAATGCGCTTGTCGGCCAGAAAGTCGCGATCGTCAGCCCCAAGGCGCAGACCACGCGCACGCGGCTGATGGGCGTCGCGATCGAAGGCGAGGCGCAGATCATGCTGGTCGACACGCCCGGCATCTTCGAGCCGCGGCGCCGCCTCGACCGGGCCATGGTGCAGGCTGCGTGGGGCGGGGCGACCGACGCCGACCTGATCGCGCTGATCGTCGATGCGAAGGCGGGCCTGGGTCCCAAAGTGATGAGCATCGTCGAGGGGCTGAAGAACCGCCCGGAGCCGAAGCTGCTGGTGCTGAACAAGGTCGACATCGCGGCCAAGGACAAGCTCCTTGTCCATGCCCAGCGGCTGACCGAGGCGCTGCCGTTCGAGGCCGTGTTCATGGTGAGCGCCGCGACCGGCGACGGCGTCGCCGACCTGAAGCGCGCGCTCGCCGAACGCGTGCCGGAGGGGCCGTGGCATTTCCCCGAGGACCAGGTCAGCGACATCACCGACCGCATGCTTGCGGCGGAGGTGACACGCGAACAGCTCTACCTCCAGCTCCACGCCGAGCTCCCCTATGCCAGCGCGGTCGAGACCGAAGCTTATAAGGAACGCGAAGACGGCTCGGTCGAAATTCACCAGCAGATCCTGGTCGCCCGCCCGACGCAGCGCGCGATCGTGCTCGGAAAGGGCGGCGCGCAGATCAAGGCGATCGGCGAACGCGCCCGCAAGGAAATCGCGAACCAGCTCGGCCGCAAGGTGCACCTCTATTTGCACGTGAAGGTGAAACTCGACTGGGACGAGGACCGCGGCCTGTACCGCGATATCGGCCTGGAGTGGGTGGAGTGACTTAAACTCCTCCCCGTTCCGGGGAGGAGTTAGCGTTTCAGCACCTCATCCACCCACGCCGGCACCTGTTCCCCCGCGGGCCCCATCCGGCTTTCGGAGAACAGATAGCTCCCCGCCGATGGTTCCAGGTTCAGCTCCAGCGCCCAGGCGCCGCAGTGGCGGGCGGTCTGGACGAAGCCGGCGGCGGGATAGACCGCGCCCGAGGTACCGATCGATACGAACAGGTCGGCTCGCGAGAGCGCCGCGTCGATCCGGTCCATCTGATATGGCATTTCGCCGAAGAAGACGATGTCGGGACGGAGCTTCGCGGCCCCGCATCTCGGGCACTCCGGGGCTGTAAAATCCCCGTTCGCTTCGAGCGAAGTCGAGAAGCGCGCGCTCGGACTAGTCGTTTCTCGACTTCGCTCGAAACGAACGGAATTGGGAGACATAGGACGGTCCCAAGGCATCCGCGCCTCGCACCCTGCGCAAAGCGCCGATTTCAGCTCGCCATGCATGTGCAGCAGTCGCTTCGCCCCGGCGCGTTCGTGCAGGTCGTCGACATTCTGCGTAACGATCAGCAGCTCGCCCGGCCACGCCGCGTCGAGACGGGCCAGGGCCTTGTGCGCCGCATTCGGCTCGACCTCCGCCAGCCTCGCTCGCCGCGCATCGTAGAAGGCGTGCACCAGCGCCGGATCGCGCGCCAGCGCCTGCGGCGTGCACACCTCCTCGACCCTGTGCCCCTCCCACAATCCATCGGGACCGCGGAACGTCGCCAGGCCGCTTTCGGCCGACACGCCCGCGCCGGTCAGCACGACGATGGTCTCGATCCTGCGCATCAGGCGATGATGAACAGCTGGCCGTCCGACGTCCAGCCCGCCAGCACGTAGCGATCCCGATTTCCGGCCGAGACCCGGTATCGCTCCATCGTCCCGCCCACGGCCGGGTAGGATTCGACCAGCCGAATGCCCGCGATCGGCGAATAGATCGCGGGCGGGTCATGCGGCGCGACGGCCCGGAACTCGCGGGCGAGTTCGGGCGCGATCCAATCGGCATCGCGTCCGCCGCCGGTCAGCATCGCAACAAGGCGGGAGCGGCGCGGTTCAGTCGCTTCGGGGCCGTCCGGCAGCGACAGATAGGTCGATCCCGGCGCGATCGCCTCCATCGCCATCATCGGCACATCGGCCAGCGTGCCGTCGCCGGTCGTGCTGTTGATCGTCAGCACCGCCAGCAGGTCGCGCGCGGGGAGCCGCGTCACCTGGGTGACGAAACCCGGCACGCTGCCGCTGTGCCAGTGATAAGGGGCACCGCGCGTTTTACCCAGGAACCAGCCATAGCCGTATGGCACCTCGCGGCCGGTGCTGAGTATGGCCGGAGTGAACATCGCATCGAGCGAGCCCTGTGAGACGAGGCCCGGGGCAGCGAGCGCGCGGCTCCACGGCGCCCAGTCCCGGGCGCTGAACAACAGTCCGCCGTCCGCGGCGGCGGACACGTCGTCGGCCATTCGCACCGCATGCCGTACCTCCCCCTCGGTCGCGTCATACGGTTCGGCGCGGTTCGCGACAGGGTGCTGTGCCGCGTCGGCTCGCGCCTCCGGCAGGCGGGCCGGCGCGAACAGGCGCAGGCGGACATAATCGGCATAGCTCTGCCCGGACACGTCCTCGATAAGCCAGCCGAGCACGAGATAATTGGTGTTGGAATAATGCCACGCCTCGCCGGGCGCGAAGAGCAGCGGCATCATGCCGAGCGCGAAGGTGACGACGTTGCGGGGTTGCCGCCGGTCCCAGTCGGACAGGAAATCGACATAGTCGGGAAGGCCGGAGGTCTGGTGGAGCAGGTTGCGGATCGAGATCCGTCGCCAATGTTGCGGCAGATCCTTCACGTGCCGCCCGATCGGGTCGTCCAATGCGACCCGACCCGCTTCCATCAGCTGCAGCACGGCCAGCGCGGTCACGTGCTTTGCGACCGATCCGATCTGGAACAGCGTGTCCTGGCGCACGGGCACGTCGAACGGAATCGAGGCGAGCCCGTGCGCCCAGAATGCGACAATCGCGCCGCCACGCACGACGCTCAGCGCCGCGCCCACGACCTTGTCTTCTGCCATTCGGGCGGTCAGCGTATCGGTCAGGCTTCTCGGCAGGCGCGGCGCCGCCTTCCCGGTTCCGACCAGCGCCAGCGCGGCGCCGCCGGCAATCAGGCCGCGCCTGTCGAACATTCCGACTTGGGCACGGCGCCTCTCAACTGACGACGATCTCGCCGGTCATGCCGAAGCTGCTGTGCAGGAAATGGGAGCAGTGGAGCTTGTAGGTGCCCGCCGCCGGCGCGACGAGCCGGATATCGACGGTCTCGCCGCCCTTCAGCTCGACCGTGTCCTTCTTGACCTTGGCCTGGTCCGACGGCGCGATCTGGGCTGCCGCGAAGAAAGTGCCGGCATCGAAATTATGGCCGCCGCTCGCGTCGTTGACGAGGTGCAGGCGGTACGCCTCGCCATGCCTCATCTGGATCTTGTCCGGCGTGAAATGGAAGTTCGACAGGTGCACGTCGATCTCATGCGCGGTGCCCCAGTCCGGCGCCTGCGCGCGGGCGGAGGAAGTGAGGGCGAGCAGCGTCAGGGCAAGCAACAGATAGCGCATCGAGCGACTCCGTTTCGGCATCGTCATCATAGACCTGTTCACCCGCCTTGTTCATCCCCGGATTTTCCCCGAAGAAGGGGGGCATGAAGGGGATCGGGATTCTGGGCGTCACCGGCCGGATGGGGCACGCGATCGGCAATGCCGCCGCCGAAGCCGGCATTCCGGTGACCGGCGGCATCGATCGCAAGGGAGGCGTGCACGGCGATCACGCCGATGCTGCCGCCCTTGCTGCGGCGAGCAGTGTGCTGATCGACTTTTCCGCGCCCGCCGCGCTGGAGCGCCATTTGCGGATCGCTGTCGATGCGGAGCGGCCGATCGTCGTCGGGACGACGGGGCTCAAGCCAGAGCATCATGCCGCGATCGACGAAGCAGCCAGACATGTCGCGGTGCTGCAGTCGGCCAACACTTCGCTGGGGGTGAACCTGCTGCGCGGGCTGGTCGAGCAGGCGGCGGCGCGGCTGGGGCCGGATTGGGACATCGAGGTGCTGGAGATGCACCACCGCGACAAGGTCGATGCGCCTTCGGGCACAGCCCTGCTCCTCGCGCAATCGGCAGCCAAGGGCAGAGGGTCGATGCTGAAGGAGCTCGCCCGCTTCGACAGGATGGGGGATCATCCCGAGGGGCGCGAGGAAGGCACGATCGGCTTTGCCTCGCTCCGCGGCGGTTCGGTGGCAGGTGATCACATGGTCATCTTCGCTACCGAAGGCGAACGGATCGAACTCGGCCATCGGGCCGAAAGCCGCGTCATTTTCGCGCGGGGAGCGGTCCAGGCCGCGCTGTGGCTCCGCGACAAGCCGGTGGGCCGCTACACGATGCAGGACGTGCTCGGCCTGTGAACGAAGCGCCTGCCGAGCCGACGCTGGTCCGGCGCCTTGGCCTTTTCGACGTCACCATGCTGGTGATGGGCGGCATCATCGGCTCCGGCATCTTCGTCAATCCGGCCGAGGTCGCGCGGCACGTCTCGACGCCGTTCCTTATCGTTGGCGTCTGGCTGATCGGCGGGCTCATCGCGATCGCCGGCGCTTTCGTTTATGCGGAGCTTGCGGGACGCCGGCCCGAAGTCGGTGGCCAATATGCCTATATCCGCGACGCCTGGGGTCCGGTGCCGGCCTTTCTCTACGGCTGGGCGCTGCTGCTGGTGATTCAGTCCGGGGGCATGGCGGCCGTGGCGATCACGTTCGCGCGCTATGTCCTCGATCTGGGGGCGCTGGGCGCGCCCGAATGGTCCCTTGCGGTTGCCGCGCTGGCGCTGCTGACCGCGATCAACTGCCTGGGCGTGCGCGCGGGCGGGACGGTGCAGAGCCTGCTGATGGTGCTGAAGATCGGCGCGATCCTGATGCTGGTGGCGTGCGGATTGCTGCTTGCGCCGCCTTCGTCCGGAACCCCCGCCGCGCCGTCCGGACTGGCACAGGTCGGCACGCTCGCCGCGATCGGCGCCGCACTGACGCCTGTCATGTTCTCCTATGGCGGCTGGCAGACCTCTGGCTTCGTCTCGGGCGAAATGCGCGATCCCAGGCGCGACCTGGTGCGCGGGCTGCTGTTCGGCGTGCTGGGCGTGGTGACGCTGTACGCGCTGGTCGCGCTGGCCTGTGTAGTCGTGCTCGGGCCGGCGGGTCTGGCGCAATCGCCGACGCCGGCGAGCGACGTCATGCGGGCGGCGCTTGGCAACAAAGGGGCGGCGCTGATCGGGCTCGGCATCGCGATCTCCGCGCTCGGCTTCCTCAGCCAGGGCATGCTGACGACGCCGCGCGTCTATTTCGCGATGGCGGAGGACGGCCTGTTCTTCCGCCGGATCGCCGCCGTCAGCCCCAGTACCCACGCGCCCGTGGCGGCAATCGTGCTGCAGGGCCTCGCGTCCTGCCTGATCGCCGTGAGCGGCACTTACGGCCAGATCCTCAGCTATGTCGTCTCGGTCGACTTCATCTTCTTCGGCCTGACCGGCGCGGCTTTGTTCGTGTTCCGCCGCCGCGATCCGGCCGGCGGCTCGTTCCGTGCGCCGGGCCATCCCTGGACGACCCTGTTCTTCGTGCTCGCCTGCGCCGTAACGGTCGCGGGAACGATCTGGAACAATCCCGTAAACAGCGCGATCGGTTTCGGTATCCTGCTTGCGGGCGTGCCGGTGTGCCTGTTCTGGCTGCGACGGAGGACACGGGCGTGAGAGTGATGGCGTCGGAATACATGTATTGGGCGAAGAACCAGGCGCCGGTCCGCTATGCGCTGGGTTCGAGCGAAGTGCCGCCCTGCCATCTGGATCGCTTTCCGCTCGATATCGCCGACCTCGAGCTGGATGGGCAGAGCCGCTATCGCTATCCGCCGCTGCGCGAGGCGATCGCGCGCCATGCCGGCGTGACTGCGGATCGCGTCGTGCTCGCCGACGGAACCTCGATGGCGAACATGCTGGCCCTCTCGGCGCTGATCGCACCGGGCGACGAGGTCGTGGCCGAGCACCCGGTCTATGAACCGATGGTCGCGACTGCCGAGCATCTTGGCGCGACGATTCGCTCGCTCGAGCGCCGCGCCCCCGATTTCGCGATCGACCCGGCTGCGGTCGAGGCGGCAGTGACGGAGCGCACGCGTGTCATCCTGCTCACCAACCTGCACAACCCGACCGGCAACCTTGCCGACGTGACGGTGCTGCAGGAGATCGGCGCGATCGCCGAGCGCGTTGGCGCGCATGTGGTGGTGGACGAAGTGTATCTGGACGCCGCCATCCCGCCGCAGCGGACCTCGGCGCTGCTCGGCGACCGCTTCGTCGTCACATCCAGCCTCACCAAATGCTATGGCCTGAGCGGCATCCGCTGCGGCTGGATCCTGGCCGATCCGGCGCTGGCCGAGCGCATCTGGCGGCTGAACGAACTGTTCGGCGTCGCTCAGTCCCACGCGGCCGAGCGGCTGGCGCTGGTCGCATTCGAACATCTGGACGAGATCGCCGCCGGCAATGCCAAGTTGCTGCAGCGCAACCGCGCGCTCGCAAATGCCTTCTTCGCCAGCCGCGACGACCTCGAATACGTGCCGATGACCGGCGGCATCACGGCCTTTCCGCGGCTGATCGACGGCGACGTCGATGCCCTGAATCGCCTGCTTCGCGAGCGCTACGATACCTCGATCGTGCCCGGCCGTTTCTTCGGCGCGCCTGATCGGTTCCGCATGGGCGTGGGCGGCCGGACCGACATCGTCGAAGCGGGGCTGGAGCGGCTCGCCAGCGCGCTCGATTCGATGCTATGAAGAAGGCGGACGTGTTCGAGTTCTTCCGCCGCCTGGCGGAAGACGACCCCTCGCCCGAAACCGAGCTCGAATCGATCAACACCTACACGCTGCTGGTAGCGGTCGTGCTCTCCGCCCAGGCGACCGACGCCGGGGTCAACAAGGCGACGCGACGACTGTTCGAAAAGGTGACGACGCCCCAGCAGATGGTCGCGCTCGGCGAGGCGCAGCTGAAGGAGCACATCAAGACGATCGGCCTGTTCAATACCAAGGCGAAGAATGTGATCGCCTTGAGCCAGGCGCTGATCGACGAGCATGGCGGCGAGGTTCCTGCGGACCGCGCGGCGCTGGAGAAGCTGCCCGGCGTCGGCCGCAAGACCGCGAACGTGGTCATGAACACCGCATTCGGCGCCGAGACCTTTGCCGTCGACACCCACATCTTCCGCGTCTGCAACCGCACGCGCCTCGCGCCGGGCAAGACACCGCTCGCGGTCGAGCTGGGGCTGGAAAAGGTCGTGCCGCAGCCGTTCAGGCTCGGCGCGCATCATTGGCTGATCCTGCATGGCCGCTACACTTGCAAGGCGCGGAAGCCCGACTGTTGGCGCTGCGTGGTCGCAGACCTCTGCCCCTACCAGCCGAAGACGCCGCCGCCCGCTTGACGGCACCTGCTGAGAGGCAGAAGCGTTATCATCGATCAATGGGAGGACGTCCGATGCGCGCATTCCTTCTCGTCGCCGCCGCCGCCGTGAGCCTGTCGGCCTGCATGATGTCCAGCAACCAGCAGGCCCGGACAGAACGCAACGAAGCGGCGGCGGTGCTGTCCGCCGACGGCCAGAGCTATGGCGACGGTGCCCGTCTGACCGGCGCGCCGCAGAGCTGCGTCCCCCTGACCGCGATCCGCAACAGCCGGGTGCTCAGCAATCGCGTGATCGATTTCGGCAACGGCCATCGCTGGAGCTACCGCGTCGTGCTGCCGCAGGATTGTCCCAATCTCGGCTTCGAGCAGCGCTTCACCTATTCGACCTCGCTCAGCCAGCTGTGCGCGACCGACATCATCACCGTGCTGCAAAGCCCCGGCATCAGCCGCGGCGCGAGCTGTGGCCTTGCGCCGTTCCAGCCGATCGAGCTTCCGCCGCGCGGCTGAGCGAAAGGCTTGGACAGCGCGAACGAGCCTGCTAAGCGCGCGCCAACGCACCCATAGCTCAGCTGGATAGAGCGCTGCCCTCCGAAGGCAGAGGCCAGAGGTTCGAATCCTCTTGGGTGCGCCATTTCCGTTTATAGAGTGAGCGCTTCAATCCGCGGTCAACGCGCCGAAGCTGCACTGCGGGGGGCCGCTTCGGGATCGCCTGACCGCTCCCAAGGTTCCGCTCGATCCCGATTTCTACCTCGGCGAGCGATACATGGGGCGCGATCTTGTGATCGAGGAAGGCAGTCTTGGACCACGCTCAATTGCCGTCGGTCGTCCGTCCTTCGGGCAGTCGAAGACCGTACGCTGCAAGCGTCGCGAAATGTGGGAACCTCAGCCTGGGAGCGGCATCCAATACCTGGGCAACCCGAACGCAAGGATCGTTACGCAGCGCGTTGCGGCGGGGACGGTCTCGAAGGGAGCAGGACTGATGCGAACCGCTATCCTGTCCGTATTTCTTTGTGCCCTTCCGCTGTGCGACGCGGCGCTTGCGCAAGCGTCGCCTTCGGGAGCGCGGGAGATCGAGATCGATCTGTCCAGCTTCAAATTCACACCGGCGATAATCAGCCTGCAGGACGGGCAAGTCTATCGCCTGCACTTCGTGAACCGGGCCGATGGCGGCCACGATTTCGTCGCCAAGGCCTTCTTCGCCGATGCCCGGATCGCGCCCGAGGATGCGGGCAAGATGAAGGGCGGCGAAGTCGAGCTGAAGGGCGGCGCGCCGGTCGACGTGATGCTGACGCCGCAAAACGCCGGGAGTTACAAGGTCCATTACTCGCACTTCATGCATTCGGCGTTCGGTATGACCGGCAAGATTATCGTTTCTTGATCGGGAAGGAGAGAAGAGAGATGGCGACCGTACCCGAGGCGACCGATCAGCGAAGTGCGCTGCTGCGCTACAACAACGGCGCGATCACGCTGCATTGGCTGACGGTCGTGCTGGTGCTCGCCCAGCTGTATTTGGGTTTCACCTTTGCCGACATGGAGCGCGGGCCTGCACGGAGCGAGTTGTTCACCTGGCACAAGACGGTGGGCGCGACGATCCTTGTATTAAGCCTGATCCGGCTCGCCTGGCGGCTGATGCACAAGCCGCCGCCCTTTCCCGAGAGCCTGCCGCGCTGGGAACGGATCGCGGCGGTTTGGAACCACCGCGCTTTCTACCTGTTGCTGATCGCACTGCCGCTGACCGGGTTGGCGACGATCTCGGCCGGTCATTCGGGCGTGACGAAGCTGGCCGGCGGCGTCTCCCTCCCGCTGATCCCGGGCCTACCGGTATCCGCCGGCGACGGGCTTGGCACGACTCACATGCTGCTGGTTTTCGTGACGATCGCGCTGGTGGTGCTGCACGTCGGCGCGGCGCTGAAGCATCAGTTTATCGACCATGCTCGTGCGTCCGGACGGATGCCGCCATTCCAGGTGCCCGGCAACGAGCCGGTGGAGGTGCCCCAGCGATAACCAGACCGTTGGCGCAGACCGACGGCGAGTAACACGAGCGGGGACAATGAGAGGAGCACGCATATGCGAAACTATCTTGCGTTCGTCGCACTCGTTCGCGTTGCGTTGGCGTGTACTCCGGCCGTAGCCGCGACCGTGTCCGATCCGTTGGGCGATTTCCTGCCCAGCTATATCGGACCACACGACGCGGATCTCGACGTCCTCAGCTTCTCGGCGAAATTCGACAGCGCTGCGTCGCAATTCCTGCTCGGGGTACGTTGGCGGGGACGATCAATCCTGCAGATCCCGGCCTTTATGTAATCGGCGTGGATGCGGGGGCGGGGGCCATCGCTCCGTTCGCCGACATCGGTCGATTCAGGCCTAAGCCCCTCCTGGTCTGATCTGGGCGCCGCCACGGCGGCGCCTTGTTGTGGTCGCGTGTGAATCCCGCTTTATGAGAGGCGAAGTTGTCCCGAGCTGAGATGGCCAACGAACTGTTGTGCGGCCAAGTCGCGCCTTTGCCGATCTCATCAGGCGCCTTCGACGGCCGACCGGCCGCAGCAGATCGATACCCGGCTCGGTTACCTACTCTTTGATCCGATCGGGGCTGCCTTCGTCTTGGCAATCGGTCCTCAAGAGCTTAGCTGAGCTGCTGTTGGGAAGTAGCTTCCGGCGCGAATTGCCGGGGAGGCGTCAACATACTCGCGCCTTGGGGCGCGTGGCGCGCCGGCGGGACCGTTCCGCTTTGCAAGACCAGCGCGATCCGGGGCCGTGCCGGCCGGACCGGACGCGCGGTTTTGCGTCCGGCGGAGATATGCGTGAGTCTCTGTCCATTGCCGTGCGGCGCTGAGTATGTCCGCCGACGCCTGTGCTGCTGCGATCGGTAGGGGCGCCTCGAAGCGGCCGGGTCCGGTCGAGGCAATCCGAGCCGGGCTTGTATTCGGTCTCGCCGAGAAAATCACGCCGCTGATCGGCTGGGTCTTAGGTGTCGCTGCGGCGGGCTATGTCGCGGCGGTCGACCACTGGATTGCCTTCGCGCTGCTCGCCGTCATCGGTGGCAAGATGGTAATCGAGGCGGCGCTCGATAGCGAGGACAGCGCGGACTCCGCGCCATCCCGATCGCGAAATGCGTTCGGCTTGTCGTGACGGCGTTGGGCACCAGCATCGATGCAGCCGCTGTTGGCGTGACGCTCGCGCTGTTGAACGCAAACATCATCGTCATTGCCCTTTCGATCGGTGCTGCCACTTTCCTGATGTCGACCGCAGGCATGCTCGTCGGCCGCGCGATCGGCGCACGTTTCGGCTCGGTCGTGGAGTTCATCGGGGGCGTTGCCCTAATCGGATTGGGTGCCAAGATCCTGGAGCACACCGGCTATCTCCGCTGACCAATCGCTTGGCGGCTCGGGCTTTGATGGAACATGTTGCGATCCCGTAACAAAGCTTAAGCAGAGGTTAACGGCGCCGGGGTAGACGAGCGACTCGTAGCCGGAGGTCGGTAGTGCAGGATCGCCCGAACAAGCATGCTCGATGGACTTCGGAAGATGACGATGAGCTTCGCCGCCGCTGCGAGGCGGGCGAGTACCTCGTCGATATCGCGAGAGTCCTGGGTCGCTCGCAAGAAGGGTTACGGACGCGCTGCAATCTGCTCGGCATTCCGTGCCGCTCCGCACCCAGCCAGCGGGGCCGCGCCATTGCGGCTGAATGACCTGAAGAACGGGCACAGAATACTGCGAGCAGCAACAGGCCTGACCTACTGATTTCTCGCATTGAGCGGGGGGTTATACGGCTCGCTTTAACGAACAATGAGAAGTTCGGCGCGTGCATGGGCTAAAATCTTGGCGGCCCCACTCACGCCGAGAGCGGCAAGAATCGTGGCGACGATTAAATCGGAACGTTCGTTTCGAGCGAAGTCGAGAAACGATTAGCTCCGAGCTCGTGCTTCTCGACTTCGCTCGAAGCGAACGGGGTGGGGTGACGAGCTACCCACCCTTCCAGATCCCGCCGCGCCCGCGACGTCAGCGCCAGCTTGCGTTCGGCCTTTTTCGACTCCGTTGCGAGCGGCGGGAACAGTCCGAAATTGACGTTCATCGGCTGATAGCTGTCGGCCGCCGCGCCGCCGGTGATGTGACCGAGCAAAGCGCCGAGCGCGGTAGTGGAGGGCGGCGGCTCCAGCGCGTGGCCGGCGAGCTCGGCTGCGGCGAAACGTCCTGCCAGCAGGCCGACGGCGGCGCTTTCGATATAGCCCTCGCAGCCGGTGATCTGGCCCGCGAAGCGGATCTGCGGGGCGGAGCGGAGCCGCAACTGCGCGTCGAGCAGCTCGGGCGAGCGGATGAAGGTGTTACGGTGGAGGCCGCCCAGCCGCGCGAACTCGGCGCCTTCAAGGCCGGGAATGGTGCGGAACAGGCGCACCTGCTCGGCATGCTTCAGCTTGGTCTGGAAGCCGACGATGTTCCACAGTGTGCCGAGCGCATTGTCCTGGCGAAGCTGGACGACGGCATAGGGACGCTTGTCCGTCCGCGGGTCGCGCAGGCCGAACGGCTTCATCGGGCCGTGGCGCAGCGTCTCCACCCCGCGCGACGCCATGACTTCGATCGGCATGCAGCCTTCGAAATAGGGCGTGTCGCGCTCCCAGTCCTTGAACTCGGTCTTGTCGCCGTCGATCAGCCCTTGGACGAACGCCTGGTACTGGTCGCGGTCCAGCGGGCAGTTGATGTAGTCGGCGCCGTCGCCCTTGTCCCAGCGCGACTGGAACCAGGCGACCTCCATGTCGATGCTGTCGCGGTGCACGATCGGCGCGATTGCGTCGAAAAAGGCGAGACTGTCGCGCCCGGTTGCAGCGCCGATCGAGCCGGCAAGCTGCGCAGCCGTCAGCGGCCCTGTCGCGACGATCGCCGGCCCGGCGGGCAGGGCGTCGACCCGCTCGCGCATGATCTCGACATTCGGGTGCGCTGCGAGTGCTGCCGTTACGCCTGCCGAAAAGCCGTCGCGGTCGACCGCTAGCGCGGAGCCGGCGGGCACGCGGTGCCGGTCGCCCTCGCGCATGATCAGCGAACCGAGCGCGCGCATTTCGGCATGCAGCAGGCCGACCGCATTGTTATCGGCGTCATCCGACCGAAAGCTGTTCGAGCAGACCAGTTCCGCCAGACCGTCCGTCTGATGCGCGGGCGTGCCCTCGACGCCTCGCATCTCCGACAGCCGCACGCGAAAGCCGGCTTCGGCCAGCTGCCACGCCGCTTCCGATCCGGCGAGGCCGCCGCCGATGATGTGAATGTCGTGTGTTGCCATGTCGCGTGCGGCGATTAGGAGCGCGGGGAAGGGGAGGCAAGGTGGACGCACTGTTCGTGGCCGCGCTGGTTGCGGGGCTGAGCTATTGGCCGGGATCGCACCTGGCGCTCGACCCGGTTCTGCTCGTCGCCTGGAAAGGTGCCGGCGTAGGGCTGCTCGCGCTCTGGGCGGCGGTGCGGGCGCGTGACGCCAACGGGCGGCTGCTGGCGGCCGTGCTGGCGCTCGGTGCCGCAGGCGACGTGCTGCTGGAGGCAGCGCGGCTGGAGATCGGCGGCGCGGTGTTCCTGGCCGGACATCTGGTCGCGATCTTCCTGTATCTGCGCAATCGACGGCCCAAGGCGGGCTGGTGGCCGCTGCTGCTGGTGCCGGCGGTGGTCGGCGCCGCGGCGTTGCTGCCGGCCGATCGCTCGGCAGCACCGGGCGTAGCGGTCTATGGGCTGGCCGTATCGGCGATGGCGGCGGCGGCCCTGATGAGCCGCTATCGGCTGGCGGCGGTGGGCGCGGTGATGTTCGTGGTATCCGACCTGCTCATCTTCGCGCGGCTGGGGCCGCTTGCGGGGTCGATCGTGCCGAGCTTGCTGGTGTGGCCGCTCTATTTCGGCGGCCAGGCACTGATTGCCTGGGATGTAGGTGGACGGTGGCGGCCTTAGCCGGCGACCCGGCGGGCGAGCGCGAACACGGCAAGGGCGACCGGAAGCAGCACGATCGCCCAGATCAGCAGGTTGCACACGCGCACGAAGGTTGGCGATTCATCAAAGCTGACATCGTCCTCCACCGCAGGCTGCTGGCGGCGAAGCTGGTCTTCCGCTTCAAGCTTGGCGAGATGACGTCGGGCGCGGTCGAGTTCGCGCTGGAAAGCCGACGGGCCGGACGGTGAGGGAAAGCCCGGCCCCTCCGGAGCCGACGAGCCCGAATGCAGATTGGCGGCAGGAACTTTCCCCAAGCGGTCCTCCCTATGATTCCCCTGTTCTTTCAACGAGTGTGGCACAGGATGTATCCTGCGGAAAGAGGGCGTTGGACAGGAGACCGGGATGCGCGTGTTCACGATCGGCTATGAAGGAGCGACTGTCGACGAGGTGCTGGCGGCGCTGGCGCGGGCCGGGGTGGCGCAGGTCGCCGACGTGCGCGCGATCGCAGCATCGCGCAGGCCGGGGTTTTCGAAGACATCGCTCGCCGCCAGTCTGGCCGAAGCGGGGATTGGCTATCGTCACCTGCGCGCGCTCGGCACGCCCAAGCCCGGCCGCGATGCGGCGAAGAAGGGCGACCGCGCGACCCTAGAACGCGTCTATGCCGGCCAGCTGGAGCTTCCCGAAGCGCAGGCCGAAACGGCGGCGCTGGAGGGGATGATCGCAGACAAGCCGACCGCATTGCTGTGCTTCGAACGCGATCCGGCAATGTGCCACCGCACGCTGCTGATCGCTGCCGCATTTCCGAATGCGGAGGTGGTCGACCTGTTCGCGGGCTGAAAAGGCCAAGTAAAGCAGCAGGCGACTGCAAGCGGGAAGAGTTAACGTGCCGTATGGAGACGGTTTGAAATAGTTAGGTTAACGCGTTCGTAAGCAGGCTTCATGCGCGGTATGAGTCTCGCACCAGATTGGACTGCGTGTGAGAAGGGGTTGAGCATGAACGGGTCTGTTGCTTTTGCGGCCGGAGCGATGGCTGTTGTCCTCGCGTTGCCGGCGTCGGCGACCACGACGGTGTCGTTTCACGGTGGATCGGGCGCGCTGCCCGCCAACGCCAGCATCATCGAGGATTTCGAAGGGTTCGCGCCCGGCACGCCCGGCGGAGCAATCGGACCAAGCGCATTCGTCTACAACGACAGCGTGAGCGGCCAGTCGGCACGCCCGGCGTTCGGCAGCACGGGCAATTTCGCTTCGGTGCTGACCGGCGGCGCCTATACCGCGGACTTCGGGCCGACCAAGGCGTTCTCGTTCGTGCTCGGGTCGCTCGACACCTACAACACGCTGACGCTGAAATATGAAAACGGCACCAGCCAGGCCTATATCGGCGGCCAGATCATCAACGATCTGAACTTCCCCAGCGGCAACCAGATCAGCGGCGAAACCAATGGCGTCGTGACGTTCACGGCAGCGGCCGGCCCGCGCATCGTGGGGGCCGTGTTCCAGTCGTCACAGAACTCGTTCGAGTTCGACAATCTTGCGACCGGCGCGGTGCCGGAACCTGCGACCTGGGCGCTGATGATCGGTGGCTTCGGATTGATCGGCGCGGCCTCGCGCCGGCGCAATCGCCCGGTCGTCACCTACGCCTGAACCATCACCAAGGGGGGTGAAGGAAGCGCCGCCGGCCCTGAACCGGCGGCGCTTTTTGCTACTGCCAGGATAGCCCCCGGCGTGCACCTCGGCCGCTCTACTGGATGCGCTTTGCCGAGATGATCGGGATGCGCTGCTTGATGACCTGGTTCTTCATCGCGCCGCGGCCGCGGCCGATCCAGGTCGGGGCGGCAAGGATCTTCTTCACCACGCCCATGCCGCTGACGACGTGACCGAAGGCGGCGTAGCCGGGATATTGGCCGCGCGCATCCAGCGAGGGCTGGGCGCCGACGCAGATGAAGAAGTCGCCCATCGCGGTGCCCGGCGCGTTGCGCGCCATCGATATGGTGCCGTCGAGATGCTTCAGGCCGGTCTTGCTGGTCGGCTCATGATCGATCGAAAAGAAGGCGCGGCGCATATTGTGATCGATGCCGCCCTGGATCAGTCCGAATTGCGGCGCCGAAGGCGAGCGCGCGGCGCGGTAGAAATCGGTGCCGTCGAACTTCCCCGCCTCGACATAGTGCAGGAAATTCTTGGTCGTGATCGGCGCCTGCTTTTCGGCGAGCTCGACCACGATCGTGCCGAGCGTGGTCTTGATCGCCACCCGCGGCGCGGCGAGCGCAGGGGTGGCGACAAGGGCGACGATCAGGGTGAGCAAACGCAACATGAGCGGATCGCAATAGCCTTTCGAATCTGAACGAACTCAGACCCGTTAAGAGACGTCGGGATCAGGTGACGGAGAGCCGTCCTCCTCACCCGAGGCCAGGTCCTCGCCCACCGTCGCGCCGGGTTCGGGCGCGATATCGCGATTTTCCTCGAAAGCATCCTCTTCCTCGCTTTCGTCGATCTTCGCCGCGGCCACGACATGTTCGTCGTCGGCCACGTGGAAGAGGCGGACGCCCTGGGTGTTGCGGCCGATCACGCGAATATCGCCCACGGTCGTGCGGATCAGCTTTGCCTGGTCGGTGACGAGGATGATCTCCTCGCCGTTCTTCGCCGGGAAGCTGGCGACCACGTCGCCGTTGCGCTCCGACATCACGATGTTGGTGATGCCCTGGCCGCCACGGTTGGTGCGGCGATATTCATAGGCGGAGCTGCGCTTGCCATAGCCGTTGGCGGTGACGGTCAGGATGAACTGCTCCTTGTCCGCCATTTCGGCGAACCGGTCGGCGGACAGCGACGGCTCGCCATCCTTTTCGGCCTTCCACGGCGCGAAGCGGAGATAATCCTCCTTCTCTTCCTGGGTCGTCCCGGCACGCTGCAGGATCGAAAGGGAGATCACTTCGTCTCCCGCTGCAAGGCTGATGCCGCGCACGCCGGTGGCGGTGCGGCTCTGGAACTCGCGCACCGCCGTCGCCGGAAAGCGGATCGCCTTGCCCCCGCGTGTGGCGAGCAGCACGTCGTCACCTTCGGTCAGCAGCTCGACCCCCACCAGCCGGTCCGAAGCATCGCCGTCCTCATCCTCGCCGAAGCGCATCGCGATCTTGCCCGCCGTCGGGATGTTCTTGAACGCATCCATGGAGTTGCGGCGGACAGTACCATGCGCGGTCGCGAACAGGATGTGGAGATCGCCCCAGCTCTCCTCGTCTTCCGGCAGCGGCAGCACGGTCGTGATCGTCTCGCCTTCGGCAAGCGGGAGCAGGTTGACCATCGGCCGCCCGCGTGTCGCCGGGCCGCCTTCGGGCAGGCGCCAGACCTTCTTCCGGTAAACGCGGCCGAGGGTCGAGAAGAACAGCACCGGCGAATGGGTCGAAGTCACGAACAGCTCAGTGACCGCATCCTCATCCTTGGTCGCCATGCCGGCGCGGCCCTTGCCGCCACGCTTCTGCGCGCGGAAGGCATCGAGCGGCGTGCGCTTGATATAGCCGCCAAGGGTCACGGTCACGACCATATCCTCGCGCTCGATCAGGTCCTCGTCCTCGATGCCGTCGAAGGCGGGAGCGATCTCGGTCTTGCGCGGGGTGTCAAACTCGGCGACGACAGCCTCGAGTTCGGTGCGCATGACCGCGTAGAGCTTCGCGCGGTCGCCAAGGATCTCGAGCAGCGCGCCGATGCTGGTCGCCAGCTCCTGCAACTCGCCGCCGATTTCGTCGCGGCCGAGCGCGGTCAGGCGATGCAGGCGCAGGTCGAGGATCGCGCGCACCTGGGCGTCAGAAAGACGATAGCTGTCGCCCTCCACCTCATGCTCGATCGCCTCGACCAGGCGAATATAGGGCGCGATTTCGGCGATCGGCCATTCGCGGTTGAGCAGCGCGGCGCGCGCTTCGGCCGGGCTTGCCGAGGCGCGGATGATCCGCACGACCTCGTCCAAGTTGGTGACCGCGATGACGAGGCCGAGCAAGATGTGCGCCCGGTCGCGGGCCTTGGCGAGCTCGAATTTCGACCGCCGCGTAATCACTTCCTCGCGGAACTTCACGAAGGATTCGATGATGTCGCGGAGGTTCAGCAGCTCCGGCCGGCCGCCGCGGATCGCGAGCATGTTGGCGGAAAAGCTCTGCTGCGCCGGCGTGTGGCGCCAGAGCTGATTCAACACCACGTCGACCTGCGCGTTGCGCGCCAGGTCCAGCACGATGCGGACGCCGAGCCGGTTCGATTCGTCGCGGATGTCTGATACGCCTTCGATCCGCTTGTCCTTGGCGGCCTCGGCGATGCGCTCGACCAGCGCGTTCTTGCCCTGCTGGTAGGGAATTTCGGTCAGCACGATCGAGCGGCGGTCGCCCCGGCCTTCCTCGATCGTGTGGCGCGAGCGGACGATCACCGATCCGCGGCCGGTGGTGTAGGCGTTGCGGGCACCGCCCTGGCCAAGGATGATCGCGCCGGTCGGGAAGTCCGGGCCCGGCACATACTGGATCAGCTCTTCGGCGGTCAGCGCGCCATTGTCGATGAAGGCGAGGCAGGCGCGGACGACTTCGCCGAGATTGTGCGGCGGGATATTGGTCGCCATGCCGACGGCGATGCCGCCGCTGCCGTTGACCAGCAGGTTCGGGAATCGCGCGGGAAGCACCTGCGGCTCACGTTCTGAGGCATCGTAATTGGGCTGGAAGTCGACCGTGTCCTTGTCGAGGTCTTCCAGCAGGGCGTTGGTCACCTTGGCCAGCCGCGCCTCGGTGTAGCGCATCGCCGCCGGCTCGTCCGGGTCCATCGATCCGAAATTGCCCTGGCCGTCGACCAGCATCACCCGCATCGACCAGTCCTGCGCCATGCGCGCCAGCGTCATGTAGATCGCGGCGTCGCCGTGCGGATGATATTTACCCATCACGTCGCCGACGATGCGGCTGCACTTGCGGTACGGCCGGCCGGCGACATAGCCCGCCTCCTGGCAGGCATAGAGGATGCGGCGGTGAACGGGCTTCAGCCCGTCGCGCACGTCGGGAAGCGCCCGCGCGACGATCACCGACATCGCATAGTCGAGATAGCTCGACTTCATTTCGTCGACGATATTGACGGGTTCGATGTCGCTGGACGGGGCAGAAGGCGGCGGCAGAGTGGCCAAGTTTCGGTTCCGGTGATTGCTGATGGGGCGCAGGATGCGCCGGATCACATTGTCCTAACGGGGCTGCGCCGGAAACGCCACCCCGCGCGCACGCGTACGCGCGAGGGAGCTGTGGACAATCGTCCGCATCGCATCGCGCCGGAGCGGTAACGTGGTGGCCCGACTGCGTCAAAACGGGTTCAAGTCGCGTTCAGTGGCGGAACGCCAAATAGGCCGTCGATCCCGCCGCTTGTCCGGCGGTGGGCCGAAGTATAGGGGGGCGATGAGCGACCGTGATCGCGCGAGATGTCCCCCTCGAGAGGAGAGAGTTGGAATGAAGGTTTCGAAACTGGCGCTTGGACTGGCGCTGGCCGCCGGCTTCGGCATGGCGAGCCCATCGCTGGCGAAGGACAAGAAGGACGCTGCAGCGGCGCAACCCGCGGCCTGGGCGCCCAAGCTGGACAAGGGATTCCGCAACGCCGCTGCCCCGCTGCAGAAGGCGATCCAGGCGAAGGATTATGCGACCGCGCAGACGCTGCTGCCGGCGGCCGAAGCCGCGGCACAGTCGCCCGACGAAAAGTTCGTGCTCGGCCAGTTCAAGCTGCAGATCGCGACCGGCACCAATGATGCCGCCGCCCAGGCGACGGCGGTCAACGAAATGATCGCCTCGGGGTCCGGCCCCGCCGACATGAAGGGCCAGCTGCTCTTCTACCAGGGCCAGTTCGCGTACAAGGCCAACAACTTCCCGGCGGCGATCCAGGCGCTGAGCGCGGCGCAGCAGGCGGGGTATGCGCCCAAGGACGCGAACGGCCAGCCGACGCAGGATCTGAACCTGCTGCTCGCGGAATCCTACTTCAAGACGAACCAGGTGCCGCAGGGCCTGGCCGCGGTCGACAAGGCGATTCAGGCCGAAAAGGCCGCAGGCCGCAAGCCGCCGCAGGAATGGTACGGCCGCGCCGCTTCGATGGCCTACAAGGCAAAGCTGATGCCCGAAGTGGCGAAGTGGACCCGCGCCCAGGTGCTCGAATATCCGTCGCCTGAAAATTGGCGCAGCGCGCTCGTCATTTTCGGCGACGCCAACCATTTCGACGACCAGACCCAGCTGGACCTGATGCGCCTGCAGCGCTTCGCCGGCGCGCTGTCGGGCGAACGCGACTATTACGAATATGCGGTGCTGGCCGACAAGGTCGGCCTGCCGGGCGAGGCCCAGGCCGTCGTCAACGAAGGCAAGGCCAAGGGCGCCTACAACGCCAGCAGCAAGGCCGTGAGCGACATCGGCACGGCCGCAGGTGCCAAGGTCGCGGCCGACAAGGCCTCGCTGGCCGCGGCCGAGAAGAGCGCCGCCTCGGCGCCGACCGGCAAGGCCGCGCTCGGCACCGCCGACGCCTATTTCGGCTATGGCGACTATGCGAAGGCGGCCGCGCTGTACAAGCTGGCGCTGCAGAAGGGCGGCGTCGACGCGAACACCGCCAATCTGCGGCTCGGCATGGCGCTTGCCAAGGCCGGCCAGCCCGCTGAAGCGAAGCAGGCGCTGGCCCAGGTGACGTCCGGCCCGCGCGCCGAACTCGCCCAGTTCTGGACCCTGTGGGTCGATCAGAACGCGGGCAAGGCCGGCTGATCAGTCGCGGTCGAACGAAGGAGCAGCCCCGGCGATCGGAACGCCGGGGCTGTCTTTCGATGTGCGGATGGTGAGCGAGGTCTTGACGCTCGCCACATTGGGGGCTGTGGTCAGCTCCGAGGTCAGGAAGCGCTGGAACGACTGAAGATCGGGCGCGACGATCTTCAGGATGAAGTCGATCTCGCCATTCAGCATGTGGCATTCGCGCACGTCCGGCAGGCCGGCGACATGCTCCTCGAATGCGCGCAGTTCATGCTCGGCCTGGCTCTTCAGGCTGACCATTGCGTACACGGTGATGCCATAGCCGAGCGCGGCCGGATCGAGCCGCGCATGATAGCCCCGAATCACGCCCGCCTGTTCGAGGCCGCGCACGCGGCGCAGGCAAGGCGGCGCGGTCAGCCCGACCCGGGCGGCCAGATCGACATTGGTCATCCGTCCGTCCTCCTGGAGCGCGGACAGGATTTCGAGATCGACCGAATCGAGCGACTGGGCCGGCATACGCAATACCTCGCGAGAAGCTGAGGGGCGGCTTATAATATAATTACGGCCGCTCGCAATTGTCTCACTTTGCTACGGCAATTTTTCAGGCCTGTCGGTCGGGTCCGGGCCGCGCTATCCCGTGCATCGGGGTGGAGGAAAGGGCTCAGGTGCGATTCGACGACAGGCTTGCGACGGCGCTCGGCCAGCCGGCGGACGTTCCCGCCGCGCGGCAGGTCGTCTGGCGCCAGCTCGTCGACCTGCTGAGCCAGGGGGACGACGAAGCTTCGGAGCTGCGCGACCTGGCGTTCGAACGGCTACGGCAGTGGCGCGGGGAGGTGCCGATCATCGGCCGCCAGAGCGCGGCGATGCTGCTGCTAGGCGACCAGCCGGTCCCGACCGATCTGATCGAATTCTTCGCCGAAGACGCGACGGTCGTGTTCGCGCCGTTGCTGGCCGGGGTCGAGCTGCCCGGCAAGGTGTGGCGCAAGCTGATTCCGCGTCTTTCGCCGGTTGCCCGCGCACTGCTCCGCCACCGCCGCGACCTGCCCAACGGCGCTCTCCGGGCACTCGAGGCGTTCGGGCCGGCAGATCTGGTCATCGAGGGTCCGGCGGCGCCCGAGCTGCCGCCTGAACCGGAAGCGGCGCACGAGGAGCACTATGCGGCGCCCGACATCCGCGAGCTGCGCGCCCGCATCGACGCGTTCCGGGAACGGCAGCTCCACGCCGAGCTGACCGAGCAGACCGAATTCAGCTTCGAGACCGGCGCCGACGGCGTGATCCGCTGGTGCGACGCCGCGGCGCGCGGTGCGATCGTCGGCCTGTCGATCGCCGATGCGGCACCTGGACAGGCGCACGGGGTGGACGGGCAAGCAGCGGGCGCGTTCCGCCGGCGTGCGCCGTTCCGCGACGCGCGGCTGACTGTCGCTCGTGCGGGCCCGGCCGGGGGTGCCTGGTGCATTTCCGGAGTGCCGAGCTTCGACGCGGCGACGGGGCGCTTCACCGGCTATCGCGGGACCGCGCGCCGGCCGCGCGTTGGCGAGCGCGCCGAAGACGTCGGGCTGCTTGGCTCCGCGCTGTCCGGCGATTCGCTGCGGCAGCTCGCGCACGAGGTTCGCACACCCCTGAATGCGATTGCGGGCTTTGCCGAGATGATCGAGCGGCAGATGCTCGGGCCTGCGCCGCGCGCCTATCGCGATCGCGCGACCGCGATCCTTGAGGAAACGCAGCGCCTGCAGGACGTGCTCGACGACCTGAACGAAGCGGCGCAGCTCGACGGCGGGGTGCCGCCGCTGGCCGCGGAAGAAGTCGATTGCGCGATGCTGCTGGCGCGCGTGACGTCCGCGCTTGGACCGCTCGCCACCGATAAGAAGGTGACGATCGCGCTGGCGATCGCCCCCCATTGCGCGTCGGTGATGATCGATCCCGGCGCGATCGAGCGGATGGCGACGCGACTGGTCAGCGCAGCGATCGGGCTGGCGCGCCCGGGCGAGCGGATCGCCGTCGAGCTCGCACCTGGGGACGGGGCGAAGCCGGAAACGCTGCTGGCCGTCGAACGGCCGGCCCTTGTTACAGGCCAGGACGAGGCATCGCTGTTCGAAGCCTGCGACATCGCCGGCGAGGAGGAAGGCGCACCGCCTCTGCTCGGCCTTGGCTTCACGCTCAGGATGGTGCGCGGCGTCGCTCGCAGCGCCGGGGGAGACCTGGCGATCGCGCCGGACCGGTTCCGCGTGCGCCTGCCGGCGGTCGCCGTGCAGCATGCGCCCCGCCCGGCAGAGCACGCTGCCTGCTCGCCGGGTGCCGGGCCGCTTGCCTAGCCGCCCATCGCTCCGCTATCGCGCGCCGACCGGGCGGGGCCTGTAGCTCAACGGTAGAGCCAGCCGCTCATAACGGCCAGGTTGGGGGTTCGAATCCCTCCGGGCCCACCGGTGCGCCGGGCTAGGTCGCAGCGTCGCTGCGACCAGCCGCAGGCGCACCCGGCCGGCCTCGCCAGCAGCGAGGACCGACGGCGTGGCTTCGCCACGCCGCTTGCCCAAGCAAATGGAGAAGAGCCGTCGCGGCAAAGCCGCGCCGTCGGTCCTTGTTGCACAAGGCCGGCCCGTCCGGTTGCGTCGTTGAGATAGCTTCGCTATCTCGCCGCGCAGCCGGACGGGGAGTAGCGCAGCCTGGTAGCGCATCTGCTTTGGGAGCAGAGGGTCGCAGGTTCGAATCCTGTCTCCCCGACCATCCTCCTCCGCCGCACATAGGGCACCAGCCATTCATTCCGGGGGCCGGTGCTGATAGTCTGCCCGGCATGATCGAGATCAGGACCGAGCGACTGCGGCTTCGCCCTGCCACGGCCGCCGATCTTCCGTCGATCCATTCGATCCTCAGCGATCCCCGTGCGACGGCCTATTGGTCGACGCCGCCGCATCAGTATCTGGAGCAGTCACGCGCGTGGTTGCGCGGGATGATCGACATTCCTGCCGATGAGGGCGAGGATTTCGTTGTCGAGCAGGATGGGCGTGTGATCGGCAAGGCTGGCTTGTACCGGTTTCCCGAGATCGGGTTCATCTTCAATCCCGAGATGTGGGGGCGCGGTTTCGCCGCAGAGGCGCTTCGGGCCGTGCTCGACCGCGCTTTCAACCTTCACGGGCTTGCATTCGTCGAAGCCGATGTCGACCCCAGGAATGAAGCTGCGTTGAAGCTTCTGGCTCGGCTAGGCTTCCGCGAGTCCGGCAGAAAAGAGCGAACCTGGCTGGTCGGGGAGGAATGGTGCGACAGTGTGTATCTGCGCCTCAGCCGCGCCGACTGGCTGAAGCAGAATAGAATCTGAGTCGTTCGTAATCCATGCCGGTCTGGGCAAACGAAAAAGGGCGGCTCCTTTCGGAACCGCCCTTCGAAAGCCTTGAAGCAGCGAAAGCTTACTTCTTCTTCGCGGCCATCGTGTTCGCTTCGGCAGCGTTGACGGCAACGTTGTTGTCGCCCGCTTCCTTCGCGGCGTCGGCAGCGGCCGAGGCGTTGTTGGCAGCGTTCTCGAGCGTGTTCTCGGTCGCGGTGTTGGTCGCGTTGTCGGCGGCCGCTTCGAGGTTGTCGGCGGTGTTGTCGAGCGCCGCGGCGGTGTTGTCCGACGCGTTCTCGGCCGGCGTGCTCTTGTTGCAGGCAGCCAGCGAGATCAGGCCGGCGGCAGCAACAACAACGATCAGCTTCTTCATTCCTGTGCTCCCCAAGGGAAATAACGTGCGCCCGGCCCGATGCCGTCGCGCCGGCGGTAATTAGCGGGAACAGAGACTTAGTCAAACTGTTTCGGTAGAGATTAATCGCGACCGCCGGCGAGGGATTCCGGAGCGTTCGCCACGATCGCCAGCATCGCCGTCCAGGCGGCCACGTTCTGCGCCAGCTGATCCGGATCGATCTTGTCGAGCGTGTCGTCGGACGTGTGGTGGACATCGAAATATCGAAGGCCGTCCTGGTCGAGATCGATGCCGTTGCTGCCGGCGCGCACCCAGGGGCCAAGATCGGCCCCGGCGCTGGCGGTGCCCGAGCCCTTGGTGATGCCGAGCGGCGCGAGCGCGGCCTCCAGCCGGCCGGTCAATGGCGCGGACGCGGCATTCAGCTTGGTCTCGAACCGCCAGACGCGATCGGCGCCGAAATCGGATTCGCTGACGGATGCGTGCGGTTCGGCCTTGTGCCGGTCGAAATAGGCCTGCCCGCCATTGCCGCCGATTTCTTCACTGCCGAACCAGATCACGCGGATCGTGCGGCGCGGGCGGCCGGCGTCCATGATCTGCTTGGCGGCGGCCGCGGTGATCGCCACGCCCGCGGCGTCGTCGATCGCGCCGGTGCCCAGATCCCAGCTGTCGAGGTGACCGCCGATCGCGACGATGCCGGCGCCGGGATCCGTCCCTGGCACTTCCGCGATCACGTTGCCGGACTGGCGCGGGCCGGTCCTGCGCGGCGTAACCAGCAGGCGCAGCGTGATCGGCTTGCCTTGCGCGACGATCCGCTCGATCTGGTCCGCATCGGGGTTGGAGAGCGCGGCTGCCGCGATCGGGGTCACGCCGGCTTCGAAGTTGGTGACGCCGGTGTGCGGCACGCGGTGGCTGTCGGTGCCCAGCCCGCGGATCACGATCGCGACAGCGCCTTTCTGCGCGGCGATGCTGGGCGCAGAGCGGCGGACGGCGCCGAAATAGCCGTAGCTCGATCCGTCCTGCGCCGGCCGCATTTCGTTGCCGACATAGACGATCTTGCCCTTGATCTGGTCCGCGGGCGCGGCTTGCAGCGCGGCGACGTTCGCAAACGCGACCAGCGGCGCCTCGACGCCGTCAGCCGGGGTCGCGCCGCTGTTGCCGAGCGCGGTCAGCGCGAGCGGCTGCGGATAGGGCGTAACGATCGCGCCGCGCTCCTCGCCCCGCTCCCAGCCGGGGATATCGAACGTCTCGACATGCACATTCTTGAAGCCGAGGCTTTTCAGCTTGGCAACGGCCCAGTCGCGTGCGCGTGCTTCCTGCGCGCTGCCGGCGAGGCGAGGGCCGATCTCAGTCGTCAGCCCTTCGGCAATGGTCCAGGCGGTGTCGTCCTTCAGCGCTGCATCGCGCAGCTTCGCCGGATCGTGCGGCGGCGCCGCGGCGACCAGAAGGAAGGGAAGGGCGAGCAGGGCGAGCCGTTGTTTTTGCATGGGTGCGCCCTAACTATCCGAACACATGTTTGCCAAGCCCCGGACGCTTCGCTACGGGCGCGCGCAAATCCGTACATTCTCGAACACCGGAGACCGTGGCCGATGGCCGTGCAGTATAGCTTCGTCATGAAGGGTCTGACCAAGACCTTCCCGGGTGCGCCCAAGCCGGTGCTCAACAACATCCACCTGCAGTTCCTGCCCGGAACCAAGATCGCGATTATCGGCGTCAACGGCGCCGGCAAGTCGACCTTGATGAAGATCATGGCCGGCTATGACACCGAATATCAGGGCGAAGCCTGGGCGGCGGAGGGCATCCGCGTCGGCTATCTGGCGCAGGAACCGGCGCTCGATCCGAACAAGACAGTCAAGGAAAACGTGATGGACGGCGTTCGCCCCGTTGCGGACCTGGTCGATCGGTTCAACGAAATCTCGAACCTGATGGCCGACCCGCCCGAGGACGCCGATTTCGACGCGCTGATGACCGAAATGGGCGAGTTGCAAGAGAAGATTGACGCGGTGGACGGCTGGACGCTCGACAACCAGCTCGAGATCGCGATGGATGCGCTCCGCTGCCCGCCGGGCGACTGGCCGGTCACGAATCTGTCGGGGGGCGAAAAGCGCCGCGTCGCGCTCTGCCGCCTACTGCTCGAAAAGCCCGAAATCCTGCTACTCGACGAGCCGACCAACCATCTCGACGCCGAGAGCGTCCAATGGCTGGAAAAGCACCTGATCGACTATCCGGGCAACGTCATCCTCGTCACCCACGATCGCTATTTCCTCGACAATGTCGTGAACTGGGTGCTGGAGCTCGATCGCGGCCGCGGCATTCCGTTCGAGGGCAATTACTCCAAGTGGCTCGAGGCGAAGGCCAAGCGCATGGAGCAGGAAGAGCGCGAGGAAGCCGGCCGCCAGAAGGCGATCAAGGACGAACTGGAGTGGATCCGGCAGAGCCCGAAGGCGCGCCAGACCAAGTCCAAGGCCCGCATCCGCGCGTTCGACGAGCTGGTCGAAAAGCAGAACAATCGCGCGCCGGGCAAGGCGCAGATCGTCATCCAGGTCCCGGAACGGCTCGGCGGCAAGGTCATCGAGGTGAAGAACGTCTCGAAGGCCTATGGCGACAAATTGCTCTTTGAAGACCTGAGCTTCACCTTGCCGCCGGGCGGCATCGTCGGCGTGATCGGTCCGAACGGCGCCGGCAAATCGACCCTGTTCCGGCTCATCACCGGCCAGGAGAAGCCCGATTCAGGCGAGGTCGATATCGGCCCGACCGTGCAGCTCGGCTATGTCGACCAGAGCCGCGACGCGCTCGACGCCGGCAAGAATGTCTGGGAGGAAGTCTCGGGCGGCCACGACCTGATGACGATCGGCAAGCACGAGATGTCGACACGTGCCTATGTCGGGGCGTTCAACTTCAAGGGCCCGGATCAGCAGAAGAAGGTCGGCCAGCTCTCGGGCGGCGAACGCAACCGCGTGCACATGGCCAAGATGCTGAAGAAGGGCGGCAACGTGCTGCTGCTCGACGAGCCGACCAACGATCTCGACGTCGAGACGCTGCGCGCGCTGGAGGAAGCGATCGAAAGCTTTGCCGGCTGCGCGGTGGTCATCAGCCACGACCGCTTCTTCCTCGATCGCCTCGCGACCCACATCCTCGCGTTCGAAGGTGACAGCCATGTCGAATGGTTCGAAGGCAACTTCGAAGCCTATGAGGAAGACAAGCGCCGCCGGCTCGGCGACGAAGCCGACCGTCCGCATCGGATGAGCTACAAGAAGCTGACGCGGTAGGCTTGGTCGGCGCCTGACAGGCGTTCGTCGAGCGGGGCTTTGACAGGTAACGTCCGGCGTGTTGCTGTTCGCGCACGTCGGAGGACCATCGATGCGCCAGCTTGTTGCCGCCTGCCTGCTTGCCTTTTCGCCCATGGCCGGGTTCGCGGCGACGACGTCGGTCTCGAGGCTCGTCGAACGCGCGGTCGCCGATCCGTCGCGTCCGGGCGACCAGCGCGCGGCGGATGCGTTCCGGAAGCCGGCCGAGACGATCGCCTTTGCCGGCGTTCGGCCGGGCATGGTCGTCGGCGAATTCTATCCCGGCGGCGGCTATTTCACGCGAATGCTGAGCGACGTGGTCGGGCCCAATGGTCACGTCTACGGGATCGAGAACGATCGCTGGAAGAGCGCGGTAAAGGCCAACGCGGCGCTGCTGGCCGACGGACGGCTGAACAATGTTTCGATCGAAGCGGCGCCGTTCGGGACCGCCCGCTTTCCGCGGCCGCTCGACCTCGCCTGGGTGACGCAGAATTATCACGACCTCAAGATCCCCGAATATGGCATTGTCGACACCGCTGCATTCAACCGCGCGGTATTCCAGGCGCTGAAGCCGGGCGGGACCTATTTTGTGCTCGACCACGAAGCGCCTGCGGGGACCAGCGATGCAGCGATCGCGAAGCTGCACAGGATCGAGAAGGCCCGAGTCATCCGCGAAGTGACCGCTGCCGGGTTCAAGCTGGCCGCCGAAGGCAATTTCCTGCGCAATCCGGCGGACGATCGCAGCCTCCCGATCTTCGACAAGAAGGTGCAGGGCAGGACCGACCAATATGCGCTCAAATTCGTGAAGCCGCGCTGACCGAAACCTAGCCGAACTTTGCCGCCTGTCGCTCGTTCCCTCGTTTGAGGAGCGAGACATGACGACCGAGGTTCTCAGCGCCGGCACGGCGGAGCTGATCGCAAGGGCGGCCGAGCCGCTGCCCGATATCGCCGACCCGGAGTTCGGAGCCTTCTTCGACCGCTTCGGCGACGCGCGCGTGGTGTGCCTGGGCGAGGCGAGCCACGGCACGTCGGAGTTCTACCGCGCGCGCGCCGCGATCACGCGGCGGCTGATCGAGCGTCACGGCTTCACGATGGTCGCGGTGGAGGCGGATTGGCCGGATGCGGCGGTGATCGACCGGATCGTGCGCGACAAGCCCAAGCCGGCCGAGGCGGAAGCGCCATTCAAGCGCTTCCCGACCTGGATGTGGCGCAATGCCGAGTTCGCGGCCTTCGTTGCCTGGCTGCGCGTGCATAACCGCTCGGCCGAGCGGCAGGCGAGCTTCCATGGGCTCGATCTCTACAACATGAACGGGTCGATCGGCGCCGTGATCGGCTATCTCGACCGGGTCGATCCGGAGGCGGCCGCCGACGCGCGGCGCCGCTACGGCTGCCTGAAGCCGTGGAAGGAAGAGCCGGCGATCTATGGCCGCATCGCGCTCAGCGAAGGCTATGGGCGGTGCGAGGAGCCGGTCGTGCAGATGCTGCGCGACCTGTTCGCCAGGCAGCAGGCCTATGTCGACGACGATCCCGACGCCTTTATAGACGCCGCCCAGAATGCGCGCCTGGTCGCCAATGCGGAGGCCTATTACCGGGCGATGTATCATGGTTCGGCGGCGAGCTGGAACCTGCGCGACGAGCATATGGCCGACACGCTGGAGCTGCTGCTGCGCTGGAAAGGCCGCGATGCGAAGGCCGTCGTGTGGGCGCACAACAGCCACATCGGGGATGCGCGATTCACCGACATGGGCGCGACCCGCGACGAGCTGAACCTGGGGCAGCTGGTCCGGGAAACGCATGGCGAGGAAGCGCGGCTGATCGGTTTCGGCACGCATGACGGCACTGTCGCTGCGGCGGACGACTGGGACAGGCCGATGAAGATCAAGCAAGTCAATCCGTCGCGGCCCGACAGCTATGAGCGGCTGATGCATGATAGCGGTGAAGCCCGCTTTGCTCTTGATTTGCGCGAGGGCGAGCATGCCGAGGCGCGGGCAGCGCTGATGGAAGAGCGGCTGGAGCGCTATATCGGCGTCATCTATCGCCCCGAGACCGAGCGCTGGAGCCATTATTCCGAAGCGACGCTGCCGAAGCAGTATGACGCGTTCGTCTGGTTCGACCACACCCAGGCGGTCACGCCGCTGCCCGGCCCGGAAGAGCATGGCAGCGACGAAACCTGGCCGTTCGGGCTTTAGGCGCTCAGGCCGGAACCGGCTCGGCGTTGGTGGGCTCGCCGGTCGGCACGTTGTTCGCCTGCCGGCGCTTGTCCGCCATCACCTTGTAAACCCGCATCCGTGCGCGGTTGACCGAGCCCAGCGGCCGGTGCGCCTCAAGACTGTGCGCGGGCGAGAAGGACAGCCGCTCCTCGTCGCCGCGATGCGGGCCCGTCGGATCCGCGTCCTGCGGCTTGATCACCAGCCGCGCGACTTCGCGGTACGGGCTTTCCTCCTGCGACCAATGGGCGGTCGCGTTCTCGACCGGCATCTTGTCCAGATCGGTGCAGAGCTGCACTTCGACCGCATATTCGGCGCCGCGCGCGCGCAGTTCCGGCGCGACGGTTTCCCGCAGGCCATTCTCGCTCTGGATGTCGATCTGCTGATCCGGATCGAACGAAACCGGGCGGACGCGCAGCTTGGCGATATAGTCGCCGAAGCGGAGCGGCGTCTGGCTGAAATAGGTTTCGGTCAGCGGGTTGAGCTTCGGATGGCCGTAGAAATCCAGCACGTCGCTGTTGAGGCCGATCGCGTTCAGCGCAGCATTCGTCACACGCGACGTTGTCGACACGGCCTGCTTCACACCTTCCGGCATGGGCGTCGCCATTTCGGTCTGCGTGATTTCGGCAACGAACGTTTTTGCGCTGCGAGCGATGAACGTCTCGCCGGTGTCGAGCACCCAATCCTGCGTCTGGTCGCCGTGCAGGGTCGGACCTTCGACCTCCAGCACCTTCATCGCAAAGCCGCGCGGCGTCGAGACGCGGCGATCATCGAGAAACTCGCCCGGCACATGCGCCATGCGGATGATGACGGGGTAAGTGTTGGCCTTGGCGAACAGGCCCTGCCGCAATTCCTCCGGCAACCCGTCCGAGACGCGCAGCTCGCCGGTTGCGAGCGCATGCGCCTTGGCGTGCGAGGTGCGCAGCGCATGGTCCTCGCGCTTCTCGACGATCTCGCCGCCCTTGCTCATCACCTTGATGATCTTTTCGGCCGTCTCGACTTCGTCATCGCCGATCTTTTCGACATCGTCGCTGTACCGCACATACCGGTCAAACATGCTAGCCTCCAGTGGTTCGGGACGTGAACGAAGCCTGTCCGGCTTCGTTGCCCGGCCGCTGATCTTTCCCGTGACGGGGCCTGTTCGTTCGGGTTTTGATCTTCTAACATCGGGGCATGGCGAAACCTCAGAAACGCTATGTCTGCCAGGTCTGCGGGTCCGTCTCACCGAAGTGGGCGGGGCAATGCCTCGATTGCCAGGAGTGGAACACGCTGGTCGAAAATGCCGGCGCGGTCGTGACGCCGTTCCAGGCGCGGCACAATCTCCAGTCCGGCGGTCGCGCGATCACGCTGGTCGGGCTGGATGCCGATGTGCCGCTACCCGACCGGATGCCGACCGGCATCGCCGAGCTCGACCGGGCGCTGGGCGGCGGCTTCGTCGCGGGGTCGGCAACGCTGATCGGCGGCGATCCGGGGATCGGCAAGTCCACGCTGCTGCTCCAGGCGACGGCGAAGCTTGCCGCGGCGGGCAAGGCTGTCGCGTATGTGTCGGGCGAGGAAGCGGCGGATCAGGTGCGGCTGCGTGCACGCCGGCTCGGCCTGGGTCAGGCGCCGGTGCAGCTGGCGGCGGCCACCTCGGTGCGCGACATCCTCACCACGTTGCAGGGTGCGGCGCCCGACCTGCTGGTGATCGATTCGATCCAGACGATGCATTCGGACCTGATCGAAGGGGCGCCGGGTACGGTCAGCCAGGTCCGCGCCTCAGCCGGCGAACTGATCCGGTTCGCAAAGGAACGCGGGACCGCCGTCGTGCTGGTCGGGCATGTCACGAAGGACGGGACGATCGCCGGGCCGCGCGTGCTGGAGCATATGGTCGACACCGTGCTGAGCTTCGAAGGCGAGCGCAGCCATCAATACCGCATCCTTCGCGCGATCAAGAACCGGTTCGGCGGCACCGACGAGATCGGCGTCTTCGCGATGGGCGAGCTGGGATTGGACGAAGTTTCAAATCCTTCCGCGCTGTTCCTCACGCATCGTGACGAGACGGTGAGTGGCGCGATCGTGTTCCCCGCGCTGGAGGGCACGCGCCCGGTGCTGGTCGAGATCCAGGCGCTGACCGTGCGGCTGGCGAGCGGCGCCACACCCAGGCGAGCGGTGGTCGGCTGGGACGCCGGCCGGCTGGCGATGATCCTGGCGGTGCTGGAAGCACGCTGCGGCCTCAGCTTCTCCAGCGCCGAAGTGTATCTGAACGTCGCCGGCGGATACCGCTTGTCCGATCCCGCGGCGGACCTGGCGGTGGCGGCTGCGCTGGTCTCTGCCCTGACCGAGCGGCCGCTGCCGTCCGACGCGGTCGCGTTCGGCGAAGTGGCCTTATCGGGCGAAGTGCGGCCGGTGGCACACGGGGCCCTCCGGTTGAAGGAGTCGGCAAAGCTCGGCTTCGAGCGGGCGCTGGTGCCGGTGAGCGCGAAGGAAGGGGCGGGAATGAAGCTCTCGAGCTTTGCGCGGCTGGGCGCTCTCGTTGACCATCTTCTTGGGCGCGGGTAGCCAGCCCGCCATGACCGCTCTGGATATCGTCGCGTTGGTGTTGCTGGGCGGAGGCGCCGTGTTCGGCGCGATGCGCGGGTTCGTGCACGAGGCGCTGTCGCTGATCGCCTGGGTGCTGGCGGTGATGGCGGTGACCTTCTTCCACACGCCGGTGATGAACGCCTTGGCCGCGCCGATCGGATCGGTGTCCGGCGCCGCAGTCGCGGCCGTCGTGCTGCTGTTCGGCGGCACCTTCGTTGTCGGGCGACTGCTTGCGAGCGCGCTTGGGAAACGGACGCGGCAATCGGTACTGGGGCCGGTCGACCGCGTGCTCGGCTTTGGCTTCGGCTTTGTGAAGGGACTGATTCTGGCCGCGCTGCTGTTCCTGCTGGCGACGCTGGTGATCGACACGGTGCGTGGCGGTCCCGCCCACCGGCCGGACTGGATGCGCAAAGCGCGGACCTATTCGCTGATGAGCGCGACCAGCCGGGCGATGGTCGACTATATGAACCAGCGGCGCGGCGCGCTTCGAGCCTCCGACAACAGCGCGGCGGCCCGATGAATGCGCCGCTCTACGATGCCGCGTTGCTGCGGCTGGCGACGACGATCCCGCATCTCGGGCGGCTGCCTGAGCCGCAAGGCTCGGCCGAGAAGCGCTCAGCCGTTTGCGGCAGCCGCGTCGCTGCGGACGTGGTGCTGGACCGCGATGGACGCATCGCCGCGCTTGGCCTGGACGTCTCCGCCTGTGCGCTCGGGCAGGCTTCGGCCAATCTGATGGCGTCGCACGCGATCGGCCGGTCGCCCGAGGAGCTCGCTGACGCCCGCGACGCTCTCGCCGCCTGGCTCGCCGGTGAGCGGGAGACGCCAGGCAGCTGGCCCGATCTCGACCAGCTCGCACGCGCGCTGCCGCACACCGGACGGCACGCCGCGATCCGGCTGCCGTTCGAAGCGGTCGCCGAGGCGGCAGAGCGCGCGCGGGGCTGATGGAGGCGCACGGGCCCGGATCGCTGCTGCGCGACGGGTTCGTCATGCTGGGCGCCGCGCTGGTGCTGGTGCTCATCTTCCGCCGGTTGGGACTGGGCGCGACGCTCGGCTATCTGATCAGCGGGGTTATTATCGGCCCGCAGGTGCTCGGCCTCGTCGGCGATGCGCAGGGCAAGCTCGGCATTGCCGAGATCGGCATCGCGCTGCTGCTGTTCCTGGTCGGGCTCGAGCTGTCGCCCGCGCGGCTGTGGCGGTTGAAGCGCGACATTTTCGGCTTCGGCCTGATGCAGGTCGTGCTCTGCGGCCTGGCGCTTTCGGCGTTCGTTTATGCAGTGACGCCGCTCACGCCCGCGGCGGCACTTGCGATCGGGTTGCCGCTCGCTTTGTCCTCGACCGCGCAGGTGCTGCCGATGCTCGAATCGGCGGGGAGACTGCGGACGCCGTTCGGGCAGCGCGCCTTTTCGGTGCTGTTGTTCCAGGACCTGTCGATCGTGCCGCTGATCACGATCGTCGCCGCGATGTCGCGCGCACCCGACGCAGCGAATGCGCCGCCGGGCTGGCTGCTCGCGCTTTACACGGTGGGCGCGGTGATCGGCCTGGTGCTGGCCGGCCGATACATCCTCAATCCGCTGTTCCGGCTGATCGGAGGCTTGGGCGAGCGCGAATTATTCGTCGCCGCGGGACTGTTCGCGGTTCTGGCCAGCGCGGCGGCGATGCAGTCGCTGGGCCTGTCGACAGCGCTGGGCGCTTTCGTGGCCGGCGTGATGCTGGCCGATTCGCCCTATCGGCACGAGCTCGAGGCCGACGTCGATCCGTTCCGGTCGATCCTGCTCGGCCTGTTCTTCATCGCGGTCGGCATGCTGCTTGACCTCCACGCGATCGCCGAGCGGCCGCTGTTCGTGATCGCGATCGCTGCCGGGCTGGTCGTGATCAAGACCGCGATCATCCTAGGGCTGGCGCGGCTGTTCGGGCAGGATTGGCGCACTGCGCTCGCGACCGGGCTGCTGCTGAGCCAGGGCGGCGAGTTCGGGTTCGTGCTGTTCGCGCAGGCGCAGCGGGCGCTGCTGATCGCGCCCGAAGCGGCAAGCCTGTTCGGCGCGGTGGTGACGCTATCGATGGCGACGACGCCGTTCCTGATGATGCTCAGCCGCCGTTTTCGCGAGCCGCCGCCCAAGCAGCGCGCCGATCTCGAAGGCCCCCGGAACGACTGCGCCAACGCGATCGTCGTCGGCTGGGGCCGGTTCGGCCAGACGGTCGGCTTCATGCTGGCGCTGCAGGGCATTTCGGTGACGATTATCGACCGCAAGGCGACCCAGGTCGATGTCGGTACGGAGTTCGGCGTCAAAGTCTATTTCGGTGACGGCACGCGGACCGACCTGCTGCGCCAGGCCGGGGCCGAGCAGGCGCAGCTGCTTTTGTTCTGCATCGACGGCGGCGCGCTCGATCGGGAAGCGATGGAGGCGATCGTCCAGTCGTTCCCGAACGCCCAGATCTTCGTCAGGGCCTATGACCGGCGGCAGCTGATGAAGCTCGACGGTGCGCCGATCGCCGGCACGGTGCGCGAAGTCTATGAATCGGCGATCTGCATGGGGCGGATGGCTTTGGCCGCGGTCGAGGTGGACGAGGACGAGATCGACCGCACGGCGGAGCGTTACCGCGAAATCGACACCAAGCGCCTCGCGGCCCAGTCGAAGGCCGGCGACCTGCATGCGGGCGACGAGCTGATGATCCGCCCCGCGGAGCCGGCGCCGCCTGGAGATGCCATTCCCATTCCGGCGGAGAGCGGTTGATGTTGTGGCTGATGCGATTGGCGGCCTTGTCCGCGGCGATAGCGATCGGTGCAGGTGCGTTCGGCGCGCACCGTTTCTCCGGCAAGGAAGCTGAGTGGCTGCGGACCGGCGGCCTTTACCAACTGATCCATGCCGTCGCGGTGCTGGCGCTTGCCCGCGCGGCGGCGGCGGGCCCGCTCTGGACCTTGCTCGGCGGCGCAGCTCTGTTCGCGGCAACTTTATACGCGATGGCGTTCGGCGCGCCGCGCTGGCTGGGAGCGGTCACGCCGATCGGCGGCGCGCTGATGATCGCTGGTTGGATCTGGATGGCGCTGACCATCCGAAGTTGACATGTATTGTAAGGCGCCGGCGTGCCGACATTGCTGGTTGCGGTTTCAAGGAGTATAAATTGCGTACCTGATCCTGGGGATGAGGAGAGCAACGATGGCCATCGCTCAACCTGCCGGCCAAGTCGCCGCGCCTGTCTATGACGTTCGCAAGATCACCAGCGCTGACATTCGCGAGTCCCTCGCTCAGGGATGGGACGACTTTCTCAGCAAGCGCGGCGACCTGATTTTCGTCGGCATTCTCTATCCGCTGATCGGCCTTTTTGCGGCCGTGGTGGCTTTCCAGGGACCATGGCTGCCGCTGTTCGTGCCGGTCGCGGCCGGCGTCAGCCTACTGGGCCCGGTCGCGGCGATCGGTTTCTATGAGCTCGCCCGCCGCCGGGAGGCGGGGTTGGAATCCGACTGGTCGCATTTCTTCGATGTGCGCAAACGCCCCGCCTGGGATTCGATCCTGGGCGTCGCGGCCCTGCTCGTCATCATCTTTGCGCTTTGGGTCGCAGCCGCCGGTGCGATCTACACCGCGCTGATCGGCCCGGCTCCGGAATCCGTGAGCGGCTTTCTCGGGACCGTGTTCACGACGCGGGAGGGCTGGGCGTTGATCGTGATCGGCAATCTGGTCGGCCTGTGCTTCGCAGCGCTCGTGCTGACGATCAGCGTGGTTTCCATGCCGATGCTGGTCGACAAGGACGTGGACGCACGGACGGCGATCGGCACGTCGGTGAACGCGGTCATGGCCAACAAGGGCACGATGATCGGGTGGGGCCTGATCGTGGCCGCTCTGCTGGTCATCGGCTCGATCCCGGCCTTTATCGGCCTGGCGGTGGTGCTGCCGGTTCTCGGTTACGCGACCTGGCACCTCTACACGCACCTGGTCGCGCGCTGAGCCGCCCGGCTCAGGGCGTCACGCTGGTGACCTTCGCCGGAGATGGGGGAGGGGCCGCTGCGGGCGCCGGAAACGGCGGCTTGCTCGCGCTCATCGTCGCGAGATAGGCAAGCACATGCGCCCGGTCGCGCGGGTTGCGGAGACCCGTGAAGGTCATCTTCGTACCTGGCACGGCGCGCCCTGGGCTCGTCAGGAAATGGTCCAGTTCCTGATAAGTCCATTGCCCGCCAACCGCCTTCAGCGCCGGCGAATAGGCGAAACCCGCGTGGCTCGCGACCGGACGACCGACCACGCCCCATAGATTGGGGCCGATCCGGTTGGGGCCGTTCTGGCTCAGGTCATGACAGGCCATGCAGACTTGCGCCGTCCGCCGCCCCTTTTCCGGATCGGCCGAGGCGAGCAACGTCCCCAGATCGGTTGGCGCTTCGGCCGACGCGATCCCCGTATCGGCGGAAACAAATACCGACGCCTTTTCGATATGGCCGATATAGCCCTTCAGCTGCTCACGTTCTTCCTTGCTCCCGACCACAGGCCATTCGCGCTGCACGGCGGCGAGGTCGACCGGGGGCACGCCGGTCGGGGCATAGCTTCGCTGCTGCGGGTAGGTTGGCGAGACCAGCACGCTGCCGATCCACATGCTGACCGCCATCACGCTGCACGCGAGCCCGATACCGGCGCCGATCTTGGTCTTTTCCCAGCGGTCCATGGTCAGCCGCCTCCGCCCAGGAAGATGACGCGCGTCCAGAAAGTGTAGCCGGATTCGATCGACATCAGCAGGATCAGCGTGCCGAGCGCCAGCGGCGGCACCAGGATCGCATAGACGAGCGCCAGCCGCTCCCAGGCCATGTGCATGAAGATCGAGACGATCAGCCCGGCCTTCAGCACCATGAAGGTGATGATCAGCGTCCAGCGCAGCGCCCCCTGCAAGTGAAAATAGTCGACCAGGTACGACATCGTGCTGAGCACGAACAAATAGCCCCAGACCTGCAGATAGACTTTGATCGGATGCTGCTGCCCTGGCGCGTGCGTGGCCGGTGGCGGATTGTCTTCGACGATGTGCATCGGCGCGTGGTTCATGCCCGCCTCACCACAGATAGAAGAATGCGAAGATGAAGACCCAGACCAGGTCGACGAAGTGCCAGTACAGGCCGGCGATCTCGACCGCGCTATAGTCGCCCTTGCGGTCGTAATGGCCGCGCCACACTTTCGAGGCGACGATCAGCAGCATGATCACACCGATCGAGACGTGCAGCCCGTGGAAACCGGTGATCATGAAGAAGGACGCGCCGAACTGCGCCGCGCCCATCGGATTGTACCAGGGCCGCACGCCTTCGGTCAGGATCAGCTTCGACCATTCGAATGCCTGCATGCTGACGAACGTCGCGCCGAACAGCGCCGTCGCGACCATCAGCCGGGCCGTGGCCTTGCGGTTGCCGCGGTAACCGAAATTCACTGCCATCGCCATCGTGCCTGACGAACTGATCAGCACGAACGTCATGATCGCGATCAGCAGCAGCGGCACGGAGACGCCGAACACGTTCAGCCCGAACACCTCGGCCGTGTTCGGCCAGGGCGCGGTCACCGACGACCGCATCGTCATGTAGGAGACGAGGAAGCTCGAGAAAATGAATGTGTCGGAGAGGAGGAAGATCCACATCATGGCCTTTCCCCAATGGACGCGGCGGAACACTTCCTGGTCCGCCGCCCAGTCGCCGGCAAAATCGCGCAGGCCCTGCGGCACCCCGCCGGGCTCCGTTGTCACGATCGTCGTGCGCTGATCCATCGCAGCTCCTTCACGTTTCAGGTCGACACGAACAGCCCCATCATCACCGTCCAGACGAACAGCAGGAAATGCCAGTAGCGCGCGCAAAGCTGGACGGACCGGGCAACCGGCGCCGATATCGAGCCGGCGAAAATATGACGGGCGGTCAAGGCCCAGGCGACCAGCCCGCCGACGATATGCAGCCCATGCAGCACCGAAATCAGGTAGAAGAAGGCCAGGGCGGGGTTGCCGAGAATCGTTTGCGGGAAGGGGAAGGTGAACAGCGGGTCGCCGACCTTGCACAGCCCGGCGGTGAACAGCAGGACATAGCCCCAGTCGCTGAGCTTGCGCCAAAGCAGGATTTGCCCGGCGAGAAACGCGACGCCGAGCAACCCGCCCGCGATCACGCCTGCGCGCATGGTCGCGGCGTCGCCGCGCCGGGCACTTCGGTCCGCGATCAGGAAAGCCAGGCTGCTGGCGACCAGAATCGCGGTGTTGACCCATAGCGGCGGGGGCAGGCGGAGCGAGCGCCAGTCATTGCCTTGCGATCCCGCCGGCACGCCGTGCCCCATGCGCATCACATAGGCCATCGTGGCGAGAGCGAAGATCATGCCAACGACGACCAGGAAGAGCCCGAGGCCGATGCCCCGATCCCAGGGTCCCTGCTCATGGTCGCGCTGAATCCGGGCCGCACCGGCAACGCCGGGCGTGAGCCAGGGCTTTTCGGTCAGGGTATCGAACACGCTCATGCGGGCGCCCGGCTGCCGGCGGCCCCCGGCGGTTCGTTTTGCGGGATGAAATCATGTGCTGCGCCGGGAACGCTGTAGTCATAGGCCCAGCGATAGACGGTCGGCAGCCGCGGTCCCCAATTGCCGTGCGTCGGCGGCGTATCGGGCGTCTGCCATTCCAGGCTCGCCCCGCCCCAGGGGTTGGGATCGGCCTTGGGCCCGCGGAAATAGCTCCAGATCATATTATAGAAGAACAGGAATTGCGCCGCGAACACGATGCCGGCCGCGATCGTGATGCCCATATTCACATAGTGAACGGAGGGTGGGATGAACGCCGTCTCTCCCAGCGCATAATAGCGCCGCGGCACGCCCAGAATGCCGATATAGTGCATCGGCATGAAGATCGCGTAGGCGCCCAGGAACGTGACCCAGAAATGCGCGCGGGCGAGCGTCTCGTTCCACATCCTGCCCGTGATCTTCGGATACCAATGATAGATCGCACCGAAGATCACGAGAATCGGCGACACACCCATCACCATGTGGAAATGACCGACGACAAAGAACGTGTCGGACAGCGGCACGTCGACGCTGACGTTGCCGAGGAACAGCCCGGACAGCCCCCCATGGATGAAGGTGAACAGGAAGGCGATCGCGAACAGCATCGGCACGCGCAGATGGATGTCGCCGCGCCAGAGCGTCAGCAGCCAGTTGTAGACCTTGATCGCGGTCGGGATCGCGATGATCAGCGTCGATGTCGCGAAGAAGAACCCGAAATAGGGGTTCATGCCCGAGACGTACATGTGGTGCGCCCAGACGAAGAAGCTCAGCGCGCCGATAATGATGATCGCCCAGACCATCATCCGGTAGCCAAAAATGTTCTTGCGCGCGTGGACGGAGATCAGGTCCGAGACGATGCCGAACGCCGGCAGCGCGACGATGTACACTTCCGGGTGGCCGAAGAACCAGAACAGGTGCTGGTACAGGATCGGCGATCCGCCGACATGCTGCGTCAGCTTTCCCATCGAGACGATCTGCGGCACGAAGAAGCTCGTGCCGGCGACCGCGTCGAGGATCGTCATCACCGCCGCCACGAACAGCGCCGGAAAGGCGAGCAGGCCCATGATCGAGGCGACGAAGATGCCCCAGACGGAGCAGGGCATCCGCATCAAGGTCATGCCCTTGGTGCGCGCTTGCAGCACCGTCGTCACATAATTGAGGCCGCCCATCGTGAACGCTGCGATAAAAATCGCGAGCGACACCATCATCAGAATGATGCCCCAGTTCGATCCAGGCGTGCCGCCGGTGATCGTCTGCGGCGGATAGAGCGTCCAGCCGCCGCCGGTCGGGCCGCCGGGCACGAAGATGCTCGACAAGAGCACGATCACTGAGAGCAGGTAGAACCAGTAGCTGAGCATGTTGACGAACGGGAACACCATGTCCCTGGCGCCCACCATCAGCGGGATCAGGTAATTGCCGAACCCGCCCAGCAGCAGGGCGGTCAGCAGGTACACGACCATGATCATGCCGTGCAGCGTGACGAACTGCAGGTAGTTCTCAGGCTGGATGAAGTGAAAGCGGCCGGGAAAGCCCAGCTGCAGCCGCATCATGAACGACAGCACCAGCGCGATGATGCCGACGCTGATCGCGGTCCCGGCATATTGGAGCGCGATGACCTTGTGGTCCTGGCTCCAGACATATTTGCCGATCCAGCTCTTGGGATGATGGAGCGGCCTCAGGTCGTCAGCGATTGTCGCCATCAGCGTGCCACCCTCTTGCTCGGGTTCGCGTCCGCGCGGGCAAGGCGGGTTCGGCCCTCGCCGGCCTGCGCCATCATCTGGCCGAACGTCATCTGGTCGCCGAGCCACTTGCGGTAGCTCGCTTCGTCTTCGACCACGACGGTGCCGCGCATCTGGCTGTGGCCGGTGCCGCACAGCTCCGCGCAAAGGATATCGAACGAGCCTTTCTGGGTGGGGGTTAGCCAGAAATAGGTGACGATACCGGGCACCAGGTCCATCTTCGCGCGGAATTCGGGCACATAGAAATCGTGCAGCACGTCCTTGGAGCGCAGCACCATCTTGACCGGCCGGTTCACCGGCAGATGCAGTTCGGCGGTGTCGACGATCAGGTCGTCGCGCCCATAGGGATCGTCCGGATTGAGGCCGAACGCGTTGTCGGCGGTGATGCGCGCCGGCTCCGCGGTGCCGAGCACGCCGTCGCGACCCGGCAGCCGGAAGCTCCAGCGCCATTGCTCGCCATTCGCCTCGACCACCGCCGCGTCCGCCGGCACGGTCACATACTGGTTCCAGGCGAGCAGGCCGGGCGCAAGCATTCCGGCGATGCCGAGGGCGGTCCAAAGGGTCAGACGCTTCTCGAGCCGGGAATTCTCAGGTTCGTAATGGGCCCGGCTTCCCGGCCGATGCCGGTAGCGCCAGATCGTCAGCGCCATGAACAGGTTCAACGCGACGAAGGCGACCGCGCAAATCCACATCGTGATGATCAGCGCGGTGTCGATCGATCCCCAATTGGACGCGAGCGGCGTCATCCACCACGGGCTCAACCAGTGGAACAGCAGTGAGCCGAGCACCAGCGCTGCGATGACAATGGCCACGATCATGCTCTTCGCCCCCTGCGCACAACGCAGACCGGAAGAGCCTGACCTGGTTCAACCGATCTACACGGGAACCAAAGCAAATTACGGACAGAGCATATCTTTGATTGGGGCCGGAGGGAAGCGAGTCCGCCATGATCATTCAAAGGTGGGCACTAAGTTCGCCGGCATCAGTCCTCCCCGCCTTGATGCTCCAGAGCCCAGGCGTGATGCGGCGTTCGAGCGTTCGTATCGGCGAAAGGCATCAAGGTCCTCTTGGCTGGGTCTCTGGGCAAGATCATTTGCTGAGCTCTGCAATCAGGCATCTCAGCCATGCCAGCCCTGCGTCCGATGAGGCCCGGCTGTGGCTGATCATCGCCAGGTCGATGCCGCTGCCCTCTTCCTCGGTTTCCAGAATGCGAAGTCCAAGCCGGGTCGCCTCGTTGCGGGCTAGGCGTCGGGGGACGAGTGCCACCATGTCGGTTTGCGCCACCACGGCCACGGCGGTCATGCCGTCATAGACGATTGCGGACACCGGGCCGCCGTCGGTCGGAGCGCCTCCCTGATGCGCGTTCTTCAGCAGCTGTCGCTCGAGCGGCCCTTCGGCGAGCAGCGTCCTGACCGGCTCGAACTCTCGCCGGGTCGCGATGACCAGATGCGGGTTCCGGAGGACCTCGCCGAGAGCCAGCGTCAGCTTGCAGATCGGGTTCGTTCTGGACGCGATCCATACCAGGTCCTCGCGAAACAGAGTCTCGATCGTCACGCGCTCGGGGACGCCGTCAAAAGCGCCCAAGGCGAGTTCGACGGTCCCCTCGTCGAGTTCGGCCAGCAGGCCTGCGCTGACGGGTACGATGCGGAAGGTAATCCCCGGCGCAATCTCTCTCGCCCGCGCGACCAGCTTTGGAATCAGCAGGGCACAGAAATACGACCCGGCTGCCAGCGTGAAGGTGCGGACGGCCTTGGCCGGGTCGAACTCGAGCGGCATCATCGCGGCCGCCAGCCGGACCAGGCCTTCGCGGATTTCGGGAGCCATCGCGCGGGCGCGAGCGGTGGGTTGCAGCGCGCCGCCGGATCGCATGAACAGCGGATCGCCGACGGATTCGCGCAGCCGCCGCAACGCATGGCTGACCGCCGATTGCGTCAGGTTCAGCCGCTGCGCAGCCCTGGTGACGCTGCGGAGGTCATGAAGGGCGTCGAACACCGCCAGCAGATTCAGATCGATGGGGATCATGAAGGCGGCTCATAGAGCATGGGACGAGAATTCATTAGCATCATATAAAACTCGCCCTATCTAGCCGCCGAAACAGATCGTCGGCAGCGCCGCTCCGCCGATCCTGCATTATATGGGGTCAAGGTGGCGGATAGCGCTTCTCACATCGAAGCCCGGCGAGACGCGCAGGGGCACGACGTGCTCGGCGACGAGTTTTCCGGCGACAGCAACACCGTTTCCGAACGCACCGCGCCCAGACAGCCTTCGGAATCGGGAGAAAACGAAGAGCCTCCCTCTCGTCTCCGCCGGCTTCGAAAGCCCCTGCTGCTCCTTGCCCCGGTGATCGTGATCCTCGGTGCGTTGTTCTTCTATCTGCACGGCGGTCGCTACGAATCGACGGACAACGCCTTTCTTCAGTCCGGCCTTGTCTCGGTCAGTCCCAACGTCGCCGGCCGGGTGATCGCGGTCGAGGTTCGCAACAACCAGGTCGTGCACAAAGGCGACGTGCTGTTCCGGATCGATCCGGAGCCCTATCAGGTTGCGGTCGACGAGGCGCAGGCCCAGTTCGCCGCGGCTGTGACCGACGTCGGCTCGCTGCGCGCCAATTATGCGCAGGGCCAGTCGGAGCTCGCGGCCGCTCAGCAGCGGCTGTTGTTCGCAAACCGCGAGGCAGCCCGCCAGAAGGCGCTGGTCTCCGAGGGGATCTCGAGCCAGGCGCAATATGATCAGGCGCTGCTTGCCGCACGCACCGCGGCCCAGGCGATCGAGACCGCGAAACAGCATAATGCGAGCGTTCAGGCCTCGCTGTCGGGCGATGTCGGCACGCCCGCAGCCAACCAGCCGAGCGTGCGCCGGGCGCAGGCCGCCCTCGATCGCGCCAAGCTCAATCTCAGCTACACCGTGGTTCGTGCCCCGCAGGACGGCATCGCGGCCAAGGTCGATCAGCTTCAGGTCGGCGACTATGTCACGGCCGCCAAGCCGGTGTTCTCGCTCGCGGGAAGGCGGATCTGGGTCGAAGCCAATTTCAAGGAAAATCAGCTGCGCTATATGCGGCTCGGCCAGCCCGCGACGATCAAGATCGACGCCTTCCCCGACCTTGACCTGACCGCACACGTGACCAGCTTCAGCCCGGGCACCGGCAACAGCTTTTCCGTGCTGCCGGCCGAGAATGCGACGGGCAATTGGGTGAAGGTTGTCCAGCGTTTGCCGGTCGAACTGACGATCGACCGCGTGCCGAACGACGTGCCGCTCCATGCCGGGCTCAGCGTCGAAGTCACCGTCGATACGGGCCATCAGCGGCACCTGTTCGGGCCCGACACACGGCCCGTCGCTCCCAGGGCGGGGGCTGCGCAGTCCCGGTGATGGACCGCTACCCCGACGCGATGACGCGTCGTTTCATCACCGCATCCGTCATGGCCGCGACGGTGATGAACTCGCTCGATTCCACCATCGCCAACGTCGCATTGCCGCACATGCAGGGCAGCGTCGCCGCGTCGGCGGACCAGATCACGTGGGTGCTGACGTCGTACATCATCGCTGCCGCGATCTGCACGCCGCTGACTGGCTGGCTGGCCGGACGGTTCGGGCGCAAGCGGCTGATGCTGTTTTCGATCGTCGGCTTCACGATCGCGTCAGGACTGTGCGGGATTGCGGTCAACCTGGGCGAGCTGGTCGGGTTTCGCCTGCTCCAGGGCATTTTCGGCGCGGCGCTGGTCCCGATGAGCCAGGCCATCCTGCTCGACATCAATCCGCCCGAGCGGCACGGTCCGGCAATGTCGATCTGGGGCATGGGCGCGATCCTTGGCCCCATCATCGGCCCGGCGCTCGGCGGTTGGCTCACCGACAATTACAACTGGCGCTGGGTGTTCTTCATCAACCTGCCGATCGGCATGTTGGCCTTTGCCGGGCTTTGGTTCTTCCTCAGCGAGAGCAAGGCGACCGAGCGGACGAAGCTGGACCTGTTCGGCTTCGCAATGCTGGCGCTCGCCATCGCCTCCTTTCAGCTGATGCTCGACCGGGGGCAGCAGCTCGACTGGTTCTCCAGCCTGGAGATTTGCGTCGAGGCGGTCGCGGCGGCCTTCTTCCTTTATCTGTTTATCGTCCACACGCTGACGGCGCGTCATCCGTTCATCAACCTCGCGCTGTTCGCGGATCGCAATTTCGTTTCGGCATCGGTTTTCGGCTTTTTCCTGGGCGTGCTGATCTTTGCCGTCCTGGCGCTGCTGCCCCCAATGCTGGAGGAGCTGATGGGCTATCCTGTCGTGCTCACCGGTCTCGTCACCGCGCCGCGCGGGATGGGCACGATGGTGTCGATGATCATCGTCGGGCAGCTCATCAAACGCGTGGACCCGCGCATCCTGATCGGCACCGGCCTGGCACTCGCCGCCTGGTCGACGTACAAGATGAGCGGCTTTTCGTTGGGCATGGACGAAAGTCTCGTCATCTCGTCGGGGTTCGTGCAGGGCATCGGCACCGGCCTGATTTTCGTGCCCTTGTCGACAGTCGCGTTCGCCACGCTGAATCCCCGGCTGCGCAACGAGGGCGCGGCGATGTTCACGCTGATCCGCAATATCGGCTCGGCGATCGGCATCTCGGTCTTGCAGTTCATGACGATCCGCAACGCCAGCACGGTGCATGCACGGCTGGTGGAAGGTGTGGGGCCGGACAACCCCGCGGTCGCGCGTGCGATGCCCGATCTCGATTTCTCGTCGATCGCCAGCCTCGCGCGGCTGAACGGCGAAATCACCCGTCAGGCGGCCATGGTGTCCTACATCGACGCCTTCTACGCCCTGTTCGTCGTCACCTTGGTGGTGGCGCCCCTGATCCTGTTCATGCGCCCGCCCCGCAAGGGAGCGGCGGCGCCCACGATGCATATGGACTGACCGTCATGCCTTCCCTGTTTCGCTCCGCCTTGCCGGCGCTCGCAGCTGCTTCGATGCTTGGCGGCTGCACCGTCGGTTCGAATTTCGAACGCCCTGCTGCGCCGGGGACAACCAACTATGTGTCGCCGGGCGAGAGTGCCTCTGTGCGCGGCGCGGGACCGGTTGCCGTGGCGGGCGCGGGTCCGGCATTGCACTGGTGGACCGCGTTCGGATCGCCGCGCCTGGACGAACTCGTCGATCAGGCGATTGCCCATAATGCCAGCCTGGAGGCCAGCAACGCGACGCTCGCCGCTGCGCGCGAGCAGGTCAACGCTGCGCGCGGACGGCAGCTGCCGCAGGTCGGCGTCAATGGCCGGGTCGAGCACGAGCAGGTCAATCTGGCGGCGTTCGGCTTCGACAACCCCAGCGGCAATCCCGAGTTCACGCTCTATTCGATCGGCGGCGGCGTTTCGTACGATCTCGACCTGTTCGGCGGCAATCGTCGCCGGGTCGAAAAGGCTGCCGCTCAGGCCGAAACGCAGTTGCGCCAGACCGAGGCCGCCCACCTGACCATCGCCGGTCAAGTGGTCAACCAGGTGCTGCTGATCGCTGCGATCCAGGCCCGTATTGCGACCGCGCAGACGTTGCTGGCGGAGGATCAGCGCAATGTCGACCTGACGCAGAAGCGGCAGCGGGCAGGGGAGGGCACGCTGGTCGAAGTGTTGAACGCGCAGAGCCAGCTCGAAAACGATCGCGGCGACCTACCGCAACTCGGCCAGCAGCTTGCCGAGGCGCGCCATCTGCTGGCCACGCTCGTGGGCATCCCGCCTTCCGAGCTCGGCCTGACCGATTTCGATATGGACCGGCTGACTTTGCCGACACAGGTGCCGGTGACGCTTCCGTCCGAGCTCGTCCACAAAAGACCGGACATCCTGCAGGCGGAGGCGCAGTTGCACGCCGCCACCGCCAATGTCGGTATTGCGACCGCGCAGCTTTATCCCTCGATCACGCTCGGGGCGACGGCAACGCAGGGCGCCCCCGATCTGGGCGATGTGCTGGGCAGCGCCTTTCGCGGCTTCGACCTGTTCGCCGGACTGGCGGCGCCGATCTTCCACGGGGGCACGCTGAAGGCCGAGCGCCGCGCGGCTATCGATCAGGCGCGCGCCGCCGATGCGACGTACCGCCAGACCGTGCTCGACGCCTTCCGCCAGGTCGCTGACCTGCTCAAGGCGATCGACAGCGACAACCGGTCGGTCGCCAACCAGCAGGAGGCCGTCAGCGTCGCGCAACGATCGCTCGGACTGTCTCGCCGCAGCTTCGAGGTCGGCAATTCCGGCATTCTCCAGGTGCTGGAATCGGAGCGCCTGTACCAGCGCGCGACATCGAACCTGGTCGAAGCGCGTGCCCGTCAGTTCCTGAACGTGGCGCGCCTGTATGTCGCGACGGCCGGCGGATGGATCGGTCAGCCGGCCCTGGCCCAACGCTGAAAAATGCCCGGACGGCTGGAGTGCCGCTCTGAGATCGATTAGCCTTCCGGCCAAGCGGCTGGGATGGTGTTCCGATTGTCTGAAACATATGACTTCGTGATCGTCGGGGCCGGCAGCGCCGGGTGCGTGCTCGCAAATCGCCTGTCCGCCGACCCGGACACCCGCGTGCTGCTGCTCGAGGCCGGGCGGGCCGACAAGGGACTGATGTTCCACATGCCGGCCGGCATCGCCCAGATCTTGCCGCCGGAGAAGCAGCACCGGGCGAACTGGAATTATTGGACGGAGCCGCAGCGGCACCTGAACGGGCGCCGCCTCTACTGGCCTCGCGGCAAGGCGCTGGGCGGCTCCTCTTCCATCAACGGCATGGTCTACATCCGCGGCCATTCCAGCGACTATGATCAATGGGCGCAGTCGGGCTGCGTCGGATGGGGCTGGCATGACGTGCTGCCCTATTTCCGGCGCGCCGAGAGTTCGGAACGCGGCGCCTGCGAATTTCATGGCGGCGAGGGCCCGCTGCACACCTCGATCCGACACGCGGATCACCCCTTCGTCGATGCCTTTCTGGGCGCGTGCGATCAGGCGGGTATCGGCCGAACGGACGATTTCAACGGCGCCCGGATCGAGGGCGGCGGCATCTACGATTCGACGACCAGGGATGGCTGCCGGTGGTCGGCCGCGAAGGCCTATCTGGAGCCGGCGCGCACCCGCCCCAATCTTGAGATTTGGACCGATGTGCTGGTCGAGCGGGTGCTCTTTGAAGGGCGGACGGCCAAGGGCGTCCAGCTCCGCCGCGCCGGGTCACAGCAGGCGGTCAGCGCGCGCGAGGTGATCCTGTGCGGCGGCACGATCAACTCGCCCCAGCTGCTGATGCTGTCCGGCGTCGGCCCCGCGGAGCAGTTGCGGGAGCACGGCCTAACGGTCGTGGCGGACAGCCCAGAGGTAGGCCGCAATCTGCAGGATCATCTCGACGTCATCCTGCAATGGCGCTGCACGCAGCCGATCACGCTCAACGCCAATGCCGGCCTGATCCCGAAGCTTGCGACGCTCCTGCAGTGGCTGCTGCGCAAGCAAGGGCAGGGCAGCTATATTCCGACGCCGCTCGGCGCCTTTTTCTCGACCCGGCCCGGGCTCGCCGCGCCCGACATGCAGATCCATTTCGTGCCGGCGCTGGTGCCCCCGCACGGCCGCGGCGGAATCGGTGCGGAGCACGGTTTCCAGATGCACCTGTGCCAGCTTCGGCCCGAAAGCCGCGGCACCATCCGGCTCAAGTCCGCGGATCCAGCAGCCCATCCGGCGATCGATCCCGACTATCTTTCGGCGCCCGCCGATCTCGAAGCGCTCCTGGCCGGTATCGACGTGACGCGCCGGATCGCGCAGGCGCCCGCCTTCGCTGAATACCGGGGCGCCGAAGTCTGGCCAGGCGATGCCGTCACCGGCAGGGAGGAACTGGTCGCGGCGATCCGCGACTGGGCGGAAACGATCTATCACCCGGTTGGCACCTGCCGCATGGGCGCCGATGAAAACAGCGTTGTCGACCCGAACCTGAAGGTCCGCGGCCTGACCGGGCTCCGCGTCGTCGATGCCAGCATCATGCCGACCCTGGTCACCGGCAACACCAACGCCCCAACGATCATGATCGCCGAGAAGGCGAGTGACCTGATCATGGCCGAATGCAGCCGCGATCGAGCCGCTTGAGATCGGGCTTACCTGCGTCTTGCGGACGGGTGGGTTCCTGCCGAAAAGAAGCTCGCGCTGGGAACAAGGGGACTCGGTAAAATGAAGCTGCCATTTGTCGTCGCGAGCCTCGCGGCTGCGCTTGCCACAGGGTCGAGCCTGGCCGCCGTCTCTTTCGCCGACCGTGTGTTGCCGCCCAGGACAGCGCCGCAGCCCGCCATCCGCCCCTTCGTGAAGGTCGACGCCCCGCGGATCGCGCTTCGTCATGTCCGCATCATCGACGGCACGGGCCGGCCGCCGCTCGAAGATCGCACGATCCTCCTCGAAGGCGGCAGGATCACTGCGATCGATCTGGGTTCTGCATCCCTGCCGGCGGACGTGACGGTCGTGGACCTTGCGGGCCGGACGATCCTGCCTGGCCTCATCGGCATGCACGATCACATGTACTATATCGCGCGCCCCGATCTCGATGCGGACGGGCATGCCGACGTGCCGACTCCGCTCGTCCCGCAGATGACGTTCAGTGCGCCGCGTCTTTATCTGGCCGCCGGGGTGACGACGATGCGCACGACCGGCAGCGTCGAGCCCTACACCGACCTGAACGTGAAGGCCCAGATCGACGCGGGTCTGCTGGCCGGCCCGCACATGGACGTGACCGGACCCTATCTTGAAGGGAAGAACAGTCCCTTTATCCAGATGCACCAGCTGCGAGACGCGGAAGACGCGCGCGACACGGTGGCCTTCTGGGCAGGTGAAGGCGTGACGTCGTTCAAGGCGTACATGAACATCACGCGCGACGAGCTCAAGGCGGCCATCGACGAAGCGCACCGGCACGGCCTGAAGCTTACCGGCCATCTCTGTTCCGTCAGCTACCCGGAAGCCGCCGCGCTCGGGATCGACAATCTCGAGCATGGGTTCTGGGTCAATACGCAGAACGATCCCGGCAAGCAGCCGGACCTGTGTCCAAAGACCGTCGGCGCGCCGACGCTTGCCGGAATGGACGCGGACAGCCCGGCTGCCCGCGCGCTCATCAAGACGCTGGTCGACGCCCATGTCGCGATCACCTCGACGCTTCCCGTGTTCGAGCCCAGCTCTCCCGATTACCGGGCCTTGCCGGACGGCGCCCTGGCGACCCTCACGCCGCAGGCCCTCGCCGATTATCAAAAGCTCCGGCGGCTCACCGAAACCGCGCCGCCTGAACGAAAGGCCGCGCGCGCAAAGCTCTGGTCGAACGAGCTGAAGCTGGAGCGCGCCTTCGCGACGGCCGGCGGCTTGTTGATCGCCGGCCCCGATCCCACCGGCGCCGGCAATGTCATCCCCGGCTGGGGCGACCAGCGCGCGATCGAGCTGCTGGTCGAGGCCGGGTTCACGCCAGTGGAAGCGATCCGGATCGGGACGCTCAACGGTGCGACCTATCTCGGCCTGGCCGACAGGATTGGCTCGATCGCACCGGGCAAGAACGCCGACCTGATCGTCGTGCGTGGCGATCCGTCTCGCACCATTGCCGACATCGAGCAGGTCGAAATCGTGTTCAAGGACGGTATCGGCTATGACAGCGCCGCGCTTCGCGCATCGGTGAAGAGTAGATACGGACAATATTGAAGCCGGCCCGCCGCGGCACCGGCAAGATTGACGAGAGTTCTCTCCCGATGAGGGACGGCAGCGAACCCGCGCACGGGCAGGAGAGCGGGCCGGGCTATGCGCGCGGAAGCGTCGCCTATCGCTGCCTGACCATCGCGATGCTGTTCGCCGGCTTTTCGACATTCTCGATGCTCTATTCGGTGCAGCCGCTCCTGCCGCTGTTTGCCGCGGAGTACGGCCTCAGCGCCGAAGCGGCATCGCTTGCCGTCTCCGTGGGGACGGGCGCGCTTGCGCTCGGGATCCTTATCGCAGGCGTGGCTAGCGACCGCCTCGGGCGACGGCCTTTGATGGTCTTTGCGATGATGAGCGCGGGCGCGTGCACCTTCGTCGCCGCGATCGCGCCCGGCTGGCCATCTTTGCTCGCGCTGAGGCTGTTGACCGGCCTGGCGCTTGCCGGCGTGCCTGCCGTGGCCATGGCCTATGTCGCCGAGGAGGTGCGCGGTCACGATGTCGGGTCCGCGATGGGCCTGTACATTGCCGGGAGCGCTCTGGGCGGGATGGGCGGCCGATTGATCGCCAGCCTCGTCGCGAGCGTTGGAGGGTGGCGATGGGCGGTCGGCGCGGTCGGCGTCCTCGGGCTCGTCATGGCCGAAGCATTCCGCAGGCTGGCGCCGCCGTCCCGAGGTTTCATTCCCCGGCTCGCCAGACAAGGAGGGACGTTGGAGCTGCTGCGCGATCGAGCGCTCCCGCTGCTCTATATGGAGGCGTTCGTGCTGATGGGCGTCTTCGTCACCGTCTACAATTATGCCGGATTTCGCCTGATGGGGCCGCCATACCTGCTGAGCCAGGCGGCGGTTGGCGCCGTGTTCCTGCTCTACATCGTCGGTTCGGCGAGCTCGGCATGGTTCGGAGCGCTTGCCGGGCGCATCGGCCGCCGGCGCATCTTCTTGGTAACGGTGCTCATCCTGATCGCGGGCGTGGGGATCACATCCGCGCGGCCCCTGGCGCTTTTCATCCTCGGCATCGGCGTGGTCACGGCCGGGTTCTTCGGCGCCCATTCGATCGCAAGCAGCTGGGTCGGGCGGCGCGCGCTCCACAATCGGGGGCAGGCCGCGGCGCTGTACCTCTTTGCTTACTATCTCGGCTCGAGCGTGCTTGGTTCCGCTGGAGGCGTGGCCTGGACAAAGGCCGGCTGGCAGGGCGTCACATGGTTTTGTCTGGCGCTCGGCGCGGTCGCACTCGCAGGCGCAGTTGCCTTGGCGCGCGTGGCGCCGCTGTCGATCCCTGACCCGCAGCCTAAAGCACCCGTCGAAGCCTAGCGGAAGGGAGGCCGCGAGCCGTTGAAAATTGGCCCAGGTGCGCGTTGTCGGACAGCGCGGCGCTTGCTAGCCTTTGCTTCATGACCCGCACCATCCTCCTCGCGACCGCCGTTTTTGTATCTTTCCCCTCCCTGCTGCTCGCGGCCGAGCCGACAAAGCCGCGGTACGGCACATGGGGTGTCGCGCTGGCGGACATGGACCGATCGGTGAAGCCTGGTGACGGCTTCTTCGACTTCGCTGAAGGCACGTGGCTGCGCACCGCCCAGATTCCCGCCGATAAAAGCGGGGCGGGATACAACTATCAGCTGCCCGACGAAGCCGAAGCGCAGGTGCGCGCGATCGTCGAAGAAGCAGCCGCGAAGCCCGCCGATCCGATCGCGCAGAAGGTCGGCGATTTCTATGCCGCATGGATGGACGATGCCGGCATCGAAGCGCGCGGCCTGACCCCGCTGAAACCCTGGCTCGCACGGATCGATGCAGTGCACACGCGTCAGCAGCTCGTCGCGCTGATGATGCAGCCCGGTTACGCCTCGCCCGTGGATGTCGGCGTCGGTGTCGATCAGGACGATCCGACCCGTTACACCGCCGTCGCGCACCAGGCACGGCTCGGCCTGCCGGTCCGCGACTATTATCTCGACCAGGGCGAGAAGTATGTCGGTATCCGAAAGGCGTATCGCGACTATATCGTGCGCATCGGCACGCTCGCCGGACTGAGCGATCCGGAAGGCCGCGCGGACCGCATCATCGCGCTCGAAACGAAATTGTCTCAGGACCAGTGGACGCCCGAGCAGCGCCGCGATCCGGTGGCGACGCACAACCCGATGACCCGCGCCCAGCTGATGCAGCTTGCGCCCGAGTTCGACTGGACGCCGACGCTCGCCGGCATGGGCCTCGCGAATGCGGAGCGCGTCGACGTGGCGGAAAAGAGCGCGGTGGCGGCTGCGGGAAAGCGTCTCGCCGACGTGCCGCTTTCGACCTGGAAGGAGTATCTGACCTTCCGCTTCATCAGCGATCATGCATCCTACCTGCCCAAGGCTTTCGACGATGCACGATTCGGCTTCTACAGCCACACGTTGAACGACGTGCCCGAGCAGCGCGCGCGGTGGAAACGCGGCATGGCGATGATCGACCAGAGCCTGGGCGAGGCAGTCGGCCGCATCTATGTCGAGCGGCATTGGGCGCCGGAGACGGCACGGCTGGCCGACGAGATGATGAGCGACATCCGCGCCGCCTATGCCGACAAGATCGCACATGCCGCCTGGATGGACGAGCCGACGCGCAAGGCGGCGCTGACCAAGCTCGGCACCTTCGATCCGCGCATCGGGCATCCGGTCAAATGGATCGACTATTCGAACCTCAAGGTCGGCCGCACCGACCCGCTCGCCAACGCCGTCGCGTCCGATGCCTTCCAGTGGCAGCTCGATCTCGCCCGCTTCCCGCATCCGGTCGATCGCACGCTCTGGGACATGACGCCGCAGACCGTGAACGCCTATTACGATCCGACGATGAACCAGATCACGGTCCCTGCCGCGATCCTGCAGCCGCCCTTCTTCGATGCCGCCGCCGATCCGGCCGTCAATTATGCCGAGACCGGCGCCACGACGATCGGCCATGAAATGGGCCACGGCTTCGATGACGAAGGCCGCCAGTTCGACGAGAAAGGCCGGCTGCGCGACTGGTGGAGCAAGGCGGCGGCCGACAAATACAAAGTCAAGGCCGACCGATTGGCCGCGCAGTTCGACAGCTACGAGCCGATTCCGGGCGTCCACATCAAGGGCCGGCTCACCTTGGGCGAAAACCTGGCCGATCTGGGCGGGCTGGAGACAGCCTATGCGGCGTATCGCCGCTATGTCGCGCGTCATGGCGAGCCGCCGGTGATCGACGGCTTCACCGGCGACCAGCGCTTCTTCATCGCCTATGCACAGGCATGGCAGGGGAAGCGGCGCGAGGGTGCGCTTCGGCAACAGCTGCTCAGCAACCCGCACAGCCCCGACCAGTACCGCGTCGACGGCATCGTCCGGAATTTCGACCCCTGGTACGCGGCCTTCAACGTGAAGCCCGGCGACAAGCTCTATCTGCCGCCCGATCAGCGCGTGCACGTCTGGACGGAATAAGCGAAGGCGCGCGCGGCGATCAGCCGAACGCCAATGCGGCCATCGCCGGATTGGCAAAAGTCAATCGTGCGGGGCTGGTTGTCTGGCATCCTTCCACGCGACCGGCGCAGTGGCGGCCACGAAGACCAGGAACGCGATTTGGCTCATCGTGAATGCACTGGATGCCACGGCCTCGACGAGAGAGCCGTGGAGAGGATGGGCAGCTACGAACCAGAGATTGTGTGCGACGTCTGAAACGATGATCGCGACGGTCAACGCAATTCCTGCTCGCGGGCGGAGGATGAGCAGCACGGCTGCGAGCGGATCAAGGAAGGTAAGGCTGCTCCAGTACAGCGCGGTTGCGGCAGGCAACCATTCCGGGAGCCAACCATGGGCGAGCACTGCCCGCCCGTGATTGACGGTCGCTCCGGCCAAGCAGAGCGCATAGGCGATCCTGATCCAAGAGCCGCGTCGCTGCACTAGGCATCACTAACATGAATTGTCCGACGTCGTATAAGTCTCGACTATCAGCGATATCCGCTAACCGCCTGCCCCGGAGGCCGGCTGACGGAGAGCGGCTCACGATCGATCCGTTGGTGCAGCTTGCTGGTCATCCTGCAGCGGAGCACGGTAGCACCGATCTGCCCGTTCCAAACATACCCGCTTCTTAGGAAACGGCACCCAGCTGGTCACTGGCTGCTTCTCCGGACCTGGTCAGGCGAATGGCAGCCTGCCCCAAAGCGGTCGTTCGGAGCAGCGGCTGCGAACGGCCAAGGCGCCGACATTTGCTATGCCCCAAAAGGGGACGAACAAGCGACCGTTCGGCTCCGTCATTGGAGACGGAATGCGCGTCGGCCGCTTGCTGCCAAGCCGACGGTCGCGTCAGCGGGTAATGCTGTCGTAGAAAGCGTCGATGTCCTGCCGCAGCCGCGCCGCCGAGCCCGGCTCGATATAGATCATGTGGCCGGACGGGTAATATTTGTAGGTGATGTTGGCCTTGAGCGCGGGGTCCAGCTCCATATGCTCCAGGTCATAGTCGGCGCCCGCGAACGGCGTCGCCATGTCGTAATAGCCGTTCAGCGACAGCAATTTCATCTTCGGGTTCTGCCGCATCGCCTGGCTGAGATCGACCGACGTGTTGGCGGCGAACTGGCGGGCATTGCCGGGCGCCTTGTGCTTCCAGTCCCAGGCCGGGCCGATGCCCGAATAGAAATTCGGGCGATAGGTCAGCTTGGTCTGATAGCCGAGATCATTGAACAGGTAATTGTTGATCGCGGCGATGAACGCGCCCGAGATCGCTTCGTTGGCGGCGTCGAACTCAGGGCCCTCGCCGCCGGCATCCGCGTCGATGCCGTCGAAGCGGCTGTCGAGACGGCCGACGGTACGGCGCTGATCGCGAAGCAGCTCCTTGCGGAAGCGATCGGGCCCCGGGCGCAGGTTGTTGCGCAGCAGGAACTCGGGCGAGACGCCGATCAGCGCGGCCGCCTGCTGCGCCACCTGGTTCCGCTCCTCCGGCGTCAGACGATCGCCCTTGGCAAGTGCGGCGGCATAGGGGCCGGTCGCGAACGCCTGCGCCTCCTTGGCAAAGGCATCCAAGTCGGCCGGCTTGTTGGCGATGCGATTATGATACCAGGCTGTCGTCGCGAACGTCGGAAAGACGTTGACGTGCATCTGATCGACGGATGGATCGAACAGCAAAGGAATGTCCAGCACCGTCGACATGATCGTCGCGCCGGCAAGCTGCACGCCGCGCTGCTGGAGCACATAGGTCAGGCCACCGGTGCGCGTCGTGCCATAGCTCTCGCCCAGTAGGAATTTCGGCGACGCCCAGCGGTTGTTGAGCGTCAGATAGCGCTGGATGCCACGCGCGAAGGCGTCGAGATCGCCATCGACGCTCCAGAAATCCTTGCCCGTCGCCTTGCCAAGCGGGCGCGACAGGCCGGTGCCGATCGCGTCCAGGAAGACCATGTCTGTGCGGTCGAGGATCGTGTCCTGGTTGGGGACGAGATGGCCCGGCTCGCCATGCAGCGTGTCGAATCCGGGCACGTCCACCTTCAGCGGTCCATAGCTGCCCATGTGGAGCCACATCGACGAGGAGCCGGGGCCGCCATTGTACAGGAAGGTGATCGGGCGCGGCTTTCCGCCTTTCGGCGCGTCGAGCACATAGGCCGTGTAGAACATTGACGCGATCGGCTCACCCTCGTCGTTGCGGATGGTGAGCGTGCCGGGCGTGACGGTGTAGTTCAACGTGGCCCCGCGGAAGGGGATCGAGCGGTGCCGCGACACCGAATATTCGGTCGCGCTGGCCTGCGCGGTCTCCGACTTGTCGGGCCCGGCAATCGATCCGGATGGTGTCGCGTCGGCGGCGTTGCCGGGCTCGTCCGAATGCTTGGCTGGTTGCGGTCGAGCAGCCTTGTCGGCGGCATGGCTGGGCAGTGCGACTGCCATGGCGACGGTGGCGAGCAGAGTTGCAACGATACGCATGTTTCGGATCCCCGCGAGAGTTCTGCAGGGTCGCTAGCCGATCGTATACGGTTTGGGCAAGCGTGCTGAAGCACAATGGCCAAAGCTGGATGGAAATGGCGCGCCAATGTGACTTTCCCGGCCGCGGTTGGCGTCGGGAGGGGGCCCGGCATTCTCACGCGGACTCCCGCGGTCGATGCGGCAGCCCCGGCCTCTATTCGGCCGGTGCAAGCCGCGGGTCGGATCCGGCGAGCGGGGTCGGATCGAGGTCGGGCACGCTTTGCGCCTGGGCGGCGCGCGGAACCGCTATCGTCCGCGCGTAAAGGGCGACTGCCATGCCGAACATCATGAAAATCAGCGGCACGTTGTCCTGCTGGCTGAGGACAAGGCGGATCACGAACAGCACCGCGATCGCACAGGCGATCGGCAGCGCCATCTCACCCTCCTTGCTGTCCGACGAGAGGTAGGTCTGGCCCATCAGATAGAAGGTGTAGAGGAACATGCCGAAGAAGCAGACCAGCCCCACCAGGCCGTAATCGATGCCGGTCGTGATGAAATAACTGTCGACGGTGATCATTCCGCTCGGTGAGTGGAAATCGAGCGTGATGCCGCTCTGGCCGGTGCCGTAGCCCAGCGGGTTCTTGAACAGCTTGGGCCAGAACAGCGAGAATTGCTCCTGACGTGCCTGGTCGCTGAAGCCGGTCGAGCCGCCGCCGAGCGTTCGGACGCGAACCGCCGGCACGGTGAACATAGAGATCAGTAGCGCCATCGCGCCGAACGGGAACGCAAAGCTGATCGCCGGGCCGAGAATGTCTCGCGCCTTAGTCGCCCATCGTTTCCATCCCCACAGCAGCAGGAACACTGCATGGCTGACAAGCCAGCCGATGATGCCCAGGCGCGAATGGGTCAGGACAATCGCGCCCCACAGCATCAGGTCGAACGAGATCCAGAAGACGATTGTGCCAAGCCTGTTCGTCGCGAAGGCGCGACGAAGCGCGAACGGTGCCAGGATCGCTAGGAACTCCGCCAGGCAGAGCGAAACCGAAAAGACCGAAGCGGCGCGGTAATGGCCGTCACGGACGGCGCCCGCGAGAATGCGCTGCAGCGTTTCGTCTTCGACGGTTAGGAAGCTCGGGATGTGGTTCGCCCAGAGCAACTCGCCGTTCCGGACCTCCAACGCCGCAATGACGCAGTTCACCACCCCCGCAAAGAGCATCAGCAGTTCCCAGCGGCGAAGCGACTTGTAGCCGTCGAACAGGTAAGTGGCCGTGAGCAGCGGAATGCCCCAGATGAAGGCCTGGTTGATGGATGAGTTGACCGACCGGATCGGAATGTCGCTGAACGGAAGCGTAAGCCAATGCCACGCAAAGTAGAGCCCGGCCATGATCCAGAAGGGCCGGGTGGCGATCATACGCTCACGCAGACGGTGGCGCATTTCCCTCGACATGGCGAGGCAGAGCAGCAGGCTCGCGGCCAAGGCCCAGGACCAGAGCCGCCGGAACGAAATCCAGGCAAATCCCGGGATCTGGATCGCCATGTAGTCCGGCCACAGGAACAGTGCCATATTGAAGCCGACAAAGCACACGCCGACGAGCACCAGCGGTCCCGGACCCTCGTCGGGAAATGCCCAGAGAACCAATGCCACCAGCAACAGGATCGGAAAACTGACATATAGAAGCAAGGTGGGGGGCAGCAGCACGACGCTGAGGCCGTAGAACAGCCCCATCAGGACAACGAAGACGTAGAACAGGGCCTTGACCGTGAATCGTCTCAGCCGCGAAGGCTCCTGGCGGTAGCTGGGCAGCACCGCCGCGGGCGTGGTCATTCTCGACCCCCAGGCACCCAAACTCGCCACGTTCGCACTCCCGATCCGACCATGATCGATTTACCGCAGCCAATCCCGAAGAGCCAGCCGCAAAACCAAAGGATTAGCGCGCAGCTCGTGTTCCGGGCAGCGCGGCGCATGCACCTTACAGGAGCTGGACGAATTCCGTGATGATGCCGCGGGTCGCCGCGGGCCTCAGGAAATTGCAGATGAAGTTCCCGGCGCCCTTCACCGGCTCCGGCTCCAGCATCTCGATCCCCTGCGCCCGATAGGAATCCATCAATTCCACCAGGTCGGGAACTTCGAACGCGATATGGTGCAGCCCGCCCGCGCCCTTGTTGAACGATTGCAACCGGCCGCCGTCGGGCACGACGAACTCGACCGGTGAGCCGACCGGGCTCTCGGTGAAGATGCAGAGGGCGTGGAACTGCGGCACATAGCCGCGATAGGCTTCCTTCAGGCCGAGCAATCGCATCAGCGCCGTCACCGAATCCTCGTCGGGCTGGACGATGCCGACGTGGTGGAGCGGGGGACTGTCGAGCATCACTTCGCCTTTCGAAGGAGGGCCGAAACCGGCCCGACAAGCTGGTTCGTCAGGATGGACGCGCCGTGGGCGGTCAAATGTCCATAGTCGGCATAGAGATCCGATCGGCGCGAAAATCTGTTCGCGGCCCAGATCGGTCCGAATTGCGCGTACAGCGCGCCTTCCTGCAACGCGCTGGGGCCGGTGTAATAGGGCAGCGACAGGAACGCGACCTGCACGCCCTTGGCCTGCGCTTCCTTCGCGATCTCCCGAATGAAGTGACGTTCGTCGCCGAATTCCAGGTCGCGATAGCGATCGGGCAGGATGGGCGGGTTGTTCGACCGCTCGAGCTTGGTCACGCCGCGGTGAAGCTCCTTCAGGCCACCCGGCTTGGTCCCGTTCTTGATGCGGCCGTCGGGCAGGATCACGTCGCCCGTCGTGTCGACCACCGACCCGCGATATTGCGACGGATCGAAATGCAGCGACAGCCCGAACAGGTCCGGGAAAAACCGCGCGGCGAACAGCTCCAGCTGGCGGAACGGCAGGTAGATCAGGTCCGAGAAATAATTGAGGTCGCCGATATAGCCGGGGTCCACGATGTCCGCGGCGGGCGCGATATATTTGTAGGCGGAGTGCCCAAAGCGGGACGGCTTCTCGATAACGCCGACGACGATCAGCTTGGGCCGCCGCGTCTTCAGCAGTTCATGGACGATCAGCGCGTTGATGTTGCGCCCGTTCTCGGGAAGCCCGAAATTCACGACGTGCGAGGGAAGACCTCTCGCCGCGAGCTCCTGGCCAAGCTGCACGGCATTGACGCCCTGGGTGAGCCGGGATGGGCCGACGAACGCGACGTCGATCGGCGTCGGGTCGAAATGAATGCGTTCGTAGATCCAGCGTGCGTTGGCGTGGATCGTCCCGTCGAGAAGCTGCCACCGCTGATACGGCACGTCCGGCAATGCGGATGCCGCCGCCCCGAACAGCAGCGTCAGCCCCAGCATCAGGCACAAGCGGTTTCGCCAGAACCGGCGCATCAGAAGTTGAAGTACAGGAAGATCGCCTGCCCCCTCTGGATGAAGAGAATGCCGAGCAGCAGGGCCAGCGCGCCGAAGATCAGGCCCTTGATGTCGGGCCGCCACACCAGCGAGATCCGGGGCGGGGACACGCCTTTCCATTCGTCCCAGTTATAGGCGGGATCATAATTGCGCATCAGCTGCTGCGTGTTGGGGAAGAGGGCGACGATCAGGATGCCGATCGCCGAATAGGCCAGCACGCCCAGACCCAGCGTGCTCCAGCCGGCGGCGGTGATGCCGCTCAACCCGGCCATGCCGTGCCAGATCTCCATCGCGTCGCTGACGCTCGCCGCGCGGAACAGCACGTTCCCGAACGCGATCGCGCAGAGCGTCACGGCCTGGTAGCCGGCGATCTGCAGGGCGCTCGCCTCGCGGATGGGCAAGCCCTGCTTCTTCCGCCTGCGCCGGCGATGCTTCTGGTTTTCGCGCCAGACCTCGTTGATGCAGATATAGCCGGCGTGCAGGACCCCGAACAGAACGAAGGTCCAGCCAGCCCCGTGCCAGATCCCCACGGCGACGAAGGTTATGAACGTCGGGATGCCGATGCCGACCGCGAACTGGCTCCAGCCCGTCAGGCGCTTTTCGGCCGCATAGCGGTTCAGCGGTAGCGACAGCGGCTGGAAGATGTACGACACGATGAAGCGCTGCAGCGTCATGTGCCAGCGCCGCCAATAGTCGATGATGCCCGTCGCTCGCAGCGGGGAGTGGAAATTCAGCGGCAGCTTCACGCCGAACATGCGCCCGAGCCCGATGGCCATGTCCGAATAGCCGGAAAAATCGAAATAGAGTTGCAGCGTGAAGGTGACCGCCGCCACCCAGCCGCCGACGAAATCGATCTCGCGGCCGGACACCTCGTTGAACAGCGGGTTGGCGTAGGCCGACAGGGTGTCGGCCAGCACCGTCTTCTTGAACAGGCCGATGCTGAAGATGACGAGGCCGATCATCAGGTTCTTCGAGCGGATGAACCCGAACGCCCGGCTTTTGAGCTGGGGGATGATCTCGCTGTAATGGACGATCGGGCCGGCGATCAGCTGCGGGAAGAAGGCCGCGAACAAGGCGAAGTCTGTGAACCCGGTCTTGCGGGCCTCGCCGCGCCGGATGTCGATCAGATAGGCGATCTTCTGGAACGTATAGAAGCTGATCGCGAGCGGCAGGGCGATGCGCCCGATCTCGTAATTGGTCCCCAGCAGAAGGTTCGCGTTATCAAGGGCGAAGTTCGCGTATTTGAAATAGCCCAGCATCGCCAGATCGACGCTGACGCCGAATGCGGTCCACATGTTGGAGGATCGGCGCTGGCCATTCTCGCAGCACCGCTCGATCTGCGTTCCCACCCAATAATTGAAGCAGATCGAGAAGGCGAGGAGCGGGAGGTATTTCGGGTTCCACCACGCGTAGAAGAAAAGCGAGAGAGCGGTGAGCGTCCACTTCGTCAGTGCGCCTCTGCCCGCGACCGCCCAGACCAAAAAAAGGGCGATCGGCAGGAAGCCAAAGATGAAGACGAACGAGTTGAAAAGCATCTAGCGCTCGGAGCTCTCAGGCTGCTCGGGCGGTAAGGCCGACGGACACGCTGATCCTGTTCTTGATCGCCTTTTCGATCGGGCGCGCCTGGGTCGCGTAAAGCTCGCTGGCCTCGATCGTCAGGCCCGCCGCCTCGACGAGCGCGGACACTTCATCAGGCGTCGAGAAGAGGTAGATGTGATCGGGCGACGGGCTGTTGATCGGCACGTTCACGAACAAGCGACCGCCCGGCTTGAGCGCCGTTTTCAGGAACCGCACCGCGGTCTGCGGCTGTTCGAGGTGCTCCAGGACCTCCGAAATCACGATCAGATCGTATTGCTGATCGGGTTCGGCGGCCGACAGGATGTCGACCTCCGTCAAATCGACGGGTTTTGAAACGCCGAGCGTGTCGAGCGCCTTTCGCGTCTCGGCGAGCGAGGTCGCGCTGACATCCCATGCCGCGACGCTGCGGACATGCGGATGCTGGGCCGCGAAGAAGACGGCCAGTCCGTGCCCGGGACCGATTTCCAGATAGTCGAACGGCTCCCGGGTCGGCCGCAACACACGGTCGAGAAACATGTCGAACGTGCCGAGATGGTTGTACCAGAGCGCCTGCGTCAGCAGCAGGCCGCTGACATAGGGCTCCATATATTCGGGCCGGGAATAGACCTCGGCCTCGGCGTCGGCGAAGGTCGCGAGCCGATAGCGCCCCTCCCGGTGGAAGAAGAGTTCTTCCTGCCGAAGCTGGTCGCAGGTCCACTTGTAGCCTTCGGCGAAGTGGCGCTCGCGGCCGGCGATCAGGCGGCGGGTCGCCGCGGCGACTTCCTCGGTCGTCGCCATCTGGCCGTCCGAACGCGCGCCCATGCTGCGCGCCAGATAATCCTCATGGTCCGGCCAGACGTCCAGAACGTCACGGACGAGCGCCTGTGTTTCCGGGTAACCGCTCAGGTTCCCCATGGCCGGTGACGTCAAGCAGCTTTCTCCCTCGAAACGCTCAGGACAGAGTCGATGATGTTCATCGGCAGGTCGGGAACGCGATAATCCTCCAACGGAAGCTGCCACCGCGTTCCGCCATCCCCAGCCGCGCCGGCCGGTTCGAAGCCGAGCTTGGCATAGTGATCGACGACGATCACATTCTTCTTGGTCGGCAGATACTCCCCAACCAGCCATTTGGCTCCCGCGCGGCGGGCCGCTTCGACCAGGTGAGACAGGACGGCTTGCTCGACATCGCGGCCCAGCACACGGCAGCTCATCAGCCAGGTGTCGATGTCCCACGTGTCGCCGTTGTCGCGCGCGATCAGGACGGAGATGATCCCGTTGTCGCCAAGACGGTCGGCCAGGCGGACCTGGACCAGATGGAGGCGTGGATCGCTCTCCATCGCCGCCAGTTCCTGCTCTGTATAGCGCCGCGTCGTCAGGTTGAACTGGTTCGACTTGTTGATCAGCTGCGCAACGCGCGGCCGCGTCAGCCGGTCTACCGGACCGATCGTGCAGACCATGTCCAGCGACTTCAGATAGGATGACAGATCCCCGGCCGATGCCAGCATCGACGCCCGTTCGGCATTCGCCTGATATTGGGCGGCCCGCTCCCGGTCTTCCGCGGTGAAGGTCACCGTGTCGAAATAGCCGGCCGCGGCAATGATGCGCGGATAATGGGCAGGGTCTTCCGGCATTTCCGGAACGGCAACGGCGGGCAGGGCGCTGCGGACCTGCTCCCGCTCGAACGGGTTGTCGTCCATGAAGACGAGCGCATCGACGCCGATGTTCAGCGCCTGCGCGATGGCGCGGAGGTTCGTCGCCTTGTCCGTCCAATTGGCCTGGAACACGGCGATGTGCTGATCCTTCAGCAGCATTTCCGGATGTTCGGCGAACGGAATCCGCGCTGTCGCTTCCTCGTTCTTGGAACAGACGGCAAGGACGATGCCTCGTTCCCTGAGATTGAGCGCCATCCTCTGGATCGCAAGGAATGCTTCGCCCGTGGAGGAGCCCTGGCCGAGAACGATGCCTTCCACGCCGTCGTCGCCGATCACCCCGCCCCAGAGCGTGTTGTCGAGGTCGAGGACCAGTGCCTTTTTGGATCGCCCTTTGACCGTCGCGATCGTGCGGGCGACGATGTCGCAGAACAGCGGAATGAGATCCGGTGCAAAGCTGAGCTTGGACGCGTGCCAGTGGCGCGGATCGTCCCATGCCTCCGCGCCGATGGTCGCGGCAAGGCGGCCGATATCGACCAGCACGATATCGCCGGCGCGCGCCATTTCGACGAGAGATTGATTGAACCTCTCGGTCATCGAAATCGGGGAGCCGCCCTCGACCCGATCATAGCTTCCGAACAACGCCTCGACCGGCAACGGGAGGGATTGGACCAGAACCGGCCCCCGAATGCTGGGCTTGAGCGCTGCAACGATCATCTTCACGCGCGCCAGCGCCGCCTCGACGCGCGCTTCTGCTTCGCCCGGCGCAAGCGCCGGGTCGTCCAGGCCCATGATGCGGCGGTCCAGCCCCAGGAACACCATGTCCAGCCCGCTGGTGTGCAGCGGGTCGTTCGGGTCGGTGACTTGCTGGACGGCGGCATTGTAGTGGCCGACCATGACGTCGAGCAGCAATCCATGCCGCACGCCGCTGCCCACCAACGGAGCGGCGAGCAGCGACAGCGTGCCGTCCCCGATCAAGCCGATCTTGAGCGCGGCCAGGTGACCGGACGCTATGGGAGAAGAGAGTGCGATCCGGCCCAGTTTCGAGAGCTGGCTTTCGTCCAGCCGATAGGTCGCGATGCGGTCAAGGCGCGCCGCGGAATCGGCCTCGCCAGCGCTGGCGGCCGCACCGAGCGCCTTTATCTGATCGCGAATGTCAGCCGGCGCAGCAGGCAGCCATGACATCTCTCGAAACATAGCAGGCACAACCTCAGCTGGTCTTGGCCTTCAACTTGTCAACCAAGTCGCCGACACTCTCAAGACTTTCGATCTCGGCATTGGTGAACTTGACGTTGAACTCTCGTTCAATGGCAACCATAAGCCTGATGTGGCTAAGGCTGTCCCATTCCTCCACGTCTTCGGCTGTAGTATCACGAGTAACGACCAAATCGTCTTCGTCGAAAACATCTGCCATTATTTCTTGCAGACGTTCTAAAATCGCTTCATCATTCATCTATGATGACCTCCACCGGCGGGTCTGATAGGCGACGGCACCGCGTTCCGCAAATTGTTCGATCCAGTGCCGGACTTGCCCTTGCCCGCCTGCCGCTTAAGGACCTCCTAACCTAACATCGGCAGACGAAGCCACCGCCGCCGGGTTCCGAAAACGGAGTTGCAGCATTGCACGTGTCCATCTGCATCGTGGCCTTCCATAATCCGGGGGACATCGTGGAGTGCCTGGCGGCACTGGAGGAACTGGATCACCGGGATTTCGAGGTGGTCGTCTGCGAAAACGGCGACGCCTCCGCCTATCAGGCGCTTCGGCAGGTCGCGCCGTCCGAATTGTCAGGCGGCCAGCCTGTTCAGCTTGTCCATGCGCCGACGAACCCGGGCTATGCGGGCGGCGTCAATCGATGCATCGCCGCCAGTCGCGACGCCGACGCGTGGTGGGTCCTGAACCCCGACGCGCGTCCGGACCCTGGCGCCCTGACCGCGTTGCTGGATCGCCTGACGATGGGCGACGTCGATGCGGTCGGCGGATGTCTCTATTACCCGAGCGGACTGATCCAGGCGGCGGGCGGCCGTTGGCGGCCGCGGCTGGCGCGCGTGGAGTCGCTGGGCCGCGATCGGCCTGTCGACCAGCCGATCGAGCGGCACGCGATCGAATCCCGGATGACGTTCATTCACGGCGCCGCCATGCTGGTCAGCGCCAGGTTCGTCGACGTCGCCGGCCCGATGCGAGAGGATTATTTCCTTTATTGCGAGGAAGTCGAATGGTGTGTCCGGGCGGTCAAGGCCGGGCTGCGGCTCGGCTTCGCGCCGGACGCACGGATCCTTCACGCACAGGGGAGCACGACCGGGTCGGCCGACGATATCAGGAAAAGGCCCCGGCTTCCGATCTATATGGACGAGCGCAACAAGCTCTTGCTGGTGCGGGATTCGTCTCGAGCGGATCTCCTCACAGCGCTTCCGGCGGCGATCCTGCTCCTGGTTCTCCGGTACGCGCCGAAAGGCGCCTGGGCCCAGCTCCGCTATGGCCTGCAGGGCATTCTAGCCGCCTTGCGGAATGAGCGCGGCAAGCCCCGGAGCATGGGCAAGGCGGCATGACGGCAGGCGTCGATCCGGTGCCGGCCGAGCCGATCGTGACGGTCGTCGTGCCGCATTACGGCGATCTGCCGGGCCTCGACCAATGCCTGCAAGCCTTGGCAAACCAGAGCATCGGGCCCGAGCGATACCGGATCATCGTGGCCGACAACGACTCCCCCGAAGGAGCGGAAGCGGTCTCGCGGGTCGTGGACGGGCGCGCCGATCTGGTCTTCGTCGAGGAGCGCGGCGCGGGGCCTGCGCGGAACGCCGGCGCCGGGCATGTCGCGACACCCTTCATCGCCTTCACGGATTCCGATTGCGTTCCCGACCAACGGTGGCTGGAAGAGGCTCTTGGCTGCTTTCGCGGCTCTCCGGCCCCCGATTTTGTCGGCGGCCGGGTCGACGTGCTGGTGGACAGGCCGAGCGCCTTGACCCCGGCAGAGGCTTTCGAGCGCGTGTTCGCTTTCGACAACGAAGCCTATGTGCGGAAAAAAAAGTTCACCGTCACCGCAAACCTCGTCTGCCCCCGGACGGTGTTCGACCGCGTCGGGGGGTTCCGGAACGGCGTTTCCGAGGATCTCGACTGGTGCCATAGGGCCGCGGAGGCGGGGTATCGCATCGGCTATGCGGACGGCGCGAGCGTCGGACACCCTGCTCGCCGCACGCTTTCCCAGTTGACCAGAAAGTGGAGCCGCATTCAGAGGGAAACCGCGTCGTTGACGATGCGCCGCCCAGGCGGCCGGCTGCGCTGGCTGGTCCGGTCATGGCTGATCCCGCTGTCCATCGCGCCGGGTCTCGTTCGCATTTGCCGCACCGACAAGCTGACAGGCTTCGGTGATCGCTGGCGCGCTTTCCTGGGTCTTGCCTATATCCGCCTGTGGCGCTTTTTCGATGCCCAGCGGATTTTTCTCAGTCACAGGCCGGACCCGGACTAGGCCGGGCAGTGTTGTCGCCTCGGTTGTCGATCGGCCAGAACTGCCGATAGTCGCGTGAGGCAAAAGCATGCACAACCCATCGGCTGAATGGACCTACAGGAGCGACGGCATGCGGATTGCGACCCGGTCACTTATCGTCTGCAGCCTTGCCGGGTTGATCGGCGCCGCCACGCCGGCTTCGCGATCGAGCATTGTCGTTCGGGACGCGGCATCGCTGAAAGCGGCGATTGCCGCGGCGCGGGGCGGCGAGACGATCCTGCTGGCGCCGGGAGACTATGGCGACGTCGTTGTCGCCAAGCATCAGTTCGCGAAGCCGCTGACGATCCAGTCCAAGGACAATGGAGACCCTGCACGATTTGAGCGCCTGGAGATCGTGTCGTCGTCGAACATCATCGTGCGACAGGTGGATGTCGGTGGCCCGCTCCGCCCGGGGGAAAAGGATTTCACCGCGATCGTCCGCATTTCCGGCGCCGATCACATCCGGCTGGAAAAACTGGCCGTGCACGGCTCTCTCAATGGAGACCCGGAGGATGACGGCCGCGGCGCCGTCGTCGTGCAGAGCCAGGCCGTCACGATCTCCGGAAGCAGCTTCCGCGAACTTCGCGTGGGCGCGGTTTTCGACAAGTGCAGGTCGGTGGAACTGTCGGGCAACAGCTTTGAGGACATGCGATCGGACGGGACGGACGTCGCCGACTCCTGGGGCGTCCGGGTGCTTGGAAACCGGTTCTCGGACTTTCACCCGCGGCAAGGGGATCATCCGGACGCCATCCAATTCTGGATGACGGGGAAAGGCATAGGCTCTGGCGACATCGTCATTCGAGACAATGTGATCCTCCAGGGCTCAGGCGTCGGACCGCAGGGCATTTTCGTGTCCGACGCGAGGGACGGCAAATATACGGGCGTCGAGATCTCCAACAATCTGGTCTACTCGAACGACCATTATCTCGGCATCTATGTTTCGGGCGCCGTCGCGCCGCGGATATCGGGCAACACGACCCTGTCAGCTCCGAAGGACGGCAAATATCTGAGGATCGCCGTCGCGCGATCGGACTCGCCATCGATCGAATCCAATGTTGCCGAGCAGATCGACGTCGACAACAAGGTCATGTCTTCGGGCGGGAGCAACATGATCGTCGACCGCGACAGGTCGACCAACAAGCTGAGCCTGCTCGACGCGCATGGCAGCCCGAAAGGCATTTCTGCGCTGATGGTCAACGGCAAGGGCTACCGGCCTCCGGACGTTCCGGGCTCTTAAGGCAATGCGGCCTTCGGTCTATGCCGTCGGTCGCGATGTGCTAACAGACCGCAAGCTTTACCGCGCCCCCGCGACCCTGAGCGGGGTTGGCGCGATCTTTCAGGCGGAGTGTTGATTTGGCGCGGACGCAGGCGGCGGATTATGAGCAGCGGCGGGAGGCGATCCTGGATAAGGCGGCGCGGTTGTTCGCGCGCCGAGGCTTCGACGGCAGCTCCGTCGCCGATCTGGCGGACGCATGCAGCACGTCCAAATCGCTGATCTATCACTATTATCCGTCGAAGGAGGACATCCTCTACGCGGTGATGTCGTCGCACATCGACCAACTCGTGTCGGACGTGGACGGTGTGCTCGCAAAAGGCGGCGACGCCGCAGCGCAGCTCGATGCGCTGATCCATGCCTTCATGGATCACTATGTCGGCGCGGCGGACCGGCAGAAGGTGCTGTTGAACGAGCTCGACAGCCTGCCGGCAGAGCAGCGCGCGACGATCGTCGCCCGGCAGCGGAAGGTGATCGACGCGACCCAGGCGTTGCTGGTCGCGCTCGATCCGGCCCTTGCCGATGATCCTGCACAGGCGCGTGCGAAGACGATGCTGTTGTTCGGCATGATCAACTGGACGCACACTTGGTACGATCCGGAAGGTCCGATCCCACCCGCCCGGATCGCCGACATGGCGCTCAAAATGATTCACGCGTCGTAATCGAGCACGACGTCGTCGCTGAGCGGCACGGCCTGGCAGGTGAGCACATAACCCTGCGCCACTTCCTCGGGGCTGAGGCCGTAGTTCGCTTTCATTTCGACTGTGCCGGAGACGAGCTTGGCGCGACATGTCGCGCAGACGCCGGCCTTGCAGGCGAACGGGGCGGGCAGGCCGGCGGCGCGGGCGTTTTCGAGGATGCTGCCCTTGTCCGCATCGAAGGCGAGACGGCGGCGGCGGCCGTCCAGCGTCACCTGCACAACGCGGCCGGCGGCGTCCTGCGCGAGCGAGCGGACCCGCGCGGCCTGCTCCGCGCTCATCGCGCCGACCGTGAAACGCTCGATCAGGATGCGATCCTTCGCGACGCCGGCCGACAACAGCGCGGCCTCCGCGGCGTCCATCATCGGCCCGGGCCCGCAGATGAAGGCCGCGTCGATCGCCTGCGGCTCGACCAGCGACGACAGGACCTCGGCGATCTTTTGCTGGTCCAGCCGGCCGTTGAACAGCTCGACCTCCTCATCCTCCTCTTCGAGGAAATGATAGATTTGCAGCCGCTCCATGAACCGGTTCTTGAGCGCGGCCAGCTCTTCCAGGAACATGATCGTGTTCGATGAGCGGTTGCCGTAGAGCAGGGTGAAACGGCTGCGCGGCTCGACCGACAACGCGGTCTTCAACAGCGACAGCACCGGCGTGATGCCCGAGCCGCCGGCAAAGCCGACATAGTCGCGCGCGGCGGCCGGATCGAATGCCCAGGTGAAGCTGCCGTGCGGTGGCATCACGTCGATGGTGTCGCCCGGCTTCAGCGCCTCGTTCGCCCAGTTGGAAAAAAGTCCGCCGCCGATCCGCTTGATCGCGATGCGGAGCTCGTCCTCGTGCGGGGCGACGCAGAGGGAGTAATTGCGGCGCACATCCTCGCCTTCGATGTCGGTGCGCAAGGTCAGGTGCTGGCCTGGGGCGAAGCGGAATGCCTCGCGCAGCTCCGCGGGCAAATGGAAGCGGAGCGACACCGCGTCATCGATCTCGCGGCGCACGTCGGCGATGGTCAGGCGGTGGAAGGCGGCGGACATGGCGGTTCCGTCAATGGCATTTGAAGCGGTCGAACGGCTCGGCGCAGGCCCGGCAGCGCCACAGCGCCTTGCACGGGGTCGAGCCGAAGCGGCTGACCTCCTCCGTGTCGGCGGAACCGCATTGCGGGCAGGTCGCCGTCGCGGCGGGGGAGGGCGGCGCGATGCCGTAGGCCTGGAGCTTGGCGCGGCCTTCGGGCGTGATCCAGTCAGTCGTCCAGGACGGTGACAGCACGGTTTCGATCGCCACGTCGCGATAGCCGGCCGCGTCGAGCGCGGCGCGGATCGACGCCTGGATCGCGAGCGTCGCGGGGCAGCCGGTATAGGTGGGGGTGATCGTCACCCGGTGCGGCTCGACGCTGCGGACGATGCCGAGGTCGAGGATCGAGAGGACGGGGAGTTCGGGGTCGGGGACGTTCTCGAGCACGTCCCATATCCGTTTCTCGACTTCGCTCGAAACGAACGGAGAGGTTCTGTCATCCTCTCTTGATCCGTTCGTTTCGAGCGAAGTCGAGAAACGCCGTCCGGCCACGCCCATCACCATGTCGCGTCGGGATAGGCGCGGGGCAGGAACTGCATCACCGCCAGCAAATGGCCGAGATGCTCGCTATGGTGCCCCTTGCGTCCGCCCACGACCGCGCGCGGGTAGACGGGCAGGGGAAGCGTCGCGTTCGTCAGAACGCGCCCGACGACATCATCGAAGCCGGGGCGGAGCGCGGCCTTGTCGACGCCGATCGCAGCGTCCACCAGCGCCTGCTCGACCGCGTCCATCTGGAACAGCTCGTCGACGAAGCGCCAGTGCCAGTCGAGGCCGTCGATCATCCGCTGCCGGCTTTCCTCGCTGCCATCGCCCAAACGGATCACCCAATCGGCGGCAAGGTCGGCGTGGTAGCGGACTTCCTTGACCGCCTTGGCCGCGATCTCCGCAAGGCGCGGCGCGGCCGAGTGCTGCAGCGCTTCATACAGTGCCGCCTGATAGGTCGAGAACAGGAATTGCCGCGCGATCGTGCGCGCAAAGTCGCCGTTCGGCTGCTCGACCATCAGGCAGTTGCGAAAGGCGAGCACGTCGCGATGGAAAGCGAGCGCGTCTGCATCGCGGCCCTGGCCCTCGAGCTCTCCGGCAAGGCCGAGTAGCAACGTCGCCTGCCCGATCAGGTCGAGGCCTAGGTTCGCGAGGCTCAGATCGATTTCCAGCTGTGGGGCGTGCCCGCACCATTCGGTGAGCCGCTGCCCCAGGATCAGCGCATCGTCGCCGAGCCGAAGCGCATAGTCTGCGATAGCATCGCGATGCTGGTCGAGCGCAGGCGCATCGAAATTGCCTGCATGGCTCGCGCGCTCGGCCGTCGCGACGTCCTCCGGCTGGATGGTCGGCAGCGACGGCATCAGATGTGCTTCACTTCCGGCGGGATCTCGTAGAAGGTCGGGTGGCGATAGACCTTGTCCTCGGCGGGCGCGAACATCGGCCCGGCCTGGTCGGGGTCGGACGCGACGATGTCGGCCGACTTGACCACCCACAGGCTGACGCCCTCCATCCGGCGCGTGTAGGTGTCGCGGGCATGGCGCACCGCCAGCTCGGAATCGGGCGCGTGGACCGATCCGACATGCTTGTGGCTAAGGCCGCCGCGCGAGCGAACGAACACTTCCCAGAGCGGCCAGTCGCGGTTCATGCCGCCGCCCTCGCCGTGCGCTTCGCTTCATGGGCGAGCGCCGCCTCACGCACCCAGGCGCCGTCGTCCCAGGCCTTGCGGCGCGCTTCCATCCGCTCCTTGGCGACAGGACCTTCGCCGCGGACGACCGCGTAGAATTCCTCCCAATCCACCTCGCCGAAATCATAGCCGCCCTTGGCTTCGTTCCACACGAGGTCGGGATCGGGCACGGTCAGCCCGAGGAACTCCGCCTGCGGCACGGTGATGTCGACGAACTTCTGGCGAAGCTCGTCATTGGTGTCGCGCTTGATCCGCCAGCGCATCGATTGGGCGGTGTTCGGCGAATTCTCGTCGGACGGCCCGAACATCATCAGGCTCGGCCACCACCAGCGGTTCAGCGCGTCCTGCGCCATTGCCTTCTGCTCCGGCGTGCCGTTCGCCATGGCGATCATGATCTCGTAGCCCTGGCGCTGGTGGAAGCTTTCTTCCTTGCAGACCTTCACCATCGCCCGGGCATAGGGGCCATAAGAGGTGCGCTGCAGCGGCACCTGGTTCATGATCGCCGCGCCATCGACCAACCAGCCGATCGCGCCGATATCGGCCCAGGTGAGCGTCGGGTAATTGAAGATCGTCGAGTATTTGGCTTTGCCCGAATGCAGCGCCTCGATCATCTGCTCGCGGCTGGTGCCGAGCGTTTCCGCTGCGCAGTAGAGATAAAGGCCGTGCCCGCCTTCGTCCTGCACCTTGGCGAGCAGCACCGCCTTGCGCCGAAGCGACGGCGCGCGGGTCAGCCAATTCCCCTCGGGCAGCATCCCGACGATCTCGCTGTGCGCATGCTGGGAGATCTGGCGGACGAGGGTGCGGCGATAGGCGTCCGGCATCCAGTCCTTGGGCTCGATGAACTCGTCGGCGGCAACGCGCGCCTCGAACGCTTCCAGCAGCGCCGGATCCTCGCCGCCGATCGAAGCGACCTTTGCGGGATCGGGCTTGCCCATTTCGGTGGTATACATGACGGCGCCTTTCGCTCGGCTGAGGCGGGCAAATTAAAATAACCCGACCGATCGGTCAACTAATTGTCAGCGGAGGCGTTCCACCGCCATCGCAATGCCCTGGCCGACGCCGATGCACATCGTCGCGACGCCATAGCGCGCGCCACGGCGCTGCAGTTCCTCGGTGACGGTCAACGCCAGCCGTGCGCCCGACATGCCGAGCGGATGACCGAGCGCGATCGCGCCGCCGTTCGGGTTCACATGCTCGGCATCGTCGGGAAGACCGAGCTGGCGAAGAACGGCAAGGCCCTGCGCGGCGAACGCTTCGTTGAGCTCGATCACGTCCACATCGCCGATCGAGAGGCCGAGCCGTTCGAGCAGCTTCTGGGTGGCGGGTGCGGGGCCCATGCCCATGATCCGCGGCGGCACGCCCGCGACGGCAGTGCCCAGGATGCGGGCGCGGGGCGTCAGGCCATGCTTCTTTACGGCCGCCTCACTGGCGATGATCAGCGCGGCGGCGCCGTCGTTCACGCCGGAGGCATTGCCGGCAGTCACGGTGCCGTCGGGGCGCACGATCGGCTTCAGCCGGGCGAGCGCTTCCATGCTGGTCTCGCGCGGATGCTCGTCCCGGTCGACCGTGACCGGATCGCCCTTCTTCTGCGCAATGGTGACCGGCACGATTTCGGCAGCAAGGCGGCCCGAGGCTTGTGCCGCCGCTGCCCGGCGCTGGCTCTCGACCGCGAACCGGTCCTGGTCTTCGCGCGTCACCTGGAACTCGGTCGCGACATTCTCCGCCGTCTCCGGCATTGAATCGATGCCATATTCGGCCTTCAGCTTCGGATTGACGAAGCGCCAGCCGATGGTCGTGTCGTAGACCGCATTGCCGCGGCTGAACGCGCTTTCCGCCTTAGGCATCACGAATGGCGCGCGGGTCATGCTTTCGACGCCGCCGGCGACGATCAGCTCGGCCTCGCCCGCCTTGATCGCGCGCGCGGCGGTGCCCACCGCGTCGAGGCCCGATCCGCACAGTCGATTGATCGTGCTGCCCGGAACGTTTGTGCCAAGGCCGGCGAGCAGCGCCGCCATGCGGGCGACGTTGCGGTTGTCCTCCCCCGCCTGGTTGGCACAGCCCAGGATCAGGTCGTCGACGCGGGCCCAGTCGAGCCCGGGATTGCGTTCAGCCAGCGCGCGCAGCGGGATCGCGGCGAGATCGTCGGCGCGGACCTGCGCCAGCGACCCGCCATAGCGGCCGATCGGCGTGCGGACGGCGTCGCAGATGAAAGCTTCGGTCATAAATCCTCCAGGGTGGGGCCGCCGACAGCGCGGCTGAGGCCCTGCATTTCGGCGATCACGCGGCCGTCTTCGCCGGTGACGGTGATCAGATAGATGCCGCTGCGTCCGCGCAGCGCCGTCTCGCGCGCCTCCGCGACCAGCCGCTCACCGGCGCGGCCGGCGTCGAGGAAAACGATGCTCCCCGATTGCGCGACCGTTTTTACGTTCCGCGAATTGCAGGCGTAAGCGAACGCGGAATCGGCAAGCGCGAAGATCATGCCGCCATGCGCGATGCCGAAGCCGTTGAGCATGGTCGGGGTGAGGCGCATCGCTACGCGCGCATAGCCCGCGTCGGCCGCTTCAAGCTCCAGTTGCCAGGCAGCGCCGGTGCCTTCCTGCGCGATCATGCCGCGCGCGACGGTCATTGCATCGATGGATGGCGGGTGCTGCACGAAAGGCCCGATATCCGGCCGGGGCGGCACTTGCCAATGTTTGTTCGACCGATCATTCGGGAAAAGAGAACGGAGAGGCACGCATGTATCGGACGATCCTTTTCGACCTGACCGACGGCGTGGCCCGGCTGACGCTCAATCGCCCGGACCGGCTCAACAGCTTCACGGCGGAAATGCACGGCGAGGTCGCGGATGCGCTGAATCGGGTGACGGCCGCGAACGGAGCTCGGACGCTGCTGCTGACCGGTGCCGGCCGCGGCTTTTGCGCCGGGCAGGACCTGAACGACCGCGCGGTCGCGCCCGGCAGCGCGCCGATCGATCTCGGCGATTCGGTCGAGCGCTATTACAACCCGCTGATCCGGCGGCTGACCTCGCTCGACATGCCGGTGATCTGCGCGGTCAACGGCGTCGCGGCGGGCGCGGGCGCGAACATCGCCTTTGCCTGCGACATCGTGCTCGCGGCCCGCAGCGCGAAGTTCATCGAATCTTTCGCGGCGATCGGCCTGATTCCGGATTCGGGCGGAACCTGGGTGCTGCCGCGCCTCGCCGGCCTGCCGCGCGCCCTCGGCATGGCGCTGACTGGCGAGCCGATCACCGCCGAGCGCGCCGAGCAATGGGGCCTGATCTGGAAATGCGTCGATGACGAGGCGCTGATCGACGAGGCGCAGGCACTTGCCGCCCGCTTTGCCGCCGGCCCGACCCTGGGCCTCGCCGCGACCAAGCACGCGATCCGTGGATCGGGTCTCAAGACGCTCGACGAAGAGCTGGACAATGAGCGCGACCTGATGCGTCGGCTGGGCAATTCGGCCGATTATCGTGAGGGCGTCGCGGCGTTCCTCGAAAAGCGCAAGCCGGTCTTCACCGGGCGCTGAGCTGGAGTTTGATGATGGGCATCGTCCAAAGTTTCGCCCAAGGCCATTGGGTCGCGCCCAAGGGCAATGTGGAACCCGTCCATTCCGCACTGACCGGCGAAGTCGTCGCAGAGCTTGGCAGCGAAGGCCTGGATTTCGGTGCGATGGCCGGTCACGCCCGGCGGATCGGTGGTCCGAACCTCCGGCGCATGACCTTCCACGAGCGCGCGGCGATGCTGAAGGCGCTTGGCCAGGCGGTGATGGCGCGCAAGGAAGAGCTGTACGCGCTCGCCTTTGCGACGGGCGCAACGCGGGCCGACAATTGGATCGACATCGAAGGCGGCGCGGGCACCCTGTTCTCGTTCGCGTCGAAGGGCCGGCGCGAGCTGCCCAACAGTCAAATCCTGATCGACGGCGACACCGAAATCCTGGGCAAGACCGGCAGCTTTATCGGCCAGCACGTCTACACGCCGCTGCAGGGCGTGGCGGTCCATATCAACGCGTTCAACTTCCCGGTCTGGGGTATGCTGGAAAAGCTTGCCCCGACCTGGCTCGCCGGCATGCCCGCGATCGTGAAGCCGGCGCAGCAGACCGCTTACGTCGCCGAAGCGTGCGTGCGGATCATGCTGGAAACCGGGTTGCTGCCCGAAGGCGCCATCCAGCTGGTGTCGGGCAAGGCGGGCGACCTGCTCGACCATCTGACCGGGCAGGACGTGATCGCCTTCACCGGCTCCGCGCGCACCGCCGAGCTGCTGCAGCGCCACCCGGTCGTCGCGCGCGAGGCGGTGCGGTTCACGGCCGAGCGGGATTCGCTGAACGCCTCGATCCTCGGGCCGGACGCGGCGCCGGACAGCCCGGAGTTCGAGCTGTTCGTCAAGGAAGTGGCGAAGGAAATGACGGTGAAGGCGGGGCAGAAATGCACCGCCATCCGCCGCGCGCTCGTCCCCGCTGCGCTGATCGATGCAGCGCAGCAGGCGCTGTCGGCCCGACTGGCCAAGACGGTGATAGGCGATCCACGCGTCGAGGGTGTGCGGATGGGCGCGCTGGTCGGGCGTTCGCAGCTCGACGATGTGCGCGAGAAGATCGCGGAGCTGTCGCGCCAAGCGCCGATCGTGTTCGGCGATCCGGAGCATGTCGAACTGGTAGGCGAAGGGCTGGAAGGAGGCGCCTTCATCTCGCCGATCCTGATGCGCGCCGACGATCCGTGGGCGGCGGATGCGATCCACGAGGTCGAGGCGTTCGGTCCGGTCTCGACGCTGATGCCGTATCGCGACCTGGATGACGCGGTCGCGCTCGCCAATCACGGCAAGGGATCGCTGGTCGTTTCCGCTTTCACCCATGATCCGGATGTGGCGCGCGAGCTTGTGCTGGGCTCGGCGTCGTTCCACGGCCGCATGGCGTTCATCGACCGTGACTGCGCGGGGGAGTCGACCGGTCATGGCTCGCCGTTGCCGGTGCTGACCCATGGCGGCCCCGGCCGCGCCGGCGGCGGCGAGGAGCTGGGCGGCATCCGCGCGGTCAAGCACTTCATGCAGCGGACCGCGCTCCAGGGCAGCCCGGCGATGCTGAGCAAGGTCGTCGGCCAGCAGCTCGCCGGCGCGCCGATCGTCGAGGGCGACCGTCACCCGTTCCGTCTGCGCTTCGGCGAGCTGGAACCCGGCTACAGCGTCCAGACGAAATTCAGGAAAGTTACCCTCGAGGATATCGAGCACTTTGCGCATTTTACCGGCGACACGTTCTACGCGCACATGGACGAGGAAGCGGCGAAGGCGAGCCCGATCTTCGGCGGCCGCGTCGCGCACGGCTATCTGATCCTGTCGTTCGCGGCCGGCCTGTTCGTCGATCCGGCGCCGGGGCCGGTGCTGGCGAACTACGGCCTCGAAGGCCTCCGGTTCGTGAAGCCGCTGAAGCCTGGCGAGAGCATGAAGGCGGTGCTGACCGCCAAATCCAAGACGCTGAAGACGCCGGACATGGGCGAGGTCCGCTGGAACGTGCGGGTCACGAACCAGGATGACGAGCTGGTTGCGACCTATGACCTGCTGACGATGAACGCGGTCTGATGCTGCGGCGCGGAGGATTGGCGTACGAGCGGGGCGGCACCGACGGGCCGCTGCTGGTGTTGATCCACGGCCTGGGCGCGACCGCGGGAGTCTGGTCTTCGATGCTGGCGGAGCCGCACGGACGCTGGATCGCGCCGGACCTGCCGGGGCATGGCGGCTCGGATCATGGCGGCGGCTATTCGGTCGAAGCACTCGCCGCTGCAATCGGTGGCCTGATCGAGGCCGAGCGAGAGGGACAGGAGGTCACGATCCTCGGCCATTCGCTGGGCGGGCTGGTCGCGATCGCGCTGGCCGGGAGCGGGCTGCCGCTGCGCGCCGCCTATGGTCTCGGCATCAAGGTCGACTGGAGCGACGAGGAGCTGGCGCGTTTCGCCGGACTCGCGGCGCGGCCGCCGAAGCTGTTCGACGGCGAGGCCGAGGCGCTGGCGCAGCATCGCCGCAACTGCGGACTGGGCGAAGTGGCGCTTGATTCCCCGCTACTCGCGCGCGGTGCGGCCATGCAGGGCGGCCAGTGGCGCGCGGCGATGGACATGGCCGCATTCGCGGTGGAGCGGCCGCGCATGGCGGAGCTGGTTGACGCCGCCCGCTGCCCGGTGCGGCTGGCCTGCGGGGAGGGCGATGCGATGATCTCCGCCGAGCGGCTGCGCGATTTCGACGCGAAGGCATTCGCGATTCCCGGCGCGGGCCACAACGCGATGGTCGATGCGCCCGGCGCGGTCTGGGACTGGCTACAGGCGACGCCGTGACGCCGGCGCCCTGGTCACCGAGCGAGCCGCCGGACGGCTTTTTCGACGATCCGTTTCCTTTCTATCGGCAGCTCCGCGAAGAAGCGCCGATCGCACGGGCGTCGGACGGATCGGTGCTGCTGTCGCGCCATGCCGATTTGTCGGCGGTCTATCGCGACGCGGTGTCATTCAGCTCCGACAAGCGCGTCGAGTTCGCGCCCAAATATGGCGACGGCCCGCTCTTCCGGCACCATACGACCAGCCTGGTCTTCAACGACGATCCCTATCACGGCCGCGTGCGCAAGCGACTGGTGGGCGCACTGACGCCGCGCGCGCTGGCCGCGCTGGCGGAGGCGCTCGGCCCGTATTGCGAGGCGCTGCTGGATCGTTTTGCGGAGCGCGGCGGCGGCGATGCGGTCGAGAGCTATGCGGCGGCGGTGCCGGTACGGGTGATCGGCGACATGCTGGGCGTGCCCGAAGCCGATCGCGGGGCGTTGCGCGGCTGGTCGCTTGCGATCCTGGGTGCGCTGGAGCCGCAGCCGGGCCCCGAGCGGCTGGCCGCCGGCAATGCGGCGGTGTCGGAGTTCTCCGACTATTTGGACGAGTTGATCGAGGCGCGGCGCCGCGCACCGGGCGATCCGGAGCGCGACCTGCTGACTCGCCTCATCGCCGGCGAAGGCGACGAAATGCTGACGCCCGCCGAGCTGATCCACAACGCGATTTTTCTGCTCAACGCGGGGCACGAGACGACGAGCAACCTGATCGGCAGCGCGCTATACATTCTGGCGACCATGCACGATGTTCGCCGCGCGTTGATCGCGGACCCGGAGGCGGTGCCCAGTTTCGTGGAAGAAGTGCTGCGCTTCGAAAGCCCGAACCAGCTCGGCAACCGCCGCGCTGTGCGCGATGCGGAGATCGCTGGCGTGCCCATTGCGGCGGGCACCCAGATCACGCTGGTGATCGGCGCCGCGAACCGCGATCCGGCCGCCTTCGCGGCCCCGGAGACGTTCGATGTCCGCCGCGCGCCCAATCGCCACCTCGCCTTCGGTGCCGGCCCGCACCAATGCGCCGGCCTCAGCCTCGCACGGATCGAGGCACGGATCGCGATTGCCGCCTGGCTGCGCCGGTTTCCGGAATTCGGCCTCGCCGGACACCCGCATTGGCAGCACCGCGTCCGCTTCCGCGGGCTCACCGCGCTGGACGTCGCACTATGACCGTCGACTATGGTCCGGCGTCCGCCGACGAGCTGCGCGCGCTCCAGCTGAAGCGGCTGAAAGCGACGCTCGCCCATGCCGCCGCCGATTCTCCGCACTATCGGCGCGCCTTCGCAGACGCGGGCGTCCACCCGTCCGATCTGCAGTCGCTGGACGACATCGCCCGCTTCCCGTTCACCACCAAGGCCGATCTGCGCGCGCAGTATCCCTTCGGCATGTTCGCCGTGCCGATGGAGCAGGTGTCGCGCATCCATGCCTCGTCCGGCACGACCGGCAAGCCGACGGTGGTCGGCTACACGGCCGAGGACATCCGCATCTGGGCCGAGCTCATCGCCCGCTCGATCCACGCCGCCGGCGGGCGGCCCGGAATGAAGGTGCATGTTGCCTATGGCTACGGCCTGTTCACCGGCGGCCTGGGCGCGCATTATGGCGCCGAAGCGCTTGGCTGCACCGTCATTCCGATGTCGGGCGGGCAGACCGAACGCCAGGTCCAGCTGATCTGCGACTTCGCGCCCGAGATCATCATGGTGACGCCGAGCTACTTGCTCGCGATCCTCGACGAGTTCCGGCGCCAGGGCATCGACCCGGCTGCAAGCTCGCTCCGCTACGGCATCTTCGGTGCCGAACCCTGGACCGAAGCAATGCGCGGCGAAATCGAAAGCGCATTCAACCTCAAGGCGACGGATATTTATGGCCTGTCCGAAGTGATGGGCCCGGGCGTCGCGCAGGAATTCGTCGGCGGCGCGCCCGGGCCGACGATCTGGGAAGATCATTTCTATCCTGAGATCGTCGACCCGGAAACCGGCGCGGTGCTGCCGGACGGCGAGGAAGGCGAGCTGGTCTTTACGTCATTGACCAAGCAGGCCCTGCCGATCATCCGCTATCGCACCCGCGACCTGACGCGGCTGCTGCCCGGTATCGAAACGCCGATGCGACGGATGGCGAAGATCACTGGCCGATCCGACGACATGCTGATCATCCGCGGCGTGAACGTGTTCCCGACGCAGATCGAGGAGCAGGTGCTGAAGTGCCCCGGCCTCGCGCCGCACTTCCTGATCGAGGTCAGCCGGCCGGATCGGATGGACGAGGTGAGGATCAAGGTCGAGGCACGCGCAGCGGACGGCGGCGAGGCTGCACATGGCCGCCTGCTCGCCGCTTACGTCAAAGAGGTGGTCGGCATCAGCGCCGCTGTGGAGGTGGGCGCGCCCGGCTCGCTGCCGCGCTCGGCCGGCAAGGCGGCGCGCGTCATCGACCTACGCCAGCGCTAGACCGGCATCGCGGTCGTGTACTTCACTCGGTTGAGCGCGAAGTGCGACGAGGAGCTGGCCACCGCGGGGTGGTTCAGCAGCGTGTGCATCAGGAAGCGCTCATAGTCGCGCACGTCGGCGACGGCGATCCGCAGCAGATAGTCCCATTCGCCCGACATCGAATAGCAGTCCATCACTTCGGGATGCTCCTGCACGAACGCTTCGAAGCTCGATCGCACCTCCGCCGTGTGGCTCTTCATCCGCACCTGGCAGATCGCGTCCAGCCCGCGGCCCACCTTCACCGGATCGACGAGCCTTACTGTCGGCCCGAGCACGCCGGCGGTCTCCAGCGCCTTGATGCGTCGCCAGCAGGATGCGGGCGAGGCGGCAACTTCCTGCGCCAGGTCGGCATGGCTGATCGCGCCGTCGCGCTGCAGCACGCGGAGAATCCGGCGATCGAGGGCATCCAGTTCGGCTGCGTCACGAGCCGGTTGAGATGTTTGTTCCATGATTGCCCGACATTTCGCGCTGTTTCGGTCGCAGACTATCGAAAATGGACGGAAACAGAAATGATTTTACGCGCCAGATGCTCTATGTCTTTCTCATGGCCACCATTCTTGATCCCGCGCCGAGCCTGGCGCCCGCCGCGCCGGCCGATGCTGGCATCTTCGATGCTCTTGCGCTCCAGCCTGCCGATCCGCTGCTTTCGGTGATCGGTGCCTTCCGCGCCGATCCGCGGCCCAACAAGATCGACGTCGGCGTGGGCGTGTTCCGGACGGAAACGGGCGAGACGCCGGTGTTCCGCGCGATGAAGACGGCTGAGCGCCGGCTGCTGGAGACGCAGGACACCAAGGCCTATCTGGGTCCGGAGGGCGATATCGGTTTCTTCCAGGCGCTGAGGCCGGTCGTGTTCGGCGCGGCCGATCCCGGCGAGCGGGTATTCGGGCTGCAAACGCCGGGCGGCACCGGGGCGCTGAGGCTTGCGGCCGAGCTGATTGCGCAGGCCCGGCCCGGTGCGCGCGTGTTCCTCGGCACGCCGACCTGGCCCAATCATCCGCCGATCCTGAAGAAGACGGGCCTGGAGCAGGTCGCCTACCGGCATTTCGACGCCGAGACGCAGGCGGTGTGCTTCGATGACGTCGTGGCGGCGCTGGAGAGCGCAGGGGCGGGCGACGTCGCGCTGCTCCAGGTCTGCTGCCACAATCCGACAGGCGCCGACTTCACCGTCGAGCAGTGGCACGAGATCGCCCGCATCCTCGGCCGTCGCGGTGTGCTGCCGTTGCTGGACCTCGCCTATCAGGGCCTGGCCGAAGGGCTGGATGCGGATGCCGCGGGCGTGCGGATCGTGCTGGATCAGGTTCCGGCCGCGCTGATCGCCTATTCGTGCGACAAGAATTTCGGGCTTTATCGCGAGCGCACGGGCGCGCTGTTCGGCATCGCGGCGAGCGGGGAGCGCGCGCGGATCGCGCATTCGAACGTGCTCGCGCTTGCCCGCGCCGCCTGGTCGATGCCGCCGGATCATGGCGCAGCGGCCGCGCGCATCATCCTTGTAAGCCCCGAGCTTTCCGCCGATTGGCGCGCAGAGCTGGCCGAAATGCGCGACCGGATCGTGTCGATGCGCGAACTGCTCGGCACGATCGATCCGGCGTTCGCGCCGCTGGCACGGCAGCACGGCATGTTCTCGACGCTGCCCTTGTCGCCGGAGCAGGTGCGGCGGCTGCGCGAGGAGTTCGCGGTGTACATGCCCAATTCCGGCCGCATCAACATCGCCGGCCTGACGCGCGGCAATGTCGAGGCGTTCGTCCGTGCCGTGAAGAGCGTGCTGTGATGGCAGCGCAAGCGCCGGCGATCGACACGCATCGCGGCAATGCGCCGCACCCGGCCTGGGACTGGCGGCGCGTCGCCTATCTGGTGCAGCTTTCGCGCGCGCTCGACAAAATGGAAGAGACCCGGCTCGTGCCGGAGAAGAAGGTGCTCTACCAATTCTCCGCCCGCGGGCACGACATGGCGCAGGTGCTGCTGGGGCTGCGGTTGACCGATCCCGTCGATGCGGCGTGCGGTTACTATCGCTCCCGGCCGATGTTGCTGTCGCTGGGCGTGCCGGTCGAGGATGCGCTCGGCTCCGCGATGGGCCGCGCCGGCGGCTATTCGGACGGGCGCGATATCGGCGTCGTCTTCAACTATCCGAACCCGCACGGCGCCTCGGCGCTGCCGATGTGCGGCGGCGTCGGCGCCCAATATACCCCGACTGCCGGCTGGGCGCAGGCGATCGAATATTATCGCGCCGAGCTGAATGACCCGGCCTATGACAAGGCGATCGCCGTCGTGCTCGGCGGCGAGGCGAGCTGTGCGACGAACGGCTTCTGGGCGGCGCTGACGATCGCGACCACGCAGCAGCTGCCGATGCTCTTTTTCATCGAGGACAATGGCTACGGCATTTCGGTGCCGTCTTCGTTCCAGACGCCGGGCGGCGATATTGCGGCGAACCTGGCCAGCTTTTCGGGCCTCGAGGTCTTAAGCGGCGACGGCACCGAGCCGGCCGAGGCGGCGCGGCTGGTCGATCGCGCGATGACCCATGTTCGGGAGCGGCGCGCGCCGGTGCTGCTGCGGCTGACCGTGCCGCGGCTGCAGGGCCACAGTTTCCAGGATACCCAGACCTACAAGGGCGACGCGGTCGTGAAGGCCGAATGGGCGCGCGACCCGCTGCCGAAGCTGAAGTCGTTCCTGGTCGGATCGCTGCTGAGCGAAAGCGAATGGGACGCGATCGAGCGCGACGCTGCCGAGGCGGCCGAAGCTGCGCGCGAACGCGCCGAAGCCCGACCTGTCTCCGATCCGGAGCAGGTGACGCGAAACGTCTTCTTCGAGGGCGAGATGCAGGCCGAAGGCGGCCAGTGGACGCACGGCTATGAGCCGCCGTCCACCAGCGAGACCCCGACGCCAGACGGGCAGCGCATCAATATGGGCGCTGCGATCCGCCGGACCCTGGAGCAGGAGTTGGAGGCGAACCCGCGCGTGCTCGTGTTCGGCGAGGATGTGGGGCCGAAGGGCGGTGTCCATGCGGTGACGCTGGGCCTGCAGGAGAAATTCGGCGCGTCGCGCGTGTTCGACACCAGCCTGTCCGAGGAAGGGATTGTCGGTCGCGCGGTCGGCATGGCGCTGGCCGGGCTGATGCCGGTGCCGGAAATCCAGTTCCGCAAATATGCCGAGCCTGCGACCGAGCAGATCAACGATTGCGGCACGATGCGCTGGCGCACCGCCAACCGCTTCGCTGCGCCGATGGTGCTGCGCGTGCCCGGCGGCTTTTTCAAATGCGGCGACCCGTGGCACAGCCAGACCAACGAAGTCGCCTTCGTCCATCAGCCGGGCTGGAAAGTCGCGGTGCCGTCGAATGCGGAAGATGCAGTGGGGCTGCTCCGCGCATCGCTCCGCGGCAACGATCCGGTGATTTTCTTCGAACACCGGGCGATGCTGGACGATTCCTGGGCGCGGCGGCCGTGGCCTGGCGATACGTTTGTGCTGCCGTTCGGACGGGCCAAGAAAGTGGCGGACGGCGACCAGATCACGATCGTCACCTGGGGGGCGATGACGCTGCGCTGCGAGACGGCGGCGGGGCACGTGCCGGCCGACGTGATCGACCTGCGCACGCTGATGCCCTGGGACCGCGAGATGGTGCTGGAGTCGGTCCGCCGGACGCGGCGCTGCCTGATCGTGCACGAGGATATCCGGACGGCGGGCTTCGGCGCGGAAATCGCGGCGGTGGTGGCGGACGAGGCGTTCCTCGACCTGGATGCGCCGGTGGCGCGGCTGACGATGCCGGATATTCCGAGCCCGCATAATCCGGTGCTGCTCGATTGGGCGGTCCCTTCGGTCGAACGCATCCGCGCTAAGATCGACGAATTGGTGGCGTTCTGATGAGCGGCAAGGTCGACATCACGATGCCCGCCGAGCTGGAGGGCACCAAGGCCGTGGTGCGCAGCTGGCTGAAGGCGGTCGGCGAGACCGTGCGCCGCGACGAACCGCTGGTCGAGCTCGAGACCGACAAGGTCACGACCGAAGTGCCGGCCCCCACCGACGGCGTGCTGCTGGAGATCCTGCTGGAGCGCGATGCGGAGGCGGAACCGGGCGCATTGCTCGGGCGGCTCGGGGCTTCGCTCGGAACCAACAGACCCGTTCGGGCTGAGCCTGTCGAAGCCCTCCCCTCTCTTTTTTCGGTATCGCAAGAACAAGGGAGGGCTTCGACAAGCTCAGGCCGAACGGAGTGGGGGATCAGCACAGAGCAAATCCGCGAACACCGCTTGTCGCCGGCGGTCCGCCGCGCGATGTGCCAGCACAACCTCGATCCTGCCGTCATCCGCGGCACCGGCAAAGCCGGGCGCATCACGCGCGCCGATGTAGACGCGCATGTCGCAGCACGCGCCGCCGCGCCTTCGTCCGGCAGCCGCATCGTCCCGCATGATCGCATGCGCCGTCTGATTGCCGACAACATGCTGGCGAGCGTCACGACGGCGCCGCATGTCACGGCCGTGTTCGAGGCCGATTTCAGCGCGATCATCGCGCACCGGGCGAAGCACAAGGCGGCCTATGAGCGCGACGGCATTTCGCTGACCTACACGGCCTATATCGTCGCCGCCTGCGTCGAGGCGATGCGCGCCGCGCCCGCGATCAACAGCCGTTGGCACGCCGATCACCTCGAACTCTTCGATGACGTGAACATCGGCATCGGCACCGCGCTTGGCGACAAGGGCCTGGTCGTGCCGGTCGTCCACCGCGCGCAGGAACTGTCGCTGCAGGGGATCGCCGCGCGGCTGCACGACTTGGCGGCGCGCGCCCGCTCGGGCCAGCTGAAGGCCGCCGACATGAAGGACGGCACCTTCACCATTTCGAATCACGGCGTGTCGGGATCGCTGGTCGCGGCGCCGATCATCATCCAGCAGCCGCAATCGGCGATCCTCGGTGTCGGCAAGCTGGAAAAGCGCGTCGTCGTGCGCGAGGTGGGCGGCGTCGACACGATCCAGATCCGGCCGATGGCGTTCGTGTCGCTGACGATCGACCACCGCGTCGTCGACGGGCACCAGACCAATGCGTGGCTGACCGCGTTCGTGCTGGCGCTGGAGAGCTTCAGCGGCTAGAGCGGTTAGCGATCAAACCGGCCCCGCTCGTCCCGAGCGAAGTCGAGGGGCGTTGCTCGAAGCCTGCGCCTCTCGACTTCGCGCTGCGCGCTCCGCTCGGGACGAGCGATCGGTTGCAGGCTACGCTAAAGCCCGCTCAGGAAACTGCGCACGTTCGACCCCAGCGCCGCCGTCGCATAGCCGCCTTCCTGGACGATCACCGTCGGCAGCCCCACAGCCGCGATGTCGCCGGCGAGTGTCCGGTAATCCTCGGTCGTCAGCTGGAAATATGAGATCGGATCGCCTTCGAACGTGTCCGCGCCGAAGCTGACGACCAGCAGGCCCGGATCGAACGCCCGGATCGCAGCAAGCGCGCGCGCCTGGGCCGCGCGAAACTCCGCCAGCCGCGCCCCGCGAGCCAAAGGCAAATTGAGCGTGGCGCCTTCGCCCGGGCCGCCGCCGATCTCGTCCGCGTGCCCCCAATAGAAGGGGTAATCGGTCGCGGGATCGGCGTGGACAGAGGCGTAGAACACGTCGCCGCGTTCCCAGAATATGTCCTGCGTGCCGTTCCCGTGGTGATAATCGATGTCGAGGATCGCGACGCGCTTCACGCCCGCATCGCGCGCCCGCTGTGCAGCGATCGCGGCCACGTTCAGATGGCAATAGCCGCCGAAATAATCGGCACCCGAATGGTGGCCGGGCGGCCGGCAGAGCGCGAAGGCAGCGCGCTCGCCCGTCAGCACCGCGTCGGCGGCGGCCACGGCCGTCTGTGCGTTCCAATAGACCGCGTCCCACGTCCCTTCCGCGATCGGCGTCGTCGCGTCGAAGCTGAATTGGCCGAGCAGCGCGTCGATCCGGTTCAGCCGCAAGGGCCTGCGGCCGACGATCGGCCAGGCATAGGGAATCGGATCGCCGTCGCGTCCAGCCTCGCGCCAGAGCGCGTGCGCGGACTTCAGGAAATCGACATAGTCGGCGCTGTGGACCGCCAGGATCGGCGCCTCGCCGCGATCTGCCGGGCGTTCGGTTTGGGCGATTACGCGCAGAATGGATTCGGCCCGATCCGGCGTTTCCTGATAGGCGGTGAACGCCCCGTTGTGCAGCTCCGCCACCGGGGCATGGCGCAATTGGCGGGGATCGAAGAAGGCGCGCATCTTAGCCGTCCAAGGCTTGCCGGACGGCGCGCGCGACCTGGCCGGCCTGGAATGGCTTCCGGAGCGTCGGGATGTCGCCGTCATCCTCGTCGCTGCCGCGTAGTTCCTCCGGGGCATAGCCGGTCGCGTACAGGATCGGCAGTTCGGGACGCTGCTGCCGGACCAGGCTCGCGAGCCGGCGGCCATTCATGCCGGGCATGACGATGTCGGTCAGCAGCAGCGCGATCTCCGGCTTCTTCTCGATGACGGAGAGGGCTTCCTCGCCGCCACTGGCTTCGAGAACGGAGTAGCCAAGTTCGCAGAGCGTCTCGACGGTGATGCGGCGAACCTGGTCTTCGTCTTCGACGACCAGGATCACTTCGTCGGCACGGCCGGTCGGCACGCCTTCATCCCGAGCCGGGGCTTCGGGAGGCGAGGCCTCGCTTTTCTGGTCGCGCGGCAACAGGATGACGATGGTCGTGCCGCGCTCGGGTGCGGAGATCAGCTCGAGCGTGCCGCCCGATTGCGTCACGAAACCATAAACCTGGCTCAGGCCAAGGCCGGTGCCGCGGCCGACGTCCTTGGTCGTGAAGAACGGTTCGAACGCCCGCGCGGCGACCTCTTCGGGCATGCCGTGCCCGGTGTCGCGGACGGTGATCGAGACAAAGTCGCTCGCCGAGCTCGATCCGGCGGGCGTGTCGGCGCTGCGGCGCAGATTGGCGGTGGCGATCGTCACCGTGCCGCCGTCCGGAGTCGCGTCGCGCGCATTGATCGCGAGATTGACGATCGCGTTTTCAAGCTGGGCCGGGTCGGCGAAGCAGCGCCACAAGCCGTCCGCCAGCACTGTCTCCAGCCGGATTCCCTTGCCCAGCGCGCGGTGCAGCAATTCGGCCATGCCAAGGATGAGGGCATTGGCGTCCATGGCGCGCGGGGCGAGCGGCTGGCGCCGGCCGAAGGCGAGCAGCCGCTGCGTTAGCTGCGCGGCGCGTATGGCGCCTTCGCGCGCATGGCCGACGGCGCGGCGGACCCGGTCCGGATCGTCCGCCCGCCGTTCGGCGAGATCGATATTGCCGATGATGATCGCGAGCATGTTGTTGAAGTCATGCGCGATACCGCCTGTGAGCTGACCGATCGCCTCCATTTTCTGCATCTGGCGCACCTGCGCTTCGGCTTCGGCGCGCGCGCTGCCTTCGTCGATGAGTCGCGCATTGGCGTCGCGCAGTTCGGCGGTACGCAGCGCTACTTCGTCTTCGGTCCGCGCGGTGGCGCGCTGCTGCTGCAGCATCAGGATCGCGACCAGCAGGCTGATCAGTGCGCCGCCGCCGGCGACGACGATCGGCAACGGAAACGTCTCCGCCTGATCGAATCGGGGCGTCGAGGTCAGCCGGACGATCCAGGTTCGTCCGACGGTATCGATGCGTCGGATGCGCTGGACCGACGGCCGGGCCTGCACCGGGCCGCTGCGGAACAGCAGCTGGTCTTCGTTCGCGGCGACATCAAAGATTTCGACGGTCAGTTGCGACAAATCGTTGCCCGCAAAAGTGGCGTTGAACAGATCATAGGCGCGCAATGGGCTGTACACCCATCCCAGCAAATGCCGCGGCTCCGCGCCGCTGCCGCCATTGTCGAACAAAGCGAGATAGATCAGGAATCCCGGCTGCTTGACCGGGTCGATTTCCTGCACCAGCCGGACTCGGCCGCTGACGCGGGCCGTATTTCCTTTGCGGGCGGCGTCCATGGCTTCGCGGCGGGTTGGTTCGCTCAACATGTCGTAGCCGATCGCGGAGCGGTTGCGTCGATCGAGCGGCTCCAGATACTCGATCGCCGAGTAATCCCGCCGCGTGCCGGGCGGCCACACCCTTAGATCGGGAAAGCCGAGTGCGGACGCCTGACGCTCGAAGGCGGCCACCCGCGCCTTGTCGGGCAGATAGGCTGCATAGCCGATGCCCAGCACGCCGGGATAATAGCGATCGAGACGAAGCCGGGCGACGAAGTTCCGGAACTCGTCGGACCGGACGTCATCCGATGCCTTGAAGAAGCCGGCGGTCGCACGAAGCAGAGTGAGCTGCGCCAGCATGCGTGCGTTGATTGCGCCGACGGCGTTGTCGGCCAGCGCCTCGAACCGGGCCGAACGCCGCGCCGCTTCGGCGTGCGATACGGCCGCCGCCGCGGCCAGCGATGCCGCGAGGCCCAGCAGAAACACGAGCAACGGGATAAGGTCGCGGCGGCTACGCTGCATCGCATGCGCGTATCATGCGGCTCGCTTTAGTCCAAACGTACTCACGTTCCTTTCGGCAGCGCATAGGCGACGATCGAATCGCCCGCTGCCGTGCCGAGCGTGCCGTGCCCGCCGGCAGCGATCACGACGAACTGCCGCCCGCTCGCCGCCGACCAATAGCTCATCGGCGTCGCCTGGCCGCCGGCCGGCAGCCGCGCCTTCCACAGCACCTTGCCGGTCGCGGTATCATAGGCGCGCAGGTAGTAATCGAGCGCCGAACCCATGAACGCGACGCCGCCGGCCGTCACCATCGGTCCACCGAGCGACGGCACGCCCAGCTTGAACGGCACCGGGATCGGGCTTTCGTCGCGGATCGTGCCGTTGCGATGCTGCCACGCGACCTTGCCGGACACGAGGTCCAGCCCGGCGACATACCCCCAGGGCGGCGCCTGGCAGGGCAGCCCGATCGGCGACAGGAACGGGTTCAGCGCGACGGCGAAGGGGGCGCCGTAATTCGGATTGTAGCCCTTGATATTGGAGCCTTTCATGTCCGAGCCGCCGGCCGGACCGGTCTGTCCTTGCAGTTCCGGCGGCATCGATCGCGTATCGCGCGGCAGGACCGGCTTTTGCGGAATCAGGCGATCGACGAAAGCCATGTAATTGGGATGGGCGAAGGCGATCATCCGGATCGGGTCGATCGCCATGCCGCCCCAGTCCATCACCCCGAAATTGCCGGGGAAGACGAGCGAACCCTGGGTCGAGGGCGGCGTGAACGGCCCCTCGTAGCGCAGCCGGTGAAACGCGATCCGGCAGACCAATTGGTCGAGCATCGTCGCGCCCCACATGTCCGCGCCCGTGACGCGCTTGGCCGGCATGAAGCTCACGCTCGAAAAGGGCTGGGTGGGGGAGAGGCGGTCGCCCGGTGCCGGATCGCCGGGGACAGGCCGCTCCTGAACCGGGAAAACCGGCTGGCCGGTGCGGCGGTCCAGCACGAAGATGTTGCCGGTCTTGGTCGACTGCACCAGCGCAGGGACCCGGCCGCGGCCGGGCAGCTCCAGATCGACCAGCGCAGGCTGCGCCGGCACATCCATATCCCACAAGTCATGGTGCACGGTCTGATGGACCCAGCGCGGGCGTCCGGTATCGATGTCCAGCGCGATGATCGCCGACGAGAACCGCTCCGTCTCCGGCGTGCGGCGGCCGCCCCATTGATCGACCGCGGCCATGCCGGTCGGGATGTAGACGAGGCCTAAGGCTTCGTCGGCGGCGGCAATCGTCCAGCTGTTGGGCGTCGAGGGCACGTAGCGGCCCGTTCCCGGCGGCTGCGGCGACGTATCGTTCGGGTTGCCCGGATCGAAGCTCCAGACCGGCCTTCCCGTCACCACGTCATAGGCGCGGATCACGCCCGAGGGCATGAAGTTCGACTTGTTGTCGAAGACGGCGCCGCCCAGGATCGCCAGATTGTGCGCGATCACCGGCGGCGAGGTGACCTGCCACCAGCCGCGCTGCCAATCGGGCGCGCCGGGCCAGAGATTGACCTGCCCGTTATTGCCGAAGCTGCGGCACGGCTGCCCGGTGCGGGCGTCCAGCGCGATCAGCCGGGCATCGTTGGTGCCCATGATGATCCGCTCCGGGCACTCGCCATTCGGCGCACGCGAAGCGCCGGGCATCGCCGCCGAATGATAGGAAACGCCGCGACAGGTCAGGTGCTGCATCTGCTTGCTGTCTATGATGTGCGGATCGAAACGCCAGACCTGCTTGCCCGTCTCTGCATCGACCGCGAACACGATGTTGTGCGGCGAGCAGAAATAGACGAGGCCGCCGACCTTGATCGGCGTCACTTCATAAGTGAACTCGTCGGGGTCGCCCGGCCGCTTCATGTCGCCGGTGTGGAATTCCCATGCCTTTTCGAGCTTGCCGGCATTGTCCGGCCGGATCTGGTTCAGCGGCGACCAGCGATCCCCGCGCCAGGACCGGCCATAGGCCGTCCAGTCCTGTTGCGGCACGTTGCCGTACAGGCTCGCCGCCAAAGTCGCGCGCGGACCCGGCAGCGTGCCGTCCAGATCGTGCGGATTGCCGAACGCGGCGACGATCGCGACCAGCACCGCCAGCCCGATCGCGCCGACCAGGGGCCATGCGGGCCCGGGCCAGCGCGCCGTCCGCTCCAGGCGCCGAACGACCCAGGGCAAAGCGAGTAGGATGGCCAGGATCACCAGCAGGTCGCCGCGCGGGGCGAGCTGCCAGAAGTCGAGCCCCACTTCGGCGAGCGCCCAGATCATCGTGCCGACAAGGAGCAGCGCGTAGAGCCAGAGGGCGGCCGGGCGGCGCTGCCAGAGCAGGACGGCGCAGCCGATCAGGGCGAGGCCCGCAATCAGGTAATAAAGGCTGCCGCCCAGCGCCACGAGCCACGCGCCGCCGATGCCCACCGCAAGCCCCAGCAGCGCCAGGACAACAGCAAGGACCATCAGCAGCAGGGATCGTCTCGGCCGCGCTGCATGTTCGCGCGCATCAGCCTCAGTCGTCATGGACCGCTCCCGATTGTGAACACAGGTTAAACACGGCGGACGCGAAATGGTTCGCATCGGAATGCAACGCCGTTATGCCTTTCGCTTTCTGAGGGCCCCGGCATGAGCGAAGCGCACACGATCTCGCAAAATCCCGATATCCGGTTCCTCGGTCGGATGCTCGGGAACGTGATCCGGCACTATGGCGGAGAGACGCTGTACCGGCGCACCGAATATATCCGGTCCGCCTCAGTCGATCGCGCGCGGGGATTGGCGGACGCGGAGTCGATCGACCCGGGGCTGGATGCGCTGAGCCTGGACGACACGCTGGCGTTCGTGCGCGGGTTCATGCTGTTTTCGATGCTCGCGAACTTGGCCGAGGACCGGCAGGGTGTCGCCGCCGAACCGGGCGCCGATGTTGCCCACGCGGTCGAGCGGCTGCGCGGCGAAGGCATCGGCGATGAGGCGATCGCCGCATTGTTGAAGGACGCGCTGATCGCGCCGGTGCTGACCGCGCACCCGACCGAAGTCCGGCGCAAGAGCGTGATCGACCATCGCAACCGCATCGCCGAGCTGATGCAGTTGCGCGACACGGGGGCCGTCGAAACGCCGGAGGGGGAACCGGTCGAGCTTGCGATCGAGCGGCAGATCGCCTTGCTGTGGCAGACGCGGCCGCTCAGGCGCGAGCGGCTGTATGTTGCCGACGAAGTCGAGACGGCGCGCACCTATTTCCAGGATGTGTTCCTGCCGGTGCTGCCGGCGCTCTATGCGCGTTGGGAGCGGGCACTGGGTGAGCGGCCGCCAAGCTTCGTCCGGCCCGGATCGTGGATCGGCGGCGACCGCGACGGCAACCCCTTCGTCACCGCCGACTCGCTGCGGCTGGCGCTGTCGCGCGGCGCGGAAACGGCGATCGCGCATTATCTCGACTGCCTCCATGCGCTCGGCGCCGAGCTGTCGGTGTCGTCGGGTCTGGCGGACGTCGAACCCGCGGTGATCGCGCTTGCCGAGGCGAGCCATGATGAGGCGGCGGCACGGATCGACGAGCCGTATCGGCGGGCGATCTCCGGCATCTACGCGCGGCTGAGCGCCAGCTTCGAAGCGTTGACCGGACACGCGCCGCCGCGGCCGACGCGAATCGTCGCCGACCCCTATTCTTCTCCGGAGGCGTTGGCAGCGGACCTGCGCGTGCTCGGCCGATCGATCGGCGGGGCAGGCGGGCCGCTCGCTGGGCCAGGGCCGCTTGGCCGGCTGATCCGCGCCGTCGAAACCTTCGGCTTCCACATGGCGACGCTCGATCTCAGGCAGAACAGCGCCGTGCACGAACGCGTCGTCGGCGAGCTCCTCGCGCGCGCTGGGGTCGAGGCCGTTTATGCGGCGCTCGACGAAGCCGGGCGCGTGGCCCTGCTGCTGCGCGAGCTCGGGTCCGCCCGGCTGTTGTCCAGCCCGTTCGCAGACTATTCGGATGAGACGCGCAGCGAGCTCGAAATCGCGCGCGCGGCCGCCGAAGCGCATGCCCGCTACGGACCGGCTTCGATCCGGGCCTATATCGTCTCGATGTGCAAGTCGGTCTCCGACCTGCTTGAGGTGCATATCCTGCTGAAGGAAGCCGGGCTTTTCGTGCCGGGCAAGCCGCCCGCGATCATGGCGGTGCCGCTGTTCGAGACGATCGCCGACCTGGAAGCGGCGCCGTTCATCATGCGCGACTGGTTCGGGCTGCCCGGCATCGTCGAGTGGGCGCGCGAGCGCGGCCGGCAGGAAGTGATGCTCGGCTATTCCGACAGCAACAAGGACGGCGGATACCTGACGTCGGTGTGGTCGCTGTACCGGGCCAGCGAGGCGCTGCGCGACATTTTTGCGGAAGCGAGTGTCGCGATGCAGCTGTTCCACGGTCGCGGCGGCGCGGTGGGACGTGGCGGCGGATCGTCCTTCGCTGCGATCCGCGGACAGCCGACCGGCACTGTCCAGGGCTGCATCCGCATCACGGAGCAGGGCGAAGTAATCGCCGCCAAATATGGCACGCCCGAAAGTGCCGCCACCAACCTGGAAGCGATCACGGCGGCGACGCTGCTGGCGAGCCTGGAGCCGCCGTCCTTGTCCGGCAGCGACAAGGCGCGCTTCGAAGATGCGATGGCCGAGCTGTCGCGCACGGCATTCCAGGACTATCGCGGGCTGGTCTATGAAACGGACGGGTTCCGCAGCTTCTTCCGCCAGATGACGCCGATCGCGGAGATCGCGACGCTGAAGATCGGCTCTCGTCCGGCAAGCCGCACCAAATCCGACGCGATCGAGGATTTGCGCGCGATCCCGTGGGTGTTCAGCTGGGCCCAAGCGCGCGTGATGCTGCCGGGCTGGTACGGGGTCGGTCACGCGCTCGCAGCATTCGGCGACAAGGCGCTGCTGCGCGAAATGGCCGAAGCGTGGCCCTTCTTCGCGCCGACCCTCGGCAATCTGGAGATGGTGCTGGCCAAGTCCGATATGGGAATCGCTGCACGCTACGCCGGCCTTGTCGAGGACCGGCAGACGGCCGACGCGATCTTCGGCCGAATCCGCGATGGCTGGTACCGGACACGCGACATCTTGCTCGAGGTGACCGACCAGAGCCGTCTGCTCGAGAAAACGCCCGGTCTCGACACCTCCATTCGTTTGCGGATGCCCTATGTCGAGCCGCTCAACCTGCTGCAGATCGAGCTGTTGAAGCGGCATCGCGCCGGCGAGGCCGATCCGCGTATTGCAGAAGGCATACAGCTTTCGATCAACGCGATCGCCACCGCGCTCAGGAACAGTGGCTGATCGCTCGCGTTTCTTTGAAAAGGGGCTTGCCGTGCCGGCCGGCTTTTGAAAGTCTGTCCGGCGGGAATGATGGGGAAGTGACGATGATTTTATTCGCATTGGCGTTGTTGCAGGCGGCCGCTCCAGTCCAGACGAACACGACGGCTGAACCGGCCGCGGCGCCAGCCGCCCAGCCGGAGGAAACGGCTGACGCGACGCCGCCCGCGCCGAAGATGAAGCGGGTGTGCCATACGGAGATGGATCCGCGCGTGAACACGCTCGCGTCGCGACACCGGGTGTGCAGCTACGTCCAGGCAGACGCAGACAAGGACAAGGCGCCGAGATAGACGCCGCTGGTCAAGTGCGCCCAAGCGTGCAAGCCTGGGCGGCATGACCGATCCGATCCTCTGCACGCGCGACGGTTCGATTCTGACCGTCACGCTCAATCTGCCCGACAAACGCAACCCGGTCTCCGACCCGGCGGTGATCGACGCGCTCGAACGCGCGCTGCTTGCTGCCGATGCGGATATCGGCGTCCGTGCGGTGATCCTGACCGGCGCGGGCTCCGCCTTTTCCTCCGGCGGCGACTTGAAGGCGATGAAGGCGGGGAGCGGCCTGCGCGCGCCGCTGCCCGCGCAGACACGACGCAATTACCGCGAGGGCATCCAGCGGCTGCCGTTGCTGTTTCATGCGCTGGAAGTCCCGGTGATCGCGGCCGTGAATGGCCCCGCGATCGGCGCCGGCCTCGATCTCGCCTGCATGTGCGATATAAGGATCGCCGCGGAAAACGCTATATTTGCGGAAAGTTTCGTGAAGGTCGGGATCGTTCCGGGCGATGGCGGCGCCTGGCTGCTGCCGCGGATCGTCGGCTTTTCGAAGGCGACCGAGTTGGCGCTGACCGGCGAGACGATCGGCGCGGACGAGGCGCTCAGGATCGGGCTGGTGTCGCGCGTCGTGCCTGGCGGAGAGCTGATGGCGGCGGCACGGGAGATCGCCGACAAGATCGCTGCCAACCCGCCGCACGCGGTGCGCATGACCCGGAGGCTGCTGCGTGAAGGCCAGACCGCGACGCTCGCCAACATCCTCGAAATGTCCGCCGCGATGCAGTCGCTGGCGCATGCGACGCGCGACAATGACGAGGCGATCGACGCGTTCCTGGAGAAGCGGCCGCCGCGCTTTACCGGCGCATAGATGTTCGACGCGCTTCAGCTCACCCGCATTCCGGCGGAGGACGAGGCGCTGCGGGGCAAGGTGCGCGCGCTGATCGCCGAGCATGTGCTGCACCGCCCGGTGACGGAGCGGGTGCGATCCTGGATGGGGATCGATGCCGATTTCAGCCGGGCTCTGGGCGCGGCGGGATTGCTCGGGCTGACGCTTCCCGTCGACTATGGCGGCGCCGGGCGGGGACCGTTCGCGCGCTATGTCGTGGTCGAGGAACTGCTGGCGGCGGGCGCGTCGGTCGGGCTTCACTGGATCGCCGACCGGCAGAGCGCGCTCGTCATCCTGACGTTCGGCACCGAAGCGCAGAAGCGATCCTACCTGCCGCGCATCTGCCGGGGCGAATTGTTCTTCTGCATCGGCATGAGCGAGCCGGAGGCGGGCTCTGACCTCGCATCGGTGCGGACCGGCGCGGAGCGGACCGAGACCGGCTGGCGACTGACGGGCCAGAAGATCTGGACCACGGCCGCGCACCTCTGCGACTATGCGATCGCGCTGGTGCGGACCTCCGGCACTGCGGCCGACCGTCACCGGGGGCTGTCGCAATTCATCGTCGACCTGAAGGCGCCGGGCGTCACGATCCGCGGGATCGAGGACGCGACCGGCCACCGCGATTTCAACGAGCTGTTCTTCGACGGCGTCGAGCTGGCGGCGGACGCGCTGCTGGGCGAGGAAGGCGCGGGCTGGGCGCAAGTGAATGCCGAGCTTGCGTTCGAGCGCAGCGGCCCCGAGCGCATCTGGTCGAGCGCAGTGCTGCTCGACAGCTGGATCGGGCACCTGAAACAGGCCGGCGCCGATGAAGTGCGGACCGAGCGGGTCGGCGGCTTCATGGCGCAGCTCTCGGCCTTGCGGGCCCTGTCCATCGCCGTCACCGCCCGGCTCGCGGCGGGCGAGCAACCGGTGGTCGAAGCGTCGTTGGTCAAGGATCTGGGCACAAGTTTCGAGCAGGCAATCCCGGCCGCCATCGCCGACGATCTCGGCGGTCATCCGGATGAAGCGGTCGCGCCGCAGCTAAGGGCGGCGCTGATCGACGCGCTGGCGCTGGCGCCGGCCTATTCGCTGCGCGGCGGCACGCGCGAGATCCTGCGCGGCATCATCGCCCGCGGCCTGGGGCTGCGCTGATGGAATTGCGCGCCGCATTCGAACGGCTGCTCGACGCGAACGCCGGCGATGCGCTGATGCCCGCGCTGGACGGGGCCGGATATCTCGACGCGCTGCGGGAGCTGCCGCTGAGCGAGGTCGAACCCCTGTTGCGCGCGCTCGGCGCACGCGCTGTCGACGCGCCGGTTGCGGAGACGATGGCCGTGCGGGCGGTCGCGGCGCCGTCGCGTTCGTTGCTGGCGGTCATGGCTGCGGCGGAGATGGCGGGCATCGGCGAGCGCCTGCTCGAGATGAGCCTGGAGCATGCAAACACGCGACGCCAGTTCGGCAAGCCGATCGGCGGGTTCCAGGCGATCCAGCAACAGCTCGCGGTGATGGCCGAGCAAGTGGTGCTGACCCGCATCGCCGCCCAGTCGGGCTGCGCACATGGACTGGAGCCTCCGCTCGTCGAGGCCGCAGCCGCCAAGAGCGTCGCAAGCAGCGCGGCGCCAACGATCACGGCCATCGCCCATGCGGTGCACGGTGCGATTGGGATTGCCCGGGAGTTTCCGCTGCACCGGTTCACCGCCCGCCTTCATGCGCTTCGCATGAGTCATGGTTCCGAAAGCTATTGGAATCGCACGCTTGGCAAGATCAGGATCGAAGCAGAAGCGGAGAACTCGCTCGATTTCTTGCGCCATGTTTAAAGAGCGGCGACAATAGCATCCATTAACTATAGCGTGTCCCAGGACGGGTCACGGCATGGTTTCTGCGCGCTTTACTATGTCCACTCATAAGCTCATTCTACGAATAGATTTTGCGAGTCGCCGCAATAAGGCGACCGTCGTTCGGGGCGCACCGGAAGCATTGGGGGTGATTGAATGCGCGGTTTCGTCGTGCCTCTTGCGATCGCGTTTGCGAGCGTGAGCCTTGGCGCGTCCGCGGCGCAGGCGAAGACCATCTTCATCCACCTGCCGACCGAACGGCCGTTCGGTCGGGATAGCGCGCTCTACGATTTTACCTTTAAGTCCAGGAGCGAGAAATTTGAGTCGGCGCTTGTCTTCTTCAATCTGAACGGCGGCACCCGCTATGGCTGCGGCGTTCATGTCGGCGCGCGCTGCACGCTGCATGCCGCGGGGCAGACGCTTACGCTCGCCGGGCTCAGCAATGGCGTCGTGGGCAGCTTCGCCTGGTCCCAGAGCCCGACGTTCGACAATCATCCGCTCGAGATCAGCATCGGCGTGTCGCTGACGCCGCTCGCGCTCAGCCATTTCGACAGCGCCATCACGCTGGTCAGCGCGGTGCCCGAGCCGGCAACATGGGCATTGATGATCGCCGGGTTGGGTCTGGCGGGCGCGCAGTGCCGGCGCCGCCGGCGGACCGCGGCTCAGCGGAGCTGGCTGTCCTTGCTGCCGCGCCGATTGATGCCGCCGCGCACCACCGCCGCGTCGCGCGCCGATTGGCACGGGACGCAGGTTCGCGTGCCCGGCAGAGCACGCCGGCGCGGCTCCGGAATCCGATCGCCGCAATCTTCGCAATATTCGGTGCCTTCGCCGGCCGGAATGCGCGCGCGGGCGCCAAGCACGGCGTCCTTCACCGTGTCGTCGATCTGATCCTGCACCGCCCCATCGGGCGCCCATCCGCCTGCCATCGCTGACATCCTGTTTCGTACGGTCCCGCTACCGAAATAGGCAGCGGCCGCGCGCATTCCAGAGGCGCGATGCCTCGCTCGGGCTGGGCAACATGGACGACTTTTACATGGAATCAGGAAAATTTCCCTTCCCCCATGTTTGAGCCGCAAGTCTGAACAGGGTCAAAGAGCCGCCGCCGAGGCATGACTCGGCGGAGCGAGCAGCTTAACGCCTCGAATGCGGTGTAGGACAGCGCAATTCACTCGGCCTGGCTGAGCTTCCCGCGCGCGATCACTTGCGCCTGAATTTCCGCCGCCCCTTCGAAGATGTTGAGGATGCGCGCGTCGCAGAGGATGCGGCTGATCTCGAACTCCAGCGCATAGCCGTTGCCGCCGTGAATCTGGAGCGCGGCGTCGGCATTCGCCCAGGCAGTGCGCGCGGCGAGGAGCTTGGCCATGCCCGCCTCGATATCGCAGCGGCGCCCCAAATCCTTCGCGCGGGCGGCGCGGTAGGTGAGCTCACGCGCGGTGACGATCTCGGCCAGCATCATCGCGAGCTTGTCGGCGACGCGCGGGAAGTCGAGGATCGGGCGGCCGAACTGCTTGCGATCGTTGGCGTACGCCCAGCCAAGCTCGAACGCGCGGCGGGCGACGCCGACGGCGCGCGCGGCGGTCTGGATGCGCGCGCCTTCGAAGGTGCGCATCAGCTGCTTGAAACCCTGGCCTTCCTGGCCGCCCAGCAGTGCATCCGCGGGCGCCGTCATGCCGTCGAACGAGAGCGCATATTCGCGCATGCCGCGATAGCCGAGCACCTCGATCTCGCTGCCCGCCATTCCGGGCGCGGGGAAGGGATCAGCGTCCGTACCGCGTGGTTTCGGCACCAGCAGCATCGACAGGCCGCCATAGCCGGGCACATCCGGCCGGGTGCGGGCGAGCAAAGTCATCAGGTCCGAGCGGGCGGCGTGCGTGATCCAGGTCTTGGCGCCATGGATCGTCCAGCCGTCCGGTGTTCGCACTGCGCGCGTGGCGAGGCTCGCCAGGTCGGAGCCGGTGTCGGGCTCGGTGAAGACGGCGGTGGGCAACACGTCGCCGCTCGCGATCAGCGGCAGCCAGTGCGCTTGCTGCGCCTCGGTGCCGCCCGAAAGGATCAGCTCGCCGGCGATTTCGGAGCGGGTGCCGAGCGAGCCGGCGCCGATCCAGCCGCGGCTCAGCTCTTCTGTCACCACGCACATGACGAGCTTGCTTAAGCCCAGGCCGCCAAAGCGTTCGGGAATGCAGATCCCGAACGTGCCGAGCGCGGCGAGTTCTTCGATCGTCTGATCCGGGATCAATGCGTTGGCGAGATGCCAGCCATGCGCGTGCGGCAGGATGCGATCGTCGGTGAAGCGCCGGAACTGATCGCGGATCGCGTCGAGCGTTGCGTCGCCGAGCGCGTCGTCGATGCCGCCGCCGCTGCGCAGATGCGCGATCAGGGCGGCGCGGGTCTCGGCGGTATTGCCGGCCGTGGCGAGCGGGTGATGGGGGCCCGTATCGAGGCCGAGGTCGGACGGACGGACGATCTCGTTCTGCCCCATCGGCAGTCCGCCGGCGAGCTGGGCGAGCGTTTCGCCGAACGCGATCCGAAGCAGGAGCTGTTCGCCGGTGCCGAGGGCATCTCGGCTCTGGAGCGCGTGAGCCCAATCGAGCAGCGCGGCGAGCGCTTCGACACTGGTTTCGATCCAGGCATAGCCGTGCGTAGCGCGCTGCTCGGCATCGAGCGACGAAGCGGCGACCCGGTGCGCCACGGCTGCCCGTGCGCGCCCGGCATAGTCGCGTGCGGCGGCGAGCGCGTCTTCCAGCTCCGCGATCATCCGATCACGCCTGTGTCGTGCAGGCGTCCGATTTCGGCCGAGGAGAAGCCGAGCCGTTCGGCGAGCACCCGGTCCGTGTCTGCGCCGAGCCTGGGCGCGGCGCGCGGCGCCTCTCGCGCCTGGGCGGGAAGGGTGGCGAACGCGCCGGCAGCGGGATAGGCGAGGCCGCTCGGATTGTCGGTGGCGCCGAACATCGGATTGTCGCCGACCAGCGCGGGGTCGCGGGCCGCCTCCAGCGTAGTGCGATAGGCGCCGTAGCAGCAGCCCTGGCGTTCCAGCTCCGGCACAAGTTCGTCCGCGTGGCGGGCGGCGACGGCCCGTTCGACCAGCGGGAATAGCGCGTCGCGATGCTGGAAGCGGACGCCTTCGTCCCGCGCAAAGCTGACGCCGCGTTCCGCTTCGATTCGAGATACTTCCGCGTCGATGTTCAGAACCGCGACGAGCCCGTTCCACTGCCGGGGCGTGATCGCCATCAGCATCAACCGCTTGCCGTCGGCCGTGGTGAAATCCCGGCCGAAGGCGCCGAACACATCGTTGCCCAGCCGCGGACGGTTCGCTCCGGTGGTCAGCGCTTCGGCGATCATGCCGAGATTGGCGACGCTGCCGGTCGCGACGTCCTGCAGCGGCACGCGGATTTCGCCGCCCTTGCCCGTCGCGTCGCGGTGCCGGATCGCGGCAAGCATCGAAAAGGCAGCATAGGCGCCCGTCAGCAGGTCCCAGGCGGGGAGAACATGATTGACCGGCGCGTCGCCCAGCGCCGCGGGGCCGGTGAGCTGCGGCAGGCCGATGGCTGCATTGACCGTATAGTCGAGCGCCGGCCCGCCATCGGCCGTCCCCATCACGCGAACGGTGATCAAATCGGCGCGGCGAGCGGCGAGCGCGTCGTGGGCAAGGAAACCGTCAGCGGGGAAGTTGGTCAGAAGCTGCCCAGCGGCGGCGGCGAGGGCCTGGAGCAATTCGCGCCCTTCCGGCCGGCCGAGGTCCAGTGCGACCGACTCCTTCGCGCGGTTCAGATTTTCCCAATAAAGGCTGGCCCCGTTCGGCGCCTGCGGCCAGCGCCGGAAGTCCGGCCCGCCGCCGACCTGATCGACCCGGATCACCTCCGCGCCCATCTGCGCCAGGTACAGCCCGGCCGTCGGCGCGGCGACGAACGAGGAGGCTTCGACGACGGAGAGGCCGGAGAGAAGCGGGTACATTCAGTATTTGATCATGATCCGCCGGGCGAGGGCGGGGGACACTTCGCTGACGGCACGCAGCAACTTCGTTGCGCCGATATAGGCTTGCTCCTGGCCGGTCTCGATCGCCTTGACGATCGCCGCCGCGCAATCGGGCGCGGACATTTTCTTATGCCGGTTCTGCTCGGTCATCCGCGTCTCGACCACCGGCGGCAGCGCCTCGGTGACGGTGATCCGCGTGTTCCTCAGCTGATATCGCAGCGTCTGGGTGAAGCTGCGCAGCCCGGCCTTGGTCGCGCAATAGACCGGGCCGGCGCCGCGCGGCGCGATCGCCAGGCCCGAGGTCACGTTGACGATCGCCGCCTCCGGCCGCTCGCGCATGGCCGGCAGGAACGCCGCGATCAGGTGCATCGGCGCGTTCAGGTTCAGGAAGATCGCGCGGTCGGTCTGTTCGAGGTCGAAATCGCCGAGCAAATCCGACGGGCCGCTCGTGCCGGCATTGTTGACGAGGATGTCGAGCGGGACGCCGCTCAGCTCATCGACGACGCGGTCGCATCCGGCCTGGGTCGAGAGGTCCGCTTCGATCGCCTGGAAACCGGCATCCTTTGCAGAAGCGAGCCGGCCGGCATCGCGGCCGCACACCGCGACGATCGCGCCGCGCTGCTTCAGCTGGCGCGCGACTTCCAGCCCGATTCCGTCGGTGCCGCCCGTAACCAGCGCGGTCTTCCCCATGATCCGCATGATGCCCCCTCCATCATCGTTGCCGCTTATCGTGGTAATGCCTAACTCTGGCACCCGATGTCCCGTCCGCAAAGCCCCGATCGATTCAACGAGGAAACCGCGACCTATTCGGTCCGCGGCGCCGATGCGCCGGACCTGGAGCAGGGCGTCGCGGTGATCCGCAACGTGCTGAAGACGCTGCCGGTGCGGCCCGGCGTCTATCGGATGCACGATGCGCGGGGCGACGTGCTGTATGTCGGCAAGGCGCGGGCGCTCCGGAACCGGGTCACCAACTATACCCAGGTCGCGCGGCTGTCGAAGCGGCTGCAGCGGATGGTCGCGCAGACGCGGTCGATGACGATTGTCACGACCAACAACGAAGCGGAGGCGCTGCTGCTCGAGGCGCAGCTGATCAAGCGCTATCGCCCGCCGTACAATGTGCTGCTGCGCGACGACAAAAGCTTTCCCTACATCCTGCTGCGGGCCGATCATGCCTTCCCGCGCGTGCAGAAGCATCGCGGGGCGCAGAAGATCAAAGGCAATTATTACGGGCCGTTCGCCAGCGCCGGATCGGTGACGCGGACGCTGAATGCGCTGCAAAAATTGTTCCTGCTCCGCTCCTGCTCCGACAGCTTCTTCGCCAACCGCTCGCGGCCCTGCCTGCTTTATCAGATCAAGCGCTGCTCGGCGCCGTGCGTCGGCCGGATCGACGAAGCCGGCTATGCCGAGCTGGTCGGTGACGCCAAGGCGTTCCTGGCGGGCAAATCGACCCAGGTGCAGGCCAAGCTGGGCGCGGCGATGCAGAAGGCCGCGGAAGCTATGGATTTCGAGCTGGCCGCCGTCTACCGGGACCGGCTGAAGGCGCTGACCTTTATCCAGGGCAGCCAGGCGATCAACGCGGAAGGCGTGGGCGACGCCGATATCTTCGCGCTCGCCTGCAAGGCCGGGACGATGGGCATCCAGGGCTTCTTCATCCGCGGCGGCCAGAATTGGGGGCATCGCAGCTTCTTCCCGTCGCACACGGAGGACTTGAGCGAGGACGAGGTGTTCGCGAGCTTCCTGATGCAATTCTACGAGGAAGTGCCGCCGCCGCGCACGATCCTGCTCGACCGCGAGCTGGCCGAGGGCGCGCTGATCGCCGAGGCGTTGGCCGAGCAGGCCAAGGGGCGGGTGACGATCTCCCAGCCGCAGCGCGGCGACCGGCGGCGGCTGATCGAGCAGGCCAAGCGCAATGCCGAGGAAGCGCTCGAACGCCGCATGGCCGAAAGCACGACGCAGGCGAAGATATTGCGCGAGCTCGCCGACCTGTTCGAGCTGGACGGGCCGCCGGATCGGATCGAGGTGTTCGACAACAGCCATATCATGGGCACCAATGCGCTGGGCGCGATGGTCGTCGCGGGGCCCGAGGGGTTCCGCAAGAACAGCTATCGCAAGTTCAACATCAAGCGGCCGGAGACGGCCCCTGGCGACGATTTCGCGATGATGCGCGAAGTGTTCGAGCGCCGCTTCGCCCGCGCCAAGAGCGAGGACCCGGACCGCGAGGGCGGCGACTGGCCGGACCTGGTGCTGATCGACGGCGGGCGGGGCCAGCTCAATGCCGCGATGCAGTCGCTGGAGGAAATCGGAGTCGAGGACGTCGCGCTGGTCGGCGTCGCCAAAGGGCCGCATCACGGCCGCGAGGGGCGGGAGGTGTTTCACCTGATGGACGGCCGCGAGCTGACGCTACCGGTCAACTCGCCGGTGCTGTTCTACCTTCAGCGGCTGCGCGACGAGGCGCACCGCTTCGCGATTGGCGCGCACCGGCAGAAGCGCGCCAAGGCGATCGGCGTCAGCTCGCTGGACGAGGTGCCGGGCATCGGACCGGCGCGGAAAAAGGCGCTGCTGATGCATTTCGGCACGGCCAAGGCGGTGCGGTCGGCAAGCCTGGAGGATTTGCAAAAGGCGCCGGGGGTGTCGCGCTCGGTCGCGCAACAGATCTACGACTTCTATCATGCGCGGTGATGCAGCCCCTCTCCCCTGCGGGGAGAGGGCGACTCGCGCGAAGCGCGAGCGGGGTGAGGGGGCCCGGAGCCTGTC
>NZ_BBWU01000020.1 GCF_000974765.1 Sphingomonas changbaiensis NBRC 104936 | reverse complement strand
CCCTTCGGCGCCCCGACCCCTCCACCAATCGGCTGACGCCGATCGGTCCCCCTCCCCGTTCCGGGGAGGATCGAATCTGTTGGCTCTCGCCGTCACCGCCGCCCGCGCTCGCGCCACGCTGGGCGAGATCAGCAAAGCGATGGAAGACGGCTTCGGCCGCTACGAAACCGTGCCCACCCCGGTGAAAGGCGTCTACGGCGCCGCCTACAGGGGCGAGGACCGCTGGACCCAGGTCGTCGACGGCATCGCCGCCTTCGAACGCCGCCGCGGCCGCAAGCCGCGGCTGCTGGTCGCCAAGATGGGCCAGGACGGGCATGATCGCGGCGCCAACGTCGTCGCGTCGGCCTTTTCGGATATGGGCTTCGAGGTCGTCAGCGGCCCGCTGTTTCAGACGCCCGAGGAAACGCTCGTGCTCGCGCTGGAAAAGGACGTCGACGTGGTCGGCGCCTCCAGCCTCGCCGCCGGGCACAAGACGCTGATCCCGGAGCTGGTCCGCCTGCTGCGCGAGAATGGCCGTCCCGATATCCGCGTGATCGCCGGCGGCGTGATTCCGGCGCAGGATTACGACTATCTGCGTGAGCGCGGGGTCGCCGGCATCTACGGCCCCGGCACAAACATCGTCGACAGCGCGGCCGACGTGCTGCGGTTGTTAGGACACAACATGCCCCCAGTGGAGGAAGCTGCGGAGTGAGTATTCTCCTCCCGCTTGCGGGAGGGGCTAGGGGTGGGCAAAGGTGGACCCATGTTGCTGAATGAACAGGATCGCTCCCACCCCCAACCCCTCCCGCAAGCGGGAGGGGAGGTGCGCAACGACTGGACGCGCGAAGAAATCCGTACCCTCTTCGCGCTCGCCTTCACCGACCTCCTCTTCCGCGCCGCCTCGGTTCACCGGCAGCACCACGCGCCCGACCAAATCCAGCTCTGCACGCTGCTCTCGATCAAGACCGGCGGCTGCCCGGAGGATTGCGGCTATTGCTCCCAGTCCGCCCACGCCGATTCAGGCGTGAAAGCGACCAAGCTGATGGACGTGCGCTCCGTCCTGCAGATGGCGGCGCAAGCGAAGGATGCGGGCTCGCACCGTTTCTGCATGGGCGCGGCCTGGCGCAACCCCAAGGACAAGGACATGCCCGCCATCGTCGAGATGGTGAAAGGCGTCCGCGACATGGGGCTGGAGACCTGCATGACGCTGGGCATGCTGGCGCCCGCCCAGGCGCAGACGCTCGCCGAGGCGGGGCTCGATTACTACAATCACAATATCGATACCTCGCCCGAACGTTACGGCGACATCATCACCACCCGCACGTTCGAAGACCGGCTCGACACGCTGGAGAATGTGCGCTCGGCCGGGATCAACGTCTGCTGCGGCGGCATCGTCGGCATGGGCGAGACGCGCGAGGACCGGATCGGCTTCATCCATGCGCTGGCGACCCTGCCGCGCCACCCGGAAAGCGTGCCGGTCAACGCGCTGGTGCCGGTGAAGGGCACGGTGCTGGGCGACATGCTCGCCGACACGCCGCTCGCCAAGATCGACGACATCGAGTTCGTCCGCACCGTCGCCGTCGCGCGGATCACGATGCCGATGAGCATGGTCCGCCTGAGCGCCGGCCGCGAGAGCATGTCGGAAGCGACGCAAGCGCTCTGCTTCCTCGCCGGCGCGAACAGCATCTTCACCGGCGACAAGCTGCTGACGGCGCCGAATGCGGGAGATGACAAGGACGCTGTCCTACTCGCGAAACTCGGCTTAACCCCGCTCGAAGGCGAAGAACCGATGCGGGTGGCGGCGGAGTGAAGCGAGTGACATTTATCTCTCGGCTCGCTGCTGCGCTCGGCTTCGCTGCCGCGCCTCCAACGGCTGCAGAGCGAGTGAACTGGCCAGAGTTGCCGAAGTCCAGATTCATTGTTGGTCGACCGGCAACGCTGGAAGACGCGAAGGCGGGTAACGCAATTTTCTCCACCAACGGCACTGGCGCGGGTGCGGTGATGCTCGCCATCCCGCAGTACGTTCTCTGGTCTGACGAGCAAGGCGCGAAGCACCCGATGATCTTGGTTCAGGCTGAGAAGACACCCGACGGTCAGACGATCGTCGGATTGCGTGATTTCTCTGGCCAAGAATCGGTCGCGACTCTGCCGGAAGTGGAACTCCTCGGGACAAAGAAGCCGAACTGATGTTCAAAAAAATCCTGATCGCCAATCGCGGCGAGATTGCGTGCCGGGTGATCCGGACATGCCGCAAGATGGGCATCCAGACGGTCGCGGTCTATTCGGACGCGGATGCGCGCGCGCCGCATGTGATGATGGCGGACGAGGCGGTGCGGCTGGGGCCGCCGCCGGCCAGCGAAAGCTATCTGCGCGCCGATCTGATCCTGCTCGCCTGCAAGGAAACGGGCGCGGAGGCGGTGCATCCGGGTTATGGTTTCCTGTCGGAACGCACCAGCTTCGCGCAGTTGCTCGCCGACAACGGCATCGCGTTTATCGGCCCCCCGCCGAACGCCATTGCGGCGATGGGCGACAAGATCGAGTCGAAGAAGCTCGCGAGCAAGGCCGGCGTCAACGTCGTCCCCGGCTATCTGGGCGAGATCGCCGACACCGACGAGGCGGTGCGGATCGCTTCGGACATCGGCTATCCGGTCATGATGAAGGCCTCGGCCGGCGGCGGCGGCGGCAAGGGGATGCGCCTCGCCTGGTCCGAACAGGATGTGCGCGAAGGCTTCGAGGCGACCAAGCGCGAAGGCCTCGCCAGCTTCGGCGACGACCGCGTGTTCATCGAGAAATTCATCGAGAGCCCGCGCCACATCGAAATCCAGGTGCTGGGCGACCAGCAGGGCAACATCGTGTACCTGGGCGAGCGCGAATGCTCGATCCAGCGCCGCCATCAGAAGGTCGTCGAGGAAGCGCCGTCGCCCTTCGTCACGCCCGAGATGCGCAAGGCAATGGGCAAGCAAGCGGTCGCGCTGGCCCGCGCCGTTGATTACTACAGCGCCGGCACGGTCGAGCTGATCGTCTCCGGCGCCGACGCGACCGGCAAAAGCTTCTACTTCCTCGAAATGAACACGCGGCTGCAGGTCGAGCATCCGGTGACGGAAGCGATCACCGGCCTCGATCTGGTCGAGCAGATGATCCGGGTTGCGGCGGGGGAACCGCTCGGCTTTACGCAGGACGATGTGAAGCTGAACGGCTGGGCGATCGAGAACCGGGTTTACGCGGAGGACCCGTATCGCGGGTTTTTGCCGAGCACGGGCCGGCTCGTGCGATATAGACCCCCGGTACCCAGTGCTCCTGCGAAAGCAGGAGCCCAGATGGACGGGCTCGGAGCGGGTGACACTGGGCTCCTGCCTTCGCAGGAGCACGAGGGGAGCGCTCCCTACGTCCGCGTCGATGACGGCGTGCGCGAGGGCGGCGAAGTCTCGATTTTCTACGACCCGATGATCGCCAAGCTGATCACCTGGGCGCCGACGCGCGAGGAGGCGATCGACGCGCAGGTCGCGGCACTCGATGCATTCGAGATCGACGGCCCCGGCCACAATGTCGACTTCCTCTCCGCGCTGATGCAGCACCCGCGCTTCCGCGAAGGGCGGCTCACCACAGGCTTCATCGCCGAGGAATATCCGGAAGGATTCCAGGGCGCGCCCGCGTCCGATCGGCTGATCGAGGGGCTTGCGGCGATCGCGGCGATGATCGGCCTCGAGACAGACGCGCGCGGGCACGAGATCGACGGGCAATTGAACGGCGGCCCCGCGCTTTCGCCCGAACGGGTCGTGCGGATCGCAGGGCGGGACCTGCATGTCTCCTTTGATGGCTATGAGGAAGGGCTGCTCGCGACGATCGATGGCGAAGGCGATCCGGTCGACCTTCAAGGCGCGTGGGAGCCGGGGCAAGCTCTGTTCGAAGGCCAGCTGGACGGTGAGCCGATCGGGGTGCGCATCGAGCGCAAGGGCCGCAAATGGAAGCTGACGACCCGCGGCGCTTCGCACCTGGCAGAGGTCTGGCCGCCGCACGTCGCCGCGCTCGCCACGCATATGATCGAGAAGGTCCCGCCGGACCTGTCGCGCTTCCTGCTGTGCCCGATGCCAGGCCTGCTCGTGTCGCTGAACGTCAGCGAAGGCGACAAGGTGGAGGCCGGCCAGCCGCTCGCGGTCGTCGAGGCGATGAAGATGGAGAATATCCTCCGCGCCGAGAAAGCGGCCACCGTGAAGCGCGTCGATGCGAAGCCCGGCGACAGCCTGGCCGTCGACGCGGTGATCCTGGAGCTGGAATAGCTACTCGGCCGCGCGTTTCGCCACGAACGGGTAGGGGCGGCCGTTTACGTCCAGCCAGCCCACAAGCCCGCCCGCTGTTGCTTCCGCGCGCAGGGTGAAGACCGAGTCGCGGACCTTGCCGAACGCAGTCAGGCTGCTGCCGTTTAGCGACAAGGTCTGGAACGGCGTCTCGGCCAGCTTCAGCTCCGGCACCGCAAAGCTGCCGCCTTGCGCATCGAAGCGGACGCGAAGCGTCGCCGGCCGATAGACATAGGCGAAGGGCGCCGCCCAGCTGCCCTGGGCCGATCCTTGGGGTTGCGACAGCGAGCGTACGGCCGCCAGTGCGGGGTCGCGGCCGCTCTGCAGGTCGGCAACCGTTCGCGGCGCGGGCAGATGCGGCGCAGTCGCGTCCCGCTTGTCGAGCGGGCCGGTGTCCTGCCAGTAGAGGCTCGAGACGCGCAGCGTCAGGCCCGATTCCGGCAGCGTGATCCGCCTGGAATCGCCGTAGCTGGAGGGGGCGGCGCCGGTCGGCTCACCGACGAACACGGCCGGCGTCCAGCGTTCCATCGCGTTCACCAGATTCTGCGCGGCCGAGAAGGTCTTCGCGTCGATCAGCACGAACAGGTGTCCCGGCTTCCACAGCGCGGGCCGGGAGACAGCGCCGCGCACTAGTGGGTCGATCAGGAAATTGTTGCCGCCCGGATTGCCGCGCAGATCGATCACGAGCCGCGCGTCCGGCGTCGCGTCTACCGCGGCATAGACCTGGTCGGCAAAGGCAGCGAGGCTTTGATCCGGCCCGTTCGCGATTTCGGCAATGCGCGCGACGATGATGCCGCCGTCCAGCCGTTTCAGCGAGAATGGCCCGGCATCGGCTTCGTTCGCCCAGGCAAGGTCGGCGCCGTCCGGCAGAGCGGCGAGGCGCTCCTCCACCTCATGTCCATTGGGCAGGCGAAAGCGCCAGCGCGCGTCGCTGCCAGCCGCCACGCCACGCGCCCGCAGCAAGTCCGGCAGCATGATGAAGCTGGGCAGATAGGCCCGTTTCATGCCCGCATTGTCGCCGTTGACGAGGGGCAGCATTGCCGACTCGATCGCGCCCACCGCCTTGCCGTCGATCGAGACGAGCGCCGCGCCGACGAGCCGCTGGTATTTGGGCGCGGCGGCGGTGATGACATATCCGTCGCTCGCGGCCGTCAGCCTGATCGGGACCGTGGCGAAGACCGGCACTTTCGGTGCCTCGGTCCTGGCATGGCCAAGGAACACGCCGGCGCTTTCGGGCAGCGGCAGGGTCAGGCGGGTATGGCCTTCGCCGGTGGCAGCGATCAACTCGATCATGCGCGCCATCACCTGTCGGTCGTCAAGCGCCGGAATGTCCACGGAGAGGCGGTCGGCCATCCGATCGAATTCGGCCTGCGGGAGCTTGTGCCAGGGATTGGGATGCGTGCTCGCATAGGCCGCGCGAAGGGCTGCGAGATCCCGCTGCCAGGCATCGGCGGGAAGGGCCAGGGCGGGTGTCGCGGCCAGCAAAGCTGCCGCCAAGACAAGGACGTTGCGCATTATCCACCCTCCCGTGTATTGCCGATACAATACACGTCGGGTCCAAGGGAGCAAGCTGGTGGAAGTCGTCACACCGGAGCGGCTTGGTCCTCGCGTTCGGCAAGCTTGCGTTCCCAGGCGAGCGCGTCGGCGATGATCGTGTCCAGATTGTCCCGCTTCGGCCGCCAGGGGAGGGTGGCGAGGATCGCGCTGTTGTCCGCGACCAGGATCGGCGGGTCGCCCGCGCGACGCGGCTCGATCCGGCGCTCGATCGTCATGTTCGTGACCCGATCGACCGCGTCGAGCACTTCGAGCACGGTCGATCCGGTGCCGTAGCCGACATTCATCGTATAGTTGGTGCTGGGGTTCGCCATCAGCGCTTCAAGGGTGTCCACATGCGCGGCCGCGAGGTCGCTGACGTGGATATAGTCCCTCATCCCGGTCCCGTCACGAGTGTCATAGTCGGTGCCGAATATAGCAACATGGCCGCGCTTGCCGGTCGCCGCTTCGACCGCGACCTTGATCAGGTGCGTCGCGCCCTCGGTCGACTGACCGGAGCGGACCTGCGGATCGGCGCCGGCGACGTTGAAATAGCGTAGCACGCCGTAGCTGAGCGGATGCGCCGCGGCGACGTCGGCCAGCATCTGCTCGGTCATCAGCTTGGATTTGCCATAGGGATTGATCGGCTGGAGCGGAAAATCCTCGCGGATCGGCCAGCGCTCGACGATCCCATACAGCGTCGCGGTCGACGAGAAAATGAAATGCGGCACGCCGCACAGCACCGCGCTTTCGATCAGCGCGCGCGACGCGACCGTGTTGTTCTTGTAGTATTTCAGCGGGTTCTCGACCGACTCTGGCACGATGATCGAACCCGCAAAATGCATGATCGCGCGGATGTCGTGCCGGCGCAGCGTGTCCCGCACCAGATCGTCGTCATCGACCGAGCCTTCGACGAAGGCGGCGCGAGGGTCGACCGCCCAGCGGAATCCGGTGGTCAGATTGTCGATCACGACGACGGGATAGCCGCTGTCGAGCAGCGCCAGCACCGCGTGGCTGCCGATATAGCCGGCGCCGCCGGTCACAAGCACGGTAGGTTTGGTCATGAAGTCCCCTTAGGCTCAGCTGTTGACGGGTTAAAGTCCGCGCCACATTCCGGGTTCCCGCGCGTTAGGAGATCGCATGCCTCGCCTGTTCCATATCAGCGACGTCCATTTCGGGTGCGAGGACGTGCAGGCGCTGCAATGGGTCAAGGACCGGATCGCGGCCGAGAAGCCGGATGCCGTCGCGCTGACCGGGGATTTGACGATGCGGGCGCGGCATCGCGAGTTCCGCGCCGCGTGCGAATGGATTTCGTCGCTCGCCGCGCCGGTGACAGTCGAGGTCGGCAACCACGACCTGCCCTATTTCAACCTGATCGAGCGGTTCGTCGCGCCCTATCACCGCATCCGGGGCATCGAGCGGCTGGTCGAGCGCGAGCTGGACCTGCCCGGCGTTGCGCTGGTGCCGCTGAAGACGACCGCACGGGCGCAGTGGCGGCTGAACTGGTCGCTCGGCTATGTCGGCCCGCGCGCGCTCGCGAAGACCCTGCGTGCAATAGACGAGCTGCCGGAGCGACAGCTGGTGCTGGTGACCGCGCACCATCCGCTGGTCGAGGCGAACACCCGCGGCAAGGCGCTGACCAAGGGCGGCGAACGCGCGCTCGCGGCGCTGGCCAGGGCTGGGGTGACGGCGGTGCTGAGCGGTCATGTCCATGATCCGTTCGATCTGGTGAAGGAGACTGCGAACGGCCCGATCCGCATGATCGGCGCCGGCACGCTCTCTCTGCGCATCCGCTCGACGCCGCCCAGCTTCAACGAGCTGACGATTGAAGGAGGCGTTGTGAAGGTGCGCGTCCGCACGTTCGGCGAAGACATTCCGACGCCGGAAATGCAGGTCAGCGCTGTCCCGCAGAATGCGGATCAGCGCCCCGGCGAACCGGTCGCGCCGGTGAGCGCGACTCCGTAACATCCCTCTCCCGCTTTGCGGGAGAGGGCGACTCAGCCCTGCGGGGCTGAGCGGGGAGAGGGTCCTGGGGGCTGTACCCCGTCACCCTCTCCCCGCTCGCGCTCGCAAGCGCGAGTCGCCCTCTCCCCTGAAGGGAGAGGGTCGGAGATCATGCCGCCTCCAGACAGCGCATGGTCGGCTCCTCGCACGCCATCTCGACCGCATCCGAGTACAGCACGCAATCCACATCGCGCCCGCGCGCGACCGAGTGGCGCCGGACCGTCCTGCCGGTCGGCCGCAAGCCCAGTTTTCGAAGCACGCGGCCGGAGGCGGGGTTGTCGACGAAGTGGCCGGAATGGATGCTGTCGATCCTCAGCGAATCACGCGCGGCGCGGAGCAGCGCGCTCGCCGCCTCGGTTGCGTAGCCCAGACCCCAATGGGCCCGCGCGAACCAATAGCCGAGCTCGTGCCCGTCCTCGTCCGGGCTGAGTGCAACGGCGCCGACCAGCCGCGGCTTGCCCGAGGTGCGCGCGAACACCAGGCAATTGGGGGCGTGCGGGTCCTGCTGGCGGCCCAGATACCATTCGGCATGGGCAAGCGTGTAGGGCCAGGGAATGCGGGCGGTGTTGCGCGCGATCGCCTCGTCGCCGATCGCGCGGACCAGCTCCGGCGCATCTTCGATCCAGCCGGGCCGCAACAGCAATCTGTCGGTACGGACGAACATCTCCGCTCTCCTTTTGTCGCGCGTCTTGCCGGTTTTGGATGACGGCAAAACGACATGGGTGAGGGAGATGTAAAAAAGGGAGACTGGGGGCTACCCGTCTCCCTCGTCACCTGCCGCGGCAGGCTTTCGGGTCGCCCCCAGGGCGACCCGTAGTCACGGTCACCCGTTATTCGGCCGCTTCGGCCATAATCGCATCGACCGATACGTATTTGCGGCCAAGCTTGCCTTCGTGGAATCGCACGCGGCCCTCTGCGGTCGCAAAGAGGGTGTGATCCTTGCCAAGGCCGACATTGCGGCCCGGATAGGTCTTGGTGCCGCGCTGACGCACGATGATGTTGCCGGCGAGGACTTCCTCACCGCCGAATTTCTTCACGCCGAGGCGGCGGCCAGCGGAATCGCGGCCGTTGCGCGAGGAGCCGCCTGCTTTCTTATGCGCCATGACTAACTACTCCAGATATCTCGTTGCGGCTCAGGCGGCGGCTTCGGCCGGCGCGGCTTCGGCGGTCTCGGCCTTGACCTTCTTCGCCTTCTTGGCCGGCGCTTCGCCGCCGATGCTCAGGATCTTCAGGATCGTGTGCTGCTGGCGATGGCCGTTCTTGCGGCGATAATTGTGGCGGCGGCGCTTCTTGAAGACGATGACCTTCTCGCCCTTCGCCTGCGCGACGATCTCGGCCGCGACCGTCAGCCCGGCAGTGGCCTTGAGGTCGCCGCCTTCGCCCGCGAGCAGCACGTCGCCAAGGGTCACTTTCGACCCGGCTTCACCGTCGAGCTTCTCGACGACGATCTTGTCTCCCGCGGCAACGCGATACTGCTTGCCGCCCGTGCGCACGACTGCGAACATGGCCCTCTTAATCCATCAAAGCTGATCGCCGCGCGAGAACAATCCCCGCACGGGAAGGGCGCAGCTAAGTGAGGCGGCGCCACTTGTCAACCAAAAGCACGGCTATCCGCGCCATTTCGCGAGCGCCTTTTCATAGTTCGCCTCCGTGCGATCGCGCGCTTTCGAGGCCCGCTCCAGTTCCTTGCGTTGGCGCTCTTCGAGCGCGCGTCGCTCGCGAGCGAGTTCGGCTTCGCGCCGGGCAAGTCGCTCGCGCTCGTCGCGCTGCCGCTCCTCCAGTTCGGCGAGTGCCTGCTCGGCCTCCTCGACAGGCGCGCGGCTGGGGCGGGGCGTCGGTTTGGGCGACTTGGCCTTGGGCAGTTCCGGCAGCGCGGCGATCTGCTCCTCGGCCGTGCCGCGAAGCTTGCGGATCACCTTGCCGGGGCGCGCGAGCGGCTCCGTCATCAGCGTCGGGTCGGTAACCTGCTCCGCCACACCGCGCGCAAACAAGTTCGCGTCGCTACCCCAGGCCTCCAGCGCCGCCTTCTGGCTGGGTGCCGCGACATAGGCGTTGTGGAACCCGATCGGGGTGCAATAAACCTTGAGCTTCTGGGCGCGGGGCATACGCGGATAACCCCATCCGACTCCGTTCGTTTCGAGCGACGTCGAGAAACGATTGCTCCGAGCCGCGCTTCTCGACTTCGCTCGAAGCGAACGGGTGAGGGTAGGGGGGCTAGAGTCTAGCTTCCAAGACCATGTTGAACGGGCCCTCGGTCGCACGGCGGACTCTGGAAAAGCCCGCGCCTGTCAGCACGTCGCGCAGCTTCGCCTCGCCCGCCTGAGCGCCGAGGCCTTCGCCCACTTCCTGCGCCAGCGAGGTCGGCACGCAGACCATTGTCGAGGCGTTATAGAAAAGGCGGCTGACGGGGCTGCCGATATTGTTCTCCGGCCGGTCGCCGGCGATCGGCTCGACCAGCATCCAGGCGCCGTCGGGCTTCAGCATGGTCCGCATGTGTGCGGCGCATCCGCGTGGATCGCCCATGTCGTGCAGGCAATCGAACATGGTGACGAGATCGAAATCGCCATCCGGGATTTTCTTGGCGGGCGCGGATTCGAAGCGGACACGATGCGACAGGCCGTGCGCCGCGGCATGGGCGTTCGCCTGCTCGATCGACGGCGCGTGGAAATCGTAGCCAACGAAGCGGCTGTTCGGAAAAGCCTCGGCCATCAGCAGCGTCGAAAAGCCGACGCCGCAACCGACATCGGCCACGTTCGCGCCCGTTTCCAGCCGCGCCACCATACCATCGATCGCCGGCAGCCACGCCTGGACGATGCTGTTGACATAGCCGGGCCGGAAGAAGGCCCCGACCGCGCAGAACAGGCAGGCGGAGCTGTCGCCCCACGCGACGCCGCCGCCGGTGCGGAACGCCTCTTCGACCTTGGGCTGGCCCGCGATCATTTCCGCCGCGCACTCGAACGCGCCCGGCATGTAGAAAGGACTGTCGGGCATGGCGAAGATCATCGCCTGTTCCGGGCTGAGGCTGAAGCGTTCGCCCTCCGCATCGTAGGTCAGATAGCCGTTCGCCGCCTGCGCGAGCGCCCATTCACGGACATAGCGTTCCGCAAGATCGAGCCGTTTCGCCAGCTCCGCGGCGGTTGCAGGCCCGTCCTTCTGCAGCGAATCGAACAGGCCCAGCCGGCAGCCGATCCGCACCGTGGGCACGCTGAACGCGCCGCCCAGATCGCCGAGCATCTTGAGCACCAATTCATGAAGCTTGTCACTATCCACGTCCGGCACGTCACATCTCCTTCCGCGTCAGTCCCGCGGAGGCGAGAATCCCGCTTCTCTTCACTGCAGAATGGCAAGAGAGGCAGCGGGACCCCGCGCTCGCAGGGTGACGGTCACATTCGAGTCTGGTTTGGCGCGGCCCGACGGCAGGGAACGCCTAACGGCCCTGCTTTGCAAGCGGCTTTCAAAGCCGTTAGCGAGGGACGGTGATTTCAGGAGTTTATTCATGGACTTTGCCCGTCGCGACCTGCTTGCCGCCAGCGCTGCCGCCACTGCCTATGCCCTGTTGCCCGGCCGCGCCTTCGCGGCCGACAGTGCCGCTGACGCGCGGGCATCGAAGCTTCTCGACGGCATCACCGAGCAGATGCTCCGCGATTTTCCGGAGAGTGCCACCGGGCTTGGCATCGACAAGGGCGCGCGAGCGGCGCTGAAGTCGCAGCTCACGGACACGTCCGAAGCTGGCAAGGAGCGCCTGGTCGCGCATCTGCGCACGGGCGTGAACCAGCTCAAGCCGGTGAATCTCGATGCGTTGAGCCCCACGATGCGCACCAACGTCGAAGTGGTGCAAACGGCCTTCGGCCTGGCGCTGGACGGCTATGCCTTCCCCTACGGCGTGGCGGCGGTCGGCGGGTATCTCAACTCGCCCTATGTCGTTGCCCAGAATGTCGGCTCGTATCTCAACACGCCCAAGATGCTGGACAGCGATCACCTCATCGAGACGACGGCCGATGCGGGCGCCTATCTGGCGCGAATGAATGCCTATGCCGGCCAGCTCGACGGCGAGACCGAGCGGCTGAAGGCGGCGCGCGGGATGGGCGTGATCGCGCCCGACTTCCTGATCGACAAGACCTTGAAGGCGCTCGACGTCACGCGCCAGGGGACGGTTGAGGATTGGGGGATCGTCACCTCCATCGCCAAGCGCACGGCGAAGATGAAGGGCGACTATGCGGCGCGCGCGGCCCAGATCGCCCGTACGAAGGTCGGGCCGGCGCTCGAGCGGCAGATCGCGGAAATGCAGCTCCACCGCGCGAAAGCCACCAGCGATGCGGGCGTCTGGAAGCTGCCGCACGGCGACGAATATTATGCCTGGGCGCTCCGGGCCGGCACCACGACGCCGCTGTCGCCCCAGGAAATCCATCAGATGGGACTCGACCAGGTTCGCGAGCTGCAGGCGCAGATGGATGTGATCCTGAAGGGCCTGGGCTACAGCCAGGGGACGGTCGGCGCGCGGATGACGGCGCTGGGCAAGGACCCGCGCTTCACTTTCCCCAACAATGACGAAGGCCGGGCCCAGATCATCAAGCTGCTGCAGGACCGGATCGCACATATCCGGGCGCTGATGCCGCAGGCGTTCAACACGCTGGTCAAAGGCAATGTCGAAGTGAAGCGGCTGCCGCTGGCCGAGGAGCCGGGCGCGGCCGGCGCCTATGGCGGGCCCGGCAGCATCGACGGCAAGATCCCCAGCCGGCTCTGGATCAACCTTGGCACGACCGAGCGCTGGACGACCTATTCGCTGCCCGACCTTGCCTATCATGAGGCGATCCCCGGCCACGGCTGGCAGGGCGAGTATACGTTCAAGCTTCCGCTGATCCGCTCGCTGCTCGCCTTCAACGCCTATTCGGAAGGCTGGGCGCTCTATGCCGAGCAGCTGGCGGACGAACTGGGCGTGTACAAGGAGAACCCGGTCGAACGGCTCGGTTATCTGCAGAGCCTGTCGTTCCGGGCCTGCCGGCTGGTCGTCGACAGCGGCCTCCACGCCAAGCGCTGGACGCGGCAGCAGGCGATCGACTGGTTCGCGAACACCAACGGCTCGTCGATCGAGGAAGTTTCCGCCGAAGTGGACCGTTATTGCAGCTGGCCGGGCCAGGCCTGCGGCTACAAGGTCGGCCACACCTACATCAATCGCCTGCGCGACAAGGCCAAGGCGGAACTTGGCCCCCGTTTCGATCTTAAGACGTTCGACGATGCGCTGGTGCTGGGTGGCAACGTGCCGATGACAGTGCTGGAAGGCGTGGTGGACCGCTATATCGCCTCACGAAAGGCGTAGCCGATCCGCTCCGCGTCGAACGGAGGCTCGAATGGCGGAACGCATCCTGTTGAAGACGACAATCCCGACCACCGACGACGATTGGCACGTCGGTCGGTTTTCGCTGGTCGCGGAGCATTTGCGGTCACTGTCGGACGGACATGGCGAACGGCTGTACGATGTGCTCGCCGCGGACCGCACAGAGGCGCCGGACGGCGACGACGCGGAGCTGAAGGCGGCCGCGGCCGGTGCGTTCGACCAGGTGTGGCTGATCGCGGTCGACGATGTCGGCGCGCTCACGGACGGCGACGTGCGCAATCTGGAGGCGTTTCGGGCGCAAGGCGGCGGGCTGTACATCACGCGCGATCATCAGGATTTGGGTTCGTGCATCGCGAAGCTCGGTGCGCTTGGGCGCACCCAGCATTTCCAGTCGGTTAACCCGGAAGAGGACGAGGGACGGCGCGTCTGCGACGACGTCGAGACCAGCACGATCACCTGGCCGAATTATCATTCCGGCGCGAACGGGGATTTGCAGCCCGTCGAAGCCGCCGACCATCCGCTGATGCGACGTCCGGATGGCAGCCGGATCGAACGCCTGCCCGCCCATCCGCACGAAGGCGCCGTCGGGGCACCGCGCGAGCTGGCCGGGGTAGCGACGGTGGTTGCAACGGGGCGAAGCACGCGGACCGGCAATCGCTTCAACCTGGCTGTCGCCGTCGAAGAAGACGGCAAGGGGCGGGGCGTGGCGGATTCCAGCTTCCACCACATCGCCGACTACAATTGGGATACCAAAGCCGGTTGCCCGAGCTTTGTCGAAGAGGCGCCGGGCGACGAAGTTCACCGCGATGCCGCCGCGCTCGACGACACGCGCACCTATGTCGCGAACGTCGCGGCCTGGCTGGCGCGGCGGATTTAGCGGCTCCGCAGCTGGCTGATCGTGACCGCGGGGCTGATCTGCTCCACGTCCGTTTTCAGGTGCAGCAACTTGACGCCCTTCTGCTCCAGCGCGCGGGCGAGGGCAGGGGCGAACTGGTCGGTGCTTTCGACCGCCTCGGACCATGCGCCATAGGCGCGGGCGAGAGCGGCGAAGTCGGGATTGACGAGCCGCGTGCCCGAGATGCGGCCTGGATATTCGCGCTCCTGGTGCATGCGGATCGTGCCATACCAGCCATTGTCGACAACGATTACCAGCATGTCGCAGCCTTGAGCGACCGCCGTCGCCAGCTCCTGTCCGTTCATCAGGAAATCGCCGTCGCCCGCGACCGCGGCCACCTTCTGCTCCGGCCGCCTGAGCGCCGCCGCCACCGCTGCCGGCACGCCATAGCCCATTGCCCCCGCTGTCGGCGCGAGTTGGGTGCCGTAGCCTTCATAGAGCCAGTAACGATGCCACCAGCCGGAGAAATTGCCCGCGCCGTTGCAGATGATCGTGTCCGCCGGCATCGCCTCCCGCATCGCCAGCACGCATTGCCCGAGGTCGAGCTTGGCGCCCTCGCGCGGGCGCGGTGTCGACCAGTCGAGCCATTCGGCATGCGCTTCCTTGCCGGCGTTGAAGATCGCGCCCTCGGGCAATGCGTGCGTAAAGGTGCGCATGCTGGCGCAGATGGCCAGGTCCGCGCGGTAGACGCTGTTCAGCTCTTCCGGGTCGGGGTGGACATGGACGAGCTTTTGCCCCGGATGATCGGGCGTGATCAGCGCGTAGCCGTCGGTCGTCGCTTCGCCGAGCCTCGGGCCCACGACCAGCAGCAGGTCGGCCTGTTTCACGCGCTGAACCAGCTTAGGGTTCGGGCCATAGCCGAGATTGCCGCACCAGGCGGGCGAGCTGTTGGGAATGGAATCCTGGCGCCGAAAGCCCGCCGTGACCGGAATGCCCATATGTTCGGCCCAGCGGGCAAAGGCGATGCCGCTGCCCGCATCCCAATCGGCACCGCCCACGATCGCCAGCGGAGCCTGGGCCGCCCTGATCAGGCCGGCGAGTTCTTCGAGCTCCGCTGCCGATGGCGCCTGGGGCGCGCTCGACACGTGTGGCCGATCCAGCGCCTCCGCCTCGTCGAGCAGCATGTCTTCCGGCAGCACGACGACCACCGGCCCCGGCCGGCCGGACATGGCCGTCGCATAGGCGCGCGCCACATATTCCGGAATCCGCTCCGCGCGGTCGATGCGCAGCACCTTCTTCGCCAGCGGGCCGAACATCTGGCCGAAATCGACTTCCTGGAACGCCTCGCGGTCGCGGTCGCCGCGGCCGACGTCGCCGACGAACAGGATCATCGGCAGCGAATCCTGCATCGCGACATGGACGCCGATCGACGCGTTCGTCGCGCCGGGGCCGCGGGTCACGAACGCGATCCCCGGCCGGCCGGTCAGCTCGCCGTCCGCGCAGGCCATGAAGCCGACGCCGCCTTCCTGCCGGCAGACGACCACCTCGATCTGCGAAACGTCGTGCAGCGCGTCGAGCACGGCCAGGAAGCTTTCGCCCGGCACGGTGAAGATCCGGTCGCAGCCTTGCGCGACGAGGTTGTCGACCAGAATGCGGCCGCCGGTTCGTTTCGTTGTCATGATCGTCCTTTAGGTGGTGGGCGCTTCTCCTCCAACCCTCTCCCTTCAGGGGAGAGGGGCGACTCGCGCTTGCGGGCGCGAGCGGGGAGAGGGGCTTGTGGTACAGCGCCCGCCACCCTCTCCCCGCTCGGCCCCGCAGGGCCGAGTCGCCCTCTCCCGCGCAGCGGGAGAGGGGCAGAACTCACGCCTGATGGATCGCCTTCACGACCATGTAGCTGTCGAGCCCTTCCGGCCCGCCCTCGCTGCCGAAGCCCGAATCCTTCACCCCGCCAAACGGGGTGTCGGCGCCGGAGATTGCGAAGGTGTTGATGCCGACCATGCCGGCTTCGATCAGGTCGCCCAGCCGGTTCGCGCGGCGGCCGTTTTCGGTGAAGGCGAAGGCGGCGAGGCCGAAGGGCAGGCGGTTGGCCTGCTCGATCGCGTCTTCCTCGGTCGCGAACGGGCGAGCGACGGCGACCGGGCCGAACGGCTCCTCGTTCATGATCCGGGATTCCAGCGGCACGTCCGCCAGCAGGGTCGGCTTGTAGAAAAAGCCGTCACCGAACCGCTCGCCGCCGGCCGCTAGAGTTGCACCTTTGGCGACCGCGTCATCGACCAGTGCCGCAATCGCGTCCGGGCGGCGCTTGTTCGCGAGCGGGCCCATCTTGTTCGCAGGCTCCAGCCCGTTGCCGACCGTCCATTTCTGCGTGCGCGCGGCGAATTCGCTGACGAAACGATCGTACACGCCCTGCTGCACGTAGAAGCGGGTGGGCGACACGCAGACCTGCCCGGCGTTCCGGAATTTCTGGGGCACGACCATGTCGAGCGTCCGCTCCAGGTCGCAATCGTCGAAGATCAGCACCGGTGCGTGGCCGCCCAACTCCATCGTCACGCGCTTGAGGCCGTCGGCCGCGAGCTTCATCAGGTGCCGTCCGACCGGCACCGAGCCGGTGAAGCTCACCTTCCGGATCACCGGCGAGGCGAGCAGGTGACGACTGACCGTGTCCGGCACGCCGAACACCAATTGCGCAACCTCCGGCGGCAGGCCGGCGTCAGCCAGTGCCTGCATGATCGCGGAAGTGCAGCCCGGCGTCTCTTCCGGCGGCTTGGCGATCACCGAGCAACCCGCGGCGAGTGCGGCCGCCAGCTTCTTCGCCATCAGATAGACGGGGAAGTTCCACGGCGTGAACGACGCAACCGGCCCAACCGGCTGCTTGATCACGATCGAACGCTGGCCCGTGGGGCGCACCAGCACGCGACCGTAGGCGCGCTTCGCTTCCTCGGCGTAATAATCGAACAGCTGAGCGGCGCCGGCGACCTCGCCGCGCGCTTCGCCGAGCGGCTTGCCCTGCTCCATCGTCATCAACGTCGCGATGCGGTCGGTGCGCTCGCGAATCAGCGCGGCGGCCTTGTGCAGGATCGCGGCGCGCGCCTCGACGTCCGTCGCTTTCCACAGCTTGAATCCGCGATCGGCGGCAGCCAGCGCCTCGTCCATGTCGGCCGCGGTCGCGAGCGGCACTTCCGCCACGGTGGCGCCCGTCGCGGGATTGAACACCGACTGCCGATCCTCGCCCGCCCGCCAGGCGCCGTTCACGAACAGCTTCAGGTCGGCGTCATATCGCGCTGTGGCCATGTCTCTCGCTCCGATGATTCAGGTCCCCATAGCCGGTTCGGGCTGAGCTTGTCGAAGCCCTCCCTTTCCTTTCTACTGCCCCCCAAGAAGAAGGGAGGGCTTCGACAAGCTCAGCCCAAACCGGGAGGATGGCTAAGTGCATAGCTTCACCGAAATCGCGAATGGCCTCCGTTTTCCCGAAGGGCCGGTCGCGATGCCCGACGGCAGCGTGATTGTGGTCGAGATCGAGGCCGGGCGGATCACGCGCTGCTGGGGTGACGGCAAAAAGGAGGTGATCGCCACTCCCGGCGGCGGCCCCAACGGTCTCGCGCTGGGGCCGGACGGGATGCTCTATCTCTGCAACAATGGCGGGTTCGAGTATCTGGAGACCCAGGGCCTGCTGATCCCGCATGGCGCCGCGAGGAATTGGAGCGGCGGCTCGATCCAGCGCATCGATCCCGATACGGGCAAGGTCGAGACACTCTATACCCATGCGGGCGAGGTGCAGCTGCGGGGGCCCAATGACATCGTGTTCGACGACGCGGGCGGTTTCTGGTTCACCGATCACGGCAAGAATTTCGAGCGCTCGCGCGATATCGTCGGCGTGTTCTATGCCAAAGCAGACGGTAGCCAGATCGAGGAAGCCGTGTTCCCGATGGAGAACCCGAACGGCATCGGCCTCTCGCCCGACGGCAAGCGGCTGTATGTCGCGGAGACCTACACGGCGAAGCTCTGGTATTTCGACGTCGAGAGCCCGGGAAAGCTGGCGCGCGGCGAAAGCCTGACCGGCACCGGCGCGCACTTTCTGTACGGCGCGGGCGGATATAGCTGGTTCGATAGCCTGGGCGTCGACAGCGCTGGCAATATCTGCGTCGCGACGATCGGCAATGGCGGCATTTCGGTGGTCTCGCCGCAGGGCGAACTGGTCGAGTTCGTGCAGACCGGCGATCCGTTCACGACCAACATTTGTTGGGGCGGACCGGAGCTGCGCACCGCTTATATCACGCTGTCCGGCACCGGCCGGCTGATCAGCCTGGAATGGCCGCGGCCGGGTCTCGCGCTTCACAACCTGAACCGGTGAGATAACAGCGGCTTATCAGCGCCTGTTCAGCCGGATGGCGCTAACCCCTGCCTCGCGCGTTGATGACGCGAGGGTTGGTCGATGTATGCTGAGCAGCGCTGGAGCAAGGAACGGGCGACCTCCGTCGCGGGCGTGGTGCTCGTCCATGCCCTGCTCGGCTATGCGCTGATCGCCGGGCTCCGCACCGATATTCCCCACCGCGTCAGCGAGGAGCTGAAGCTGTTCAACGTGCTGCCGGTGCATGAGCCGCCCAAGCCGCAGACGAAGATTCCGCATAAGATCAAGTCGCCGCGCCCGGAGGGTGAGGCCTCGCCGCCGAACCTTCGCGCCGAGCCGACGCAGATCGTGCTGCCGCCGCCTCCGGTGAAGGTGCCGACGCCCAATCCGCTGCCCGTCGCACCGATCCCCGGCGTTGGGAACGCGCCATCCGCCGGCTCCGCCGACATTCCCGGCCCCGGCTATGGCGCGGGCGGTTTCGGCAATGGCCGGGGCTCGGGCGGCGAAGGGGAGGGAGACGGCGGCGGTGGCTGGGTCGCACCGCGCCAGATCAAGGGGCGAATCAAGGATTCCGACTATCCCCGATCCGCGGGGGCCGCCGGGGTCGGCGGGACGGTCAGCGTCAGATACGAGGTTGGGGTCGACGGTCGCGTGACGGATTGCGAAGTCACTCGCTCGAGCGGCTTTCCGGACCTGGACAACACCACCTGCCGCCTGATCATGGAGCGATTTCGCTTTAAGCCGTCGCTGGATCCGGATGGCCATCCGGTCTCTGCCACGATCGTGCAGAACCACACCTGGGTCATCCACCAGCTCCCGCCGGAGGAAGAAGGGCGATAACCCAAGCTCCGTTCGCTTCGAGCGCAGTCGAGAAGCGCAAGCTCGGAGCTGTCGTTTCTCGACTTCGCTCGAAACGAACGGACTTATCGGGGTTTCTTGGGCCGCGGCGCCGGCAAGGCCGCCGCGCTCACCCGAAACAACTCGGCGAGCCAATCGCTATCGTCCCAACGCTCGCCGTCGATCAGCAGGCAGGGCTTGGCTTGCGGATAGGGCGGCGCTTCCTCGATCGGACCGGTGAAGGCGCGACCTTCGGGCGTCGGCTTCACGAACAGTTGATCGTCGCAGACCATCGCGACCATCTTGCCGTCGAGATATAGGCCGTATTCGCCGAACATCTTCTTCGCCGAGACGTCCACGCCGGCGGCGTTGAGCTGGTCGAGGATGAATTCGACGGTCTTCGGGTCGCTCGCCACCTCAGTCCTCCAGCTCCACCCACACCGGCGCGTGGTCACTGGTCTTTTCCCAGCTTCGCACGTCCCGGTCCACCTCGGCGCGCTTGAGCCGCGGGGCGAGCGCGGGGCTCAGCAGCAGGTGATCGATGCGCAAGCCGGCGTTGCGGGCGAAGGCGTTCCGGAAGTAGTCCCAGAAGGTGTAGATCGTCTCATCCGGGTGCAGCGAGCGCAGCGCATCGGTCCAGCCCTGCGCCAGCAGGCGGGCATAGGCGGCGCGGACCTCCGGCGCGAACAGGGCGTCATCCAACCAGCGCTCCGGTTTGTACACGTCGCGGTCAGTCGGCATCACATTATAGTCGCCGGCCAGGATCACCGGCGCGCCGCTCGCGATCAGGTCGGCGGCGTGATCGATCAGCGCGTCGAACCAGGCGAGCTTGTAATCGAATTTCGGCCCCGGCTTCGGGTTGCCGTTGGGCAGGTAGAGCCCGCCGACGATCAGTCCGTTCACCGCCGCCTCGATATAGCGGCTGTGGCTCGGATCGGGATCGCCCGGCAGCCCGCGCCGCGTCTCGACCGGCGTGCCGGCGCGGCTCAGGATCGCGACGCCATTCCACGATTTCTGCCCGTGCCAGATGGCCTCATAGCCTGCGTCGGCGATTGGGCCTTCCGGAAACTTCTCCTGCGGCGCCTTCAGTTCCTGCAGGCAGACGATGTCGGGACGGGACTGCTCCAGCCAGCGCAGCAGGACAGGCAGGCGGCCGTTCACGCCGTTCACGTTGTAGGTGGCGATTTTCATACTCCAACTCCTCCCCGGAACGGGGAGGGGGACCATGCGAAGCATGGTGGAGGGGTCGGTTTGCCATAGGGCTCGCTCTCGCTCGCGA
>NZ_BBWU01000021.1 GCF_000974765.1 Sphingomonas changbaiensis NBRC 104936 | reverse complement strand
CGACTGCCCCACCGTCCGCTTCGCTTCCGGCCCCTCCACCATGCTTCGCATGGTCCCCCTCCCCGTTCCGGGGAGGACTTAGAAGGAATGCAATGACTCCCGGTAACGAACTCCTCTTCCTTGCGCTCGGCGGTTCCGGCGAGATCGGGATGAACGTCAATCTCTATGGCTGCCAGGGCAAATGGGTGATGGTCGACTGCGGCATCACTTTTGCCGACCCGGCCTATCCCGGCATCGACCTGATCCTGCCCGATCTGAGCTTCATCGAGGAGCGGGCCGACGATCTGCTCGGCATCGTGCTGACGCACGGGCATGAGGACCATATCGGCGCGCTGCCTTATCTCGCGGCCGATCTGGGCGTGCCGCTCTACGCCACGCCGTTCACCGCCGGCCTGATCCGCGGCAAGCTGGACGAGGAAGGCATCGCCGATCAGGTGAAGCTGCACGTGATCGATCGCGAGCACGGCCAATTCCACCTGGGCCCGTTCGGCTTCGAATATGTGCCGCTTGCGCACTCGATCCCCGAAGGCAACGCGCTGCTGATCGAGACGCCGTACGGGAATATCTTCCACACCGGTGACTGGAAGCTGGACGAGGAACCGCTGCTCGGCACCCCCTCGACCGCGGCCGAGCTGGAAGCGATCGGCGACAAGGGCGTGCTGGCGCTGGTCTGCGACTCCACCAACGTGTTCAACGAGGACGCATCGGGCTCCGAAGCGGCGGTCCGCGAAGGGCTGGACGGCGTGATTGCGGAAGCGACGGGCCGGGTGCTTGTCACCACCTTCGCGTCGAATGCGGCGCGGCTTGCCACCTTGGGCCAGGTCGCGCGCGACACCGGACGGCAGATCTGCGTCGCCGGGCGGTCGCTCGACCGGATTTTGAAGGTCGCAAAAAGCGTTGGCTATCTGCGCGACTTCCCGGAGCCGGTCGATTTCGATGCGGCGATGAAGCTGCCCCATCGCGAAGTGATGATCGTTGCGACTGGCGGGCAGGGCGAGGCGCGCGCCGCGCTCGGCCGTATCGCCTTCGACCAGCATCCGCTGAAGTTGGACGAGGGCGACCTGGTCGTGTTCTCGTCGAAGCAGATTCCCGGCAACGAGATCGCGATCGGGCGCATCCAGAATGCGCTGGCCGCCAAGAACATCCGGATGATCACCGACCGGCAGGCGCATGTGCACGTGTCGGGTCATCCGGGGCGGCCCGAGCTCGCGCTGATGTACAAATGGATCCGGCCGGAGATCATCCTGCCGGTCCATGGCGAGCGCCGGCACATGGCGGAGCAGGCGCGCTTCGCCGAAGAGCAGGGCGTGCCGAGGTCGATCGTGCAGGAAAACGGCACGGTCGTGCGCCTCGCCCCCGACGGCCCGGCCGTGATCGGCAACGAACGCGCCGGACGGCTGGTGATGGACGGCGACGTGATCCTTCCCGCAGACGGCACCACGATCAACGAACGGCGCCGGATTGCAGCCTATGGCCAGATCTCGGTCGCGGTCGCGCTGGGCAAGGGCGGCAAGGTCGTGGGCGGCCCGGAGGTCAGGCTGCAGGGCATCCCCGTCGAAGAGGACAAGGACGACTTCGTCGCCGATGCCTGCGACGCCGCCGAGGAAGCAGCGCGCAAGGGCGCGGCCGACGAGGAGAAATTGCGCGAGGCGATCCGGCTCGCGGTGCGCCGCAAGGCCGTCGAATGGACCGGCAAAAAGCCGATCGTCGACGTGATGCTGCTCAGGGTATAGGTCGAATCATGGGCTTCACACGGCGGTGGCTTGTTATCTCATTGGCTGCGGCCTTGTTGCTGACGGGCGTGCGCGCAATGTTCGGGTGGTTTGCCGCCGGCAAACCCATCGGCATGGCCGCTTTTGGGATTGATCTGGCAATCGTGACTGTGACGTTGTTCATTATGCCGCTTGGTCTGGCGGCGGTGAACGCTTGGATGAGGAGACGCCGTTAAATGCGCTGGACCTCGATTCTCGCCATTTACGCCCTGTTCTGGTCGCTCGCCGTGTTCCTGGTGCTGCCGTTCGGCGTGCGCACGCACGAAGAGGCCGGCGCCGAACGCATTCCCGGCCAGGCCGACAGCGCGCCGCACGGCTATCGCTTCGGCAGGCTGGTGATCCGCGCGACCATTGTGGGCGCGGTGCTGTTCGGGCTTTATTACGCGAACTATGTGAACGGCTGGATCACGCCGGCCGACATGGATTATTCGGGGACGATGAAGGGCTAGGTCCTCAGCCGCTCGATCGCCTGGGCGAGCGCGACGTAGAGCTTGCCCATATCCGACGACAGCAACGTCACCGCGATCTGCGAGCCTTCGCGGGTCGCGAGGACATTCCGCAGCATCGCCTCGAAATCGTGGATGTAGCGGCCGACCTGCTCGCGGAATTCGGGGTCGCTTTCGTAATAGGTCTGGATCGCGCGGCTTTCGCCCGCTTCCAGCAGCCGCACCGCGCGGCGCGTGAACACGCCGCGATCGCCCTTCAGATAGGCGGCCCAGGCGCTGTCGGTCACTTCGTTCGACAAGATCTTGGCGACGTCGATCGCGGTCGAGTTCAGCGCTTCCATCAGCAGCGCCGCGCGCCGTGCGAAGCCTTCGCGATTGGCGTCGTCGGATTGCTCGCGCGCGGATTCGACGCGCGCCTCGATCGCCGCGGCGCCGCGCTCGACCTGCTCCATCTGCTCCCTGAGCTGCACCGCGGCGGCATTGGCGGCCGCGACCGCGCGCTCGGCGGCGTCCGCGACTGAAAGCACCTGCTTTTCGACGCGGGCGCTCACCACGTCCTGGATTGCCTTGTCGGTTGCGTGGCCGATCGAGGCGGCTGCCTGGGGCACGATCCGCTCGAACGTCTCGCGGGCGCGCTCCGCCGCCTGGTTCGCCGCGTCGCGCACGCGGAGCATCACGTCGATCAGCTGCGGGCCGGAGCCGTCGGCGAGCGAGGCCATCTGCGCCTGGGCGGAATCGACCGCGGCGGACAGCTCGCCCGCGCTGCGCTTGCCGGTCTGGAGCTGACGGTCCGCGGCCTGTCCGAACAGTTCGATCGCCTCGCGCTGCTGCTGGAGCAGCTTTTCGGTCTGGGCGAGGCGGTCGAGCGCGGCCGTCGCGCCGGCTTCGATGCCGCCGACTTCGGGTCGCATCGCCTCGATCCGGCCGCGGCTGGCCTCGGCATAGCCGTCGAGGCGGGCGAGGGCGGCCGGCAGCGTCTCGTCGATCTCGCGCGCGCTGGCATCCAGGGCGGTCAACAGCGCCTCGCTGCGCGCGATGAAGCTGTCCGCCGCATCGCCGGCGCCGGCGAGGGAGGTGGACAGACGGTCCGCATTCTCGCCGAGCGACGCGATCGCGACGGCAAGCTGCTCGGTGCGGGCGGTGCCGCTCTGATCGAGCCGCTCAAGCCGCTGCTCGATTTCGGCCATGCCCGCCGACAGCCGTTCGACCAGGACGCGGCCGGTTTCGTCATGCGCGCCGATGCTGCGGCCGATCCCGTCGACGAGCGCACCGACCTCGGCGATCCGGCCGGCGAGCGCTTCGGCGGACTGGGTGCCCGTCGTGTCGAGCGCAGCCTTCGACTGGTCGACCATCGCCAGCATCGCCGCGCCCTGCGCCTCGACGCTGCGGCGGGCTTCATCGAGCGCCTCGGCGGCGCGGGCGAGAGCGGACTGCACCGCTTCGCTCATCTGCGCGGCGGTCGCGTCCAGCTGGGCGCGCGCGCTGTCGGTCGTGCCTTCGATCCGCGACAGATGCTCGGCGAGCGTCCCGGCGGCGCCGTTCGCGATCTCGTCAGCTTCCTTGCCGCGCGCGAGCAAAGCGGCGAGCTGGGCTTCGAGGGCGCTCGCCTGGCCCAAGGCGGTTTCACCTGCATGGCCGAGCGCGGCGGCGATGCCATCCGTCTGCTCCTGCGCCTTGGGCAGGCTTGCGAGCAGGGCGTTCAGCTCGCCGCTCGCAGCGCTTGCCGATTGGGCGAGCGTGCCGGCGTGGCGGTCCAGCGCTTCGCCGTCCTGGCGGAAGGTCGCGGTGACGTTTGCCAGCCGCGCGGCCGCTTCCTCGCCGATCTGAGTCAGCTGGATGGTCTGGTCGGCCAGCGCCTCGCGATTGGCCGCGATGCGGGCGGTCAGCTCGCCGACCCGCGCCTCAAGCTTCGCGGATTCGGCACGCATGCCGTGCGCGGTGGAAAGAAAGCGGTGCGCTTCACGCCGGCTGGTGCGGAGCACGAGCAGGCCGAGAACGCCGATCAGTGCCAGCGGCGCGCTCGCCGCACCGATCACCATCGCCAGATTGGCATAGGCATCGGGGCCTGCGACCACGCTCCAGGCGACGAAGCCGATCCAGGCGAGCGCCAGCAGCGTCAGCAGAATGGCGGCGAACACCCCGGCGCCGCTGCGGGGCGCCGGCACATCTTCCTCGGCAGCGGCGTAAACCGGTGTCGCGTCTTCCACGATCAGCTCGTCTTCATGCTCGGGCCTGAGGCCCACGACTTTTTTCGACCCGCTCATGCCCGGGAACATACCAGCTTTTGCCAAGGTGAGAACAAGGGCGGGTTACCGGCCCTTAAGGTTTTCGGGGATAAGCTGACCCCATGTCGTTCGAACAGGCCCTCAACACGTCGCTTGCCGCCGCGGTCGGCGACGATCAGGCACTTGTCGCCGAGCTACGCGGCGCATTCCTCGAAAGCGCATCGCGCCATCTGGAAGGCATGCAGCGCGCATCCAGCGACGCCGATTGGCGCGAGGCGGGGCTGCGCCTGAAAGGCCTGGCGGCCAGCTTCGGCGCAACCGCGCTGATGGCCGTAGCCGGCCATGCGGCCGAATCGCGGCGTGGCGATGCCACGGCGCTGGGAGAGATCGAACGCGCGCTGACGGTGCTGACGATCTAAACGCGCTTTTGCCCGCGGCGATTACCGCCTAACGAAGGCCCCGATGCGGGGCGTGCCATGCTGACCGGACTGATCGTCGCCTGCGAGGACGTCGCAGGCGGGACGGGGTTGCGCGCGGAACTGCCGGTCGCTGGCCAGACCGTGCTGGAGCAGCAAACACGACTGCTGGTCGAGGTGGGCGCGGAGCGTGTCATCACCATTGCCGAACAGCTGCCGCCGGCGATCGCCGCTGCGCTCGCGCGGTTGCGGCGGGACGGGATCGCGATCGAGATCGTTCGCCGCGTCGAGGATGTCGCGCAGCGGGTCCGGCCCGACGAGCGGCTGCTGATGCTGGCCGACGGCGTCGTGACCGACACCAGCGCGGCGGAGCGGCTGCTGTCCGCTTCCGTTCCGGCAATCCTGACACTGGCGGACGTGCCCGAGAGCCGGAACTGGGAATTGATCGACGCCAGCGCACGCTGGGCAGGGATGCTGCTTGTCGATGGCGAGCTGATCCGGCGCACGGCGCGGATGCTGGGCGACTGGGACCTGCAATCGACCTTGCTGCGCAATGCCGTCCAAGCGGGTGCCGAGCGCGTCGACCTGGGCGACGGAAAGCACGCGCCCTTGCTGGCGCAGGTGACCGATGCAGGCAGCGCGCTTGCTGCCGAACAGGCGATCAGCCGTGTCGCCGCGCGGGGCTCGACCGGGCTGCTCGACCGTTTTGTGTTCGATCCGCTCGCCCGGGCGCTTGCACCGCGAGCGATGGCGGCGATGATCGATCCGGCCTGGCTTCGCGGCGGCGCGTCAGCCCTGCTGATGCTGTCGGCGCTGGTCCTGATGGGCGGCGGGCGCTGGCCGGGACTGGTGCTGGCCATGCTTTCCGGGCCGGTCGATGTGCTGGGGCGGCATCTTGCCGGGCTGACGATGCGCCTGCGCAAGGACCATCGGCGCTGGACGCAGCTCCGCCATGGCACGGCCAGCGCGGCGCTGCTCGCGCTCGGCTGGAATCTGCGCGACTATGGTTGGGGCACGCTCGCGCTCGCCGCGGCGACGCTTGGCGGCATGACGGCGCTGCTGGAGCATGAACGCTGGATCGGCAAGCCGCCGCGGCGCCCGTTCTTGTTGGCCGACACCGATCTGCTGATCTGGCTGTTGATCCCGTTCGCGCTTGCCGGCTGGTGGCCCGTCGGACTGGCCGCGCAGGCAGCGTTTGCCCTTGCGTCGCTGCTGACCGTCCAGCGATTGACCCGCCGTCAATCCTGAGGGCCGATCGTTTCCGGCGTGACCTCGCCGACCGCATCCTCGCCGGCGAAAAGCCGATCGAGCCGGCGGTGAAGATGCTCGTCGAAATTCTCCGCCGATACCGATTTCGGACGATTGAGCGAAATCTCTTTCGCGATCGATTCCTTGATCCGGTCGATCGCTGCCTGGTCGAGCACGCCGGCACGGTTCAGCTCGATCGACAGCTGGATCAGTCCGACCGTTGTCGCCTGGGCGCGCATCCCGACCAACTCGATCGAGTCGTGCACCCGCTTATCCTCGGCATAGCCCATGATCGCTCCCCTATTCGAGGGCACGATAGAACGCTCTGATCGCTGCGCAAGGCTCAGAGAATGATGCGGAAACGGGCGCCGCCAAGGTCGCCGGTTTCGATCGCGATCGTGCCGTCATGAGCCAGCACGATCTGCCGCGCGAGACTGAGGCCGACGCCGGTGCCCTTGGCCTTGGTCGTGAAAAAGGGGAGGAAGACTTCGCTGCGCTTTGCCTCCGGAATGCCGGGGCCATTGTCCTCGACCAGGATCGTCGCGCCGCCGCCCCGCGAGGCCTCGAAGCGGATGGCGACGCGCGGCTCGGGACCGTGCGCCTCGGCTGCTTCCGCTCCGTTTCGCAGCAGGTTGATCAGCACCTGCGCGAGCAGGTCGGGATCGGCGTCGAGCATCATCGTCTCCGGCTCGACGGCCAGATCGAAATCGAGGCGATCGGCGGGCCAGTCGGCCTGAAACAGCCGCTTCAGCTCGTCCCCGAACGATGTGGCGACGAACACCTGGCGGTTGACCTGCGGCGTGCGGCTGATCTGGCGATAGCTTTCGACGAAGTGCATCACACCGTCCGCACGCCGCGCGAGCGTCTCGACCGCCGCGCGCGCATCCGCGATCGTTTCGTCGTTGCCGGTATCGGCGTCCGCCATCAGGTCGGCGGCGGTGCGGGCAAGCGACGTCACCGGGGTCATCGAGTTCATGATCTCGTGGGTCAGCACGCGCACCAGGTCGCTCTGGGTCGCGATCTCGACCGCGTTCAACGCTTCCTGGATCGGCTGGACGGTGATCACCCGGTGCGATCCGCCGAGGCGATGCACGGCCGCGACGCGCAGCAAGGCGCGCTGGGTCTGGCCGCCCTCCAGCGTCATCGTCACCAACTGGCGTTGGCCCGGCTGAAGGCCGCGCAGGCCTTGGGCAAAGCCGGCGCCGAACTGCGCGTAATCGTCGACCCGCACGCCGGTGAGCGCGCCGAACATGCGCCGCGCCGTCTTGCCGACCGGCTCGACCCGCTCCTCGGGGTCGACCAGCAGCAGCGCGATCGGCAGATCGTCGACGATCGCCTGATAGAAGCGGCTCTCGTCCGCCATGCGCGCGCGCTCCTCACGGAGCGCGCGGATGCCCGAATCCAGCGCCTCGCCCAGCGCCTCGAAGCCGGAGCCCGCCTCCGGCCGCGCGAAGCTTGCGGACATATCGCCGAAGCGGATCGCCTCGATAAAGCGCGCGACCTCATGATTGGTGCGCTGGATGTAATTCCACAGCGCGACCGCAGCGCTGGCGACCAGCGCGGCGGCGATGATCCGCGCGGCGCCGAGATTGGGCGCGGCAATGGAGCCGGCGAACGCCGCCAGCGCTGCCAGCAGCAGCAGCATGCGCCAGATAAGCCCCAGCGCGAACTGGCCGCGAAAGCCTGCGCCGTCAGAGGCCATGCTTCTCCATGCGGCGATAGAGGGAGGCGCGGGTGAGCCCGAGCTCGTTCGCGGCGAGCGAGATATTGTACGAATGCTTCTGCAGCGCGCGCTCGATCATCTGCTTTTCGGCGCGCTCCAGATTGAGGTCGCCCGCGCTCTCGACCGTGACGACGGGAATGTGGCCGGTCTGGCGCCGGATCGAAAAATCGTCGATCGACAGCGGGCCGCCATCCGACAGGATGACCGCGCGCTCGGCCGCATGCCGGAGCGCGCGGACATTGCCGGGCCAATCATAGGCCGCAAGCGCGGCGCGCACGTCGTCCGCGAGCGGCGGCATCGGCTTGTCGTATTTGCGGGCATAGAGACCGAGATAATGGTCCAGCAGCAGCGGGATGTCGTCCCGGCGCTGGCGCAGGGGGGGCAGTTCGATCTCCACCGTGTTCAGGCGGAACAGCAGGTCGGGCCGGAAGCGGCTTTCGTCCGCCAGCGCTGACGGAGCCAGGTTGGTCGCGGCGACCACGCGCACGTCGAACGGCACCGGCTTGTTCGCGCCGACAGGGGTGACCCGGCGCTGTTCCAGCGCGGTCAGCAGCTTAGGCTGGAGGTGGAGCGGCAGGTTGCCGATCTCGTCCAGGAACAGGGTGCCGCCATCCGCCGCCTGGAGCCTGCCGACGCGGTCGGACCGCGCGTCGGTGAACGCGCCCTTCACATGGCCGAACAGCTCGGAATCGAACAGGGTTTCGGCGACGGCGCCCAGATCGACGGACAGCATCACGCGGTCGGCACGGCGCGAGCGGCGGTGAAGCTCGCGGGCCACCAGCTCTTTGCCGGTGCCGTTTTCGCCGAGGATCAGCACGTTCGCATCGGTCGGGGCGGCGCGCTCGATCAGCTGCATCACGCGCTTCATCGCAGGGGAGTTGCCGAGCAGCGGGGTCTCGCCGGCCGCCGGCGCCGCGATCGCGACCGCCTTCTGCCGCTCGGTCGACACCGCGTTGCGCGACTGGCGGAGCGACGCCGCGGTGCGCACGGTCGCGAGCAGCCGCTCGTTCGACCAGGGTTTGGACACGAAATCGGTTGCGCCACGCTTCATCGCTTCCACGGCGATTTGTACTCCCCCATGCGCGGTGATCATCACGACCACCGCTTCCGGATCACGATCGAGGAATCGGGCCAGAGCCTCGAATCCTTCGGCGGCATTGGTCGCCCCGCGGGCGAAATTGGCATCGAGCAGGATGACGTCCGGGTTGCGGCCGCTGGTCTTGGCGAAGGCGTCGTCCGGTTGTTCGGCGACGATCACTTCGGCGAACAGGTCGCGCAGCAGCAGTCGCGCCGCGAGCAGAATATCGGGATCGTCATCGACGATCAGGGCAAGATCGAAAGGCTTGGGACTCACCGCGTCCGGCTCCGCACAGTCCGTGTTCGAATCCGGACATAGACCAATCCGGTGTGTGATGCACCTAAAACAGTTGGTGGACGCCGGATTTCCAGAAAACGTCCGAAAACTGCCGATTCCTCCAGCTTGGCACGGCTTTCGCTGAGCATCCGGCATCCGGGCAAAAGGTCCGGGGCACGTGTTTTCAGGAGCCGAGCCATGATCAAGATCCGCCTGTCCTTCGCGTTCGCGGCAACGGTCGCCGGGGCACTGACTACATTTGTAACCGTCGCACCGCAACCGGCCAATGCGGGCACGATCGCCTGCACCCGTTCGGCTGATCGGCCGGTGCTCGCTTGAGCCGCCAATCGCCGCACCCTGTTCGGGAACGGACACTTCTGTTCGGTTCCGAACAGGACAGGCGGCTGATTCGGGCGGCTTCTCTCTCGACTACAACTGTTTTCGTAGATGGCACGATGCTTGCTGCCAGACCTGGTGGAGACCTGAATGAGCGTTGTTCGAATGAGTTCTGAGCCTGCTGCGTCGCCCCGGGAGCCGGTGAGCGGCGGCGCGATGGACAAGGTCGTCGAGCGGCGCGGGATTCCCACCAAGATCAAAGCCGGCGTCGCCGCCGGCGCGCTCGCGATCGCCGGCATCGCCTTCTACGCCTATGCGCCGAGCAGCAATTCCCAGACGATCGCAGCGGACCGGGTCACCATCTCGACCGTCCAGCGCGGCACCTTCGATGATTTCCTGCCTTTGCGCGCGCGGGTGACGCCGTTGCTGACCATCTACCTGGATTCGGTCGAGGGTGGCCGCGTCGAGGAGAAATTGGTCGAGGACGGCGCGACGGTCCAGAAGGGGCAGCTGCTCGCGGTGCTCTCGAATCCCGAGCTGCAGCTGTCGGTGCTCGCCCGCCAGACCGACGTGTCGCGCGAGTTGAACTCGATGCGCAGCCAGGAGCTCGCGCTCGCCCAGACCCGGATGAGCGACGAGCGCAACCTGCTGGAAGCAAAGCTCGCGCTCGAAAAGGCGCAGCGCCAGTATAAGCGCGAGGCTCCGCTTGCCGCGCGCGGCTTCATCCCGTCCAAGCAGTTCGCCGACACCAAGGACGATCTGGATTACCAGCAGGAGCGCTACGACGTGCTGCGCCGCACCCAGGCGACCGACGAGCGGCTGCAGTCCAGCCAGCTCGGACAGTTGCGTCAGTCGTCCGCCTCGATGAGCTCGAGCCTCGATCTCGCGCGGCTGAACCTCGAATCGCTGAAGCTGCGCGCGCCGGTGTCGGGCCAGCTGTCCGGCTTCGATATCCAGGTCGGCCAGTCGATGAATCGCGGCGAGCGGATCGGCCAGATCGACAGCCCCGGCGCCAACAAGCTGATCGCGGGCGTCGACGAATTCTATCTGGGACGCGTCCAGGTCGGCCAGAAGGCGACGATCGACCAGGGCGGCAAGACCTATCAGCTGAAGGTCACCAAGATCTATCCGCAGGTCCGGAACGGCCAGTTCGAGGTCGACCTGCAATTTCAGGGGCCTGAGCCCGCCGGGCTGCAGCGCGGGCAGACGCTGCAGGCCAAGCTGACGCTGGGCGACCCGACGCCGGCGCTGCTGATCCCGAACGGCAGCTTCTACAACGACACCGGCGGCGCCTGGGTGTTCGTCGTCACCGACGACGGCAAGGAAGCGGTGAAGCGCAATGTCCGCCTGGGCCGCCGCAATGCCGATTTCATCGAAGTGCTCGACGGGCTGCAGCCCGGCGAGAAAGTCCTGACCTCTCCGTACACCGGTTTCGCCGACAAGGACCGGCTCGACCTCCAGCAGAAGTGAAAGGAAGCCACATGCTGAGCATGCGCGAACTGTCGCGAGTCTACCGCACCGACACCGTCGAGACGACCGCGCTCGACCGTATCGATCTCGATATCGCCGACGGCGAGTTCGTCGCGATCATGGGGCCTTCGGGCTGCGGCAAGTCGACCCTGCTGAACGTGATCGGCATGCTCGATAGTCCGTCGAGCGGGTCCTATGTGTTCAACGGCGGCGAGGTCGCGGGCCTGCCCGAGGCGAAGCTCGCCGACATCCGCAAGAAGCACATCGGCTTCATTTTCCAGAGCTTCAATCTGATCGACGAGCTGTCGGTCCGCGAGAATGTCGAGCTGGCGCTGCTCTACCACGACATTCCCTCGTCCGAGCGCAAGCAGCGGGTCGAGGCAGTGATGGACAAGGTCGGCATCGCCCACCGCGCCAAGCACCGGCCGAGCCAGCTGTCGGGCGGCCAGCAGCAGCGCGTCGCCGTCGCCCGTGCGGTGGTCGGCGAGCCCAAGCTGATCCTCGCCGACGAGCCGACCGGCAACCTCGATACCCAGCATGGCGAGGAAGTGATGCGAATGCTCCAGAAGCTGAACGCCGAAGGCTCGACCATCGTGATGGTCACCCACTCGCCCGCGCACGCCGACTATGCCGGTCGTGTCGTCAACATGCTGGACGGCAAGGTGCTGGTGGAGCGCCGCCGGGCTGCCTGAGGGGACGAGCCTGACGCCCGTTCGCTTCGAGCGCAGTCGAGAAGGCGGATCAGGTCGGACATGCCGCCGGCATGTCCTTGGGGCTGCGGGGCAGCCCCAACCGATCCGCCTCGACTTCGCTCGATACGAACGGATCATGAGGGGAGATCGTGGGGATGTGGCGCAGCAATCTGATCGCCGGGATCCGGGCATTGCAGAAGAACCGGACCTACGCGTTCATCAATATCTTCGGGCTCGCGATCGGGCTGGCCGCGTGCATCGTTCTCCTCCTCTATGTCCGCTACGAACTCACCTATGACGACTGGCTGAAGGACGCGGATCGCACCTATCAGGTCCAGCTGATCCACACCGATCCGGAAACCGGCATCCGCACGATCCAGCAGGGATCCGAAGGCGCGGCGGCGGCGCCGCTGGCCAAGGATTTCCCGCAGATCGAGGCGGCGGTGCGCGCCGACAGCGAGCGCCCGGTCTTCCTGCGCCGGGGCGAACCGGTCTTTGCCGACATGCTTGCGGCCGATCCGGCCTTCTTCCAGGTGATCTCCGTACCGTTCCTGCGCGGCGATCCGCGTCACGCGCTCGACCAGGCCAACAGCCTGGTCATGAGCCGGTCGGAAGCGATCAAGCAGTTCGGCACGGATGACGTGATCGGGCGCACGATCACCCGCATCGTTCGCGGCGAGAAGGTCGAGCTGCGCGTGACAGGCGTGTTCGAAGACCTGCCGCGGCACAGCCACATGAACTTCGGCCTGGTGACGCGCATCAATCCGCAGGACGCCGCCGATTGCTCCTGGGGCTGCGTGAACGGCTTCGTCTACCTGAAGCTCAGGCCCGGCGCGTCGCCCGACGCGATCACGGCGGGGCTGCCCGCCTGGGAAAAGCGCAACATCCCGGCCGTCAATGTCGGCGGCGCGATGGTGAGCGAGGGCGATGCGTTCGACTGGCGGCTCGTCAACGTGCGCGACGTGCATCTGTCCGGTGCGACCGGCGACGATCCGGCGCGGCCCGACAATGATCGCACGACCGTCGCGACCTTCGGCGTCGTCGCGCTGCTGATCCTTGGCATTGCCGTCGCCAACTTCGTCAACCTCGCGACCGCCCGGGCCGGGCAGCGTGCGCGCGAGGTGGCGCTGCGCAAGCTGGCCGGCGCCGCGCGCGCGCAGCTGATCCGTCAATTCCTTGGGGAATCGCTGCTGATCGCCGGCCTGGCGATGCTGGTCGCGTTGGCGCTGGCGGAGCTCAGCATTCCCTATATCGCCGCCTATCTCGGCACCGACTTGCACCTCGCTTATCTGGGCGGCGACGGCATCCTGCTGCCGATCATCGGGCTGTGGCTGGTCGTCGGATTGCTGGGCGGCCTTTATCCCGCTTTCTACCTGACCCGCTTCCAGCCCGGCGCGATCCTGCGCTCGAACCGCTCCGCGGCGGAGCCGCCGGGCACCGGCCGCCTGCGCGCGGTGCTGGTGGTCGCGCAGTTCGCGGTTTCGATCGGGCTGATCATCTGCACGCTGGTCGTCTATGCCCAGATCCAGTTCGCGCGCAGCACTGATGCGGGCTTCCGCCGCGACGGGATCATCCTGGTCGCGAACATGGACCGCAAGCAGCTGGCGACCCAGTCCGATGCGGTCATCGCCGAAGCGAACCGGCTGCCGGGGGTGGCGTCCGCCGCCGGAACCGGCATCTGGCCGGCGAGCGGGCAGGTTCTGAACGCCTCGTTCCAGGTGCCCGGCCGCGCCAAGCCGATCACGCTCGGCTGGTACAGCGTCTCGCCGCAGTTTTTCGACACGCTCGGCATTCGCCTGCTGGCCGGGCGCACCCTGTCGCCGGATCGCGAACGCGACATGATGCGGCTGCCGCTGCTGCGCCCGGAGGAGACGCGGGACGCGCAGGCGGCGCTGGTCGAGCGCGGCACCAACGTCGTCGTCAATCGGCTCGCGGCGAAGCAGCTCGGCTACGACGATCCGCAGGCAGCGATCGGCAAGACGGTGCGCGTCAACACCTTCGGCGCGGACATGGGCCTGATGCCGGTCACCATCGTCGGTGTCGTCGAGGATTCGCGCTTCCGCTCCCTGCGCGAAGCGGTCGAGCCGACGGTCTTCTACAATGGCTCCTATTACTCGCGGCTGGCGGTCCATTATGACTCAGCCGATCCCGAGGCTGTGCGGCACGAGCTGGAGCGCCTCTGGAAGCGCGTCGCCGCGGACGTTCCGTTCGAGGCCGATTATGCGGACGCCAAGGTCGCGGAGATGTACCGCGTCGACCGCGCGCGCGGCTTGAGCTTCGCCGGGTTCGCCGGCCTTGCGGTGGCCGTCGCCTGCCTCGGCCTGTTCGGGCTGGCAGCCTTCACGGCCGAGCGCCGGACCAAGGAAATCGGCATTCGCAAGGTATTCGGCGCCAGCATCGCCGACATCGTCCGGCTGCTGGTCTGGCAGTTCACCAAGCCGGTGGTGGTTGCGAACCTGATCGCCTGGCCGGTCGCCTGGTGGCTGATGCGCAGTTGGCTGAACCAGTTCGACGCCCGCATCGCGCTGACGCCTGGCCCCTTCGTCCTCGCCGGTTTGATCGCCTTCGCGATCGCGATCGGAACCGTCGCCGGCCACGCGATCCGCGTCGCCCGCACCAATCCCATCCACGCCCTCCGCTACGAGTAGGACCCATCCCATGTGGCGCAATTACCTGACGGTCGGCCTTCGCTCCCTGATGAAGAACCGGACCTACGCGTTCATCAACATCCTGGGCCTCGCGATCGGGATGGCGGCGTGCCTGATGATCCTGCTCTTCGTGCGGTACGAGTTCAGCTACGACAAATGGCTGCCGCATGCCGAAGACGTCTACCAGGTCCAGACCTGGTTCAAGAACCCGGACACCGGCGAGCTGAGCTACGGCCAGATGTCCACCTACACGTCCGAAGCGGCGCTGCGGAAGGATTTCCCGCAGATCGTCAGCTCCGTCTACGTGCTTGCGTCGGAACCGGTGTTCTACAAGGACGGCCAGGCGTCCTCGACCGAGAATTATCGCTACGTCAACGGCGACCTGCTCGACACGATCCCGCTGCCGCTGGTCGCCGGAACCAAGGATGCGCTCAAGCAGGTCGGCAGCGCGATCCTGAGCGAGACCGAGGCTGTCAAGCGGTTCGGCACCACCAATGTGGTGGGCAAGACCTTCACCGTCATCTCGAAAGGCAAGCAGCGCGATTTCCGCGTGACCGGCGTGTTCAAGGACATTCCGAAGAACAGCTCGTTTTCGGCCAACATGATCGGGCGGATGGACTTCCCGAGCTTCTTCGAGTCAGAACCCACCTTCCTGGACTGCTGGGGCTGCAATTCCGGCTGGGTCTATGTGCGGCTTAAGCCCGGATCGGACGTGAAGACGATCCAGGCGCAGATGCCGGCCTGGGAAAAGCGCAACATTCCGGACGAGAATAGCGGCGAGGCGCGCTTCAACGCCGGCGATTATGGCGACTGGCACCTGATCAACATCCGCGACGTGCACCTGGGCAAGGCGCAGGATGCGTCGCTCACCGTGGGAAACGACAAGAGCTCGATCATCACCTTCGCGGTGATCGCGCTGCTGATCCTCGGCATGGCGGTGGTGAACTTCACCAACCTGTCGACCGCCCGGGCCAGCCAGCGGGCGAGGGAAGTGGCCTTGCGCAAGGTGCTGGGCGCTACGCGCCGGCAGCTGATCATCCAGTTCATCGGCGAATCGATCATTGTCACTTTCCTGGCGACGGTGATCGCGCTCGCGGTCGTCGAGCTGGCGATGCCGGCGTTTTCCAGCTTCCTGAAATCGGACATCCAGGTCCATTATCTGGGGTCCGACGGCATCCTGCTGCCGGTGCTGCTGCTGGTCGCCTTGGTCGGCGTGCTTGGCGGCCTCTACCCCGCCTTCTTCATCTCGCGTTTCCAGCCGGCCTCCGTGCTGCGCGCCAACAAGTCGTCGGCCGAGACGCCGGGCTCCGGCCGGCTGCGCCAGGTGCTGGTGGTCGGGCAGTTCGCGGTGTCGATCGGGCTGATCGTCTGCACGACGGTGATCTACGCGCAGACGGTGTACGCCCGGACCGTCGACCCCGGCTACAAGCGCGATCACATCCTGCAGGTCGCGGAGATGAACCGCTATCAGCTACTCGACAAGGGCGAGATGATCGCGGAGCGCGCGCGGCGGGTGCCGGGCGTGGACGCGGTCGGCCGCACGTCGATCGGCGTCGCGACGGACAGCAACAACAACACCGGGGTGATGATCCCGGGAAAGAAGGAGCCGGTGACGATCGGCAACTATGTCGTCGACCCCGGCTTCTTCGACGCGATGGGGCTGACGCTCGTCGCCGGCCGCTGGTTCGACGAGCGCCGTCCGATGGACGATATGAGCCTGCCGTTCCCGCCGGACGACGCCTCGCAACGGGCGATCGCGGCGCGCGGCGTCAATGTCGTTGTCAACGAACTGGGCGCGCAGCGGCTCGGCTTCCGTCATCCTGCCGATGCGGTCGGCAAGACGTTCCGCGCGGCACTGGTCCAGGATGAATTCGGCCTGGTGCCGGTGACCGTCGTCGGTGTCGTCAAGGACAGCCGCTTCCGCTCGATCAAGCAGCCGCTCGATCCGATCATGTTCCTGAACGCGCGCGCCGGGGGCGGCCATACGCACATGATCGTCCGCTATCACGGCGACCCCGAAACGGTGCGCCGCGGCCTGGACCAGATGTGGCGCGGCGTCACCACCGAAGTGCCGTTCAACGCCAAGTACAGCGACGATATCGTCGGCAAGCTCTATGAGGCGGAGGACGCGCGCGCGAAGACCTTCGCCGCGTTCGCGCTGCTGTCGGTCGTCGTCGGCTGCCTGGGCCTGTTCGGTCTCGCCGCCTTCACCGCGGAGCGCCGGACCAAGGAGATCGGCATCCGCAAGGTGATGGGGGCCCGCACGCGCGATATCGTGCGGCTGCTGGTGTGGCAGTTCACGCGGCCGGTGATCATCGCCAACCTGATCGCCTGGCCGGTGGCCTGGTGGCTGATGCGCAACTGGCTGAACAAGTTCGACGACCGCATCACGCTGGGGCCGACCCCGTTCGTTTTGGCGGGCCTGCTGGCGCTCGTCATCGCCATCGGCACCATCGCCGCACACGCCATCAAGGTCGCCAGCGCCAACCCCATCCGCGCGCTGCGCTACGAGTAGAGGACCAGAGCCAGATGTGGCGGAATTACCTGACAGTCGGCCTTCGCGCACTCACCAAGAACCGCGTCTATGCGGCGATCAACATCGTCGGCCTGGCGCTGGGCCTCGCCGCCTGCGTGATGATCCTGCTCTACGTTCGTTACGAGACGAGCTATGACGAGTGGATGCCGGGTGCCGACCAGGCATTCCAGCTGCAGACGAACTACAAGGCGACCGCGCAGGGTGGCGAGGAAATGCACCTCCAGGTGAGCGCGATCGCCGCCGGCCGCGCGCTGCTGAAGGACTATCCGGAGCCGGTCGAGAAGCTTGTCTGGGTCCGCGGCTTCGCGCCAATCGTGATCCAGGACGGCGAAGCCGGTCAGATCAAGAATCTGCGAATGACCGACGGAAACCTGTTCGAGATCCTGAAGGTGCCGTTCGTTCGCGGCAGCGCGGCGACGGCGCTGCCCGACACGCACTCGATCGCGCTCAGCGAGAGCGAGGCGAAGAAGCGCTTCGGCAACCGCGATCCGATCGGGCAGACGCTGACGATCGTCGATAATACCGGCAATGTCGACTATAAGGTCACCGGCGTCTTCAGGGACTGGCCGAAGCATTCGAGCTTCACGGCCGATGCGGTCGCGCGCTTCGATCTGAACACGCAATTCTCCGATCGTCCGCAAGCGCTCACCAGCTGGAACACGCAGCAGGGCTGGAATTATGTGCGGCTGCGCTCTCCGGACGACGCCGCCTTCATCAACTCGCGCATGGACGCCTGGAAAAAGCGCAACATCCCGGACGAAGTGGTCGGCGGGCAGAAGACCAATGCCGGCGACGTGCAGGATTATCGCCTGGTCAATGTCCGCGACGTGCATCTGGGCCAGGCCCAGAACGCGCCCGTCACGCCCGGCAACGACCATCGCACCGTGATCACGTTCGGCGTGATCGCGCTGCTGGTGCTGGGCATCGCCTGCGTCAACTTCACCAACCTGACGACGGCGCGCGCATCGCAGCGGGCGCGAGAGGTCGCGCTGCGCAAGGTGCTGGGCGCATCGCGCGGCCAGCTGATCGTTCAATTTCTGGGGGAATCGATTCTGGTCGCGCTGGTCGCGATGGTGATCGCGCTGGCGATCATCGAGCTTGTGCTGCCGGCGTTCAACGCCTTCCTGGGCAGCGACATCCAGCTCCATTATCTGGGCAGCGGCGGCGTGCTGCTGCCCCTGGTCGGGCTCGTCGTGCTCGTCGGCGTGATCGCGGGGCTTTATCCGGCCTTCTATCTGGCCCGTTTCGAGCCGGCGAAGATCCTGAAGGCCAACAAATCCTCGGCCGACGCGCAGGGGTCGGGTCGCCTGCGCAACGTGCTGGTCGTCGCGCAATTCGCGGTCTCGATCGGACTGATCATCTGCACCGCGGTCATCTATTCGCAGACCGCCTATGCCCGCACGATGGATGTCGGATATCGCCGCGACGGCCTGCTGCAGGTCGGCAATCTCGGCTATCGCGGGGTCGACGGTCGCGATCAGGCGGTGACCGAACAGATCCGGCGCATCCCGGGCGTGCAGGCGGCCGCGCGCACCCAAATCGCGGTCGATCCGGACAGCAACTCGATCACCCGCGTCTATTTCCCCGGCGGCACGCAATCGGTCGATCTGGGCGACTATTCGATCGAACCCGGCTTCTTCGAAGCAATGGGCATGAAGGTCCTGGCCGGACGCGGCTTCTCCGAAGCGCAGGGGCGGGACGACATAACCACGCCCGAACAGTCCGATCCGGGCCGCGCGGCGGCGCTGCAGGCGCTCGCCCAGCGCGGCGCCAACGTGGTGATCACGTTGGAGGCGGCACGGCGGCTCGGCTTCCACAGCCCCCAGGAAGCGATCGGAAAGCAGTTCCAGGCCGACATGCTGCCGTCGGAATATGGGCTGCTGCCGGTCACGATCGTCGGGGTGGTGACGGACGCCCGCTTCCGCTCGGTCCGGGAACCGCTCCAGCCGATCATCTACACGATGCGCCGGAACGGCTTCGAGACGATCGCCGTTCGCTTCTCGGGCGATCCGTCCGCCATTCGCGGACAGGTCGAGAAGATCTGGAAACGCAACATCCCGCAAGTGCCGTTCCAGGCTCGTTTCGCCGAGGACATCGTGCGCGAGCAATATGATCGCGAAGCCGCGCGCGCGCAGATCTTCGCGACCTTTGCGATGCTGGCGGTGGTGATCGGCTGCCTCGGCCTGTTCGGGCTGGCGGCGTTCACAGCGGAACGGCGGACAAAGGAGATCGGCATCCGCAAGGTGCTCGGCGCGCGCAGCCGGGATATCGTCCAGCTGCTGGTCTGGCAGTTCACGCGGCCGGTGATCATCGCCAACCTGATCGCCTGGCCGATCGCCTGGTGGCTGATGCGCGACTGGCTGAACAAGTTCGACACCCGCATCACGCTCGGGCCGACGCCGTTCGTGCTGGCGGGCCTGCTGGCGCTCGTCATCGCGATCGGCACCATCGCTGCGCACGCCATCAAGGTGGCAAGCGCCAACCCCATCCGCGCGCTGCGTTACGAATAGGATCAGGCGACATGTGGCGGAACTATATGACGGTCGGTCTCAGGTCCCTGCTGAAGAACAGGGTCTATGCGCTGATCAACATCCTGGGCCTCGCGATCGGCATGGCCGCGTGCCTGATGATCCTGCTCTTCGTCCGATACGAGTTCAGCTACGACAAGTGGCTGCCGGGCGCCGAAAACGTCTACGAATTCCAGAGCTGGTACAAATCGCACGAGACCGGCGAGGAAGATAAGCTGCAGATGACGCCGTTCATCGCGGGCCAGCGGCTGGCGAAGGACTTTCCGCAGGTCGAGAAGGAAGTGTATCTGTTCTCGACCGAGCCCGTGTTCATCGACAAGGGCAACGCGACGACCATCAAGGATTGGGTCTTCACCGACGGCAATTTGCTGGACGTGCTCGAGTTCCCCTTGCTCCAGGGCAGCCGCAACGCGCTCGACCAGGTCAATGCGGCGGTGCTGACCAGGTCGGAAGCGATCAAGCTGTTCGGGACCGACCAGGTGCTGGGCCGGACCTTGTCCGTCATCAGCCGCGGCAAGACCTGGGATTTTCGCATCGCCGGGATCATGGCGGACCTGCCGAAGAACTCGCAGTTCAAGGCGACGGTGATCGCGCGGATCGACATCCATGCGTTCAACGCCGATTATCCGGACGGCCTGACCTGCTGGGGCTGCCAGAACGGCTGGGTGTATGTGAAGCTCCGCCCCGGCGCCGATCCCAAGGCGATCGAGGCCGGGCTGCCGGCCTGGGAAAAGCGCAATATCCCCGACGAAAATTCGGGTGAGGCGCGCTTCAATGCCGGCGACGACCAGGATTGGCACCTCGTCAACGTGCGCGACATTCACCTGGGCGAGGCGCAGCGCGCGTCGATGACGCCGGGCAATGATCGCAAGACGATCATGACTTTCGCAGTGATCGCGGTGCTGATCCTCGGCATGGCGGTGGTGAACTTCACCAATCTCGCGACGGCGCGGGCAAGCCAGCGTGCCCGCGAAGTGGCGCTGCGCAAAGTGCTCGGCGCCAACCGCAAGCAGCTGATCATCCAGTTCGTGGGTGAATCGGTGCTGATTGCGACGCTCGCCATGCTGATCGCGCTGGCGATGGTCGAGCTGCTGGTGGGGCCGTTCTCGGCCTTCCTCGATGCCGATATCCGGCTCACCTATTTCGGCGCCGGCGGCATCGCGCTGCCGGTGATCGTGCTGGTGCTGCTCGTCGGGGTGTTGGGCGGGCTGTACCCGGCCTTCTTCCTGTCGCGCTTCCAGCCTGCATCGGTGCTGAAGGCGAACAAGTCATCGGCGGAGACGCCCGGCACAGGTCGCTTGCGCCAGGCTTTGGTCGTCGGCCAATTCGCGGTCTCGATCGGCCTCATCATCTGCACCGGCGTGATCTACGCGCAGACGGTCTACGCGCGGACCGTCGATCCCGGCTACAAGCGGGACCACATCCTGCAGGTCGACGAGCTGTCGCGTTACCAGCTGCTCGGCAAGACCCAGTCGATCGTCGAGGCGACCAAGCACGTGCCGGGCGTGCAGGCGGTCGGGCGAACGAATATCGGGGTGGCGACGACCAACAACAACAACACCGGCGTGCTGCTGCAGGGCAATCCGCGGCCGGTCAATATCGGCATCTACCAGGTCGATAACGGCTTCAAGGACGCGATGGGCCTGCAGCTGATCGCCGGCCGCTGGTTCGACGACGCCCGTCCGATGGACGAAATCGCGCCGTCCTATCCGCCCGATCTCAGCGAAGAGATCGCGCTGTCCCGGCGCGGCGGCAATATCGTGATCAACGAGCTCGCGGCGAAGCGCATGGGCGTCAAGAACCCGGCAGACGCGGTCGGCAAGACGTTCCAGGTCGCGATGTTCCGCGACGAGGCGGGGCTGCTGCCCGCAACCGTCATCGGCGTGGTCAAGGACAGCCGGTTCCGCTCGATCCGCGAGCCGATCGATCCGATCATGTTCATCGACACGCCGACCGGCCCGCACGGGCAGATGATCGTTCGCTTCCAGGGCGATCCCGCGACGGTGCGGGAAGGCGTCGCGAAGGCTTGGAAGAGCATCGCGACCGACGTCCCGTTCAATGCGAAGTTCAGCGAGGACATCATCCAGGACCTCTACAAAGCCGAGGAATCGCGCGCCGCGATCTTCGCCGCTTTTGCGCTGCTGGCGGTCATCGTCGGCTGCCTCGGCCTGTTCGGGCTCGCGGCCTTTACCGCGGAGCGCCGGACCAAGGAGATCGGCATCCGCAAGGTGCTTGGCGCCCGCACGCGCGACATCGTGCAGCTGCTGGTCTGGCAGTTCACGCGCCCGGTCATCATCGCCAACCTGATCGCCTGGCCGGTCGCGTGGTGGCTGATGCGCGACTGGTTGAACAAGTTCGACGATCGCATCGCGCTTGGGCCGACGCCGTTCGTGGCGGCCGGTGTCCTTGCTTTGCTGATCGCCGTCGGCACCATCGCTGCGCACGCCATCAAGGTCGCCAGCGCCAACCCCATCCGCGCGCTGCGCTACGAATAGAGGACGAAAGCCCATGTGGCGGAACTATCTGACGGTCGGCGTCCGGTCGCTGATGAAGAACCGCGCCTACGCGCTGATCAATATCCTGGGCCTCGCGATCGGCATGGCCGCATGCCTGATGATCCTGCTCTTCGTCCGATACGAGCTCAGCTACGACAAGTGGCTGCCGAATTCGGACAATATCTACCAGCTGCAGACCTACTATCACGACAAGCAGACCGGCGAGGACATGAACCTGCAGATGTCGGCCTTTGCCGCCGGGCAGGCGCTGAAGAAGGATTATCCGCAGGTCGAGCGCATGGTCTATGTCTCGGCCGGCGGGTTCACGGTGCTTCGCAACGGCGAGGCGATCGCGGTCGACAACGGCTCGATGGTCAGCGGCCCGTTCTTCGATATCTTCCAGTTCCCGCTGGTGAAGGGCGATCCGCGCACCGCGCTGAAGGACGTCGGATCGGTGGCGCTGTCGGAAACCCAGGCAGAAAAGCTGTTTGGCAGCGAGGATCCGATCGGCAAGACGCTGACGCTGATGCTGCGCGGCAAGCCGGTCGACCACCGCGTGACGGCTGTGTTCAAGGACCTGCCGAAGAACAGCCACATGGCGTTCAACATGATCGCCCGTTACGATCCGGCGACCTATTGGGCCGAGCAGCCCGACTTCCTGACCCAATGGGGCTGGCAGTCCGGCTGGTGGTATGCCGCGCTGAAGCCCGGCAGCGACCCGAAGGTCATCCAGGCCGATGAGGCGGCGTGGGAAAAGCGGAACATCCCCGACGAGACGTTCGGCGATCGCAAATACAACCAGGGCGACGATTCCGATTACCGCCTAGTCAACATTCGCGACGTCCATCTGGGCAAGGCGCAGAACGGCGCGGCCACGCCCGGCAATGACCGGCGGACCATCGTCACCTTCGGCGTCATCGCGCTGCTGATCCTGGGCATGGCGGTGGTGAACTTCACCAACCTGTCGACGGCCCGCGCGAGCCAGCGGGCGAGGGAAGTGGCGCTGCGCAAGGTGCTGGGCGCGGCCCGCAAGCAGCTGATCGTCCAGTTCATCGGCGAATCAATCATCGTCGCGAGCATTGCGATGGTAATGGCGCTTGCGCTGATCGAGCTGCTCGTGCCGGCGTTCGCCCGTTTCCTCGATGCCGACCTCGACCTGCATTATTTCGGGCACGACGGCATCCTGCTGCCGGTCATGGCCCTGGTGCTGTTGGTCGGGGCGCTCGGCGGCCTCTATCCGGCCTTCTACCTCTCCCGGTTCCAGCCGGCGACCGTGCTGAAGGCCAATCGCTCGGCCGCGGAAACGCCGGGTTCGGGCCGGCTGCGCAACGTGCTGGTGGTCGCCCAATTCGCGGTTTCGATCGGGCTGATCATCTGCACCGCGATCGTCTACACCCAGACCGTGTACGCGCGGACGACGGATCCGGGCTACAAGCGCGAAGGCCTGCTGCAGCTGACCGGCGCCTCGCGGCGTCAGGTGGTGCCGCTCAGCGACACGATCGTGGCCGAGATCGCGCGCGTGCCGGGCGTCAAGTCGGTCGGCCGCTCGTCGATCGGCATCGATACCAAGAACAGCAGCAACACCGGCATCTCGATCCCCGGCCATGCAGAGGCGGTGACGATCGGGACCTATGCCGTCGACTCGAAATTCTTCGACACGATGGGCATCAGGTTAGTTGCGGGCCGCAGCTTCGACCTCGGGCGTCCGATGGATGATGCGACGCTGCCGTTCCCCGATGACGAAGCGGTCGAACGGGCGTTCGTCGCCCGCGGCGCGAACGTCGTGATCAACGAGCTTGCGGCCAAGCGGCTCGGCTTCCGCAACCCGGCCGACGCGGTCGGCAAGCAAGTGAAGGGCGGCGGCTTCGGCACGCCGGACGAAATGGGGCTGGTGCCGATCAACATCATCGGCGTGGTGCAGGACAGCCGCTTCCGCTCGATCCGCGAGCCGCTGGAGCCGATCATGTTCCGGATGGCGAACAACAACCGCGACGCGGTACTGGTTCGCTACAGCTCCGCCACGCCGGACAAGGTGCGCCAGAACGTGGAGCAGGTCTGGAAGCGGATCGTCGCCGATGCGCCGTTCGACGGCAAGTTCAGCGAGGACATCATCCAGAAGCTCTACAAGGCCGAGGATTCGCGGGCGAAGACCTTCGCCGGTTTCGCGATCCTGGCGGTCATCGTCGGCTGCCTGGGCCTGTTCGGCCTCGCCACCTTCACGGCCGAGCGCCGGACCAAGGAGATTGGCATCCGCAAGGTGATGGGCGCGCGCAGCCGTGACATCGTGCGGCTGCTGGTCTGGCAGTTCACCCGGCCCGTGATCATCGCCAATCTGATTGCCTGGCCTGTCGCCTGGTACGTGATGCGGGACTGGCTGAACACGTTCGACGACCGGATCCCGCTTGGCCCCACGCCGTTCGTGGCGGCCGGCGCGCTCGCACTTCTGATCGCGGTCGGCACCATCGCCTCGCACGCGATCCGCGTCGCGAGCGCCAACCCGATCCGCGCGTTGAGATACGAGTAGGCCAACTGCTCCGCCCCGGTCTTGCAAGCGCCGGGGCGGAGTCTTTCCCGATCGACGCGCGTTGGCGTTTCATGCGCGTGTTCCTGGATTTCGAAGCTTCGTCGCTGTCGAAGATCAGCTACCCGATCGAGGTGGCGTGGGTGTTCGAGGATGGCGCGTCCGAGGCGCATCTGATCCGTCCCGCGCCGACCTGGATCGAGTGGGACTCTCGCGCCGAGCAGATCCACGGCATCTCGCGCGCAGTGCTGGAGCGGGAGGGGACGCCGCACGAGACGGTTGCGGCGCGCATGATCGAGGTACTGGCCGGCCATGATCTGCTCGCCAGCGCTCCGTCCTGGGACGGCAAATGGCTGAGCGCGCTGCTGCGCGCTGCCGGCCTGCCGCGCCGCGCGTTGCGCCTGCGCGACAGCGACGACGCGCACCTGGAGACAGCGATCGCGCTGCTGCAAAACGCTGTGCCGCCGGAGCGGCTTGGGGAAGTCGCGTCATCGCTTGTCGCGGGAGCGGAAATCCGCGGCCCCGACGAACCGCCCGCCCATCGCGCGCTGGCCGATGCGCAGGAAGAGCGGCTGCGCTGGTTGCTTATCCGCGATCAGGCCAGCGCGCTTGCGGCGACGCTGCGCGCCGACATCTCCGTCTGACGGGCTACCAGCTCGCACTCACCCGAAAGGAGAGGCGCGGGTTGCGATTGCCGGTGCTGAGCCGGTCCGCACCGATCGGCGCGGCGAGCTCGGCTTCCCCGTTCAGATTGCGCCCGATGCCGAATCTCAGGCCGCCGCCGGCGGAATAGAGGTCGCCGCCGCCCAGCCCCCTGCGCGCATTGTCGACATAGCCGGCGTCGGCGAAGCTGTAGAGCTGGACGCGTTGGATCGGGCCCATGGCAGCGCCCGGAACATCCAGCCGGACCTCGACAGCGCCGGCCACGCCGTTCTCGCCATTGCGCTCGCTATAGTCATAGGCGCGACCGAACAGCGGACCGCCGATCCCCAGTTCCTGGCTGGCCAGCAACGGCCGGGTCGCGACCTGGCCGGTGCCGGCGAGGCGGATGCTGACATCGGGCGCGAGGTCGCGGGTCCAGTCGCCATAGAGCTCGAGCCGGCCGAAGCGCGCGTCGCCGTCGCCGCGTGACGCCAGCGGATCGCCTTGTCGCGTGACCTCCCGAAACGGCAGGCCGGCGACGATCGCGCCGTTGCCGCGAAGGATGCCGCCGCCCAGCCGCGTGGCGCCTTCCAGCTGCGCAGAGAGGGTCACCACTCGATCGCGCCGCACGGGCACGCCCAGAATATCCTGATCGAGCCAAAGCCCCCGGAATTCGATCGTGCCCCACAGGCTGGTGCCGCGCGAACGGATCAGCGGGTGCGTGACGCCCGTCGCGAGCGAAACGCTGTCGCCCTTCACGTCGAATGAACTGAGGCTCGCCCCCGGCCGCACATGGCCGAAAGCGACGCTGGACCAGAGCAGGTTGCCGCGGTCGTCGAGCGGCGCGGCATATCGAAGCTGTGCGAACACCAGCTCCGACGGGTCGAACGGCGTGTTCGCGACGAGCAGCGAGACTTCGTCGCCTTCGCCGGCAACGTCACGCAGGCTCGCCAGCGCGGTGGCGCGGACGGGACCGACAATGTCGGTGCCGCGATTGTCGACCTGTACGACAAAGGCGCTGCGGTCCTCCGTCAGCGTCACCAGCAAAATGCCGAAGCCGTCCTGGCGGACATAGCGGGCGTCGGCGACCCGCACGCCGGCGACGTCGCCCGCCAGCAGCAGCGTGCGTTCGAAATCCGCGCGACGGATCGGGCCTTTGCCGACCAGTTGCCGCAGGATGCCGTCCACTTTTGCATTGGGTTTGCCGAGGCTGCGGACCGCGTCCACGCGCCCTTCGTCGAGCGTGATGCGGAGCACTCCGGCGGTGACGGCCTGCGGCTCGATGGATGCGGTCGCGAACAGATAGCCCCGGCCGCGCGCGACGGCTGCGACCTGGGACAACAGCTCCCTCAGTTCGTCGGCGCCGAGCGTGCGACCCAGATAAGGCGCGACGATCGGGGCGAACACGTCGTTAGAAAAGACCGAGCTTTCGACGATGATGGCACCGGCCGTCACGCTGACTGCCGCGTAGCCGGTGTTTTCGGCCTCGGTGCGCGGTTGCGGGCGGGCCGGCAGCGACGGAGCGTCCTCCGCTCGCCGCAGATCGCGTTCGATCACGGCCGGGTCGGCGCGATCCAGGATGACCTGGGCCGCGCCGGGGGCCGCCAGCCCGCCTGCCGTCAGAAGAATGAATCCGGCTCGCAACGTCACCACCCGGGCGAATTCCTTTCCGGGGCGGCAAGTAATCGGCTGTTCTTGATATTTGGTTGCCTAGGTCATGGTTGCCGGCAGCTTAACCGCGCCCGCTGACGCCCCGGTAACGAACGAGATGTAGGGCTGGGCCGCTTAATCACGGAGTTTCTCCGATGACGCACTTTCGATTGACGGCCCTTGCCCTCGCGACGGTGGCTTCCTCACCACTCATGGCAAACGACCTGGACTGGCGCATCAGCGAGGCGAGCGGCAATGTGCAGCTGTTGCACGCCGGCCTCAGCAAGGTTGCGGCACGCGGTGGCCTTGTGGAGCCCGGCGACACGATCGTCACCGGCCGCGGCGCCCGCGCGGTCGTCACGCGTGGCGAAGAATATCTGATGGTTGCGCCTTCGTCGCAGCTCCGGCTGCCCGCCGCCGAACAATCGGGCGCGGTCACGAAGATCTTCCAGGATTTCGGCAACGTCGTCTTCATGATCAAGAAGAAGATGACGCCGCACTTCTCGGTCTCGACGCCTTATCTGGCGGCCGTCGTGAAGGGGACGACATTCAGCGTCTCCGTCACCGATACCGGCACGTCGGTCCAGGTGATCGAAGGCGCGGTGGACGTGGCGACCGCCGACGGCGGCGCGCACGACCTGCTGAAGCCGGGCGCGGTCGCGATGGTGAATGCGATGGATCGCTTCCGCCTTCGGATCGAAGGCGATGGCGCGGCGCGGACGATCACGTCCCCGGCGATTCCGGCCGCCGGCACGACGCCCCAGCTTCCCCCCGCGCCGAGCGCGCCGGCGACAGTCGCACCGGCGCCGACCGTAACCGCCAATGCGGCTCCCCGGCAGGACGTGATCACGACCGCCATTTTCGAGAAGCCGGTGTCGCTGGCGGAAACCACGGGCGGGCTGGTCAACGGCACGATCGGCGACGACGTGCAGGCCCAATTCGCGATGGTCGGCGAAGGGTCGCATGCCGCGGCCGATACCATCCACGCTGCGGCGGCGTCTGTGGCTGCCACCGAGGTCGCCAGCCACGCCGAGACCGCGCGCATGGAGGCGTCGGCGACGGTGGCCGACGCGTCGGCGGCGGCAAAGGCAGCCGAGCAGGCAGCGAGTGTCGCCGAACAGTCGAACAAGGCGGCGGCCGATGCGGCGGCGGCGAAGGCGGCGAGCGATGCGGCGTCTGCCGCTGCAGCCGCCAAGGCGAATGAAGCCGCCCAACTCGCGCGCGCCGCTGCCGCCGAGGCGGCCCATGCTGCCGATGAGACCGCAGCGCGCCAGGCGCAGGAAGCGGCCGCGATGGCGGCCGCCGCCGAGGCTCAGCGCGCCGCCGACGCGGCCAAGCAGAATGCGCTCGATGCCGCCGCGATCGATGCCGCCAACAAGGCCGCGAAAGAGGCTGCGGAGCAAGCGCAGCGCGCGTCCGACCAGGCCGCGCAGGCCGAAGCCGATCGCGTCGCCCGCGAGGCAGCGCGTCAGGACGCGCAGAAGCAGGCTGAGCAGACCGCCAAGGATGCCGCCAAGGCTGCGCAGGAAGCGATGGACCGGTCAGCCGAAAAGGCGGCACGCGATGCGGCCAAGGCTGCCGACGATGCCGCGCGCGAGCAGGCGAAGCAGCTTGCCGACGCCGCCAAGGCAGCCGAAAAGGCGGCCAGCGACGCGGCTGACCGCGCCGCCAAGGAAGCCGAGAAAGCAGCCAAGGACGCGGAGAAAGCGGCCCAGGACGCAATGAAGGTTGACACCCCGGTCGACATGGCCGGAGATCCCCGGGGGAACGGGCCGGGCTCGCCACCCGACAAGGGAAACAACGGCCAGGGCAAGTCCGGCAAGGATGCCGGCCCCCTCGACAACCTCAAGGACGTTCTGTCCAGCCAGGGCAAGGGCGGCAAGGGCAAGAATTGAGCCGGCGGAGCGGGACTTCCGCGCCGCCGGAGGTGATCGCGCCCGTTGCGGTCAACCCTGACCGTTGCGTCCCGCCACGGCATCCAACGATTCATTAGCGGATCGACGCTATCTGGGCTTCGAGGAGCTCGGCGCATTGACCTTGCACATGTGGATCCGCAGGCGCTGGCGCGTGGTGGTCGTTGTGGCCGCGGCGATCATCGGCCTGGCGTGCGGTCTGTCGGGCACCGGCGCGGGCCTCGACGATCTGCTGCAACGCCAGCGCTGGGCGCTCCGCAACCATGACGCGAGCGGCGACATTCACATCGTGGAGATCGACGCGCGCAGCATCGCCGCGATCGCACACTGGCCCTGGCCGCGCCGGGCGCATGCGCAGCTGATCGATCGGCTTCGTCGGGAAGGCGCGTCAACGATCGCTTTCGACGTCGATTTCTCCGCCCGCTCGCGCGCCGATGACGACGCGGCGCTTGTCGCTGCGCTGAGGCGCGCCGGCGGAGGCGTGGTTCTCCCGACCTTCCGGCAGCGCGCGGCCAGTGAGCGCTCGGATTGGATCGACTCGCTGCCTTTCCCCGAGGCACGCAGCGAGGCGGTGCTGGCGGCGGTGAGCGTCCGACCCGATCCGGACGGTTATGTGCGGCAGATGCCGGTCGGCATCGTGACGCGCGGGTTTCCGCGGCCATCGCTGTCGGCAATGGTGGCGCAGGCAAGCGGCCGAGCCGGCGACGATTTCACGGTCGACTATTCGATCGATCCCAAGAGCATCCCGCGCCACAGCTTCATCGACATCCTTCAGGGCCGCATCGACGTCGGCGCGCTGAAGGGCAAGCGCGTGCTGGTCGGGTCAACGGCGATCGAGCTAGGGGACCATTACGCTGTTCCGCGCTACGGCGTTATCCCAGGGGTGGTGATCCAGGCACTGGCGGCAGAGACGCTGAATGGCGGAAGGTTTCGCCATATTTCCTGGCCGGTGCCGCTTGCCGCGGCCCTGCTGGTCGCCTTCGGTCTGCTTCGACTGCGGACCGGAAAACGCCTTGCGCTTGCCTCTGTCGGCAGCGTCGCCCTGTTTTTTGCGGTCTCGCTCGCGGCCGAGCAATGGCTGCGCGCGATCGTGCCGCTCGCGCCCGCACTGGTTGCGATCGCATTCGCCGCCATCGCATCGGCCGTCGCCCGGCTCGCCGCCGATGCCGAGCGCCGGCAGCTTGTCGATGCCGAGTCCGGCCTGCCGAACAAGGCGGCGATGCTGCGCTGGTTGGCGGCACATCCGTTCGAAGCCGTCGTGGTGGCGCGAGTGACGGGGTTCGAGCGCCTGGCCGCAGCACTCGGCGCCGATCAGATGGGGGAGACGATCCGCCGCCTGCACGATCGCGTCGCGCTGGCGGTCGACGGCGTGCCGGTGTTCCGGATCGAGGACGCTTTACTGGCATGGCCGGCGACCACAGAGCATCGCGCGGTGCTGGACGAGCGCCTTAGCGCGCTCAGGACGACGATGCTGAATCCGATCGAAGTGCGCGGCCGTCGCGCAGACGTGATCCTGAATTTCGGTGTTGCCGACCGGGGGCACGGCTCTCCCGCGCAGCTGATCGCGCTCGCCGGCCTGGCGTCCGAGCAGGCCCGCGAAAGCCATTCCGGCTGGCGGGTGCACCACGGGTCGGACAATGCGCAGATCGACCGTGAAGTCTCGTTGTTGGGCGAGCTCGACGAAGCGGTGCGCGACGGCAGCCTCGAGGTCGTTTATCAGCCCAAGCTCGATCTGAAGACCAACCGCATCGTCAGCACGGAGGCACTGGTCCGCTGGCGTCATCCGGTGCTTGGGCCGCTCGGGCCCGACGCGTTCATCCCGCTTGCCGAGCGTCACGACCGCATCCTTCCGCTGACCAGCTTCGTGCTGCGCCGCGCGCTTCGAGACTCGGCGGATTGGCGGGCGCAGGGCCATTCCGTGTCCGTGGCCGTCAACATCTCTTCGCTGCTCGTCTCGTCCGCCGAGTTTTTCGCGGTGGTGACGGAGATCGTCGGCGATGCGGATTTCGTTCGCGGCGGCCTTGTTTTCGAGGTGACCGAATCGGCGGCGTTCACCGATCCGGATGGCGCGGTGCGGGCGCTGAAGGCCTTCCGATCGATGGGAATCGCGATTTCGATGGACGATTACGGCACCGGACAATCGACCCTCTCGTATCTCCAGCAGCTTCCGCTCGATGAGTTGAAGATCGACCGGCGCTTCGTCCAGCATGCGCATCTGCAGGCCGGCGATGCCGTCCTGGTCCGGTCGACGATCGACATGGCGCATCAATTGGGCCTGAAGGTCGTCGCCGAGGGGGTGGAGGACCGGCCCTGCCTGGATTTCCTCACCTCGATCGGCTGCGACATGGTTCAAGGCTATCTGGTCGGAAAGCCCGCGGCTTCGGCCGCCCTGATGAAGCAACTGAAGACCTCTGTGTCGAAAGCGGCATAGCTTTCGGGACCGCCTCTCGCCAAAGGTCGCGGCGTGATGGATGCTAGGCGCGATCAACGATCAAGCGGGACCCTGAGCTGGTGAAGACTGAACGCGTCGGCATTATCGGTTGCGGGATCATCGGCGCGTCATGGGCGCTGACCTTTGCCCGCGCAGGTTATCGGGTAAAGGTCTGGCAGCGCGGCGAGGCGCCGGTTCTCGACCGTATCCGCCGGCTCGCGGACAATGTCGCGGGCACCGGCTCGGAGCTGAGCGCGGAGGCCTGGCAGCGGATCAGCATAGAGACCGAGATCGCGCGTGCCCTGGAGGGCGTCGATTACGTGCAGGAATCGATCGTCGAGAACCTCGACCAGAAGGCCGAAATCCTGACCGCAATCGAGCGCCATGTGGATGCGGCCACGACGATCGCGAGCAGCACGTCGGGTATCCTTCCCAGCGCAATCAGCCGGCGGCTCCGCCGGCCCGCGCGGTTCCTGGTGGCGCACGCGCTGACGCCGCCGCATCTGCTGCCGGTGACAGAGATTTGCCCCGCGCCCGAGACGGCGCCTCACGTCATCGCCGCTGCGGTCGAACTGTTGAAAGGGGCGGGCCAGAGCCCGGTCGTGCTGAAGCGGGAAATCGCCGGCTTCGCCGCCAACCGGCTGCTCGGGGCCGTGCTCAACGAGCTGTTCGCGCTGGTGGGCGAAGGGGTCCTCGAACCGTTGGATGCCGACACGATCTTCACCGACGGCTTCGGACTGCGATGGTCGGTCATCGGCCCGCTGGCCGCAATGGACCTCAACGCTCCAGCCGGCGTGCGAGACTATCTGGCGAGATACGGCAGCATCTTTTCAGGAGTGGCCGAGAGCCGGGGCGCCACGCCGGCCCTGATTGCCGACGTGATCGACCGCATCGCGTCGTCATTGGAGGCCCTGTCATCCGCGCCGGCAGCAGACCGCGCCGCCGCCCGCGACCGCGCCATCGCGCAAGTGAAGGCAATGCGCTCGACTCTTTGAAAGTCGGGCTTCTGGTGCGGACGGCGGGACTCGAACCCGCACGCCCATGGGGCAGAAGATTTTAAGTCTCCAGCGTCTACCGGTTCCGCCACGTCCGCACGCGCGCGCTTGATCGGGGCGGGCGCGAGCCGGGTCAAGCCCGCTTGCCGTGCCACCCCTTGAACCGCTAGCGCAACGGTATGGACCCGATCATCCGCATTTCCGGGCTGACCAAGACGTACGAGTCCGGTCACCAGGCATTGAAGGCCGTCGATCTGGAGATCGGGCGCGGCGAGATTTTCGCGCTGCTCGGGCCGAACGGCGCGGGCAAGACGACGCTGATCAGCATCGTCTGCGGCATCGTGCGGCCGAGCGGGGGCGTGGTGACGGTCGACGGGCACGATATCATTTCCGGCTACCGAGCGACGCGGAGCGCGATCGGGCTGGTGCCGCAGGAGCTGACCACCGACGCTTTCGAGACGGTGTGGGACACGGTCAGCTTCAGCCGCGGGCTGTTCGGCAAGCCGCGCAGCCCGGCGCACATCGAGCGGCTGCTGAAGCAGCTGTCGCTGTGGGACAAGCGCGCGACCAAGATCAAGGAGCTCTCCGGCGGCATGAAGCGCCGGGTGATGATCGCAAAGGCGCTGAGCCACGAGCCGACCGTCCTGTTCCTAGACGAGCCGAGCGCCGGCGTCGATGTCGAGCTGCGCCGCGGCATGTGGGACATGGTCCGGGAGCTGCGTGACCAGGGCGTCACGATCATCCTGACCACGCATTACATCGAGGAAGCCGAGGAAATGGCCGATCGCGTCGGCGTGATCAGCCATGGCGAGCTGATCCTGGTCGAGGAGACGGCGGCGCTGATGGAAAAGCTCGGCAAACGCGAGCTGACGCTGAAGCTTGCCGAGCCGATGGCGGCGATCCCGCCCGAACTGGCCGAATGGCCGCTGGAGCTTCGCGACGAGGGCAATGCGCTGCTCTACACCTTCGATGCCAAGGCGGAGCGGACCGGAATCGCCTCGCTGATCCGGCGGATGACGGATCTCGGCATCGGCTTCAAGGACCTGGCGACGCGGCAAAGCTCGCTGGAAGATATCTTCGTCCGGCTGGTGCATGAAGGGAAGGGCGCATGACCGGCATCAACTGGCGCGGCGTGCTCGCCATCTACAAATTCGAGATGCACCGGTTTGCGCGCACGCTCTGGACCGGGCTGGCGGTGCCGGTGATCACCACCTCGCTTTATTTCATCGTCTTCGGTGCGGCGATCGGCTCGCGGATGAGCGAGATCGACGGCGTGCCCTATGGCGCGTTCATCGTGCCCGGGCTGATGATGCTGTCGCTGTTCACGGAAAGCATCTTCAACGCATCGTTCGGCATTCACATGCCGCGCTTCACCGGCACGATCTACGAGATCCTGTCGGCGCCGCTCTCCGCGTTCGAGACGGTGCTCGGCTATGTCGGCGCGGCGATGACCAAGGCGGTGACGGTGGCGCTGGTGATCCTGTTGACCGCGAACCTGTTCGTGCCCGTCAGGATCGAGCATCCGCTGGTGATGATCGCCTTCCTGCTGCTGATCGCGGCCACCTTCTGCCTGTTCGGCTTTATCGTCGGCATCTGGGCGAAGGGCTTCGAGCAGCTGCAGGTGATCCCGTTACTGATCGTAACGCCGATGACGTTCCTGGGCGGCGCCTTCTATTCGATCGACATGCTCGCCGAACCCTGGCGGACGGTGACCCTGTTCAACCCGGTCGTTTACCTGATCAACGCCTTCCGCTGGTCCTTCTACGGCACGTCGGACGTGGCGGTGGGCACCAGCTTTGCGATCACGCTGGCGATCTTCATCGTCTGTCTCGCGGTGGTCGCCTGGATTTTCAGGACAGGGTATCGTTTGAAGAGCTGAAGTCGGGATTCGACCCGTTGCTGACGAGCCCCTCTCCCGCTTGCGGGCGAGGGAGGGGGCACCGCGAAGCGGTGGGAGAGTGAGGGTCTGGGCTCTCACGCTCGCTGCGCTTCGCTCTGGCCCCCTCACCCCGCTCGCGCTGCGCGCGAGTCGCCCTCTCCCCGAGGGGAGAGGGGCTGGTCTGCTCACCACCTACCACGGACGCGCCAACGTCCGCTGGCTCACGATGCTGGACAGATTCATTCGCAGAAAGACGCATTCCCGCGTTCGCGGGAATGACAGGTGAGCAACCGGCCGCGCGCCCTCACACGTTCAGGCGCTGGCGCATTTCCTTGCCGGGCTTGAAATAGGGGACGCGCTTGGCGTCGACCGCGACGGTTTCGCCGGTGCGCGGGTTGCGGCCGGTGCGGGCGTCACGGGCGCGGGTCGAGAAGGCGCCGAAGCCGCGCAGCTCCACCCGGCCGCCATCGGCCAGGCGCTGACTGATCTCGTCAAAGAAGATCGCGACGATCCTGTCGATCTCCTTGACGGACAGGCCGGGATTGTCCTCGGCGAGCATCTGGACCAATTCGGACCGGATCATAGGCTTCCTTTCAAGCTGGCGGTTCCATTGCAGGACCGCCGCCGGGGCCTCCCCAGCGCTGGTCCCCCCACGTAAAACGACGGTCCCCCCAGACCGACACTCGACTGATAAGCTACGATACTTCGTCCTAACATAGCGCAGGCCGCAGGCCCGCGCGAGTCGGATCGAAAGGACCGCCACCCGGAATTATCCGAGTGGCGGTCCCATTTTGTTACTTGCCCTGCTTCGCCTTGTTGAGGGCGGCGCCGAGGATGTCGCCGAGCGACGCACCCGAATCGGAGCTGCCATATTGGGCGACGGCCTGCTTCTCTTCGGCGATCTGCATCGCCTTGACGGAGAAGGTCGGCTTCTTCGAGCGATCGAAGCCGGTCACCATCGCGTCGAACTTCTGGCCGACCTGGAAGCGCTCCGAACGCTGCTCGTCGCGGTCGCGGCCGAGGTCCGAACGCTTGATGAAGCCGGTCGCGCCATCGTCTCCCGCCTGCACTTCGAGGCCGCCGTCGCGAACCTCGAGCACCGTCACGGTGACGATCTCGTTCTTGTTGACGCGGGCGCCTTCGCTCGCGCCGCCGGCTGCAGGCGCACCGCGCTCCAGCTGCTTCATGCCGAGCGAGATACGCTCCTTCTCGACGTCCACGTCGAGCACGATCGCCTGCACCATCTCGCCCTTGCGGTGGAGATTGAGCGCGTCCTCGCCGGAAATGCCCCAGGCGATATCCGACATGTGGACCATGCCGTCGACGTCGTTGTCGAGGCCGATGAACAGGCCGAATTCGGTCGCGTTCTTGACTTCGCCCTCGACCTGGCTGCCGACCGGATGCGCCTCGGCGAACTTTTCCCACGGATTCTGCTGGGCCTGCTTCAGGCCGAGCGAGATGCGGCGCTTGTCTTCGTCCACCTCAAGCACGATCACGTCGACTTCTTGGCTGGTCGAGACGATCTTGCCCGGGTGCACGTTCTTCTTGGTCCAGCTCATTTCGGAGACGTGGACCAGGCCTTCGATGCCCGCTTCGAGCTCGACGAACGCGCCGTACTCGGTGATGTTGGTGACGCGGCCATGGAACTTGGCGCCGATCGGGTATTTGGCGGCGGCGCCTTCCCACGGATCGCTCTCGAGCTGCTTCATGCCCAGCGAGATGCGCTGCGTCTCGCGGTTGATGCGGATGATCTGCACCTTCACCGTGTCGCCGATGTTCAGCACCTCGGACGGGTGGTTGACCCGCTTGTAGCTGAGGTCGGTGACGTGGAGCAGGCCGTCGATGCCGCCCAGATCCACGAACGCGCCATAATCGGTGATGTTCTTGACGACGCCATCGATCACCTGGCCTTCATGCAGGCTCTGGATCAGGCCGGTGCGCTGCTCGGCGCGGGTCTCTTCGAGAACGGCGCGGCGCGACACGACGATGTTGCCGCGGCGGCGGTCCATCTTCAGCACCTGGAACGGCTGCGGGATATCCATCAGCGGCTGCACGTCGCGGACCGGACGGATATCGACCTGGCTGCCCGGCAGGAAGGCGACGGCGCCGCCGAGGTCGACGGTGAAGCCACCCTTCACGCGACCGAAGATCACGCCGTCGACGCGGTTGCCGGCGGCGAACTCGCCTTCCAGCTTGTCCCAGGCGGCTTCGCGGCGCGCGCGGTCGCGCGACAGCATCGCTTCGCCGTTGACGTTCTCGACGCGGTCGACGAACACCTCGACCTCGTCGCCGACCTTCAGGTCCGCCTTCTGGCCCGGCGCCGCGAACTCGCGCAGCGGCACGCGGCCTTCGGACTTCAGACCGACGTCGATGACGGCCAGATCGTTCTCGATCGCGGTGACGGTGCCCTTGACGACGCGGCCTTCAAAGCCTTCGTTGTCGCCGAGCGTTTCGTTGAGAAGAGCCGCGAAATCGTCGCGGGTGGGAAAAGCCGCAGTGGCCATGAGGGAGATACTTCCTAAACAATCATTGCTGGCCAGCCGGTTGTCTCCGGCGGTCTAGGCCCGCGTGAACGGACCCGAGGCCAATCCGCCCCGCCGGCCGCATGCCGACGAAGCATCCGGGCGGTGCAGGGGAACGGAGGCGCCATAAAAGCCAAAAGGGCGCGTCGGAACACCCCACGCGCCTTCCTCCGCGAACCCAAGTCCGCCGGACGCGGGCGCACATAGGGGAAAGGTGGGCAAAGGGCAAGGCGTGCGCGCCCGTTCCTCCCGTTGAAACCGGATTGCCGGGTCGGTGGTTCGGCTCGCGACAGGGGAATGGGAGACGAAGATGAAGCTCTTTGCGATTGCAGCCGCGGCCGCCGTGGCGATCACGTCCTTTTCGGCAGTGCCCGCCAGTGCCCAGCGCGAGCGGGTGGTGACGCGGACGACGGTGACGCGGCACGTCAATTACCGTCACGAAATGCGGCATCGCGGATGGCGGACCAAGCGGGTGTGCAGAACGCGCTGGCACCATCACCGCCGCGTCCGTGTCTGCAGGACAATTCGCGTCCGGCGCTGAGCGATGGAACCGGAACGCCTGCGTATCGTTACACAGGCGTTCGCATAGTGCTCCAGTGCAGTCTTGCCCGTCCTTCGGCGTATCGAAGGGCGGGCCTGTTTTCGTAAGGGAGGACGGCTTGCTTGCACGCGCGCATCACGGACAAAGCTGGTCCGCAGTTGAGGACGAGACGGTCCGCTGCCTGTTCGCCGACGGCGCCTATCTGATCGACGTCGCGCGCCAACTCGGGCGATCGCAGGAGGCGGTCCGCACCCGCGCCAATATCCTGCACGTGCCGGTCCGCTCGGCGCCGCGCGGCTATGGCTTCCGGATCAGGCTCGCCTAGCGACGACTCTCCACCAGCGCGATCGCACGGCTGATCGCGCTTTCGATCGACATATAGCTGGTATCGAGCAACATCGCGTCTTCGGCCTGGCGGAGCGGCGCGGCAGCGCGGGTGGAATCGCGCAGGTCGCGCGCCTTGATATCGGCCAGCACCCGGTCGAAGCTGGTCGCGACTCCGGCGCGGACCAGTTCCTCATAGCGACGGCGCGCGCGGATCGCGGAAGTAGCGCGCACGAACAATTTGGCATCGGCATCCGGCGCGATCACCGTGCCGATATCGCGCCCGTCCAGCACCGCGCCGCCCGGCTGAGCTGCAAAGGCGCGCTGGCGGTCCATCAAGGCCTGGCGGACCGATCCATGGGCGGAAACCACCGACGCCGCGTTGCCCGCCGCCGCGAGCTTCAGCCGCGGATCGGCCAGCAGCGCGTCGGCAAAGTCGCAGGCTTCGAACGCGTCGAGCGCGCTGGCGGGATCACCGCCGCGATCTAGCACTGTCTGCCCGACCGCGCGGTAGAGCAGGCCGGTGTCCAGGTGCGGCAGCTTGTAATGGGCAGCGAGCGCGCGGGCGATCGTGCCCTTGCCGCTGGCCGCCGGTCCGTCGACAGCGATGATCATTGCAGTTGCTCGATAAGGCTTGTGAAACCGGGAAAGCTGGTTGCCACCGGGCTCATATCGTCCACCTGAACCGGCTGATGGCAATTCAGCCCGGCAACCGCCATGCTCATCGCGATGCGATGGTCGAGGCGGGAGGCGATCGTTGCGCCGCCGGGCAGGGGATCGCCGCCGGTGCCATCGATTATCAGGCCGTCGGAAAGCTCCTCGACTTGCGCGCCGATCGCGCGGAGCCCTTCGGCCATCGTCGCGATCCGGTCCGATTCCTTCACACGCAGTTCCTCGAGCCCGCGCATCACCGTCCGGCCCTGCGCGAAGGCGGCGGCGACGAACAGCACCGGGAAGTCGTCGATCATGCTGGGCGCGAGCTCCGGCGGCACGTCGATGCCGGAGAGCGTCGAGAAGCAGGCGGTGATGTCCGCGACCGGCTCGCCGCCGACCTCGCGTGGGTTCGCGAAAGCGATCTCCGCGCCCATCATCCGCAGCACTTCGTAAAGGCCGGCGCGGGTCGGGTTGATGCCGACATTCTCGACCGTGACGGCCGAGCCGGGCACGACCAGCGCGGCGACGACCGGGAAGGCGGCGGACGAGGGGTCTCCGGGGACGGTGATGCGCTGCGGCTTCAGCTCGGCCTCGCCGCGAATCCGGATGTGGCGTTCGCCGTTTTCGAGTTCGACCGTCAGGTCGGCGCCGAAGCCCTTCAGCATCCGTTCGCTGTGATCGCGGGTCGGGACCGGCTCGATCACGCGGGTGATGCCCGGCGTGTTGAGGCCGGCGAGCAGCACCGCGCTCTTCACCTGGGCGGACGCGACCGGCAGGCGGTAGGCGATCGGAACCGCCGGGCAGAGGCCGCGCAGCATCAGCGGGAGGCGGCCACCGGGCGAGGCGGTCACGTCCGCGCCCATCAGCGACAAGGGCTCGATCACCCGGTTCATCGGCCGGCGAGAGAGCGAAGCGTCGCCGGTGAAGGTGGCGCTGATCGGGTGACTCGCGACAAGGCCCATCAGCAGGCGGGTCGAGGTGCCGCTGTTGCCCATGTCGAGCGCCGATTCCGGCTGGAGCAGCCCGCCGACACCCACGCCGAAGACGGTCCAGCGACCGTCGGCGTCGCGCTCGACTGTTGCGCCCATCGCCCGCATCGCCGCGGCGGTCGCGAGCACGTCTTCGCCTTCGAGCAGCCCGTCGATCCGGCTTTCCCCGACGGCGAGCGCCGACAGCATCAGCGCGCGGTGGCTGATCGACTTGTCGCCGGGCACCCGCACGGCGCCGGAAAGCGGGCCGGAGCGCGCGAAGCTCAACGGGCGCGGACTGGCGTGCAACGGACGACGTTCCTATCTTGTCGGAGAAGCGAGCGCGGGGCTTTTGACAGCGCCCTTTTGCTATGGCAAGGCGCGCGCCGATTGGCGGGGCATCGACGATGATGCGCCGCTGTTTTTCTTTTCATGAGTATCCGGAGCAAGGCCACAGATGGTGAAGCCTGAATGGGGAGCCAAGCGCAGCTGCCCGAAATGCGCGACCCGTTTCTACGATCTCGGCAAGGACGATCCCGTCCAGTGCATCAATTGCGGCTACGCCTGGGAGCCTGAGCCGGTCCTCAAGTCGAAGCAGCCGCTGCCGTTCGACGCCCCCAAGAAGGAAGAGGCGAAGAGCGAAGACGACGAAGTCCTGGGTGGCGGCGACGACGATCTGGACATCGACGAGGGCGAACCTTCCGTCGACGAGGAAGTCGATCTGGGCGGCGACGACGATCTTGGCGTCGCGACCGGCGACGACAGTGACGAAAGCTGATTGATTTACCGGCGCCGCCCCGCTAACGGGCGGCGCTCAAGCCCGCCGGACCAGCCCGGCGTGACAAGCGTGGGGCCGTAGCTCAGCTGGGAGAGCGTCGCAATGGCATTGCGAAGGTCAGGGGTTCGATCCCCCTCGGCTCCACCATTTTCCCTATAGCGGCGATACCTTTTTTCGGCCGGCACCGCGGCTTCAATCGCCGAGCTCAAGCGAGCGCCACATCACAAGCGCGTCCACATCGCCAAGCGCCGGGTGGCGAAAGGCCGAGGGCAGGCGGCCGACAATGTCGAAGCCGAGCGAGCTCCAGAGCCGAACCGCGCGCTCGTTGCTGGCAACCACGAAATTAAACTGCATCGCTCGATAGCCGCGATCGCGCGCGGTCTCGAGCGAATGCTCGCCCATCGTGCGCGCGATCCCGCGGCCCTGCATGTCCGTCGCGGTCGCATATCCGCAGTTGCAGACATGGCTTCCGCCGCCGCGCTGGTTGGGGCGCATATAATAAGTGCCGGCCAGGCGCGCGTCCTCGATTTCCGCGACAAAGACATCGTGGCCCGGCGCGAACCAATAGGCACGCGCATCGGCCTCATCCATGTCGACCGGAAGCGCATAGGCTTCGCCGGCGCGTATAACGGGTTCGAGGATCAGCCAGATCTTCGGCCAGTCCGCGTCCGTGGCTGATCTAATTCGCATCGATTGAGGCACGCTCCTGCTGATTCGCGCCACAGAATAGATCGAATTGAAGGGAGGGGAACGATGTTGCGGGGTTATGCTTAAAATCCGGCTGAACCTTCGATTTTTGGTCGATATCCAGAAATTAATCCTGCGTAGATCGTCAAAAAACCAAGCACCTTCGGAACGGGCGCTGCTACCCATAAGGACGGCGGCAGACCGGGCCTTTCCTTCATCTGCTGCGCAAAAACGAATCATCAGGGGGGTTGCAGAATGGCGTTTGGATTTGGTGGAGTCTCGTATCCGCAAGCGGCGGGCCGTATCGGGCGCGCAGCCCTGCTGACAGGCGCGGCGATCCTCTTTCCGTCGATGGCCATGGCGCAGGACGTGCCGGCCGGAGCCGAAGCCCAGGCAGCGGCCGACAATGCGAATGTGGCCGACAACTCGGGCGAAATCGTCGTCACCGCTTTGAAGCGCGACACGCGGCTTCAGGACACGCCGATCGCGATCTCCGCCGTCGGCGGCGATTCGCTTCAGCGGGGCGGCACGACCAGCTTCACCGACCTGACGCGCAATGCGCCGAGCCTTCGGGTGGTCGATGGCGGCCCCGGCAACCGTCGCGTCATCCTGCGCGGCGTCACCGCTGCGGGTGAGCCGACCGTCGGCGTCTATTACGACGAATCCCCGGTCTCCGGATCGGTCGGCACGACCAGCGACGCGGCGGGCTCGACCCCCGATTTCCGCCTGTTCGATGTCGAGCGTGCCGAGGTGCTGCGCGGGCCGCAGGGCACGCTTTACGGCTCCGGATCGATGGGCGGCACGGTCCGCATCATCTACGAAAAGCCGAAGGCCGATCGTCTCGAAGCCGCGATGGCGGGCAGCTTGTCGGCGGTCCAGAGCGGGGGCGTCGGCGGCTCCGTCGACGCGATGATCAACGTGCCGATCGTCGAGGACGTGGTCGCGCTGCGCGTGGTCGGCGATTACAATCAGTTCGCCGGCTACGTCGACAACTCCTACTATCACCGCAACAACATCAACGACGGCAATTCGTATGGCGGTCGCGCGTTGCTGCGCATCACGCCGACCGACGCGCTGACCGTCGATTTTGCCGCCTATTACGAGAAGGTCGCGACCAACAGCCCGCGCTGGATCGCCGAGACGGGCCAGCGTTATGTGACGGACGGCCGCTCCGAATCCGGAAACTACGACAAGAACCAGATCTACAGCGGCACGCTGAACTATGATTTCGGCCCGGTCGCGCTGACCGCGGTGAGCACCTATTTCCGCCGCGATCGCACCGTCGTCAGCGACGTCAGCGACACCTTCAACGGCCGCGACAATGCCGCCGGATGCAAGCGCTATCATCTCGCCAATGCCCGCGCCTGTTCGCCGACCGAACTCGCCGACTATCTCGACGAGACGAACCGCATTCTGTTTTCGAGCCTCTACCAGCCGCAGTTCGTGAAGAACTGGACGAATGAGCTGCGCCTGAGCTCGACCGGCAACGGTCCGTTCAACTGGACGGTCGGCGTCTTCTCCGAAGACCGCAAGACCGAGGTGCGCAGCACATTGCTCACCGCCGATCCACGCAGCGGGCTGCTCCAGCCCTTTGTCGACGAGAACATCTTCTACGATCGGACGATCAACGATCACCTGAAGCAGAAGGCCGCCTTTGCCGAGCTGTCGTACAAATTCTTCGACAAGCTGACCCTCACGGCCGGCGCGCGCTATTACGATTTCGACAAGACCGTGGGCGGCCGGGTCGACAAGGGCCAGGAACATTACGTCTCGAAGGTGACGCCGTTCCAGGAGGCGGAATCGAAGGAAGACGGCTTCGTCTACAAGTTCAACGCCTCCTACGAAATCAATCCGGACTATATGGTCTATGTGCAGGCGTCGCAGGGCTTCCGTCCCGGCGGCGTAAACCAGGTGATCGGCTTGCCGGCCGCGCTGGCCGCCTATTCATCCGACAGCCTGTGGAATTACGAAGTCGGCGTGAAGACCCATCCGCTGGCCGGGGTCTATTTCAACCTGACCGGATATCGGATCGACTGGGATAATCTCCAGGTCTCAGGCCGCACCTCCGGCACCGGATCGGTGTTCGGGCTGATCTCCAACGCCGGCGCGGCACGGATCGAGGGCGTCGAGGCGGAGCTGAGCGCAACGCCGCTCGCCGGCTTCTCGCTGTCGGCGAACCTTGGTTACACCAACGCCCGCCTGTCGGAGGACCAGGTCAGCGAAGTCGTGGTCGCGACCGGCCGGAAAGGCGATCGGCTGGCCTTCGTTCCGCGCTGGAACGCCAGCGGGTCGGCCGAATACACCTGGGGGATCAGCGACACGCTCGACGGCATCATCCGCGCCGATGCGGCGTACGTCGGATCCTCATACAGCACGCTGTCGCAGCTCGACGTCTATCGCCGCAAGGTCGACGCTTATGAGCTGGTGAACGCGCGCATCGGCCTGCAGGCCGCCGACTCCGGCTGGAACGCGTTCCTGTTCGTCAACAACGTGTTCAACGCGGCGGCGGTCAACAGCCGCTCGTCCAGCTCGAACACTGGCGGCAAGACGACGGTGTTCAGCGCGCCGCCACGCACCTTCGGCATCAGCCTGCTGAAGCGCTTCCGTTGAGATCATGGGTTCGAAATGCCGGAGGAGGGGCTCCCCCATCCCTAAGACTCTCTTCCGGCGGGGGCGGCCATCGCTGGGCCGCCCCCACCGCACCACTTTCCTCGGCAGCGGCGACAGGCCAATGATCACACAATTCGGGTCGAATCAGGGGTTTCAAAGATGAAGAAGGCATTCCTCAGTGCAGTGACGCTTGTCCTGGCGACGACCGCGCTTACCGGCGTGTCGTTTGCGCAGGACGATCATGACGAATGGTTTGCCGGCGGTGCGGCGGGCGCGACGCAGGAAGCGCGCGGCCAGTATGTCCCGGCGCCGCCGCGCACGTCCGACGAGAGCGTCGGCCCGTTCCGCAAGCTGGTGATCCGCGGCGCGACGCTGATCGACGGCACCGGCGCGCCGCCGCGCGGGCCGGTCGATATCGTCATCGAAGGCAACAAGATCGTCGCCGTCACCCAGGCAGGTTGGCCGGGCCTGCCGATGAAGCCGCAGCGCGAACCGCGTGACGCCGATTATGAGCTCGACGCGACCGGCATGTACGTGCTGCCCGGCTTCGTCGACATGCACGTTCACGCGCCGGCCGCCGACAAGGCGCCGGACATGAGCTATGCCTACAAGCTCTGGCTGGCGCACGGCGTCACCACCGTCCGCGGCGTGCCGCTCGCGCCGCCGGAGGTCGCGAGCTCGGAGAAGAATCGGTCTGCAGCCAACGAGATCGCGGCGCCGCGTATCCTCAACTACCAGACGATGGGCGCGGGCTGGACCGGCGGGCCCGTCGACTCGCCTGAAAAGGCGCGGCTGTGGGTGCGCTGGGCGGCGACGCACAACATCGACGGCATCAAGTTCTTCAATCGCCCCGAAGAGACGCCGGACATCATCGCTGCTGCGATTGACGAAGCGCACAAGAACAAGATGGGCACCGTCGCCCATCTGTCGCAGACCGGGGTCGCCAACTTCAACGCGCGCAACGCGGGCGACGCGCATCTCGACACCGTGACCCATTATTACGGGCACTTCGAAGCGCTGCTGAAGGATGCGACGATCCAGCAATTCCCGCTCGATTATAACTACAACAACGAGCAGGACCGGTTCGGCGACATTGCCGAGATCTGGGACGAGGTATACGCGCCGGAATCGCCAGAGTGGATGGAATACCTTCATCACCAGAAGGACAACAACGTCGACTTCAACCCGACGTTCAACATCTACGCCGCGTCGCGCGACCTGATGCGCGCGCGGAATGCGGATTGGAACAACAAATACGTCACGCCCCAGCTCTGGAATTATTTCCAGTCGACGCGCGACAATCACGGTTCCTATTTTTACGACTGGACGACCGAGAACGAGTTCGCTTGGAAGCGGTTCTACTCGAACTTTTTCAAGCTGATGAACGACTATAAGAATATGGGTGGCCGCGTGACGGTCGGCACCGACTCCGGCTTCATCTTCAAGACGTATGGCTTCGCCTATATCGAGGAGCTCGAGCTGTTCCGCGAGGCCGGCTTCACCCCGCTCGAGATCGTGCGTTCCGCGACAATGTGGAGCGCCGACGAGGGCTGGCGTCCGAAGGGCGTTCCGACGCCGGTCGGCGTGGTGCGGCCGGGCATGCTCGCCGACCTCGTGATCGTGAAGGAAAACCCGCTTGCGAACCTGAAGACGCTCTACGGCACCGGCCATCTGCGGCTGAACCCGAAGACGAACAAGCAGGAACTCGTCGGCGGCGTCAGCTACACGGTCAAGGACGGGATCGTCTACGACGCGAAGAAGCTGCTGGCGGAAGTCGCCCAGATGGTCGCGTCGGAAAAGGCGCGGCTCGGGCAGCCGGGCGCGCCCGCGCCCAATCCCGGCACCGGCCAGTAACGACTGCGCCGCTTCTCCGGCGGCGCAGCAACCTTGTCATCAGAAACCGGACGCCGGCGCCTCGTGCGCCGGCGAACGGAGTAACGCGTGGATTTAGTAGAGAAATGCCGTCTTCCAGCCGATGCAGATCGAAAGCGTCCGTTGCAGGCGACAATCGAACGTCAGATCGGCAGGTCGGTCGCGTTCTTCACTTCCTCCAGAACGGCGTAGGTGCGCGTTTCGCGAACCCCCGGCATGCCCACCAGCGAGTCTGCGAGAAAGGCGCGATAGGCCGCCATGTCTTTCATGCGCACTTTCAGCAGATAGTCGAACCCGCCGGCAACCATGTGGCATTCCATGATCTCCGGCTTGCCGCGCACGGCTTCGGCGAAATTGGAAAACACTTCACCGGTGGTGCGATCGAGCAGCACCTCGATGAAGACCAGAAGCGCGCGGTCCAGCTTTTCCGGGTCGAGATGGGCGGAAAAGCCGGTGATGTAGCCCTGTTCGCGCAGCCGCCTCAGCCGATCGAAACAGGCCGATGGCGAGAGTCCGCAGCGATTGGCGAGCTCCTGGTTGGTGATCCGGCCGTCCTTCTGGATGGTCCTGAGAATCCGGCGGTCGGTCTCGTTCAGCATCGATGCTTCTCCGGGCCTTCTATGTGAAGCCCGTCATTATGCCGGCCCACGCGCCGAATTCCAGAACCGAACGCGAGTCCTGATTTGAACATGCAATCCCTTGCCGAATATCGCGCCGCAATCGCCAGTCGCCACCGCATCGAAGAGCAGGTCGCGCTCGCCCAGCTCCTCCCGCTCGCGCGCAGCACGTCCGCCGAACAGCCGCGCGTGGAGGAGACGACACGGTCGCTGCTGGAGGCGCTGCGGCGCCACCCCGATGCGGGCCTGGTCGAGCGGTTCATGCGCGAATATGCGCTGAGCAGCGAGGAAGGCATCGCGCTGCTGTCGCTCGCCGAAGCCTATCTGCGCGTCCCCGACCCGCACACGGCCAACCTGCTGATCCAGGACAAGGTGCAGATGGGCGACTGGGCGTCGCACGGCCGTCGCGCGCCCTCTGCAGTCGTCAATACGGCGACGTTCGGCCTGATCCTGACGAAAACCCTCACTGCGCCCGGTGCCGGCGCGCTGCGCGGGCTCATAGCACGCATGGGCGAACCGTTCGTCCGGATGGGGGTCGCCGCGGCGATGCAGCTGATGGGCGGCCAGTTCGTGCTCGGCCGCACGATCGACGAAGCCCTTGCCCGGGCGCGACGCGAAGGCGCGATCTGCTCGTTCGATATGCTCGGCGAAGCGGCGTTCACCGCCGCCGACGCCCGCCGCTATTTCGAAGCTTATGAGGGAGCGATCGAGGCGGTGGGTACCGCCGCTTCCCAGGATGCGCCGCTCTCCAAGCGACATTCGGTGTCGATCAAACTGTCGGCCCTTCACCCGCGCTACGAAGCGGGGCAGGCGGAGCGGGCGGTGCGCGAATTGTCAGCGGCCGTCATTACGCTCGCCAAGCGGGCGAAGCGGCACGGCATCGGCCTGACCATTGACGCCGAAGAGGCGGATCGCCTGGAAATGTCGCTCGACATCATTGCCGCGGTCGCCGCGGACCCGGCGCTTGCCGGCTGGGACGGGCTCGGCATGGCGATCCAGGCCTATCAGAAGCGCGCGATGGGCGTGATCGAATGGGCCGACGCACTTGGCGCCGCGACCGGCCGCCGGATCCAGGTGCGGCTGGTGAAGGGCGCCTATTGGGACACCGAGATCAAGCATGCCCAAGAAGAAGGGCTCGACGGCTATCCGGTTTATACGCGGAAGGAGGCCACCGACGTGTCCTATCTCGCCTGCGCGCGGCGGATGCTGGCGGCGGAGAACATCGCGCCGGCCTTTGCGACGCACAATGCGCTGACCGTCGCCAGCTTGATGACCTGGGCGGGCAACCGCGACGATATCGAGTTCCAGCGTCTGCACGGCATGGGCGAGCCGCTTTATGCCGAAGCGTTGAAGGACGGGCGCCATCAGGTTCGCGTCTACGCGCCGGTCGGCGGTTATCGCGATCTGCTCGCCTATCTGGTCCGCAGGCTGCTTGAGAACGGGGCGAACAGCAGCTTCGTCCATCAGATCGGCGATACCAGCCGCGATATCGACGCGCTCGCGACCGATCCGGTCGCCCTTGTTGAAGCCAATGGCGGCGCGCCGAACCCCATCATCTCGATGCCCGCCGACCTGTTCGGCGCCGAGCGTCTCAATTCGGAAGGAACTGACTTGTCGGACCGTGAGGTGTTGCGCGCACTGGAAGCGCGCGTCGTTGCGACCGCGCCGGAAGACCGCCGCGCCGGCCCACTGATCGGGGGCCAGGAAGCCGCCGGGGCGGCGACCCCGGTCGTCAACCCCGCCAATCCGGACGATGTCGTAGGCGAGGTCGTCGATGCGACGCCGGACCAGGTGCGCGTGGCAATCGAGCGCGCCAGCCGCGCCGCGCCGGCCTGGGCTGCGCTGCCGGTCGAGGAGCGCGCTGCCTGCCTGGAACGCGCCGCCGACCTGCTGGAAAAAGAGAAGGAAGCCTTCTTCGCGCTTGCGGTGCGCGAGGCGGGCAAATGCCTGCCCGACACCGTGGCCGAAGTGCGCGAAGCTGTCGACTTCTGCCGCTATTACGCCGCCCAAGCCCGGCGCTTGCTGGTCACGCATGTGCTGCCCGGGCCGACCGGCGAGTGCAACGAAATGCGGCTGAGCGGTCGCGGCGTGTTCGCCTGTATCAGCCCATGGAATTTCCCGCTCGCGATCTTCCTCGGGCAGGTCACGGCCGCGCTGGTCGCCGGCAACGCGGTGATCGCGAAGCCTGCGCCGCAGACGCCGCTGATCGCCGCGCGCGCGGTGCGGCTGCTTCACCGCGCCGGCGTGCCGGGCGATGTGCTGCAGCTGCTGCCGGGCGGCGCGGACGTGGGCGCGGCGCTGGTTGCGGACCGCCGTGTCTCGGGTGTGGCCTTCACCGGATCGACGGGCGCCGCCAAGCGGATCGCACGCTCGATCCTGGACGACGACCTGCGGCCAATTGCCCCGCTGGTCGCGGAGACCGGCGGCATCAACGCGATGATCGTGGATTCGACCGCGCTGCCCGAACAGGTCGTGGCGGACGTGATCGATTCCGCGTTCCGCAGCGCCGGCCAACGCTGCTCGGCGCTTCGCCTGCTGTGCCTTCAGGAAGATGTGGCCGACGGGATCCTCGAGATGCTGCAGGGCGCGATGGCCGAGCTGAAGCTGGGCGATCCGGCGCTGGCCTCGACCGATGTCGGGCCGCTGATCGACGAGGCGGCGCGCGGGCGGGTGCAGGGCTATATCGACGCCAACGCGGCGCGCGTGATCGCATCGCTGCCGACGGACGACGCGCCCGGCGGTCATTTCGTCGGGCCGACCATCATCCGTTTGGACACGCCCGAAGAGCTGACCACGGAAGTGTTCGGGCCGGTGCTGCACGTGGTCACCTGGAAGGCGGGCGAACTCGAAGCGCTGGTCGATCGCATCAACGCCAACGGCTACGGCCTGACGATGGGGCTGCACAGCCGGCTTGCGTCGGCGATGGACATCGTGCGGGCACGCGCGAAGGTCGGCAACCTCTACGTCAATCGCTCGACGATCGGCGCCGTGGTCGGCGTGCAGCCGTTCGGCGGCGAGGGACTGTCGGGAACCGGTTTCAAGGCCGGCGGGCCGCATTACCTGCTACGGTTCGTGACCGAGCGCGCGATCTCGATCGACACCACATCGGCCGGCGGCAATGCGGCCCTGTTCAGCGCCGAAGTGCCAGCCGCGATGGCCTGAGACTTATCGCCGCCGGGCTCTGGCCGATGCGGCAGGCTTGCCGAGCGTCACATCGAGGCGTTGCGTTCCGCGCAGCGCCTCGATGGCAATCGGGCCAGTGTCGACCAGGGCCCGGCCGGCTTCGGAAGCGCTTGAGACGGGTTGGCCGTTGATGCTGAGAATGATGTCGCCGGCACGTAAGCCCGCCTTTGCTGCCGGACCCTTGTCGTCCGCAATCGCCACCATCGCCCCGCTTCGCCGACCGTAGCCGAGGCGGTCGGCAAGCGCCGGGCTGATCTCGCCAATTTCCAGTCCGATCCGGTTCGGGCCTGCCGCCCTCGTGCGGAGCAGCTCGGAGACGATCGGCGCCAACACCGTCGCGGGCAGAATCCGGGCGCCGCCGGTGTCGTCGGACGCGACCAGCATTCCGGCAAGCTGGCCATTGCCATCGATCACCGGACCGCCGGCGAACGCGGCCGGCGGAACCGGTATCGGGGCGAGGTAGACCTGAAGCGCTCCGCCGTCGGTGATGAAGTCGCTGCCGACCGTCAGCGGCGCCATCGCACAGCCGCTGCCGTTCGGGGCGGCAAGGGCAAGCAGACGGGTGCCGACCGGCGGAAATTCGACTGCCGGTATGTCGAGCGCCGGTGAGGCGTCCTGATCGATCTGATAAAGGGCGAGGCCGGCCAGCGGATCGGTCGCCAGCAGCTTTGCCGGCAGCGTGTCGCCGCCGCTCAACAGGACCGTCGCCTGATCCGTGGCGTTCCCGGCATCCGATGTGAGGATGGCCCCCTGGCGTGATACGATCACGCCCGGCACCGACACCGGATTGACCCCGCTCTGTCCGGTCGTGACCTTCACCACTGACGGGCAAGCCGATTTGACCAGATCGGCATCGCTCGGCGCGTCCGGCCTGCGCGGCACCAATTGAACGATCGACGGCAGCCTCACCGCACGAGCTGCGGGCGTCGAGCGCAGCCCCGCGCCGAAATATCCGCCGATGATCGACAGGATCAGCACGCCCACGATACCGCCCGCGACCAGAGCCGGGCGGTGCCAGCGGGGAGGCGCGGGATCGGTCATCTCTCGCCTTCTCCGAACAGCTCGCGCTGCGCCTTCTCCAGCTCATCCGTGTAGCGGCGATGCACATGGCGTTCGCTCAAGCGACCGAGCAGACAGCCCTGCTCGTCGATCACGGCAAGATCGTCCGATTCAGTCGCCTCGAATGTCTTCATGACTTCGGTGACATCCGCCTCCGGTCGCAATGCGACATCCGTCAGGGTCGCGAGCGACGAGACTCGCGTCGCTTCGTCGAGTTCCGAAGCATAGGCGGAGGATGTCGGCACCAGCCCGGCATAGTGGCCGACATGGTCGACCAACACGACCTGGCCCGTCGAGCCGAGCGGGAACCGTCTACGGAACTCGGCGATGGTGATGGATTGTTCGGCGGTCGCGACGCCCTTTCGCATCATCCGGCCCGCCGTCAGCGTCCGCGCCCAGCCGACGTCGCGCGCGCTCCGGATCGTCTCGCCGCGCGTATGCAGGCGCCAGGTGGAGAAGGAGAAGCCGAAAGTCTGGCGAACGAACGTGCTTGCGCACAGGCCGGCCGTGATCGCGACGCCGGTCAGCGCGAAATCGTGAGTCGTCTCCAGCACCAGCATAGACATGGTCATCGGGCCGCCGACCACCGCGACGGCGAACGACGCCATGCCGATCAGGGCGGCATCGGTCGGGTCGACCGCACCGAGCCCAGGCAGGGTAGGGAGGAGCGCCGCGAAAATCTGTCCGGTCAGCGAGCCCAGGAACAGGGACGCGAAGAACAGGCCGCCGCGGAACCCGAACGAGAGCGACACCGCCGACGCCAGCATCTTGAGCACCAATATGCTCGCCAGAAACTCGACCGCGACGCCCATCGTCATGTCGAGGTGCAGCGCGCCGTGTCCGGCCGAAAGTACCTGCGGCGACATGAGGGCAAGCGGGATCAGCAGCGCGCCGCCCAACACAGGCCGCCAGCGCTCCGGGATCGGCGATCGCCTGACGCCGCGCTCAAGCGTCGTGATGGCCCGCATCAACGCAACGCCCATCACTGCGCAGACGATGCCGAGCAGCGAGTACAGCACGTAATCGGCCGCCCCGATCGGTTCGGCACCGGGAAGGACCGTCAGATAGGCAGGCAAGCCCAGTCCGCGGACGACCAGCACCGCCGCCAATGCCGCCGCCGCGACCGGGGCGATCGCGGCGGGCGTATAGGCGCCGATCACGATCTCGAATGCGTAGAAGGCGCCAGTCAGGGGCGCGCCGAAGGCGGCCCCGATCGCCGCGCCCGCGCCGGCGCCGACCAGGATCCGCTGGTCGGATCGCCTGAGCTTGAGCCCCGTGCCCAGCACCGAGGCGAGCCCGCCACCCGCCTGCGCATAGGCCGCTTCGAGACCCACCGATGCGCCGAACCCGTTGGAGACGATCGTCTGCGCCGAAACCAGCAGCGAGTCGGTTGCCGGGATCGCGCCGCCGTGAAGGGCGTTGGCTTCGACCACGTCGATCGGTGCCCGCCGCCGCCGCGCGAGATAGGCGATGCCGGTCAGCAACAACCCGCCCACGGGCAGTGCAAGGAGGCGGACGGGATCGACCGCTTCGACGGCGCTCAGCCGTTCCACGCCCAAGCCATAGAGCAAGGTTTGCAGTCCGTGCGCAATCGCGCCTTGAAACGCCGCGAGCAGCCCCGCGGCGCTGCCGACCAGGATCGCCACCACGATCAGCCCGGCCTCGCTGGTCCGGGCCAGGCGGCGGATGCTTGCGAGAATCAGAAGAAATGTTCGCACCAGGGTCCGGCTTCGGCGATCGACGGGCGTCCGTAGCCCAGCCGCACACGCGCGGCAAACGGCGAGCGGCGGTCGAACCCACCTTGCTCGGGGTCCGGCGGCTTGCAATGATCGCGCGAGTTCGGGCCAGGCGAGGTTCGGCTGAAGGGGGGCGGAAATGAAGCGGGTCATGTGTCTTGCGCTTGGAAGCGCCGCGTTTGCGCCGGCCCTGGCGGCTGCCGGCCAGCCGGCGGTCGATCCGGCTGCCGTCAAGGCGATCGAGCAAGCGAACGCGGAGTGGTTGCCGGCGATCAAGGCCGGGGACGCGGCGCGGGTCGCCGCGCCCTATGCCGAAGATGGCGTGTTCGTGCTGCCCGACGGGACCAGCGTGATCGGGCGGGCCGCGGTCGAGGCGATGTATGCGCGCCGATCCGCGGGCCGGAGCCAGATCGTGGATGGCGGGATAACCAGCTGCGGGCGGCTGGCCTCGTCGCCGGGGGAGGTGCTCGAATGGGGCTATGGCCGAGCGACTGTGCGCGGGGCGGACGGGGCCACGAAATCGTCCGCCGGCCCTTACGTCACCTGGTGGCGCAAAGCGCCGGAGCGGGACTGGCGGATCGTGCGCAACGTCGCGTTCGCCGCGCCCGTGCCCGAAGGTACGGATTCATGCCTCGATGCCGCATCGCATGCGTTCGACGAGGCGCAGTTCCGGCACGATGCGGGCGCGATCGCCGCGTTTCTGGCGGACGAGCTGGTCTATGTCCGCGGCTCCGGCGAGACCGCGGGCAAGACGGCGTTCGAGCAAGGCTTCACCGCGCCGGGCGTCGTGTTCGACCCCTTCGTCATCAAGGACCGCCGCGTGATCGCGCTTGGACCCGATGCGGCGGTCGTGACCGGGGAGGGGCTGATCGACGGCACTGAAGGTGGCAAGCGCTTCGCGGACCATTTCCGCTATGCCGACACCTTCCGCCGCCAGGGCGGCCGCTGGCAGGTGGTTTATGTGCAGGTGACTCGTATTCCTGCGCGCTGACCCGAGTTCCGATTTGCGCTTTGACGCAGGTTAATTAGGAAGGATCTCGGAAGAGGAGACCCCCTGAATGACCGGACGGCATCTGTTGCTCTCGACGATCGCTTGCGTTGCCTTTGCTTCGGCGGCTGCCGCGGCGGTGCCCGCGGATAGACAAAAACTCGAAGCCGCGTTCGACGCGAGCATCAGTTCCGAGGATCAGCTCGGCTGGCTGAAGGAAATGTCGTCCGCCCCCAACCAGGTCGGCTCGCCGCACGACAAGGCCAATGCAGAGTTCCTCCTCGCCCATTTCAAGGATTGGGGCTGGGACGCGCACATCGAGACCTTCAACGTGCTGTATCCCACGCCGATCTCGACCACCGTCGAGATGATCGCGCCGGACCATGTCGTGCTGGGCGGGCAGGAGCCGGCGCTGGCCGCGGATCCGACCTCGTCCAACCTGGCCGGGGCGCTGCCGCCCTATGTCGCCTATCAGGGCGACGGCGACGTCACGGCCGACCTTGTCTATGTGAACTACGGCATGCCGGAGGATTACAAGGCGCTCGCCCGGCGCGGCATCGACGTCAAAGGCAAGATCATCATCGCCCGCTATGGCGGCGGCTGGCGCGGGTTGAAGCCGAAGCTGGCGCAGGATCACGGCGCCGCCGGCTGCATCATCTATTCCGATCCGGCCGATGACGGTTATGCGCAGGGCGATATCTATCCGAAGGGCGGCACGCGGCCGCCAGAGGGCGTGCAGCGCGGATCGGTGCAGGACATGGCGATTTCGCCCGGCGATCCGCTGACGCCCGGAGTCGGCGCGACCGCAAACGCCAAGCGGCTGACCCGCGAAACGGCGCCGACGATCCTCAAGATTCCGGCCCTGCCGATGTCCTATGGCGATGCCTCGAAGCTCCTGGCCAAGCTTCAGGGTCCGGTCGCGCCGGATCATTGGCGCGGCGCGCTGCCGGTCACCTACCACATGGGCGGGAACGGCGCCGTGAAGGTGCATCTTGCGGTCAAGTCCGACTGGTCGACCAGGCCGATCTACGACGTGATCGCGACCCTGAAGGGCGCGCGTTATCCGGACCAATGGATCGTCCGCGGCAATCATCACGACGGCTGGGTGTTCGGCGCGAGCGATCCGCTGTCGGGCAATGTCGCGATGCAATCCGAAGCGAAGGCGCTCGGCGCGCTTTACAAGCAGGGTTGGCGGCCCGACCGGACGATCGTCTATGCCAGCTGGGACGGCGAGGAGCCGGGCCTGCTCGGTTCGACCGAATGGGCGGAAGCCCATGAAGCCGAGCTGAAGCAGAAGGCGCTGCTCTACATCAACACGGACGGCAACGGCCGCGGCTTCTTCAATGCCTCCGGCAGCCACGACTTCCAGCATCTGGTGAACGAGGTCACGCACGACGTGACCGATCCGGAGACGGGCGCAACCGTCTACGCACGGCGGCGCGGCGCGGTGCTGGCGAACGCCTACGACAAGATCGGTAGGCGCGACGAGACGCTGATCGCCGCTGCAGAAAAAGGCGCAGACCTGCCGATCGGGCCGCTCGGCTCTGGCTCCGACTATTCGGGCATGCTGCAGCATGTCGGCATCCCGGCGCTCAACATGGGCTATGGCGGCGAGGACGAGAGCGACGGCGTCTATCACTCGATCTACGACAGCTTCCACCACATGACGACGTTCGACGATCCCGGCCTGAAATATGGCGCGGCATTGTCGAAGACGGTCGGCCGGATTGTCATGCGCATGGCCGACGCGGACACGCCGCCGCAGCGGTTCGGCGACTTCGCCGATACCGTCGCGCGCTACCTGACCGAAGTGAAGAAGCTGGAGGCGGACCGCCGCGCCGAGGACGAGAAGCGCGTGAAGCTCAAGGCAGCGGGCGATTTCCGGCTGGCGAGCGATCCGCTGAAGCCGGTCGGACCGCCCGAGGCAGAAGCCGCGACGCCGCACATCGAGCTGGCTGCGCTCGAGAATTCGGTCGACCGGCTGAAGGCCAGTGCCGCCGCGTATGACGCGGCTTATGCGGCCAAGGGCGCCAGCCTGACGGTGCAGCAGCGGAACAAGCTGAACAGCCTGCTCGCCAACATCGACCAGCTGCTGCTCGATCCGCGCGGGCTGCCGGGGCGGCCCTGGTTCCGCAACCTGGTCTACGCACCGGGCCGGTTCACCGGCTATGGCGCAAAAACGCTGCCTGGCGTGCGCGAGGCGATCGAGGAACGGCGCTTTACCGATGCGAACGAATATGCCGGGCGCACGGCCGCGGTGCTCGACGCCTATTCCGCGCGGCTCGATCAGGCGCGGGCGGTGATCGACGGCAAATAGGCCTAGCGATCCTCGGCCGGCAACGGGGCTTCGATCACGCATCGGAGCCCCTCCGGCAGGAAGTGGAGTTCGACCTTGCCGCCCAGCTCCGCGGCGAGCGCGCGCTCGATCATCCGGCTGCCGAAGCCGCGGGCTTGCGGGGGCTGGACCGCCGGTCCGCCCTGTTCCTGCCAGACGAGACACAGCCGTGTGCCGTCGTGCACGATGTGCCACGCGATATGAATGCGTCCGCCTTCAGTCGATAACGCCCCATATTTGACCGCGTTGGTGCACAGTTCATGCAACGCGAGCGACAGGGACACGGCGGCGCGCGCATGGAGGCGAAGCTCCGGACCCTCCGTCCTGATCCGGTCCCGGTCGGCGCCGCAGCCCAGCCCCGCCTTGCTCACGATCTCCTGCAGCGACGCCGCTTCCCAATTCTCGGCGATCAACAGGTCGTGCGCGGCTGCGAGTGCGCCCAGCCGGGTCTCGAACGTCCTGATCGCCTCGCGGGGCGCCGCGCCCTTGAACGTCTGCATCGCCACGCTCTGGACGATCGAAAGCATGTTCTTGACGCGGTGATTGAGCTCGTGGAGCAAGAGTTCCTGGTGATCCTCGGTGCGCTTCCGTTCGAGCACCCGGCCGACCTGCTCGCCAAGCGTGCGCACGACCAGCATCAGTTCCGGATCGGGGCGAACCCTGTCGTAGGTGAAGAATTCCAGCACCGCGATGATGCGGCCCTCGCTCTTCAGCGGAAACCCGAAGGCGGCGCCGAGGCCCAGGCCCTTGCGGGGGAATTGGGACGCTTCGGCCGCGTCGGCGATCCAGATCGGCTCTCCAGCCGCAAGCACCATGCCCGGCAACCCGACGCCGGACGTAAACCGGATCTGCTCGGTCGCTTCCCTCAGTGCGTCGGCGGCCCCCTTCGTGTCGTCATGCCAGACCGACATCGAGACGAGCTCGGTGCCGATCAGCAGAAGGGCGTGACCGAGTGGCCAGCCGGTGAGATCGCAGATCGCGTTGAGGCAGGCGCGCAGCGCGTCTTCGAACGAATTCGTGGACGTCGCCAGGCTCGCGACTTCGAATAGCAATTGGGCTTCGCGCGCTTGCCGCTGCAGTCGCGCTTCGGCTTCGCGCCTGGCGGTGATGTCGCGGAGGAATCCGATGAACAGCAGCCGGTCCGGCGCGGTCGTGATCGACAGCTCGACCGGAAACTCCCGGCCCGCCCGGTCGACCGCGGTGATCTCGATCCGCCGGTTGAGAATGGTCTCCCGGCCGGTCCGATTGTAACGCTCCAGTCCCGCTCGATGCGCCTCCCGATGCTGCTGCGGGATGATCAGATCGGCGAGCGGCCTGCCGAGCACTTCCGCTTCCGTCCAGCCGAAGACCTGCTCTGCCACCGCGTTCCAGGCGGCGACGGTACCATCCGGTGCCATGGCGACCACCGCGTCCAACGCGGTTTCGAGCACAGGCTGAAGAAAGTTCAGCATCAAAGACTTGCACTTGATCGCATCGGCGCACCCGCTTGTGCATACCCAACGCAGCCGACGCAAGTTGGCGCCCATTTGCTTTAATCCTAAAACATCTTAGGCTGACGGGCATGGCAGGGCAGAGCAGACGCGTGCTGGTGACCGGCGGCGGAAGCGGGATCGGACTCGCGATCGCCCGTGGCTTCGCCGATGCCGGTCACGACGTCTGGGTGGCCGGACGGAACCGTGCTTCGCTGGAAGCAAGCGGCTTTGCGCATGTCGAGCTCGACGTCTGCGATGGCGCCGCGGTGGAGCGCGCGATCGCATCCGTTCCGCCGGTCGACGTCTTCGTCGCCAATGCCGGCGGCGCAGTGACTGCGCCGCTGTTGAAGATGGCGCCTGCGGATTGGGACCAGATGATCGCGCTCAACCTGACCAGCGTCTGGCTGTGCGCGCGGGCGGCGATCCCGCCGATGGTCGAGCGCGGCTGGGGACGGTTCATCGCGATCGGCTCGACGGCGGCGATCAAGGGCTATGCCTATGCGGGCGCCTATGCGGCAGCCAAGCATGGCGCGTTGGGCATGGTGCGCTCGCTTGCGCTGGAGCTGGCAAGGACGGGCGTAACCGCGAATGCGATCTGCCCCGGCTATACCGACACGCCGATGCTGCGCGAGGCCATGGACCGGGTCACGGCGAAGACGGGCAGGACAGATACGGAAGCCTCCTTCGCCAAGGCCAATCCGATGGGACGATTGATCGCGCCGGAAGAAGTCGCGGCGGCCGCGCTCTGGCTGGCGAGCGACGCGGCCGCCGGCGTGAACGGGCAAGCCATCCCGATCGACGGCGGCGAATCCGCATGAGCGATGATCGCGACGCACTCCGCGCCTGGCTGGCGCTGCTTGGGACCGCCAACGCGATCAAGAAGGGGGTCGACATGCGCTTGAGGCAGCGCTTCGGGCTGTCGATCGCGCGATTTGATGTGCTCGCCGCCCTGGACCGGGCGGGCGAGGCTGGATTGAGCGCGGGCGAACTGACCGCGTGGCTCAGGGTGACCGAAGGCAATACGACCCAGGTCACGGCCCCTCTGGTCTCGGCCGGGCTGGTCGAGCGTGCACGCGATCCCGATGACGGCCGGGTCGCGATCTTCCGGTTGAGCGACGAGGGCCACGCTCGATTTGCGGCAATGGCGGCGGAGAACCGGCGCTGGATCGACTCCGCCTTTGCGGGCCTGGGTTCAAGCGATATCGCGGCACTGCGCCGGCTGCTTGCCGGGATCGTGCCGCCGACCGAAAAGGAAGCGGCATGAATCCGGAGAGCTTTTCGCCCCAGCACTTTCGCTGGTCCTTCGATGCCGGCGTCGCCCGGATCACGCTCGACCGACCCGAGCGCAAGAACCCGCTGACCTTCGAGTCCTATGCAGAGTTGCGCGACGCGTTCCGGGCGCTTGCGTATGCGCGAAACGTGAAAGCGGTGGTGTTCGGCAGCACCGGCGGCAATTTCTGCTCGGGCGGCGACGTGCACGAGATCATCAGGCCGCTGACTCGCATGTCGATGCCGGAACTGCTCGATTTCACGCGCATGACCGGCGATCTGGTCAAGGCGATGCGCGCCTGCCCGCAGCCGATCGTCGCCGCGGTCGACGGCGTTTGCGTGGGCGCCGGCGCAATCATCGCGATGGCATCCGATCTTCGCTGTGCGAGCCCGGAAGCGAAGACCGCCTTCCTGTTCAATCGCGTCGGGCTGGCCGGCTGCGACATGGGCGCGTGCGCGATGCTGCCGCGGATCATCGGTCACGGCCGGGCGAGCGAGCTGCTGTTCTTCGGCCGCAGCTTCAGCGCAGAGGAAGGAAAGGCGTGGGGCTGGTTCAACGAGGTGGTGCCCGCCGATCGGCTGGATGAGCACGCGATGGAGGCGGCACGCCGGATCGCGACGGGCCCCAGCTTCGCGAACGGCATGACCAAGAACCAGCTCAACATGGAATGGAATATGAGCCTGGAGACGGCGATCGAGGCGGAGGCCCAGGCGCAGGCGATCTGCATGCAGACCAGGGATTTCGAGCGGGCCTACAACGCGTTCGTCGCGAAAGAGAAGCCGGTGTTCGAGGGGGATTGAGCATGCGCGAGGTGCTTCAACCGTCCGGCTGGCCGCGCCCCAAAGGCTATGCGAACGGGATCGCCGCGAGCGGGCGGATGGTGTTCACCGCCGGCGTAATCGGCTGGAACGCAAACGAAGAGTTCGAGCATGCAGACCTCGCCGGCCAGTTCCGTCAGGCCTTGCTCAATACGCGCGCGATCCTGACCGAAGGCGGCGCCGAGCCCACCGATATCGTGCGCATGACCTGCTACGTGACCGACAAGCGCGAATATCTCGCCAGCCGCGCGGCGATCGGCGAGGCGTGGCGCGAGGTGCTGGGGAAGGTGTTCCCCTGCATGGCGGTGGTCGAGGTCTCCGGGCTGGTCGAGGACGCCGCCCGGGTCGAGATCGAAACGACGGCGGTGGTGCCGTGAAGATCGCAGTGATCGGTGGCGGGCCCGGTGGGCTCTATTTCGCGCTGCTGACGAAGAAGCGGCTGCCCGATTGCACGATCGACGTCTACGAACAGAACCGCGCCGACGACACGTTCGGTTTCGGCGTCGTCTTTTCCGACGAGACGCTGGACGAGTTCCTGTCGGCCGATCCGGATTCCTACGACGCGATCCGGTCCAGCTTCGCCTATTGGGACGATATCGTCATCGAGCATGACGGCGACCGTACTGTCGTCGGCGGCAACGGCTTTGCCGGCTGCTCGCGCCAAACGTTGCTGAGCCTGTTGCAAGGACGCTGCGCCGAACTTGGCGTCGGGCTGCATTTCTCGACCCATGTCGATCCGGGCGAGGTCGAGACCCGCTTTGCCGATTGCGACCTGGTTGTGGCCGCGGAAGGGGTGAACAGCCCGGTCCGCGCTGCCCATGCGGACGCGTTCGGCGTGCGCGCGGTCGAGACGCGCAACAAATTCTGCTGGCTCGGCTCCGCGCGTCCGCTGGATGCCTTCACCTTCTTCTTCGTGAAGACGGACCGGGGCCATTTCTGCGCGCATACCTATCAGTATGAGGCCGGCCATTCGACCTGGGTGATCGAAACCACGCCCGAGAGCTGGGCCGCGCACGGCTTCGACGGCATGGGCGAAGAGGAAAGCGCGCGAGCGCTGGAGGCGATCTTCGCCGGGCCGCTGCAGGGCCACCGCTTCATCACGAACCGCTCGATCTGGCGCAGTTTCCAGACGATCAGCTGCTCGTCATGGCGGCAGGGCAAGCTGATGCTGCTGGGCGACGCCAAAGCGACTGCGCACTGGTCGATCGGCTCCGGCACCAAGCTCGCCATGGAATGCGCGGCGGCGCTGTCGGATGCGGTCGTGGCGCATGGTGACGATCTCGAGGCCGTGGAGAAGGCTTACGAGAAGGCTAGGCGTACCCCGGTCGAGATCACCCAGCACAATGCCCAGGTGTCGCTGCGCTGGTTCGAGGACATGCCGCTTCATTGGGAGAAGCCGCGCTATCAGTTCGCCTTCTCGTTGATGTCGCGGGCCAAGGCGCTGACCTGGGACAATATCGCCTTGCGCGATCCGGTGTTCCTCGCCCACGTCGAGGACGAATTCTACGCCCGCTACGAACGCCGGACCGGCCGCGACACGTCCGACCGGCCGACGCCGATGTTCACGCCCTTCGATCTGCGCGGGCTGACTTTGCCCAACCGGATCGTGATGGCGCCGATGGCCCAATACAGCGCGATCGACGGCGATCTGACGCCCTGGCACTTCAGCCATTATACCGCGCGGGCGCTGGGCGGGGCGGGGCTGATCTTCACCGAGATGACGTGCCCCACGCCCGACGCACGGATCACGACCGCCTGCACTGGCTTGTGGAATGACGAACAGGAAGCCGACTGGGCGCGGCTGGTCGATTTCATCCATGCGACGACCCCCGCCAAGGTCGCGCTCCAACTCGGCCACGCCGGCCGCAAGGGCTCGACCAATGTGCCGGAGCTGGGCGAGAATGTGCCGATGGCAAAAGGCAATTGGCCGGTCTGGTCGGCGTCTCCGCTTCCCTATTTCGACAACGCGTCGCAGGTCCCGATCGAACTCGACCGCGCGACGATGCACGATATTCGCGACAGCTTCGTCGCCTCTGCCCGGCGCGGCGCGCGCGCGGGGTTCGACATGATCGAGCTGCACGCGGCGCACGGCTATCTGCTGGCGAGCTTCCTGTCGCCGCTCACCAACCGGCGCACCGACGACTATGGCGGCAGCGCGCTCAACCGCGCGCGCTTCCCGCTCGAAGTGTTCATGGCGATGCGGGAGGCGTGGCCTCAGGATCGGCCGATGTCCGTGCGCCTGTCGTGCAGCGACTGGGCCGAGGGCGGCCTGTGCCTCGACGATCTCGCGACGATTGCGAAAGCGTTCAAGGCGGCGGGCGTCGATATCATCCACGCCTCGTCCGGCCAGACGGTGCCCTGGCAGAAGCCGGTCTATGGCCGGATGTGGCAGACGCCGTTCGCAGAGTTCATTCGCCTGACTGCGGATATCCCGACGATCGCCGTCGGCGACATCACGCTGCCCGAGCAGATCAACGCGATCGTCGCCGCCGGCCGGGCCGACCTGTGCGCGCTCGCGCGGCCGATGCTGAACAACCCGTTCTTCGCCCGGCAGGCGGCGGGGCATTACGGGGTCAGGACCGCGTGCGGCGTGCCGCTCGACTGGCCGGTGCAGCTGCGTTCCGGCGAATATCAGCTGTATCGCGAGGCAGAGAAAGCGAACGAGAAGCAGGCCGAGCTGAACGCCCGCGCGCGGCCCAATCGCCGCCACTACCAGCATGCGGAGCAGGTGCATGGATGATCCCGTCTGTCCAGACGACTTCAACATGGCCGACTGGTTCCTGGCCGCAGGCGCCCCGGACAAGACTGCGATGCTCTTCGAGGACCAGGGGATTTCCTATGCCGAGCTACGCCAGAAGGTGGACCGCGTCGCGCGGCGGCTGATCACGGAAGGGTTGCTGCCCGAACAGCGCGTGTTGGTCTGCATGCGCGATTGCCCGGAGTTCGCCTATACCTGGTTCGGCGCGATCAAGGCGGGCGCGGTGGTCACCCAGATCAACCCGCTGCTGCCCGAGGCAGATTATTCCTATTACCTCGATTATGTGAAGCCGCAGTTCGCGTTCGTCGACGCGGCGAGCGCGGAGGCGTTCGGTGCGGCGGCGAAGCGGTCGCGGCACGGACGCAACATGATTGCCGATTTCGGCGCCTGGCTCGCCGGCCCCGTCGCGCCCGATGCCGAGCCCTGGCCGACGCGCAGGGACGATCCGGCGGTGTGGCTGTTCACCAGCGGCTCGACCGGCAAGAGCAAGGGCGCGGTCCATACGCACGCGCACTTCCCCTTCAATACCGAAGTCTATGCCAAACGCTTCATCGGCATGCGCGAGGATGACGTGACCATCTCCGGCGCGCGGCTTTATTTCGGCTATGCGACGGGCACCAACCTTATGTTCCCGTTCGCGGTCGGCGCGACCACCGTGCTGTTCCGCGAGCAGCCGAGCGCGGAGCAGCTGTTCGACCTGATCGAAAAGCACCGGCCGACCGTGTTCACCAGCGTGCCGACCCTCATTCACAAGATGCTGGAAAGCGGGCGTCCGGCCGATCTCTCCAGCCTCCGCTTCATGTGGAGCGCAGGGGAGGCGCTGCCCAAGGAACTTCACGCGCGCTGGGACCGGGCATTCGGCGTCCCGATCATCGACGGTATCGGCAGCGCCGAGAGCTTTCATATCTACATCAGCAATCACCCCGACGACATCCGGCCCGGCAGCCTGGGCAGGCTGGTGCCCGGCTATCAGGCGCGGCTGCTTGACGACGAGGGCGGGGAGGTGGCGAAAGGGGATGTCGGCACCCTGTGGCTGAAGGGGGCATCGGCAGCGCTCTGCTATCATGCCGACTATGCCAAATCGGTCGAGCATTTGCGCGGCGGCTGGATCGTCAGCGGCGACAAATTCCGGCAGGATGAAGACGGCTATTGGTATTATGAGGGCCGGGGTGACGACCTGATCAAGAGCGGCGGCATCTATGTGAGCCCGATCGAGGTGGAGAACGTGCTCGCCCAGCACCAGGCGGTCGGCGAGTGCTGCGTGACGGGGAAGAAGGATGGCGCGGGGCTGGAGAAGCCGGTCGCGATCGTCTTTCCGCGCGCCGGGGCCACGGCATCGCCGGAGCTGGCGCAAGAGCTGATCGCCTTCGCGCGAGAGCGGCTGGTCCATTACAAGGCGCCCCGCGAAGTGATCTTCGCCGAGGCGGCGCTGCCCCGCAACGATCGTGACAAGCTCGACCGCAAGGCGCTGAGGGCGCGTTTCGCATGAATCTGGGCGAACGACCCTGGACCACCGTGCGCGATGCGCTCGCAAGCGGCGGACCGGTTGCCGCAATCCTGCCGCTGGGCGCGGTGGAAGCGCACGGTCCGCATCTCCCGCTCTGCACGGATGTCGTGATCAGCGACGGCATGGCCACGCGCGCGGCGGCGATGCTGAACGCGCAAGGCGTCCACGCCTTCGTGTTGCCGCCCATCGCCTATGCGCCGGCAGGCTATGCGTCAGAGTTCGCCGGCACGATCTCGATCGGCGCGACGACGGCCAAGGCCGTGCTGATCGATATCGCTCGCGCGTTGAAGGACCAGGGGTTTGCCTGCCTCGCGTTCGCCAACAGTCATTTCGACCCGGCCAACGTCACGATGCTGCGCGCGGCAGCGGCGGAGATTGAAGAACTTGGATTGCCGGTCGCGTTCCCGGATTTCACGCGCCGCGCACTGGCGACGACGCTCACCGACGAATTCCAGTCCGGCGCCTGCCACGCGGGTCAGTTCGAAACCAGCCTGGTGCTCGCCGACCGCGCCGATCTGGTCGACCGGCCGTCCGGGGCGGCGCTTCCCGACAACCCCTCAAGCCTCGTCGAGGCTTTCGCCCGGGGTGCAACGACCTTCGCCGAAGCCGGTGGGCCGGACGCTTATTTCGGCAGCCCGAGCCGGGCCAGCCCGGCCGAAGGCGAGCAGAGCTTTGCCGCCATGGCCGCGGCCCTTTCCGACCTCGTGCTGGCCCGTCTGAAGGGGCCTTAGCCCGGTGCGGTCTTGGCGCGATCCTGGCTCAGCACGATCAGGCCCTTGGCCATGATCTCCGGCCGTTCGTCGGGATCGGCATTGAAGTCGCCCCAGGCCTGAACCCGATCGCCGACCTTCACTTGCACCAGCCCTTTGTTGTCGAGCGGATGATCGGCCATCTTTGCGGTGTCGACGCGGACGCCGGTCGGGCCGCCGATCTGGAATTCGGTGCCTTCCTTTTCGGTCACGACGCCGGATGCGCCCACAAAGGCCTGCTCGTTCGGGATCACGATCGTGGTCCGCGCAAGATCCTCTTCGTCGTTGGGATTGGCGAAGAAGTGGGTGCCCAGATTTTTCACATAGACGCTCGCGGCTTCGATCTTCTTCTTTTCGAACAGATCGTTGTCGATCTTGCCGCTGACCATCACCCGGTCGCCGGGTTTCAGGGCGCGGCCTTCCTGGAACCAGTCCCAATCGTCCATTTCGACCGTGACACGGCCCGAGCCGTAATCGAGATCGAAGCTGGTGGGCGTGGTCGAGACCACGCGGCCATTGAGGGTGATCCAGCTGTTGTTGGCGGAGTTCGCCAGCCGGGTCGCCTGCGCATTGCCGGTCGGCGCCGGTGAAGGCGCTGCCGCAGCCTTGTTCGCCTCGCTGCAGCCGCAGAGCGCGGCGGTGGCAACGAGCGACGTCAGGGCCAATCGAACATGTTTCATGTCAAACCTCCCTCAGCCCCGCGCGTATCGGTCCAGTTCCGCCGGCGTGACCCGCCAGTCGTGATTGCTGTCGATCGCGGTGAACTCGTCGGACGTCGCATTCAGCAGCGCTGCGGCGAACTTCGGGTTCATATGGGCGTAGGCGAGGTGCGGCAGATACTGGCCGGGGCGAGGGATGGCTGTGGTGCCGGGCACCGGATCGCCGGTCGCAAGGAAATAGGCCGCCTGGGCAAACTCCATCGGGCCGTAAGAGCCGTCATGGTTCAGGTCATAGTCCGAAAAGCGTTGAATCTCGACGCGCTTGGCGACGGCCAGGCCGGGGATGTTCGTGACCGTGAAGGCGTCCGGTGCCACCTGCTTGACCACGGTCGCGGGCGGGAGGACAGGTTCGACGACCGTGCTCGCTTGCGGTGCGAGCGGCGGTGTCTGGGCGGATGCGGCGAGCAGGATCGCGGACAGAAGTCCGTTCATGATACATCTCCTTTGATTGTGCGCCATGCGGCAGCGTGACGCCGCGCTATCGGCTTGCACTAAGTCAACGGCGGGCGCGCCCGGCCGCTCCCAGAATTGACCTGGGTCAAGCGCTCAAAGCGCGCGGACGCCAAGGTGCGCTTCGCCGCCGTCCAGTTCAGTGAGAGCGCAGAAATGTTCGACCGCCGCTCGATCGGTGACGCGGATCTGGGGACCGCGCACAACCAGACCTTTCTCCGCGAGCGTGTGCAGGCTGCGCGACAACGTCTCGGGCGAAATTCCCAATCGCGCCGCCACCCGCGACTTCGGAACGAGCAACTCCGCTCGGTCGGCGCTTTCGCCACGATTGTCGACCAGGCGCAGAAAAAAGGCGCCGACGCGCTGCGCGGCGGTGCGGCATTTGAGGTCGATGATGTGGCGTGTCGCCGTCCGCCACTGTCCCGAGAGGGTGATAAGCAGGCGAAGCGCGATCGCGGGCGAGCGCGACGCTTCCTCGCGCAAAGCCTCGGCCGGCATCGAAAGGAGGATCACGGGACTGAGCGCGCGCGCCGAAGTGAGGTGGGGCTCATCGCTGATCGCGGCGCCCAGCGAGAATATGTCGCCGCGCGACAGCAGCATGACGCCGCAGTCGCTGCCTCCGTCGAGCTTCGTGAGCTCCACGCTGCCGCGCATCAGGATGAAGACCTGATCGGCCGGCGCACCTTCCGCAAAGAGGATCGCATCCTTGCGGCGGCGAACCATTTGTGCCCGGGCGAGGAGGCGATTGGCCAGTTCGGGCGTCAGGTCCGAGAACAGGGGCAAGCGAAACACGGCGTCACCGGCCGTGCTGGGTCCGGAAAGCGAATCCTGCATAAGCTCAAAACCGGCCGGTCCGACGATCGTTGCCTGTCTGCTTTGCGTTCCCCGCTGTTGCGGCTAGGCCGTGAGGCCGGACGGTAAGGGAAGCGGTCGCGAGCGTGCTGGTCGGTGGAGTGGAACTGGGGGGCACGAAGATCCGCGTCGGTCGCGGGACGCCCGACGGCCGGATCGGCGAAAGCGAGACGTTCGCCACCGAAGGGCCGGATAAAAGCTTCGCGCGGATCGTCGGCTATTTTCGCCGTGGCTCCCCGATCGCCGCGATCGGGATTGGCGCATTCGGCCCGGTCGCGATCGGCCGGGACGATCCCGATTATGGCCGGTTGCGCGGGACGCCGAAGCCCGGCTGGCGGGACTTCGATATCGGCGCGGCGATGGCGGTGCTGGGCGTGCCGCTCCTGCTCGATACGGACGTCAACGTCGCCGGACGGGCGGAAGCGGCGCTGGGCGCGCTGCGTGGAGCAGATTGCGGCGTCTACCTGACCGTCGGTACCGGCATCGGCGGCGCGCTGATCCTGAACGGGCGGCCCGCGCCCGGGGCAAGTCATCCGGAAATGGGCCATGTCGCGCTGGTGCGCGCGCCGGCGGACGACTTTCCGTCGGTCTGCCCCTATCATCGCGATTGCGCCGAGGGGCTGGCGAGCGGGCCGGCGATCCGGCGGCGGTTCGGCGCAAGCCTCGATCTGCTGCCGGCGGACCATCCGGGCCACGCACTGATCGCCGGCTATCTTGGCCAGCTGCTTGCCGGCATCGTCTCGATCGCCGCGCCTCGCCGCATCGTCCTTGGCGGCGGTGTCGCGAAAGCGGCTGGCCTGCACGCGCGTGTGCGGGAAGTACTGGCCCGCAGCTTGAACGGCTATGCGATCTATCCCGAAGTCGAAGCGCCCGGCTTTGTCGTGCCGCCGGCGCTGGGCGATGACACGGGGTTGGCGGGCGCATTGCTGATCGCGGGCGAAGAAACTGGTCGTTCGGAGACGCGCGTCGGTTGACGCTGACTGTGATCGCCGCGCCTGTTTTTCTGCCGTCTTGCCGAGTTCCTGCCGATCCCCCATCCTGCCGTGAACAAGGCGGGAGACGGCGATGGCCTATGCGGGCGGCGAGGGGCATTTCGGGGATTTGCAGAACGCGATCTACGGCGCGGGGCTGAGCGGCATCCTGCCGACCATCCCGGTCGATTTCGCGACGCTGGAAAAGCGCGCCCAGGCCGCGCTGCCGCCACATGTCTTGAGCTACGTCCAAGGCGGATGCGGCGACGAATGGACGCAGGACCAGAACGCGGCTGCTTTTCGCCACTGGGGCATGGTGCCGCGGATGATGGTCGATTGCACGAAGCGCGACCTCTCGGTCGAGCTGTTCGGGCAAAAGCTCAAAAGCCCGCTGTTCATGGCCCCCATCGGCGTCAATGGCATCATGACGCCAGACCAGCATGGCGACCTCGCTGCTGCGCGCGCGTCGGCGCTGACAGGCGTGCCTTATTGTTCTTCGACGCTCTCCAACGATCCGCTGGAGAAAGTCGCGGAAGCGCAGGGCGCGACGCCCGGTTTTTTCCAGCTCTACACGCCGCGCGACGAGGCGCTGGCCGAAAGTCTGGTCAAGCGCGCCGAAGCCGCCGGCTACAAGGCGATCGTCGTCACCCTCGATACCTGGGTGACCGGCTGGCGGCCGCGCGACCTGAACACGGCCAATTTCCCGCAGCTTCGCGGTGCGGTGCTGATGAATTATTTCAGCGACCCTGTCTTTCGGGCGAGCCTGCCGAAGCCGCCCGAGGAAGATCCGGCGGCGGCGATCCGCGCCTGGGCGGCCGTGTTCGGCAAGGTGCTGACCTGGGACGACATGCCCTGGCTCAGGAGCATGACGAAGCTGCCGCTGGTGCTGAAAGGCATCTGCCACCCGGACGACGCACGGCGGGCGATCGATACGGGCGCTGATGCGATCTACGTCTCAAACCATGGCGGGCGGCAGGCCAATGGCGGGATCGCCGCGATCGACATGCTGCCGGGGGTCGTGGAGGCAGCGGGCAAGACGCCGGTGCTGTTCGATTCTGGCATCCGCTCCGGCACCGACGTGATCAAGGCGATTGCGCTTGGCGCAACGGCAGTCGGCATCGGCCGGCCCTATGCCTATGGCATGGCGCTGGCGGGCGCGGAAGGCGCGGCAGCGGTGCTCCGCGCGATCCTCGCCGAAGCGGACCTGCTGATGGCGGTGAACGGCTATCCGACGCTGGATGCCGTGCGTGCGGCCGGCGCGCAGCGGGTGTGAAACGATGGTGAGCCCTGCTGGATTCGAACCAGCGACCTACTGATTAAAAGTCAGTTGCTCTACCGACTGAGCTAAGGGCCCCCTGGAGGCCGGTGCTGCCTAAGCGCGAGGGCGGCGGCGGTCAACCGCGTGGAGCAGTTGCCGTATCGTTCGGCCGGTCAGCGGGTCGCGCAGATGCGGCGCGACCTGCCCAAGCGGGGCGAGGACGAAGCGGCGCTTGCGAAACTCGGGATGGGGGACGGTGAGGCCGGTCCCGGCCCAGCTGCCGCCCGACCAGAGGATGATATCGAGATCGAGCACGCGTGCGCCCCAACGGCGGCCGCGGCGGCGGCCAAACCGACGCTCGAGCTGCTTCAGGACATCGAGAAGGGCAGGGGGCGCGAGCTCTGTTTCCAGAATCGCGACCGCGTTCCCAAAGCTGCGGCCGGCAGGGCCGAGCGGCGCAGTCGCAAAAATGCGCGAGCGAGCCCGAACGGTGCCGAACTCCCCCAGCGCATGCGCCGCCGCCCGAACCACGCCGGCCGGATCGCCGTGGCGGTGGTGCGGGCGGTTGGAGCCGATCGCGATCACGTAGCTTGAGGTGGGCACGGCAATCCGCCTATCCGCTTCGCGTGCCTTTCGTCAGCCCCATTCCTGAGACCGAGCCGCCGCTCGACTGCCCGCGCTGCCCGCGGCTGGTCGCTTTTCGCGAGGCTCTGCGGGTCGAGCATCCCGATTGGTGGAACGCGCCGGTGCCTGCGTTCGGCGACCCGGATGCGTGGCTGGCGATCGTCGGTCTCGCGCCCGGCAAGCATGGCGCCAACCGGACGGGTCGTCCGTTCACCGGCGACTATGCGGGCGACCTGCTGTTCGAGACGCTGCTGAAATACGGCTTTGCGAGCGGCACGTATCGGGCCGATCCTGACGATGGCCTGGCCCTGCACGGCATCATCATCTGCAACTCGGTCAAGTGCCTGCCGCCCGAGAACAAGCCGCTGCCGCAGGAAATCGCGAACTGCCGCCCATTTCTGGCGACGCAGATCGACGCCGTGGCGAACGCGCGCGTGTACATAGCGCTCGGCCAGATCGCGCATCAATCGGCGGTCCGAACGCTCGGCGGCAAATTGTCGGAGTGCAAATTCGGGCATCTGGCCGAGTATCGCTTTGCGGGCGGCGAGGTGCTGATCGATAGCTACCACTGCTCGCGCTACAATCAGAACACCGGGAGGCTGACGCGCGAGATGTTCGAAGCGGTGTTCGAACGGGCGCTGCAGCTCCGGCCCTGAACTTTGCCGAGGCGGCGGAAAGGAATATCTTCGCGACGTCTCAAGGAGAGTCGCGATGAGCCTGATTGCGATTGCCCTGTCCGCCGCCGCCCTGGCGCAAAGCGCACAGGCGTTGCCGATCTGCGGGCAGGAGAAGCCGACGCCGGTCGATATTGCCGAACAGGCGAAGTTGAAGCGTCTCGACAAAATGCCGCCGGCCGAAGCTTATCTGACCGTCATGCGCACGGAGAATGGCTGCGTCCGCCCGGTGAAGGTGAGCGAGGAACGGGCGCGGCGGCGCTAAAGCTGTTCGGACCCAAATAGACTCGCTCGTCCTGAGCGGAGCGCGAAGCGCGTACTCGAAGGGCGCAGTGCAGCGCCCCTCGACTTCGCTCGGGACGAGCGGGTTGGTTCTGTCGCAAACCGCTCTCGCGCGATCTTATCCTACCGATCCTCGACCAGCCGGCCGTAAAGCTCCGGCCTACGGTCGCGGAAGAAGCCGAAGGCGGCGCGGTGGCGCTTGACCTGGTCGAGGTCGAGCGTGGCGGTGAGGACGCCGGTTTCGGTCGCGCCGAACTCGGCCAGCATGTCGCCGCGTTCGTCGCAGATGAAGCTGTGGCCGTAGAAGCGCTGGCCGTCCTCGGTGCCGATGCGGTTGGCGGCGACCACGGGGACGACGTTCGAGACCGCATGGCCGATCATCGCGCGGCGCCAGAGCCGGCTCGTGTCGAGATCGGGATCGTGCGGCTCCGAGCCGATAGCTGTCGGGTAAAACAGGATTTCCGCGCCCATCAGCATCATCGCGCGCGCGGTTTCGGGATACCATTGGTCCCAGCACACGCCGACGCCCAGCGTCGCCTGCGGCGTCTGCCAAGTCTTGAAACCGGTGTTGCCGGGGCGGAAGTAGAATTTTTCCTCATATCCGGGGCCGTCCGGAATGTGGCTCTTGCGGTAGAGGCCCATGATCGTGCCCTTGTCGTCGATCATCGCCAGGCTGTTGTAATGATGCGGCCCGTCGCATTCGAAAAAGCTGGTCGGGATGTAGACGCCCAACTCCGCCGCGAGCTTCTGCATGGCGACGACGGACGGGTGCTCCGACGTCGGGCGGGCGTTCGAGAACAGGCCCTCGTCCTCGACCCGGCAGAAATAAGGCCCTTCGAACAGCTCGGGCGGCAGGATGACCTTTGCGCCCTTCGCCGCCGCCTCGCGGACCAGCTCCGAGACGTGCGCGATGTTGTCGGCCTCGGGGCCGGGCAGCCCGAGTTGCAGGGCGGCGACGGTCAGTTCGGTCATCTTCACTCCTCAGGTCGTCACCCCGGACTTGATCCGGGGTCCACCTTTCCTTGACTGCGGCCGTAAGAAGAAGGTGGATGCCGGATCAAGTCCGGCATGACGGTCACAATGAAGGCACTTGCTGGCTGATGCAGTGGAAGCTGCCGCCGCCGGTCAAGATATGGTCGGCGCGGAAGCCAACAACCCTGCGCGACGGAAACAGCTGCTGGATCGCGGCGATAGCAGCCTGATCGTTCGGCGCGCCGTAGAGCGGCACCACGACGGCGGCATTGCCGATATAGAAATTCATGTAGCTGGCCGGGATGATCTCGCCGTCGCGGAGCACGCGGCCAGGCGAGGGAAGCGGGACGACGTCCAGGCCAAAGGCGCGAGCACGGGCCTGCGCGTCGCGGTAGACCGCCGCGTTCGGGTCGTCTTCTCCGGCCCGTTCAGGGATCGCGATGCGCCCTTCGCCGACGAAGCGCGCCAGATTGTCGACATGGCCGTCGGTGTGGTCGTTCAGCAGCCCGTTCCCGAGCCACAGGATGCGGTCGAGCCCGAGGTCGCCGAGCAGCCGCGCCTCGATCTCGGCCTTGCTCAGGTCCGGGTTGCGATTGGGGTTGAGCAGGCACTGCTCGGTGGTGACGGCAAGGCCGGTGCCGTCGACGTCGATTGCGCCGCCTTCGAGCACATATTTGCAGCGACGCGCTTCACCGAAGCCGCCGGATTCCACAAGGCGCAGCGCCAGATCGTCGTCGCCTTCCAGCCGGTATTTCCCGCCCCAGCCGTTGAAGAGGAAGGAGCGCGCGGCGCGGCGTTCGCCGTTCGAGACGATGATCGGTCCGGTGTCGCGCAGCCAGATGTCACCGAACGGGGCGGTGACGATCTCGACTCCGGCCGGGGCAAGGCGCGCGGCGACCTCCGCAGACTCCCGGTCGGCCGCGACCAGGCGCACCGTCTCGCCTGCGCCGCCTGCATGCACGGCATCGGCAAAGGCGATAACCTCGGCGCGCGCCGGATCGAGATCGTCTTCCCAGAGCTCGGCATGGCTCGGGAAGCCGATCCAGACGCTTTCGTGCGGTGCCCACTCCGGTGGCTGGCGTTCGATCCGATTCATGAGGTTTTAGCCATTGTTTTCAACTCCGAAACGGATCGAGGGGGTTGCGTTCGGTCGCAAGACGGGCTGCTATAGGCAGGTCCGTTCAGGGGGGAAAGAATGAAGCTTGGTCGTGTTCCGATGCTCGCAGCGCTGCTCGCTGCGGGAGCATCCTCACTTGCGCTTGCACAGCAGGTCCCGCCCGAAAAGGCGTTCGGCGCGCGCGAGTCCGTCACCGATGCCAGCCTGTCGCCGGATGGCAAGACGATGGCGTTCCTTGCGCCGGCAGCGATGCAAGGCAATGCGCTGTTCACGGTGCCCGTCGATGGAAGCGCCGCGCCCACGCGCGCGATCATGGCGAGCGGCGATCCCGAACGGCTCTCCAGCTGCAGCTGGGTCGCCAACGATCGCCTAGTTTGCAATGTGTTCACCTTGCGTCAGGAATCCGGCTACCTGGTCAGCATGTCGCGCCAGATTGCGGTCGATGCGACCGGCAGCAACCTGAAGATGGTGAGCCAGCGCGATTCCGACATGGCCTGGTATTTCAACGGCTTCGGCGGAGCCGTGGTTGACCTCTTGCCTGGCCAAGATGGCACAATCCTGATGGGGCGCTGGCACACGCCGGAATCCAAGGCCGGATCGCTGATCACCAAGACCAAGGAAGGCTATGGCGTGGAGCGCGTCGATACGCGCACGCTGCAGACGAAGCCAGTCGTGCGCCCCATGATCGGCGCGACCGAGTTCATCAGCGACGGAAGCGGCGAGGTACGGATTGCCGGGATTTCCCAGACGACGGGAGATTACGTCCAAACCGGTCTGGTCAAATACATGTACCGGCCGAAAGGCGGCAGCGACTGGAAGGATCTCGGAACGCTCGACACGCGGACCAACGAGGGTTTCAATCCCTATATCGTCGATCCGACGACCGACGTCGCCTATGGGCTGCAGAAGGACAATGGCCGGTTGGCATTGTTCAAGCGCGCATTGGACGGCACCAATACCGAAACCGAGGTCTTTTCGCGTCCCGATGTCGACATCGATGGTCCGCTGACGCTCGGCCGGAAGCGGCGCGTGATCGGGGCGAGCTTCGCGACAGAGAAGCGGCAGGCCCATTACTTCGATCCGGCAATGGAGCGCCTGGCGGCATCGCTTTCGAAGGCCCTGCCCGGATCGCCGCTGATCAGCTTCGAAGGCGCCAGCGATGACGAACAACGATTGTTGATCTGGGCCGGCAGCGACACCGATCCGGGCCGCTACTACCTGCTCGATCGCGCGACAAAGCAGATGCGGCCGCTGCTGCTCAGCCGGCCTGAGCTGGAGGGCTACACGCTGGCGCCGGTCAAGGCGGTGCAGGTGAAGGCATCGGACGGCGCTCTGATTCCGGCATATCTGACGCTTCCGGTCGGCTCGACGGGCAAGGGATTGCCCGCCATCGTGATGCCGCATGGCGGCCCTGGCGCGCGCGACGAATGGGGCTTCGACTGGCTCTCGCAATATTTCGCGGCCAAAGGCTACGCCGTCCTTCAGCCGAACTTCCGCGGCTCGACCGGCTATGGCGACCAGTGGTTCAAGAATAATGGCTTTCAATCCTGGAAGACGGCGATCGGCGACGTTGCCGACAGCGGCCGCTGGCTCGTCTCGCAAGGGATCGCCGATCCGTCGAAGTTGGCGATCTTCGGCTGGTCCTATGGCGGCTATGCCGCGCTCCAATCGGGCGTTCTCGCCCCGGACCTATTCAAGGCGATCGTCGCCGTCGCACCGGTGACGGACCTGGACGAGTTGAAGAAGCAGTACCAGGACACCGGCGAAGAGAAGGTGATCCGCGACTTTGTCGGGTCAGGGCCGCATATCCACGAAGGCTCCCCGGCGCAGAATGCAGCTGCGATCAAGGCTCCGGTAATGCTGTTCCACGGCGAGCTCGATCGGAACGTGCGCGTGGTCGAATCGCGCCTGATGGCGGATCGGCTGCGCGATGCAGGCAAGAACGTCCAGCTGACGCTCTATCCAAAGCTCGATCACTATCTCGAAGACGCGAACACTCGCGCCGATATGCTCGCCAAGAGCGACGCGTTCCTGCGGGCGAGTCTTCGCATCAAATAAAAGGGGCGGCCGTTTCGGGCCGCCCCTTCGTTGTGCCGATGGGCCGTCGTTTAGAAGCGGTAGCCGATGGTGCCGGCGACCTGGTGGCGCGACAGGCCGGCTTCGTAGTTCGAATAGCGATACTCCGCGCCCAAATAGGCGTTGGTGCCCAGCATGTACTGCGCGCCCAAGCCGGCGCGGACGCCGTCAGCATTGCCCGACGCGCTCGTGGTGGTCGTGCCGGTGGTTACGCTGCCCTTCAGGCGAGCGTTCGTATAGCCGACCTTGGCGTAGACGTTGAACTTCTCCGAAACCGCGCCGGTGATGCGGCCGCCGGCATAAAGGTCGCGTCCGGCGGAGAGGCGCGCGCGGGTCGTGCCGGATGTCACGTCGAAATCAGCGGTCGAATCCGAGATCTCGGCGTCGAGTCCGAACGCGACGTTGTTGCCGACGCCGAAGTCATAGCCGAGGCCGAGGCCATACAGGAAGCCGTCGGTGTTCGCGTGGCCGACGCCAGCAGCGTTGGCGCGGACGTGATCCCAGCCGAGCACCGCCTCGACGCGCGGGCCGGTCAGGTCGGCCGCAAAGGCGGGCGCGGAAGCGGCTGCCGCGACGGCGGTCAGCAGAACGGAAATCTTACGCATCTTAGGAAAAGCCCCTTATGCTCTTTTGATGTTGTTGAAGGGTGTCTTTCGACGCGGTGCGGCATGGCGCCTGGCCAGCGTAGAATCAAATGGTTGCGCGACGAATGTGACATTTGGAGCGACAATGTTGCTGCGATGCAACATAGCGCAGGCACAAAAAAGGGCGGGGAAAAACCCGCCCTTCGTTGCGCGATCGAATCGGAGCCTCAGCGCGAATAGAATTCCACGACCAGGTTCGGCTCCATCTTCACCGGATACGGCACCTCGTCGAGGGTCGGCACGCGGGTGAAGGTGACCTTGGCGTTGCCGTCGGGCGCCACATAATCGGGGATGTCGCGCTCGGCGAGGCTCTGCGCTTCCAGCACCAGCGCCATTTCCTGCGCCTTGTTGCCCAGCGAAATCTCGTCGCCGACATAGCAGCGGCGCGACGCGATGTTGCACTTGACGCCGTTCACGCGGACATGGCCGTGGCTGACCAGCTGGCGCGCCGCCCAGATCGTCGGCGCGAACTTGGCGCGATAGACGATCATGTCCAGGCGCTGCTCGAGCAGGCCGATCAGGTTCTGCGAGGTGTCGCCCTTCATCCGCGAGGCCTCTTCATAGGCCTTCTTGAACTGCTTTTCGGTGACGTCGCCGTAATAGCCCTTCAGCTTCTGCTTGGCGCGGAGCTGCAGGCCGAAGTCAGACATCTTGCCCTTGCGGCGCTGGCCGTGCTGGCCGGGGCCGTATTCGCGCTTGTTGACCGGGGACTTCGGGCGACCCCAGATGTTCTCGCCCATCCGGCGGTCGAGCTTGTGCTTGGCGCTATGGCGCTTCGACATTCGTAATCTCCAATTGCTCTAACGTTGCTTCCGGTCTCGCCTGCTGGCTCCAGGAGGGCAGGGCCACCGCTTCACCGGAATGCGGGGCCAATTGCGAAGGGCGCGCGCCTATAGGAGCGCGGGTTTCAGGTCAAGGGTGGCGGCGGCTATCGCCGAAATAACATCAGCCGGGCAGGGCCGCGGCCCCGAGTCCCCGGCGAATCTACTGACCGCTCGGCTTCGTCTGATTGTCATAGACCAGCTTGCGCGCTTCTTCGTTGCCGTCGCGTGCGCGCGCTTCCCACTCGGATTTGGTCAGGCAGACCTTGCGGCTCGCGATCAGCGATCCGATCGGAACCTCCCGGTGGCAGATCAGCCTGTCCTTGTCAGCACCGGGTTGGGCCGTGGCGGGCTTCGAGGCATCGGCGGCAAGGGCGGGGGCGCTCACGGCCACGGCGACGATCAAAAGCGCAATACGCATGGGGAACCCCTGTTTTGCTTCGACTCTCGTTGCTAAGGCTAACGCGAGATCGCGATATCGCAAAGGGATTGTAACAGTTGCTCGACGCCGAGGATTGCCAGACCATGGCTGAAGTGCGTGCCGGGGTGGATGCGGTGGACAGGGAACTGGTGCAGCTGCTGAAGCGCCGGTTCGACTACATGGATGCAGCCGCGCGGATCAAACCGGAGCGTGACCAGGTGCGGGACGAGCCGCGCAAAGCCCAGGTGATCGCCAATGTGCGGCGCCATGCGGCCGAGGCGGGCATCCCGGAACAGCCGGTCGCGGAGCTATGGGACCGGCTGATCGAAGCATCGATCGCTTACGAATTCGAGAAATTCGACCGCATCCGCGCCTAACGCCGGGCGAGCGCGCTAAGCACACCCCTTAGCGTCCGGATTTCAAGGCTGTTCCAGCCCGGTTTCGTCAGCACGCCGCGCAGCGTGCGCTTGGTCGCCCGCACGCGCTCGGCTGGGGTGAAATAGCCAGTCGGCTCGAGCAGCATCTCGAAATGCTCGATCAGCGCTTCCAGCTCTGCCTGAGGCGCGGGCGGCAGCGCCTCGGTCGCGGTCGGCTGAATCAGGTTCGCACCTTTCGACCATTCATAGGCGAGCAGGATCACGGCTTGGGCAAGGTTCAGCGACCCGAACTCGGGGTTGATCGGGACCGTCACGATCGCGCGCGACAGCGCCACGTCTTCGGTATCGAGGCCCGATCGCTCGGCGCCGAACAGGATCGCGCTGCGGCCGGATGCGGAGCGGATATCGCCGGCGGCTTGCTCGGGGGTGAGCACCGGTTTGGTGACGCCGCGTTTGCGCACCGTTGTCGCGAACACGTGCGCGCAATCGGCGACCGCTTCCGCGGTCGTGCCGAACACACGAGCATTCTCCAGCACGATATCGGCTCCGGACGCGGCCGGCCCGGCGGACGGGTTCGGCCAGCCGTCGCGCGGCGCGACGAGTCGAAGCTCCGTGAGCCCAAAATTGAGCATCGCCCGCGCCGCTTTGCCGATATTCTCGCCAAGCTGCGGACGGACGAGCACGATGACGGGAGCAGTCAATTCTCGCCCGCTTCCGCCACGGCGCCCGCGAATTCGTGGAAATCGCGCGCTTCGGCGAATTCCTTATAGACGCTCGCGAAGCGGATATAGGCGACGCTGTCGAGCCCGCGCAGACCCTCCATCACCAATTCGCCGATCTGCTTGGCGGGAACTTCGCTTTCGCCGCTGGTTTCGAGCTGGCGCTGGATGCCGCTGATCAGGCGTTCGACGCGGACCTGATCGATCGGTCGCTTGCGACAGGCGATCGCGACCGAGCGGGCGAGCTTTTCCCGGTCGAACGGCTCGCGCCGGTCCTCGCTTTTGACGACCGTCAGGTCGCGCAGCTGGATGCGCTCGAAGGTGGTGAAGCGGGCCGCGCAGCCCTCGCACTGGCGCCGGCGGCGGATCGCCGCGCCGTCATCGGTCGGCCGGCTGTCCTTGACCTGGCTGTCCTCGTGTCCGCAATAGGGGCAGCGCAATTCAGCCCCGCCGCTTGTGGATGCGATACGCGGCGATGGCGCCGCCGATCAGGCCGCCGGTCAGCCATGTGAGGACGGGCAGCGGCATTCCAATCACGGCTCCGATCGCGGCGCCGGTGATCAGCTCCTTCGTGTCGGGCGACATGCTGCCGTCCGGGCGGCGTTTCAGGTCCATGGTCAGAGCTCCGGATAAATCGGGAAACGCTCGCACAGGGCGCGGACGCGGGCACGAACGTCGGCCTCGACCGCGGAATCGCCGTGTTCGCCCTTCTGGCGTAGTCCGTCCAGCACGTCGGCGATCATGTCGCCGATCTCGCGGAACTCGGCGGGCCCGAAGCCGCGCGTGGTGCCGGCGGGGGAGCCGACGCGAATACCGCTGGTCTTGACCGGCGGCAGTGGGTCGAACGGGATGCCGTTCTTGTTGCAGGTGATCGCCGCCCGCTCCAGCGCTTCGTCGGCATCCTTGCCGGTGACGCCCAGCGGACGCAGGTCGATCAGCGCCAGATGCGTGTCGGTGCCGCCCGCGACGAGATCGGCGCCGCGCTCCTTCAGCCGGCTGGCCAGCACCTTCGCGTTCTCGACCACGGCGGCGATATAGCTGCGATAGTCGGGGCGCAGCGCTTCGCCGAACGCGACCGCCTTGGCGGCGATGACGTGCATCAGCGGCCCGCCCTGAAGGCCCGGGAATACGGCCGAGTTGATCTTCTTCGCAATCGCCTCGTCATTGGTCATCACCATGCCGCCGCGCGGGCCGCGCAGCGTCTTGTGCGTGGTGGTGGTGACGACATGCGCGTGCTCGAACGGGGAGGGGTGCAGCCCGCCCGCGACGATGCCAGCGAAATGGGCCATGTCGACCATGAACAGCGCGCCCACTTCGTCGGCGATCTGGCGGAAGGCCGCGAAGTCGATGATCCGCGGATAGGCCGAGCCGCCCGCGATGATGAGTTTCGGCTGGTGCTGCTTGGCGAGGTCTCGGACCTGGTCGAAGTCGATCAGATGATCGTCGGGGCGCACGCCGTACTGGACCGCGTTGAACCATTTGCCCGACATGGCGGGCTTCGCGCCGTGGGTCAGGTGGCCGCCGGCATCGAGGCTCATGCCCATGATCGTGTCGCCGGGCTTGGTCAGCGCCAGCATCACCGCGCCGTTCGCCTGCGCGCCGGAATGCGGTTGAACGTTTGCGAAGCCGCAGCCGAAGAGCTGCTTCGCCCGCTCGATCGCCAGCGTCTCGACTTCGTCGGAAGGCGCGCAGCCCTGGTAATAGCGCTTGCCCGGATAGCCCTCGGCATATTTGTTCGTGAACACCGAGCCCTGTGCTTCCAGCACCGCCTTGGAGACGATGTTCTCGGACGCGATCAGCTCGATCTGATACCGCTCGCGCGCGATCTCGTGCTGGACGCCTGCGAAGACTTGCGGGTCGGCGTCGGCCAGGTCGCGTGTGAAAAAGCCTTCGAACTGGACGTCGTGAAGCGTCTGTGGATTGGTGCTCATGCGGGTTCCCTGGCGGATGCGGAGAGTTTGTCGACGCGGCGCTGATGGCGCCCGCCGAGGAAGTCGGTGGAAAGAAAGGTCTCGATGCAGGCCTTTGCCATGTCCGGGCCGACGAGCCGCGCGCCCATCGCGATCACGTTGGCGTCGTTATGCTCGCGGGCCAGCCGGGCCGACAGCGGCTCGGAGACGAGCGCACAGCGGCAGGCGTGGTTGCGGTTTACCGCGATCGAAATGCCGATCCCCGATCCGCACAGCGCGACGCCTTGCTCCGCTTCTCCTTTTTCGATCGCCGCGGCAAGGCGATAGCCGAAATCGGGATAGTCGACCGATGCTTCGGTCGCGGTGCCGAGGTCCAGGACCTCGTGGCCGCGCTCGCCGAGCCAGTCGCGCAGCATCGTCTTCAGCTCGACGGCGGCGTGATCGGAGGCGATGGCGATGCGAGTCATGGCGGCTTCCTGGCGGGAATCGTTGCGCGCTCTTTAGGGATGTGGTGATTGTTTTGCCACTAGCCAGAGCCGATGATCCACAGAAGCGCCCCCGAAGTCCGCTCCGAGCGGCTCCGCCTCCGTCCCCACCGGCGTGACGACGCGCCGCGCCTGATCGAGCTTTGGCAGGACCCGGTCGTGGTGCGGCATTTCGGCGGTCAGCCGGTCGCGGAAGAAGACTGCTGGAACCGGTTGCTGCGCTATGTCGGCCATTGGGCAGTGAATGGATACGGCCTGTGGGCGGTTGAAGAACTCGCGACCGGTCGCTTCATCGGGGATGTCGGGCTATTCGAAGGCCGGCGCGGATTGGGCGAGCGCTTCGATGGCGCGCCCGAGGCCGGCTGGGTGCTGCTGCCGATCGGGCACGGCAAAGGCTATGCGCGCGAGGCGATGAACGCGGCGCTGCGCTGGGGCGAGTCGGAACATCGCTGGTCGCGGACCGTGTGCATGATCGATCCGGAGAACACGCCGTCGATCCGCACGGCCGAAGCGCTCGGCTATGCGGAATTCGAACGCGGGTCCTACCGCGGCAAGGAGCTGGTGCTGCTCGAACGGAGTGCCTGAAAAGACACAGGTTTTCCGGGCCGTTAACCAGATCTCAAAAGATTCCCGACAACTCTCTCCCGCAGGATGGGGATCGGCCGCGCTGATGCGGCCGCACGATCGGGGAATATTATGGGGATCATCAACAAGGCGCTCGCTGCTGCCACGGCGACGGCGATGCTTGCAGGCTCGGCGAACGCCGCCTGCTGGACTCAGGCTGCCTACCAGGCCGCCCAGGTTCGCGAACTCGACACGATGCTGATGGTCCAGGCGCTTCGGTGCCGCAAGACATCGGCGAGCTTTCTCAGCAGCTACAACCGGTTCGTCCAGGTCAGCCGCCCGGCGCTGATCAAGGCCAATGCGGAGCTGAAGGCCCATTTCGGCGGCCTCAATGCATACGATAATTACATGACGACGGTGGCCAATCGCTACGGCGCGGGCACGGACGGGATGGACTGCGGCGATGTCGCCTCGGTGGTGCGCGCAGGGCTCGCCGCCAATGGCTCGGCCGAGAAGCTTTATCAGGTCGCGCTCGACGCCAATCTTGAGCCGGCCCTCGACGGTTCGCGCTGCCGCGGCGTGACGAAGGCGCCGCTGGATATCGCTTCGCGCCGTTGAACAACATGCCCCGCCCGGCTTCCCCTGGGGTGCATATAAAGATATCTTTATATTTGCTTTGAGCGCTCCACGGCGCTAAAGGCACCGGCAACCCGGCCGTCCGCGAGAGTGTGGGCGGCCGGTTTGTTCTTCTGCCGGAGATTGCCCGTGGCCACCGTTCTCGAAGCCAAAGATTATGTCGTCGCCGATCTGAGCCTTGCCGATTTCGGCCGCAAGGAGATCGAGATCGCCGAGACCGAAATGCCGGGCCTGATGGCGCTGCGCGAGGAATATGGCGCCGAGCAGCCCCTCAAGGGCGCGCGCATCACTGGGTCGCTGCACATGACGATCCAGACCGCGGTGCTGATTGAGACGCTGACGGCGCTCGGCGCCCAGGTGCGCTGGGCAAGCTGCAACATCTTTTCGACCCAGGACCACGCCGCCGCGGCGATCGCCAAGTCGGGCGTGCCGGTGTTCGCGGTGAAGGGCGAGACGCTCGAGGAATATTGGGACTATGTCGTCCGCATCTTTGATTGGGGGCAGGACCAGACCTGCAACATGATCCTGGACGATGGCGGCGACGCGACGATGTTCGCGCTGTGGGGCGCGCGCGTTGAGGCCGGCGAGGAGCTGTTCGCGCCGACCAATGATGAAGAGGAAATCTTCGTCGCGACGCTGAAGCGCTTTCTCGCCGAGCGTCCGGGCTACCTCACCAGGACCGTCCAGACGATCAAGGGCGTGTCGGAAGAAACCACGACCGGCGTCCACCGGCTCTATGAACTCGCCAAGAAGGGCAAGCTCCCGTTCCCGGCGATCAACGTCAACGACAGCGTCACCAAGTCGAAGTTCGACAATCTCTATGGCTGCAAGGAATCGCTGGTCGACGCGATCCGTCGTGCAACGGACGTGATGCTGGCCGGCAAGATCGCCGCGGTTGCCGGTTTCGGCGACGTCGGCAAGGGTTCGGCCGCGTCGCTCCGCAACGGCGGCGCGCGCGTGCTCGTCACCGAAATCGATCCGATCTGCGCGCTGCAGGCGGCGATGGAAGGCTATGAAGTCGTGACGATGGAGGAGGCCGCCAAGCGCGCCGACATCTTCGTGACCGCGACCGGCAACGCCGACGTGATCACTTTGGATCACATGCGCGAGATGAAGAACATGGCGATTGTGTGCAACATCGGCCACTTCGACAGCGAGATCCAGATCGGCGCGCTGGCGAACATGAAGTGGACCGAGATCAAGCCGCAGGTGGACGAGGTCGAGTTCCCGGACGGCAAGAAGATCATCGTCCTCGCCAAGGGGCGGCTGGTGAATCTGGGCTGCGCGACCGGGCACCCGAGCTTCGTGATGTCGTCGTCATTCACCAACCAGACGATCGCCCAGATCGAGCTGTGGAAGAACCACGCCAACTACAAGAACGAAGTCTATGTCCTCCCGAAGCACCTCGACGAGAAGGTGGCGATGCTGCACCTCGAAAAGCTGGGCGTGAAGCTGACCAAGCTGACCAAGAAGCAGGCCGACTATATCGGCGTCTCGACTGAGGGGCCGTTCAAGCCGGACCATTATCGCTACTGACGACAAGCCGTTGAAAAGAGGGGCGGGCGATCGAAGGATCGCGCCGCCCCTTTTTCATGCCAAACTCGCGATTTTCGGTTCGGATTGCGGGAATTACGGTTGCCGCACCGGGCGGCGGCAGCAAGGAGGCGCGCGGGGAGCGACTGGACGTGGGTGGTTCAGGAGCTTGGAATGCGTATCAGTAAGCGTGCTTGTTTTCTTACCAGTGTATCGATCCTAACTGCCTCTCTTTCATCAGCAGCCTTTGCCCAGACCGCGACCCCCGAAGCCGCGGCTCCGCTGGTGACGGCTGACGCCTCCGCCGACATGGGCGCGGACATCGTCGTCACCGGCTCGCGCATCTCGCGGCCGACGCTCGATTCGCCGATTCCGGTCACCACGGTGACCGCGACCGACCTGACCCGTTCCGGCCAGGTCGCGGTCGGCGACGTGCTCAACGACCTGCCGTCGCTGCGTTCGACGTACAGCCAGGCGAACTCGACCCAGTATATCGGCACCTCGGGCCTCAACCTGCTCGATCTGCGCGGCCTGGGTACAACGCGCACGCTGGTGCTGGTCAACGGCCGGCGCCACATCACCTCGTCGCCCGGCGACTTCCTGGTCGACACGAACACGATCCCGACCGACCTGATCGAACGCGTCGACGTCGTCACCGGCGGCAGCTCGGCCGTTTATGGTTCGGACGCGATGGCGGGCGTCGTCAACTTCGTGCTGAAGCGCGATTTCGACGGGTTCACGGCCAACGCGCAGGCCGGCATCACCAGCCATGGCGACCGGCCGACTTATCGGCTGTCGACGACCTGGGGCAAGAATTTCGCGGACGGCCGCGGCAACGTCGCCGTCAGCCTGGAATATAACCAGTCGGACCTGCTGACCTATGCCGACCGGCCCGGCCTCACCGGAGCCTATGCCGGTCGCCGTCAGTTCCAGCTGGTCGACAGCCCGAAGAACGACAACACGATCCCGGATCGCACCTTCCTGACCGGCGTCCACAGCTTCGGCTATGACAATGGCGGCAACTTCATCGCCTATAACGGCAGCAGCGTGCTCAAGTGCGGAGCCGGTGGCATCGCCGCCGCCTGCCGCGACAACGGCGCGCCGCGCGTGTTCGGCTTCCATCCGGACGGGACGCTCTACGAGTATAATTACGGCACCGATTTCCGTCCCGCCGGCTCCGGCAACAACCAGGGCGGCGACGGCGCGACGCTGAACGATACCGGCACGCTCTATCCGCGCCTGAAGCGCTATGTCGCGAACGTGCTCGGCCATTTCGACGTGTCCGACGCGTTCAAGCCGTTCATCGAGGCGAAGTTCGTCCGGGTCGAGAGCTTCAACCAGGGCGCTCCGACGTTCGGTCAGGGCGGACCCCAGGGCAGTGGCGCCGATCCCGACACCTATCTGGGTTCGGGCACGCCGATCTTCTTTGACAACGCCTTCCTGAACCCGGCGGCTGCGGCGACGATCCAGTCCCTGCTTCCCGCCGGATCGACCTTCTTCCGCGTCAACCGCAACAATGTCGACTTCGGTACGCGTGACGAGTTCGACCAGCGCGACACCTTCCGCATCGTCGGCGGCGTGGAAGGCAATTTCAACGACGACTGGAAGTACGACGTCTCGGTCAACTACGGCCGGTTCTGGAGCCGATCCAATTTCTACAACAACCGTTACGAGTCGCGTTTCCTGAACGCGGTCGACGCGGTGCGGAACGCGGATGGCCAGATCGTCTGCCGGATCAACCAGACCAGCGTCACCGATCCGTCGTGCGTGCCGCTGAACATCTTCGGCAATGGCGCACCCAGCCAGGCCGCGCTGAACTACATCAACACGACCTCGCATGGCCGCGGCCGCGCGAGCGAGCTCGATGTGGTGGCGAACCTGGTCGGCGACAGCTCGCAGCTGTTCGAGCTGCCGGGTGGGCCGGTCCGCTTCGCGATCGGCGGCGAGTATCGGCGCGAGACGGCGTCGTACGTCTATGACGACAGCGTCAAGGGCGGCGACACCTTCTTCAACGCGATCCCGGACTTCCGTCCGCCCTCGTTCGCGGTGAAGGAAGCCTATGGCGAGCTGGAGCTGCCGATCCTTCGCGATCTGCCGTTCGCGCAAGAGTTGACGCTCAACGGCGCCGGCCGCGTTGCCGACTATAAGGGCTCGACCGGCACGGTGTTCGCCTGGAACGCCGGCGGCATCTACTCCCCGATCCGCGACGTGAAGTTCCGTGTGAATTATTCGCGTTCGGTGCGGGCGCCGACCCTCACGGACCTCTACAACTCGCCCTCGCAGAACTTCGACCTGCTGGACGATCCTTGCGATGTGAACTTCATCGACAAGGGCAAATCCACGCGGGCTGCGAATTGTGCGGCGGCGGGCGTTCCGGCCGGCTTCGTCAACGACGTTGCGCGGGCAAGCTCGACCGAGTTCCTGTCGGGCGGCAATCCGAACCTGACGGCGGAGAAGTCGCGGAGCTGGACCTATGGCGTGATCGTGCAGCCATCCTTCATTCCGGGTCTGGCGATCACGGCGGATTACTATGATATCCGCATCAACAACGTGATCAATGCGGTCGACGCGCAGACGATCCTCGACGCGTGTTACGACGCGCCGACGCTCGACAACCAGTTCTGCAAGCTGATCAATCCGCGCCAGGCGAACGGCTATTTCGCGCGTCCGGCCCTGCTCCAGAGCACCGTGAACTTCTCGGCGCTTCAGGCCAAGGGCATCGACCTCGATATCGCCTACAATCACAGCTTTGACGCGGACAACAAGCTGGCGCTGCGGTTCGTCGGCAACTGGGTCCGCAACCGGACGGACTATCCGTATCTGGATGCACCGACCCAGCCGGAGCGGGTAAAGGGTGAGCTGGGCGACCCCGTCTATCAGTTCAACCTGTCGGCGGATTACACCCACAAGAACCTGACGGTCGGTTATCAGCTCCGCTATATCGGCAAGCAGTCGATCACCGATTGGGAAGCCCAGCACGACACCAACGGCGTGCCGGCGCTCAATCCCTATTACGCCGATCGGGTCTATTATCCGGCCGTTGTCTACCACAACATCCGGGCGTCGCTGGACGTCGACAAGCGCTTCACCTTCTATGGCGGCGTGGACAACCTGACCAACAAGCAGCCGCCCTTGGGGCTGCTCGGCAATGGCGACGACGCGATCTACGACAATGTCGGCCGCTTCATGTATGTCGGCGCGACTGTGAAGTTCTGATCGCAGACAGGCGTTGAATGGCGGCGAGCCCATTCCCGAAAGGGGGCGGGCTCGTTTGCTTCGAAGGCGTTAACCATCTTGCCACGGATCGGGCGATGCGGCCCGATCGTTCTTCTTCCGACAATGCCCGCACGGGCCAGGGAGTTGAACATGAAGACGATCGCAGCCGCGCTTTTCCTTTCCGCATCGCTTGCCGCCCCGGCGCATGCGGCGGACTGGTGGTGGGTCGCGGGGGATTCCGGCGATGATGCAGCCGTGTTCGTCGATGGCGATACGGTTCGGCATGCGGGAATGACTGCCAGCGTGAACGCCGTCCGGATCGCGCGCGACGGGACGGTCAGCACGGCGACCTGGACCGGGCGTTGTGGCGCGCGATCGCCAACGGACGAAATCTCCGCGGTCGCGCAATTCGCCTGCGGCACCGAGGCCGATCACATGCAGCAGGCCGCGATGCTCCCCGGCCTCACGCCGCGCGAAGCGGCGCGCGCCATCTTCAGCGTTCGGCCAGGCAGCAAGAGTGCAAAGCCGCTTCAGGCCGGCTGACGTGATGCTCCAAGCGCATTGACGACGTTCATCGAAAAGCAGCGGTCGTGTCCCTTGTGGGGCGCGACCGTTCGCTTCTAGAGCATTGGACCAGAACAAATCCTGGGGATGCTCATTACATGACGATTCGACTGACCGCGCTGGTCGCCGGCTTGCTGGCGACGACCTCTTCCTTCGCGCAGACGCCGACGCCGCCGCAGCCGGTCCAGGAGACGCAGGCACCCGAGAACCAGGTCCTCAATCCGGAGCAGCGCAGTGCGCCGCTGCCGCCGGCTGGCGCTAAAACTCCGGCGATCAATCCGGCCAAGTCCGAGAAGTGGGACGTGAACGCGCCGCCGGGCATGGTCACGCACCAGATTCCGATCAATGTCAGCGAAGGCAGCTGGATGAACGTCGATGTGTCGCCCGACGGGCGGTGGATCGCGTTCGACCTGCTGGGCGACATCTACACGATGCCGATCGCGGGCGGCACGCCGACGCGGATCGCGGAAGGGCTCGCCTATGAGCAGCAGCCGCGCTTTTCGCCCGACGGCAAGCGGATTGCGTTCGTCTCCGATCGCGGCGGCGGCGACAATATCTGGGTGATGAACGTCGACGGTTCCGACAAGCGGCAGGTGACGAAGGAGGATTTCCGCCTGCTGAACCAGCCGAGCTGGAGCCCGGACGGCCGCTTCATCGTCGCCAAGAAGCATTTCACGACCGGCCGTTCATTGGGCACCGGCGAGGTCTGGCTGTACCATGTCTCGGGGGGCGGCGGCGTGCCCTTGGTCAAGCGCGCCAGCGAGGTGCTGCAGAAGGAACTGGGCGAGCCGATCTACGCGCCCGACGGAAAGAGCATCTATTACGAGCGCAACGTCACGCCGGGGCCGATCTTCGAGTATGCGCAGAACTCGAACACCGACCTGTTCCACATCGAGAACTATAATCTCGAAACCGGCGAAGTGACGACGACCGTCTCAGGCGCCGGCGGGTCCGTGCGGCCGACCCCGTCGCCGGACGGCAAGAAGATCGCGTTCGTGCGGCGCGAGCGGGCCAAGTCCAAGCTCTATGTCCGCGATCTCGCTTCGGGCGAAGAGCGCAAGATCTACGACGATCTCGACCAGGACGTGCAGGAGACCTGGGCGGTGACGGGCGTGTACCCGAATATGGCGTGGACGCCGGATGCGAAGAGCGTCGTCTTCTGGGCGGGCGGCAAGATCCGGCGCGTGAACGCGGACGGCACGGGCGCTGCGGACATCCCGTTCCATGTGCAGGATACGCGCGTGGTGATCGACGCGACGCATCCGCAGGTCGAGGTCGCGCCCGACAGATTCACGACCAAGATGCCGCGCTGGCCGACCGTTTCTCCGGACGGGCGGCAGGTCGTGTTCGAGACGCTGGGCAAGCTCTGGATCAAGCCGATGTCGGGCGGCGCGGCGCGGCGGCTGACCAGTGCCAAGGACGACAGTTTCGAGATGTATCCGACCTGGTCGCGCGACGGGCGGACGATCGCATTCGTCGACTGGACCGACCTGGGTCTCGGCCGCATCCGCACCGTCTCGGCAAGCGGCGGGTCGGCAAAGGACGTGACCACGCAGCCGGGGCACTATGCGCGGCCGCAATTCTCGCCCGACGGCAAGACGATCGTGTTCGAGCGCGTCGAGGGCGGCTTCCTGACTTCCGACATATGGTCGAACGATCCGGGCGTTTACAAGGTCGCGGCCTCGGGCGGCGCGCCGGTGCGCGTCGCGAAGGACGGGGCCGTGCCGCAGTTCGGCGCCTCGGGCGACCGCGTGTTCATGATCATGAGCGAGAAGGGCAAGCGCCAGCTCGTCTCGTCCGACCTTTCCGGCCAGGCGAAGCGCGTCCATGCGACCGGCGATCTGGTCAATGACTATGAAGTCTCGCCCGATGGCCGCTTCGTCGCGTTCCGCCAGAATTATGAGGCGTTCGTGATGCCGCTGATGCCGGGCACGCAGGACGTGTCGGCGGATGAGAAGGGCGGACCGATGCCGGTCACGCGCGTCAGCGCCGAGGGCGCCGACTTCATCCATTGGTCGAACGACGGCCGCCAGCTCCACTGGAGCATGGGGCCGACCGTGTTCACCGCCGAATCCTCCGGCTTCTTCAACTCAGCGCCGTCGGGCGAGAATGCGCCCAAGTTCCAGCCGCCGCGGACCGGCACCGACCTGTCGATGCAGGTCGCGGCCGACAAGCCGACCGGCACCTTCGCGCTGACCGGCGCGAAGATCGTGACGATGGCCAGCAAGGACGGCGGCATCATCGATGATGGCGTGATCGTGATCCAGGGCGACCGGATCGTCGCGGTGGGCCCGCGCGGCTCGACCCCGATCCCGGCCGGCGTCAAGACGATCGACGTCGCTGGCAAGACGATCATCCCCGGGCTGGTCGACGCGCACGCGCATGGGCCGCAGGGCGAGGATGGGCTCGTCCCGCAGCAGAATTGGTCGGATATCGTCAATCTGGCGATGGGCGCAACGACGATCCACGATCCTTCGGCGCGCGCGTCGGAAATCTTCGTGACGTCGGAAATGCAGCGGGCCGGCAAGGTGCTGGCGCCGCGCATCTTCTCGACCGGCGAGATCATCTATGGCGCCAAGGCGCCCGATGTTTACGCGGAGATCAACACATATGAGGATGCGCTGGCGGACGTGCGGCGCCTGAAGGCGCAGGGCGCGCATTCGGTCAAGAACTACAACCAGCCGCGGCGCGAGCAGCGTCAGATGATCGTGCGCGCGGCGCAGGCCGAGGGCATGGAAGTCGTGCCGGAAGGCGGGTCGCTCTACGCGCTGGACGTCACCCACATCCAGGACGGCAACTCGACCGTCGAGCACAACATCCCGCTCGATATCTTCTACGACGACCTGATCCAGTTCTGGACCCAGACCAAGACCAACTACACGCCGACCCTGGTCGTCACCTATGGCGGTCCGGCGGGCGATCCCTATTGGCGGTCGCACACCGACGTCTTCCGCCAGCCGGTGCTGATGCGGCACATTCCGCCCGGCGTCCTCGCTTCCCAGAACACGCGCCGCGAGATCGCGCCGGAAGAGGATTATGTCGACGACGACAGTGCGCGCGAGGCGAAGAAGCTGGCCGACAAGGGCATCCAGGTGTCGATCGGCGCGCACGGCCAGCAGGCCGGCATGGGGCCGCATTGGGAAATGTGGTCGTTCGTTCGCGGCGGCTGGTCGCCGATCGACGCGCTCCGCGCCGGCACGATCATGCCGGCGACGTCGCTCGGCTACGCGAAGGATGTCGGCTCGCTGGAGGTCGGCAAGCTCGCCGACCTGATCGTGCTCGATGCCGATCCGACGGTGAACATCCGCAACACCGAAAAGATCAGCAGGGTGATGCTGGGCGGGCGGATGTACGACCCGATGACGATGAACGAGGTCGGGACCGGCACGTGGAAGCGCCAGCCCTATTGGTGGGAAGCCTCCGGAACCGCGTCTGCCGGCAAGGCCGGGGCGTCGCACAGCGATGGGGATATCTGATCCGGCCAAGTCCCGCTAAGACGCTCGCGTGCTCGCGCTGACGACCCCTGAGGCCGCCATCATCGGCGCGCTCCTGGCCTTGTGGCTCGGGGCCGCCGTCTGGGCGCTTGCAACCGGGCTCCGGCTTCGGCGCAGCGCGCAGGAGGCGGAGCTCAGGTGCAGTCGCCTGCACGCGCTGATCGGCTCGGCGCCGGCGCTGATCGTGCTGGTCCACGCGGACGGCGCGCTCGAAGGGTCCGAGAGATTGGCCGACTGGCTGGGGCTGGACGAACAGCCGGCGACGCTCGGCGCGTTGTGCGGGCCGGGGCGCGGGCTGTGGGAAAGCGACCTCTCCGCGCTCGAAGACGATATTCGCCTCGCCCAATCGACCGGCAAGAGCTTTCATCGCACGATTCGTCCGCAGCAATCGAAACGCAACTTCACGGTGCGAGGCGGGCCGGCGCCGGCTGGGGTCGCGGAATCGGGCACGGCGATTCTCTATCTTTTCGATGCGACCGAGGTCCGGACCGAGATTGCCCGGCTGTCGGACGAAGCCGATCGGCTGGCCAAGGCGTTCGATGCGCTGTCGGGACTGATCGAGGCTTCACCGATCCCGATGTGGCACCGCGGGCCGGACCTGAAGCTGACGCTCGTCAACAGCGCCTACGTGAAGGCGGTCGAGGCGGAGGACGCAGCCGACGTCATCACGCGCGGGGTCGAACTGGTCGAGGCCGCGCCCGGACGCAACCCGATCGCCGCAGCGGCGGCCGCGCGGGAAAGCGGCCTGATGAGCTCGCGCGTGCTGCCCGCCACGGTCGGCGGCGAACGGCGCAGCCTTTCGGTCGTCGACGTGCCGCTCGGCAATGCCGGCGTGGCCGGCTACGCAATCGATGTCGAGGAGCTGGAGCAGGCGCGCCTGGCCTTCAGGCGCTTCGCCGACGCGCAGCGCGATCTGCTCGACCGCTTGTCCGCGGGCGTGGCGCAGTTCGCGGCGGATCGGTCGCTGAGCTTTTATAACCAGGCCTTCATGCGGCTGTTCGCAATCAAGCCCGAATGGCTGTCCGAAGGCCCCGAGTTCGACCGCGTGCTGGAACGGATGCGGGAAACCGGGCGGCTCCCTGAAGTCCGCGACTTCCGCGCCTGGCGCGACGAGCGGCGCGGCTGGTTCACCGCCGCCGACGAGGGCCAGGAAGAGAATTGGATGCTGCCGGGCGGCGTCCATCTGCGCGTCGTCGCGCAGCCCCTTCCCGATGGCGGGCTGCTGCTGATTTTCGAGGACCGGACCGAGCAGGTCGCACTGGCAAGCGCGCGCGACACGCTGCTCCGCGTGCGGGCGGCCACGTTCGACAATCTGTTCGAAGCGGTCGGCGTGTTCGCCGCCGACGGGCGGCTGCAGCTCTGGAACCAGAAATTCCGCGACGTGTGGGACCTGGACGAAGCGTTCCTGTCGAAGCACCCGCGCGTCGATCAGCTGGCCGAAGCGGCCGGACGCCAGCTCGCCAATCCCTCCCGTGCGGCTGTCATCCGCGAGCTGGTGCGGGTTGCCACCCAGGACCGGAAGCAGCGGAGCGGCCGTGTCGCGCTGAAGAACGGACGGCACTTCGAGTTCGCCGCGGTGCCGCTGCCGGACGGCAACGCGCTGTTCACGATGCTGGATATCTCCGACAGCCGGCGCATTGAAGCGGCGCTGCGCGACCGCAACGAGGCGCTGGAGGATGCGGACCGGGTCAAGACCGCGTTCGTCGCCAACATGAGCTATGAGCTGAGGACTCCGCTGACCTCGATCGGCGGGTTCGCGGAAATGCTGGCGGGCGGCTATGCCGGCGAGCTCGCGCCCACCGCCGACGAATATGTGCGCGCGATCCTCGATTCGGTGGCGCGGCTGAGCACGCTTATCGATCACGTGCTTGACCTGACGCAGAGCGAGGCGGGCGGGCTGCCGCTGGAGAAGAAGTCCGTCGATGTGCGCCGCATCGTGCGCGAGGCGGCCAAGGCGACCGACGCCGCCGCATCGGAGAAGTCGATCGAATTCACGGTCGAGATCGAAAAGACTCTCGGTACGATGAACGGCGATGCCCGGCGCATCCGCCAGGTGCTGGACAATCTCCTTGCCAATGCGATCCGCTTCACGCCACCCGGCGGCCAGATCCTGCTTCGTGGCGAAGGCTATGAGGAGACGGTGCGGATCGTCATTTCGGACAGCGGCCCCGGCATGACCTCCAAGGAACAGGCGCGCGCGTTCGACCGGTTCAGCCGCAGCACGGACGAAGGCGAGCGTGGCAGCTCGCTCGGCCTGGGCCTCCCGCTCGCGCGCCAATTCGTCGAGGCGCACGGCGGATCGCTGACCCTCGCTTCGGAACCGGGGCAGGGGACCGCGGTCACGGTCGAGCTGCCGCGGAAGTGATCGTGGCGGGTCTGAAACCCGAATGCCGGTTTGGGCTGAGCTTGTCGAAGCCCGCCCTTCTTGGCTTGGCTGTTCCAAAGGGAAGGGAGGCCTTCGACAAGCTCAGGCCGAGCCGAGCGGGGGAACAGATATGAACCTGCCCGACGAGGCCGCCACGCTTGCATTCGGCGCCGGGCTTGCCGCGCTCGTGCGCCTCGGCGACGTCGTCACCCTGTCCGGCGATCTCGGCGCCGGCAAGACGACCCTCGCGCGCGGCCTGCTCGCGGCACTCGGACTCGAAGGCGAGGCGCCGAGCCCGACCTTCGCGATCGTCCAGACCTATGCGCCGCCCGAAACGCGGCTGCCGGTCGCGCATGTCGACCTGTACCGGATCGAGGATGCGGGCGAGGCGGAGGAACTAGGGCTGGACGAGCTGAGCGCCGATCACGTGCTGCTGGTCGAATGGCCCGAACGGCTGGGCGCGGATTGGTGGCGGGATGCCCTGAAGCTGCGGATCGAAGCCGTGCCCGAAGGCGGGCGGCGCTTGACAGCCGACGTGCCGCCGTCATGGGAGGCGCGATGGTCGCCCCGATGACTCCGCCCGCCGCCGCGCCCGAATTCCTGAAGCGCGCCGGCTGGCACGATGCCGAAATCCTGCCGCTGGCCGGCGATGCCTCGTTCCGTCGCTATTTCCGCGTCGAAGCCCCCGGACGGCATGCGGTGCTGATGGATTCTCCCGCGCCGCACGAGGACCCGCGGCCGTTCCTGACGATTGCCGAGCATCTGATCGCGCTCGGCTTCTCGGCGCCGCACACGCTCGCCGCGGACCTGGAGCATGGCCTGGTCCTGCTCGAGGATTTCGGCGATGCGCGGATGCGCGAAGTGCTCGACGCCGCGCCGGAAGCAGAGCTGCGCATTTATTCGGACGCGGTCGACCTGCTTGCAAAGCTGCACAAGCACCGCGCTGCCGACCTGCCGCCCTATGACGAGAAGGAATATCTGCGCGAGGCCGGCCTGCTGACCGAATGGTACGCGCCCGCACTTGGCCTTGATGTGGATGCCGACGGGTATCGCGCGGCCTGGAGGGAAGCGCTGGCGCCGCTGCTCCACGACCGATCCGTGACGGTGCTGCGCGATTATCACGCCGAAAACATCATGCTGATCGACGGCCGGGAGGGGACCGACGGCCTGGGCCTGCTCGATTTCCAGGACGCGCTGGCCGGCCACCCCGCCTATGATCTCGTGTCGTTGCTGCAGGACGCGCGGCGCGACGTGCCCGAAGCGCTCGAGGCCGACATGCTGAACCGCTACCTGGAAACGGCGCGGCCAGCTGACGGGTTCAGCGATGCCTACTGGCTGTTGGGCGCGCAGCGGAACGCCAAGATCGTCGGCATCTTCACGCGCCTGTACAAGCGTGACGGGAAGCCGCGCTATCTTTCCTACCTGCCGCGGGTCTGGGACTATCTGGAGCGCGACCTGGCGCAGCCCGCGCTGGCGCCCGTCAAGGCCTGGTTCGACGCCAACATTCCTGCCGACAAGCGTGGAAGCGCGACGATCGCATGAGCCGCTACAAGAAGCCGCTTGCGCTTCGCCCGCAACCAAAGGCGCCGCCGCTCGATACGGCGATGGTGCTGGCGGCCGGGCTGGGGAAGCGCATGCGGCCGTTGACGGCGACGCGCCCGAAGCCGCTGGTGCCCGTAGCCGGCAAGCCGCTGCTCGACCACGCGCTCGATCGCCTGAAGGCGGCGGGCGTGAAGCGCGCTGTCGTCAACGTCCACTATCTGGCCGATGCGCTCGAAGCCCATCTGAAGCGGCGCGTTCAAGGCATTGAGATCATTGTATCCGACGAGCGTGAGCAGCTGCTCGAAACCGGTGGCGGGCTGGTCAAGGCACTTCCGCTGATCGACGAAGACCCGTTTCTGGTCGTCAACAGCGACAATCTGTGGGTCGATGGTCCCGCCGACTCGATTCGGGCGCTCGCGGCGCGCTGGAACGACGCGGAGATGGACGCGCTGCTGCTGCTCGTCCCGCTCGCGCGCGCCAACTGCCACACCGGCCGCGGCGATTTCCACATGGACGGCTCCGGCCGGCTCAGCCGCCGCAAGCCGGGCCGCGTGGCGCCCTTCGTGTTCACCGGGGTCCAGATCGTGTCGAAGCGGCTTTTCGAAGGCGCCAAGGCGGAGCCGTTCTCGCTGAATATCCTCTGGGACCGCGCGATTGCCCAAGGCCGCGCATTCGGGCTGGTGCACAATGGCCTGTGGTTCGACGTCGGCACGCCGCCGGCAGTCAAGCGCACGGAAGCGATCCTGGCCAGCGGATAAATCCTCCCCTGGAAGGGGAGGGGGAGCGCGCGCGTCAGCGCGTGGTGGAGGGGTGTCGCAGTTGGAGTCCTGTTCTGAAGCGCTGACACCCCTCCGTCGCGCTGCGCGCGCCACCTCCCCTCTAAGGGGAGGACTTGTTCGGCTCGACACCGGCGTTTGAGCAGCTACGGTTGGCACTGTGATCCGTCCGTCCGTCTATACCATCCCCCCGCATCGAAGCTTCGCCGACGCGCTTGCGGCCGGGCTGATGGCGCGCGAGGGACGGGACCGGCTGACGCTCGCGCGCGGGCTGGTGCTGGTGCCGAACAATCGTGCCGCACGGGCGATTCAGGACGCCTTCGTGCGGCGAGCGGATGGCGGGCTTTTGCTGCCGCGGCTGGTGCCGATCGGCGATCCGGAGCTGGACGAACGGATCGGCGCGTTCCTCGATCCGATCGACGAGGAGCCGATCCCGCCGGCCGTCGATCCGCTTCAACGCCAGCTGATCCTCGCCCGCCTGATCGAGGAGAGCGGCGGGGCGCGGGGCGGCGAAGCGATGCGGCTGGCCGCCGAACTCGCGCGCACCCTCGACCAGCTCTATGTCGAAGACGTCCCGCCGCAGCGACTGCGTGAGGTCGATGTCGGCGAACTGACCGAGCATTGGGCGCGGTCGCTTCAGCTATTCGAACTGGTGCTCGACCGCTGGCCGAAGGAGCTGGCGCGGCTCGGGCGGATCGACCTGGCCGAGCGGCGCAATCGGCTGCTGCAGCGGGTCGCGAAGCGCTGGCGTACCGCGCCGCCGGCCGGGTTCGTCGTTGCGGCCGGTATCTCGACGGCTGCTCCGGCCGTGGCAGGGGTGCTCAAGACGATCGCCTTCATGCCGAACGGCCGCCTCATTTTCGATGCGCTCGATACCGCGATGCCGGAGGTGCAATGGGCGACGCTCGGGCCGCATCGTCCCGACCCGGAGACGGGGATCGCCGAGCGACCGGTCGAAACCCATCCGCAATATCACCTGAAGCTGCTGCTCGACCGGATGGGCGTTTCGCGCGGCGAGGTCGAGCGCTGGCGGTGGGGCGGTGGCCATGCTGCGCGCGCCGGGCGAAGCCGGCTGATCTCCAACGCGCTCGCCCCGGCGCGCTTCACCACGGAATGGACTGATCTGCCGCGCAAGGAGCGCGATCGATCGGGTGTCGAGTTGCTTGAGGTCGCAACGCCTGCCGATGAAGCGCAGGCGGTCGCGCTGGCGTTGCGCGGGGCACTCGAGACGCCCGGGCGCACGGCGGCGCTGGTGACGCCGGATCGCGGACTGGCGCAGCGCGTATCGGCGCATCTGAAGCGCTGGGGGATCGACGCCGACGATTCGGCGGGCGTGCCGCTGTCGGTGACGCCGCCGGGCACGCTACTGCTGGCGATCGTCGAAGCAGCGGCCGAGCGGTTCGCGCCGGTGCCGCTGCTGGCCCTGCTAAAGCATCCGCTCGTGCAGGCGGGTGAGGGCAGGGCGGAATGGCTGGAACAGGTGCGCCGGCTGGACCGGGAATTGCGGGGGCCGAGGCCGGCGCCGGGGCTCGCGCATTTGCCGGAGACGGTTGCGACCGAGCGCGCGCGGGCGTGGCTCGGGCCCCTTGAGGACGCGTTCTCCGGCGAGAACTCGCTGGTCTCGCTGCTCGCGGCCGTTCGCGAGACGGCGGAGCGGCTCGCAGGCGACGAGGTCTGGGCCAAGCCGGCGGGGCGTGCTGCTGCCGAGTTGCTCACCGGACTTGAAGAATATGGGCCCGAGGGGCCGGGGCGGATCGAAACCGATGCGCTCGGTCCAATGCTGACCGAGCTGATGAACGGCGTCGCGGTGCGGCCGCCGCAGGGTGGGCATCCGCGCATCTTCATCCGGGGGCTTATCGAGGCGCGGCTGCAGCAGGCGGACCTGACGATCCTGGCCGGCCTGAACGAAGGCACATGGCCGGCGCTGCCGTCGCCCGATCCGTGGCTGGCGCCCCGCATCCGCGCCGAACTCGGCCTGCCGGGGCTGGAGACGCGGATCGGCCTTGCCGCCCACAGTTTCGCCGGTGCGCTCGGGGCGCCGCAGGTGCTGATCACGCGCGCCCGGCGCGATGCGCGCGGGCCGGCGGTCGCCTCGCGCTTCTGGCTGCGGCTGGAAGCGCTGACCGGCGGCCTGCCCCGCGCCGAGCGGCTCAAGCATTGGGCGCAGGCGCTCGACGGCGTGGAGGAACCGCGTCCATCACCACGTCCGGCGCCCGCGCCGCCGGTGGGGGACCGGCCGAAGCGCCTCTCCGTCACCGATCTCGACCGGCTCAAGGCCGATCCCTTCGCATTCTACGCCAAGGCGATGCTGCGGCTGTTCCCGCTCGACATGGTCGATGCCGACCCGACCGCCGCCTGGCGCGGGACGGCCGTTCACCTCGTGCTCCAGCAATGGGCGGAAGAGGATGATTGCGACCCGACAAAGCTTCGCCCGCGCGCGGAGGCGTTCCTGGCCGGCGCCGACGCGCACCCGCTGATGCGCGCGCTGTGGGAGCCGCGGCTCATCGAGGCGATCGACTGGATCGCGGCCGAAATGGCGGAGCGCAAGGCCGAGGGGCACAAAGTGCTCGCGGTCGAGTGCCAGGGCGAGCTAGACGTGTTCGGCGTCACCCTGAAAGGGATCGCCGACCGCATCGACCGCCGCCCGGACGGCAGTCTTGTCATCATCGACTACAAGACCGGCAATGCGCCGTCGCCGAAGCAAGTCTCGAGCGGCTATGCCCAGCAGCTTGGGCTGATCGGATTGATGGCGGAACGCGGCGCGTTCGACGGCGTGTCGGGCACCGCGGGCGCGTTCGAATATTGGTCGCTCGCCCGCAACACGCAGGATGGGTTCGGCAAGATCGTGTCGCCGGTCGATCCGGCGGGGAAGGGCGGCCGCATCTTCACCGACCAGTTCGTCGCGCGTGCGGCGAGCAACCTGCAGGGCGCGGTGGAACGCTGGCTGACCGGCGCGGAGCCGTTCACCGCCAAGCTGCACCCGGAACATGCCCCGTACGGGGATTACGACCAGCTGATGCGGCTGGACGAATGGTATGGGCGGGACGCTAGCCCCTCTCCCCTTGCGGGAGAGGGCGACTCGGCGAAGCCGAGCGGGAGCAATCGGGTGGACCATGCCCCGCATGGTCCAGGAACTGCCGGGGGCAGTTCCGGCCCGATGCTGGGGGCAGAGCGAAGCGCAGCGAGCGTGGAAAAGCTCAGTCCCTCTCCCTCCCACTCGCCTGCGGCGAGCGGGCCCCTCCCTCTCCCGCAAGGGGAGAGGGGCTGATGCGGCCGCTTCCTCGGCTTAAGGATGAGCAACTCGCTGCGTCGGACCCACACGCGCAGGTGTGGCTGTCGGCGTCGGCCGGGACCGGCAAGACGCAGGTGCTGGTCGCGCGGGTGCTGCGGCTGCTGCTCCGCCCCGGCACCGATCCGTCGTCGATCCTGTGCCTGACCTTCACCAAGGCCGGCGCCGCGGAAATGGCGAACCGGCTGAGTGAGCGGCTGGCGCATTGGGTGCGGCTGCCGGGGCCGGAACTGGCAGCCGAGCTGAAAGCGCTGGGCGAGGATTTCGGACCCGCCGCGCAGACCCAGGCGCGCGGGCTGTTCGCGCGAGTGCTCGACGCGCGCGGCGGCGGCCTGCGCATCCAGACGATCCACAGCTTCGCGCAGGCGCTGCTGGCGTCGTTTCCGCTGGAGGCCGGCCTCGCGCCCGGCATGCGGCCGCTGGAAGGACGCGAGGAAGCGGCGCTGGCCCGGCGCGTGCTCGCCGACCTGGTGCTCCAGGCGGAGCGCGAAGGGCGCCGCGGGCTGATCGCCGACCTGCAGGCGCTGAGCCGGCGGCTGGGCGAAGAAGGCGCGGAGATGTTCCTTCGCGACTGCGCCCGCGCCGCGGATGCAATGGAGCAATTGCCATCCGGGATCGCGCCGTTCGTCCGCCGCGCGCTCGAGATTCCGATCGACGACATCGAGGCGCACATCGCCGAGCAGTGCGGCGACGCGCTGTTCGACCTCGCCAGCCTGGAACAGGTCGCGTTCGACAATCGCGACTGGGGCACGGCCAAGGGGCTGGATCGCGCTGGGATCATCGGCCGCTGGCGCGGTCTGTCGCCCGGCGACCGCGCGCTGGCGCTGGAAGAACTGCACAGCGTCTGGGCGACGGCGAAGGGCGATCCGCGCTCGTTCGGCAAGGGGCAGGCGCCGCAGACCGGCGGCTATGCCGAGCTCGCGTCGCGGCTGCACGGCCGCTGCAAGGAGCTGATCGAGCTCCGCGTCCGCGCACGGCTTGCCGACCTGTTCGCCGCCGCGCTGGAGGCGGGCCGCGCCTATGCCCGCGCCTATGCCGAAGCAAAGCGAGCGGCTGGCGTCGTCGACTTTGACGACCTGATCCGCGCGACGGTGCGGCTGTTGGGTGAGCCCGGCATGGGCGAGTGGATCCGCTTCAAGCTCGATCAGGCGACCGATCATATCCTGGTCGACGAGGCACAGGACACCAACGTCAATCAATGGCGCATCATCAAAGCACTCGCGGACGAGTTCTTCGCCGGGGACGGTGCCGATGGCTTGAAGATTCGCACGATTTTTTCAGTCGGCGATTACAAGCAGGCGATCTTTGGCTTCCAAGGAACTGACCCGATCTTTTTCGCTGCGGCACGCGATTACTTCGCGGGTCAGGCGGCGGGCGTAAAGAAGCGAAAGGGCCTTCAGGACTTGTCGCTCGATCGGTCGTTCCGCTCGACGCCCCCGGTGCTGGAAGCAGTGGACGCAACGATCGCCGGCCTGCCCGAAAGCGCACTCGGAGCGGGCGTGCGGATCGAGCCGCACCGAAGCGGCGTGCCGGGGCCGGGGCTGGTGACGCTCTGGAAGCCGGTCTCGGCCGAGCAGGCGGAGGACGAGGACGGTGAGGAGGGCTGGGTCGACGACGCCCAGCGGCGTTTCGCGACCGACCTTGCCCGCCAGATCAAGACCTGGCTCGCCGAGCCGATGATGCTCGGCAAAGGGCCGCTCCGGCCGCAGGACATCATGGTGCTGGTCAGGAAACGCGGCGACCTTGCCTCCACGATCGTTGCCCGACTCTATGCCGAGGGCGTGCCGGTTGCGGGTTTGGACCGGCTGCGGCTGAACGCGCCGCTCGCCGTGCGCGACCTGCTCGCGGCGGCGCGGTTCGCGCTGCAGCCGGATGACGATCTGACGCTCGCCAGCCTGCTGGTCTCGCCGCTGATAGGCTGGAGCCAGGAGGAACTGCTGGCGCACGCCGTGCCGCGCAAGGGGAGTTTGTGGCGGCACATTCGCGAGCTGGCAAACAAACATCCGTTCGTTTCGAGCGAAGTCGAGAAACGTGCATCCACTTGCTCCGAGCTAGCGCTTCTCGACTTCGCTCGAAGCGAACGGATGAAAGGTGCAGTCGAACAGCTCACCACCATGCTCAACGCCGCCGATTTCACCACGCCCTACCGCTTCTTCGAAGGCATCCTGTCCGGCCCGCTCGACGGCCGGCGCAAGCTGCTCGGGCGGCTGGGCGAGGAGGCGCGCGATCCGGTCGAGGAATTGCTGTCCGCGGCGCTCGCGTTCGAGCGGCAGGCGACGCCGTCGTTGCAACGTTTCCTCGACTGGTTCGATCGCGGCGATGTCGATATCGTGCGCGATCCGTCGCAGCCGCTCGATGCGGTGCGGGTGATGACCGCGCACGGCGCCAAAGGCTTGCAGGCGCCGCTGGTGATCCTGGCCGACGCGACCACCGATCCGGGCGCCAACCGCCGCAACCGCCTCGACTGGCGCGTCGAAGGGCTGGACGAGCCGCTGCCGCTGTTCCGCCCGCGCAAGGACGAACTGGCCGGTTCGCTCGCCGACGATCTTGCCGAAGCCGAGCGAAAGGATCGCGAGGAGCATTGGCGGCTGCTCTACGTGGCGATGACGCGTGCGGAGGAGCGGCTGTATGTCGGCGGCGCGCTCGGCCCGCGGGCGAAAGGCGTGCCGCCGGAGGACAGCTGGTACGCCGCGGTCGAGCGGGGGCTGAAGGCGCTCGGCGCCGAACCGCTGGATGACGGGCGGCTCGAATGGGCAGGCCGGTCGCCGCAACCAGTGGCCAGGCCGAAGCCCGCGGAAAAACCGGTTGCGCCTCCATCGGCGCCCTTGCCGGGATGGAGCCGCAGTCCGGCACCGCAGGAGGCGCGGCCGCCGCGGCCGCTCGCGCCGTCGTCGATCGGGCTGGACGATGCCGCCGATCCGCCGCCTTCGCCGCAAATGCGCGCCGCGGCGGAGCGGGGACGGCTGTTGCATGCGTTGTTCGAGCGGCTGCCCTCGATTCAACCCGAGCTCCGCGCCGAGGCCGGCGAGCGCTGGCTGGCGGGGGCGGGCGGTGTCGCCGATCCGCAGCTTCGATCCGAATTGATCGGGGTGAGCTGCGCCGTCATCGCCGATCCGCGCTTTGCCGCCGTGTTCGCGCCCGATGCCCTGGCGGAAGTGCCGTTGGCAGCCGTGGTTGAAGGGCAGGTCATCGCCGGCAAGGTCGACCGGTTGCACGTGTCGGACGAGCGCGTGCTGGTCGTCGATTTCAAGACCAATCGCCGCGCGCCCGCTACTCTTGCGGAGGCGCCCGAATCCCATTTGAAACAGATGGCCGCCTATGCCGCGGCGCTCGCCCGTGTTTTTCCCGATCGGCCGGTCGAGGCGGCTTTGCTCTATACCGCCGGGCCAGTGCTGCTGCCGCTCGATGCCGACACACTGGCGCGGTTCAAGCCCGGCTTTGCGGAGGTGTAACAATCTTTGCCGCGCGGGGCAGTTGAGCGCTCCCCGCGGCATCCCTAAGTAGGTCGCGAACAAGGAGTTGAACGCATGGCCACCAAGCAGATCACCGACGCGAGCTTCCAGACCGACGTGCTTCAGGCCGACAAGCCTGTGCTGGTCGATTTCTGGGCGGAATGGTGCGGCCCGTGCAAGCAGATCGGCCCGGCCCTCGAAGAGATCGCGAGCGAACTCGGCGACCGCGTGACGATCGCCAAGCTCAACATCGACGATCATCCCGACGCCCCCGTCCGCTACGGCGTGCGCGGCATTCCGACGATGATCCTGTTCAAGGGCGGCGTGCCCGCGGCCACCAAGGTCGGCGCCGCGCCCAAGAGCCACATCAAGGGTTGGCTGGAGGGCGAGCTTTAAGAAAATCCCCTCTCCCATAGGGAGAGGGAGTTCGGATTTTCGGCTGTCCCCCGGACAGCCGAAGATTGTGTCCGGGGGACACAATCTCATCCGAACTCGCGGCAATGCCGCGAGCGGGGTGAGGGGATCGGTGCTTGGAAATCAGCCTCCGTATCCCCTCACCCGGTCAGGCTGACGCCTGACTCGACCTCTCCCTACGGGAGAGGTGTTTGCAGAGGCGGCTCGGTTCCGCTGAGCCCTCGCGTATCCGGGCGGAAGCGATCGTGGCGCGGAAGGTCATCGCACGCTTCCGCCCAAGGAATGCGGCTGGCGTAGAAAATGTGGAAGCCAGGCGCGAGGCGGCCCGGTTCGTCCAAGGTCGCCACGCTGAAGTCGATCGTATCCGGCTGGTGTTGCACATGCATGCCAAGCGGCGTGCCACATTCGCCGCAAAAGATGCGCCAGCCGAAGTCGCTTGAGGCGAAGCGGCTCACGCTGCTCGTTCCCTTCACGATCTCATAATCGTCGAACGGCACGGTCGCGAACGCCATTGCAGGGGAGCCGGAGTTCAGCTGGCAGGTGCGGCAGTGGCACCATCCGGCGTCGGAGGGCGCGCTGTTCAGCCGGTACCGCACCGTTCCGCACGCGCAGCCGCCCGTCCATTCCGCCATCGCTTAGCTCCGGTAATCGGCGTTGATCGAGATATAGCCGTGCGTCAGGTCGCAGGTCCAAACCGTCGCGCGGCCGGCGCCGAGGCCGAGGTCCACGCCGATCTCGACCTCCTCGCCCTTCAGGTGCTGGGCGACAGGCGTTTCATCATAGCCGCTGACCGCGCAGCCGCCGTCTGCGACGATGGTGTTGCCGAAGCGGATCGAAAGCTTGTCGCGGTCGGCAGGCTCACCGGCCTTGCCGACCGCCATCACCACGCGGCCCCAATTGGCGTCCTCGCCCGCGACTGCGGTCTTGACCAGCGGCGAGTTGGCGATGCTCATCGCGATCCGATGGGCGCTGCCGTCCGTCGTGGCGCCGGTCACCTGCACTTCGATGAACTTCGACGCGCCTTCGCCGTCGCGCACCACGAGCTGGGCGAGTTTCAGGCACAATGCTTCCAGCGCGGCCGCGAAGGCATCCGCGCCGGCATCGTCGAACGAGGCGAGGGGCGCATTGCCCGCCTTGCCCGTCGCGAAAGCGAGCACGGTGTCGGACGTCGATGTGTCGCCGTCGACGGTGATGCAGGAGAAGGTCCGCCGGTTCGCTGCCGCCAGCAGCTGCTGCAGGAAGCCGGGCTCAACCGCGGCGTCAGTGAAGATGAACCCGAGCATCGTCGCCATATCCGGCGCGATCATGCCAGAGCCCTTGATGATGCCAGCGAGCGTGACCATTCGGCCGCCGATCACCGCCGTCTGGACCGCGCCTTTGGGGAAAGTATCGGTGGTGCCGATCGCTTCGGCCGCGGCCAGCCAGTCGCACGCGGGTGCAGCAAACGCGGCGTCGAGGCCGGCTTCCGCCTTGTCGATCGGCAGTGGCACGCCGATTACGCCCGTTGAAGCGATGAATATGTCCGACGGCTGGCAGCCGAGATGCGCCGCCGCCCGCGCGGCGATCGCCTCGACCGCAGCCCTGCCGCGATTGCCGGTGAAAGCATTCGAATTACCCGCATTGACGACCAGCGCCCGCGCCTGGCCGAGCGTCAGTGCCTTGCGGCACCATTCGACTTCGGGCGACGGGCATTTGCTGTTGGTCAGCACGCCCGCGACCGCCGTGCCCTCGTCCAGTGCGACGAAGGTCAGGTCGCACCGATCCCATTCCTTGTATCGCGCCCGCGCGACCGCTGGGCGGGCGCCGGCAAGCGGCGGCAGGTCGGGGAAGGGGCGGGCGAGAGGAGAGCGGTCGGGCATGGCTCAGCCGATACTCACCCGCCCACCACGATGCTAGACGTGGCAAACGTCGATCGTGGGTAGTGGACGCGCCCGCGGGTCGACACTATGTCACGCGGCACTGCCGAATTCTTGTTGTTGAACGGACATCGTTTGCGTTTTCTGGTGCACCTTCTGGCGCTGATCGCGGGCATCACCGGCTTGATCGCCGGCCCTGCGGCTGCGCGCGCCAGCGAGCCGATCGTGATCGCGTCCGCGCTGCCCGGCGCAGTCGAGCAGGCAAGCGAATCGGCGGCCGTCCGACGCCTGGCACCCGCGTTGGTCAGCTTCGTCGAAGCGACGAACGCGCCCGATATCGGCCGCCAGGTCCTCACGCCTCAGTCGCACCCGGTCGACGAGCGCCGGATCGAATAGCGCCCGCGGCGCTTATTCTTCACCGCCGGGCGCGGCATCCGCCCGATCTGATCTCCATTATCGATAGGTATTCCCATGCTCGGCGCAGTCGCCAAGGCTATTTTCGGCTCTTCGAACGAACGCTACGTCAAGTCGCTTCAGTCGACCGTTAACCGGATCAACGGCTTCGAAGCCAATATCTCCGCGCTCAGCGACGAGGATCTGGCCAATCAGACGATCTTGTTCCGTGAGCGGCTCGCGAATGGCGAAAGCCTCGACAGCCTTCTTCCCGAAGCGTTTGCCACGGTGCGCGAGGCCGCCAAGCGGACGCTCGGCCAGCGCCATTATGACGTGCAGATGATCGGCGGTATCGTGCTCCATCGGGGCGAGATCGCCGAGATGCGCACCGGCGAGGGCAAGACGCTGGTCGCGACGCTCGCGACCTATCTGAACGCGCTGCCAGGCCAGGGCGTCCATGTCGTGACGGTCAACGACTATCTCGCCTCGCGCGACGCCGAGTGGATGGGGCGCGTCTATCGCTTCCTGGGGCTCACCGTGGGCGTGATCATCCCCAACCTGACGGACCAGCAGCGCCGCGACGCCTATGCCGCGGACATCACGTACGGCACCAACAACGAATTCGGCTTCGACTATCTGCGCGACAACATGAAGTACGAGCGCGAGTCGATGGTGCAGCGCCCGTTCAACTTCGCGATCGTCGACGAGGTGGACTCGATCCTGATCGACGAAGCGCGCACGCCGCTGATCATTTCCGGTCCGACCGACGACAAGTCCGAGCTGTACAAGCAGGTCGATGCGGTCGTGAAGCAGTTCGTCCCTGACGATTACGAACTGGACGAGAAGCAGAAGACGATCATCCTGACCGAAGACGGCACCGAAAAGGCCGAGCGGATGCTCGAGGCTGCGGGCCTGCTCCAGGGCGACAATCTGTACGATTTCGAGAACACCCAGGTCGTCCATCACCTGAACCAGTCGCTGCGCGCGAACGCGATGTTCAAGCTCGATACCGATTACATCGTGAAGGACGGCAAGATCGTCATCATCGACGAATTCACCGGTCGCATGATGGACGGGCGGCGCTGGTCCGACGGCCTGCACCAGGCGGTCGAGGCCAAGGAAGGCGTCAACATCGAGCCGGAGAACCAGACGCTCGCCTCGATCACCTTCCAGAATTACTTCCGCATGTATCCGAAGCTTGCCGGCATGACCGGCACGGCCGCGACCGAAGCGGGCGAGTTCCACGACATCTACAAGCTGAACGTCGTCACCATCCCGACGAACCTGCCCGTCAAGCGCGTCGACGAGGACGATCAGTTCTACAAGAATATCAAGGACAAATTCTCCGCCATTGCGAAATCGATCGAAGAGCATAGCGGGCGTGGTCAGCCGGTGCTGGTCGGCACCGTGTCGATCGAGAAGTCGGAGCTGCTGTCGCAATATCTCCGCCAGCTGAATGTGCCGCATAACGTGCTCAATGCCCGCTTCCACGAGCAGGAAGCGCATATTGTCGCGCAGGCCGGACAGCCGGGCGCGGTGACGATCGCGACCAACATGGCGGGCCGCGGCACCGACATTCAGCTGGGCGGCAACGTCGAATTCAGGGTCGAAGACGAGCTGTCGCACATGCCGGAAGGGCCGGACCGCGACGCGGCGATCGCCCGCATCAAGCGCGAGGTCGAGGAGTCCAAGCGCAAGGTGATCGAAGCCGGCGGCCTGTTCGTGCTGGGCACGGAGCGGCACGAGAGCCGGCGCATCGACAACCAGCTGCGCGGCCGCTCCGGCCGCCAGGGCGATCCGGGCCTTTCCCGCTTCTACCTGTCGCTGGACGACGACCTGCTGCGCATCTTTGGGCCGGACACGATGTTCTCGAAGATGATGAACGCGAACCTGGCCGACGGCGAGGCGATCGGATCGCGCTGGCTGAACAAGGCGATCGAGACCGCGCAGAAGAAGGTCGAGGCGCGCAACTACGACATCCGCAAGCAGCTGCTCGAATATGACGACGTCATGAACGACCAGCGCAAGGTGATCTACGAGCAGCGCACCGACATCATGGACTCCGACATGCTGGAAGACGTGGTCGAGGACATGCGGCACGAGACCGTCAACGCGCTGGTCGGCGAAGCCTGCCCGCCGCACACCTATCCCGAGCAGTGGAATATCCAGGGGCTGAAGGATCGCGCCCGCGATACGCTCGCGGTCGAGATTCCGATCGAGGACTGGATCCAGGAACAGGCCGTCGATCCCGAGATGATCGAGGAACGGCTGCGCACCATGACCGACGAGGTGATGGCGGCGAAGGCGGCGGAGCTGGAGCCCTCGACCTGGATGCAGGTGGAAAAGAGCGTGCTGCTGCAGTCGCTCGACCATCACTGGAAAGAGCATCTGTCGACGCTCGACGCGCTGCGCCAGGTCGTCCACCTGCGCGCCTATGCGCAGAAGACGCCGATCAACGAATACAAGCAGGAAGCGTTCGCGTTGTTCGAGCGGATGCTGGAAGCGATCCGCGAGGACGTGACGCGCGTGCTCGGCCATGCCCAGTTCATGGCCGCGCCGCCGCAGCTGCCGCCGATGCCGGAGTTCGTGACCACGCACATCGATCCGCTGACCGGCGACGACAACAGCTGGGACCAGGATGCGGCGAGCGGGCTGATGACCTCGACGCTGCCGCCGTTGCAGATCGCTCAGCCGCTGATGGCCGCGGAACTGGGTGACGATCCTGCTCAATGGGAAGGCCGCGTCAGCCGCAACGCGCCGTGCCCGTGCGGATCGGGCAACAAGTACAAGCACTGTCACGGGGCGCTTTGAGCCAGGATTTGGCCGCTATGGCCGTCCAACAGCGCGGTTTGGCCTGAGCTTGTCGAAGGCCTCCCTTCTTCTTTAGACACCCATGTCTGAAAAAAAGGGAGGGCTTCAACAAGCTCAGCCCAAACCGAGGGCGGTGACGCTTGCTGGTCTTAGTCGTCCTCTTCGCCCTCACTGCCGTGCTCTATGCGAGCGTCGGTTTCGCGGGCGGGTCGACCTATAACGCGCTGCTGGCGCTGGCCGGCGTCGATCACCGGGTGTTCCCGATCGTCGCGCTCGTCTGCAATCTGATCGTCGCGGTCGGCGGGACGATCCGCTTCGCTCGTGCGGGGCTGATCCCCTGGCGCAAGGTGCTGCCACTGCTCGCACTGTCGGTGCCTGCGGCTTGGGTCGGCGGCATGCTGCCGGTCTCCCGTCACCTGTTTCTGGTCCTGCTCGGCAGCTCGCTGCTGGTCGCGGGCGTGTTGCTGCTGGTCCAGCCGGAGCGGGAGATGACGGAGCGGCGCGCGACGGTCATCGGCCCGGCGGTCGCTGGCCCGCTCGGCCTGCTATCCGGCATCGTCGGGATCGGGGGCGGCATTTTCCTGGCGCCTATGCTGCACCTGATCGGCTGGGACCGCGCCCGGCGTGTCGCTGCGACTGCGTCGATTTTCATCCTTGCCAATTCGCTGGCCGGGCTTGGCGGGCAGCTGACCAAGATTGCCGGTCACCCGGAGCTGATCCGCGCCGCGGCCGGCTATTGGCCGCTGGCGCTCGCCGTGCTGGTCGGCGGCCAGATCGGCAGCCGCGCCGGCGTGCAGCTGCTGCCGCCGGCATGGCTACGGCGTTTGACGGCGGTGCTGATCCTGTATGTCGCTGTCCGCATCCTGCTGCAGGTCTGGGGCGCCGCTTAGCACCTCTCGCGCGGACCCAGGCGAAACCGCGGCCCTGATCGGCCGTTTGATCAACCGAGATGTCTTCATGCCCGCCTGACGCACAATGGCCGGACGGCACGATTTTCACGGTCGGCCATTCGACATTGCCGATCGAGAGTTTCGTCGCCTTGCTGAAGGCTTATAGCATCGAACGGCTGGGGGACGTCCGGACTGTGCCGCGGTCGCGCCACAATCCGCAATTCAACGCCGACGCGCTCGGCGACAGCCTGGCCGCGGCGGGCATTGTCTATGTCCCGATGCCGGCGCTCGGCGGCTTGCGGCACCCGCACCGGGATTCACTCAACAGCGGTTGGCGCAACAAGAGCTTTCGCGGTTATGCCGACTATATGCAGACCGCTGCGTTCCAGGACGCGGTCGACGAGCTCGTGCGCATCGGCCGGCAAAGCCGCACGGCGATCATGTGCGCGGAAGCGGTGCCGTGGCGCTGCCACCGGTCGCTCGTCGCCGACGCGCTGGAGGTGCGCGACGTGCCGGTCGTCGAGATCATGTCCGAGACCGGTTGCCGCATGCACGCGCTGACGCCGTTCGCACGCGTGGATGGCAGGTCGATCACCTACCCGCCCGAGCAGCCGCGGCTGCTGTAGCACTTGCCGGATGGCCAGCCGCCGCCGCCCCTCCGCTAAGGGGCGGCGCCCTCTGCTACTTCACGTCGGCAGGACCGTAATAGATGCCGTTGAACAGCAGCTTGAACGTGCTGAACGGCTGCGCGCGGGACGTCACCTCAGGCCCGAGCAGGAAGACATGACCCTTGCCCAATTGGGCGTCCACGATCGCGGTTGTGCCGTTCAGGGCCTTCTGTCCCCATGCCCAGCCCGAGCGCAGCGGTGTTTCGCTGTCGAACCAGGCGACCTTCTTCGCGCCGGGGCTGGTGACCGTGAAGACCGGGCTGTTGTAGTAGAACACGTCCGCCGTCTCCGGCATGCCATAGGCAAGCGGGTCCGAGACATCGAATTTGGCGCTCAGGATTGATCCCGGAATGTAGAACTCCGTCGACGGCAGCGGCACCCGCTTGCCGTCCTTGCCGATCTTGGTCAGCGGATCGCTGACCGGCAGGCCCAGCGCCTCGCCCAGCGAGCCGGCGTCGCCCACCGTTACGACAGTGCCGCCCGCCTTGGCGAAGGCGGCGATCTGCGGGTAGGTCTTCTCCTTCGTGATCGCGCCCAGCATGGGCCGGTATTCGGCCGGGATGTCGGCGGCGTCCGGCTGGCGGCGGGCACGGCCTTCGCGGCCCAGCACGTCGGTCTGGAACACCAGCACGTCATATTTCTTGCCGAGCCCGCCCTTGTCGAGCTCCTGCGGAAAAACCTTGGTGTAGGGGAATTCGAACTGCTCGAAGATCCAGCGGGTCCAGCCTGACGCCATCGAGCCGCCATAGACGTCGACCAGTCCGATGCGGACCGGCTTAATCGCTATCGTTTCGGCCTGCGGCTTGGGCGCCGCATAGGCGTCGATGCCGAGCGGACCGACGCTCGACGTCACGATGCGGCGCGCTTCGGCCGAGGCGGGGATCCACAGCGCGCCCGGCGCGAAACTCTGTCCGGCGACCGTCACCGGCGTCTTCATCCAATAGACCGGCTGCTTCGCCTTCATCAGACGATTGGTGAGGGTGAAGCTGTTGTTGGTCGCGTGGCTGACGACGAAGCCGTCGCCGCCCGACCCGATGACGTGCCCGGCCGGAGGCGTCAGCTCGTCGGGCACGGCCGGAAACTGATCGGGAAACGCATCGAGCACCCGGTCGAACTTCACGTTCATCTGGTAGGAGAGGTTGTAGCCGGTGACGTCATACGGCTTGTTCGGCGGCCCGCCCGGATAGGCGAAGTCCTGCGGATGGTCCTGCGGCTCGAACATGTCGAGCACATGCGGTCGGAAAGCCTGGTCCGTGCGGACCACGAACGAGCCCGCGGGATAGGTTTTGCCGCCGAAGGTGAACGGCCTGTCCGCCTGCTGCACTTCGACGCCCAGTTTGATCAAGGCGTTCAGGAACCGGATCGTCGTCGGCATGTCCGGCTGGCTGTCAGCCGGGATCAGATAGGCGCGGGGCGCCCGGTGGACAGGATCGTGCAGCACCGTGTCGTAAAGCCTGGAATCGACGACGTGCGCGCCCCGAAACTCGCCCGTGTCGACGGGCTTCGGCGCGCTCTTCGCGGCTTCGTTCAGCGCCGTGATCCGCTTGGGCGTGATGACCCAGCTGTCCTCGCTGCCTTTCCGGATCTGGTCCCGGCCCATCACGTAACGATTGTAGAGAAGGGTTGAGCTGTTGCGCGACGCCCAGTCCATGACGGCGCGGTCCATCGATTTCACATAGTCGATCGATTGCTGGAAGTGCCACGGCTGGGGCGCGATTGGCGCGATCAGGTCTTCGCGGGCCAGCTGGTTGTCGGGAACCAGCGGGATGTCCATCGGCGTCGGATTGCCGATGATCTCGGTCAGGATGCCGATCGCGTTGTGGAAATAGCTGACGGTGCGGATGCTGCCGTTGAACCAGGTGGAATAGGGCGCTCCGGACCGCATGGTCGATCCCGGCTTGCCTTCCGCGAGCAACCGGCCGTGCATCTGATAGGCAAGCGCATCGGTCTGGTTGATGACCAGCGGGTCGTAGTTGAAATTGGGATAGTCGCGGAAAGGCGGAATGAACACGACGGTGCCGACCGGACCGGTCTGGTGCTCGTTATAGATGATCTGCGGAAACCATTCGCGAAACGAGGCCCGATTGATGTTGGTTATTTCGGGCATGTTCGACATGTAGCTGTCGCGATTATCGTCATGGCCGACATATTTCTGATACAGCGTCGGGATCGTTTCCGTGCGCCGCTTCAGCTTGTCGGCCGGACGCATGTACCAGTCGGCGACCAGCTCCAGACCGTCGGGATTCGCGAACGGGAACAGCACGATCTCGTCGCCCAGGATTCGGAGCGTCTCCGGGTCGTTGCCGGTCAGCATCTCGTAGATGATCTGCGGATGGGTCTGGGCGTTGACGACTTCCGTCGCGTGCAGGCCGGCGTCGATCCAGACGATCGGCTTGCCTTCCTTCGCGAGCGCATGAGCCTCGTCGTCGGTCAGGCCTTTGGCCAGGGCCAGCGTCTTCGAGATTTCCCGGTAATGATCGAGCTTTGCGAGATTCTCGGGCGACGAGACGATCGCCATATATTGCTCGCGCCCCTCGGCCGTCTTGCCGATGCTGACAAGCTTCATCCGGCTGCTCTCGGTCGCGGCCTTCTGCAGCCACTGCGTCATCATCGTATAGTCGGCGAGGAAATAATCCGTGCCCGTCCTGGTGCCGAATACGGCCTCCGGCGCGGTGACCTGGTCGGTCGTAGCGGGGGCCGGTGCGGCCTGGGCGGTGGCAGGCGCGGCCGCCAACATCAGTGCGACAATCGAAGCGCGGTGCATCTCAACTCCCTTGGCGAGGCAAACAGGCCGTCAGCGTTATCATTATTTCAGCCGGGCACGAGGAGCGAGACCGGGCCCGGTTGATCGAACCATTTCGGCCGTGCACACCCGCATCCGCGTTCCCTATCGACATTCCGGTCGCCGTATTTAGTATACGATGAATGCGGCTCGTCTAGGAGATTCAGGTGCAGATGAACTGGGTGCGGATTTCGACCTCGATGCTGGCGATTGTCGGGGCGGCTGCGGCGCACGCTCAGGAGGCGCCGGATTCAAACGCATTCGGCTTTCACTTCGCCGGGCCCGCGCACGGAAACCGTGTCGCCTCCGTGGCCGGCATTCCTGGCGACAAGACCACCTATTATGCCGGCGCGGCCTCCGGCGGCATCTGGAAATCCACCGACGGCGGCAACAAGTGGGATCCGATTTTCGACAAGCAGTCCGTCGCGGCGATCGGTGCGCTGGCGGTCTCTCCCGTCAACCACAATGTTGTCTGGGCAGGCACCGGCGAGGCTTGGGCGATCCGCGACATGGATGTGATGGGCGACGGCGTCTATCGCTCGACCGACGGCGGCAAGACCTGGGCCCATGTCGGCCTGAAGGGCACCGGCCGCATTGCGCACATGATCGCGAGCCCCACCAATGCGGACGAGGTCTGGGTCTGCGCTGCCGGCCGCCTGACCGGACCGCAGCAGGAGCGCGGCGTCTTCCACACCACTGACGGCGGCAAGACCTGGACTCGGTCACTGTTCGTCGATCCGAACACCGGCTGCTCAGGCCTGTCGATGGATGCGAAAGACCCGAACACGCTGGTCGCGGGCACCTGGCAGGTCGTGATGCACACCTGGGGTGAGTTCAGCGGCGGCCCGGGCAGCGGCGTGTTCATCACCCATGACGGCGGCAAGAGCTGGAAGCGCGTGGTCGGCCACGGCATGCCGACGAAGCCGGTCGGCAAGGTCGATGTCGCGATCGCACCGACCGATTCGAAGCGCATCTATGCGCTGATGGAAGCGCCCGGCCAGGGCGCGCTCTGGCGCTCGGACGATGGCGGTGAAAACTGGCGCGTGATGACCTGGGATCGCACCCTGATCGGGCGCGCCGGCTATTACATCAAGATCGCCGTCTCTCCGGGCGACGAGAACAAGGTCTACGTTGCCAGCAGCAATTATCACGTCTCGACCGATGGCGGGAAGAATTTCGAGATCGAGCGGTGGGGCGGCGACAATCACGACATCTGGCTGGACCCGAAGGACCCCGAGCACTTCGCCATCACCTATGACGGCGGCGTCGACGTCACCACGGTCGGCGGCCGCGGCTGGAACAAGACGGACCTGCCGATCGGCCAGATCTACCATGTCGCGGTCGACGACCAGATTCCGTACAATTTCTACGGCAACATGCAGGACAACAGCACCATGCGGGGCCCCAGCGTTCCGCTGGGCTCGACGTCGTGGGGCATCGGCAGCGGCGCCGGCTGGGAGCACGGCATGGGCGGCTGCGAATCGGGCTGGACCGTGCCCGATCCGAGCGACCCGAACATCGTCTGGGCGACCTGCTACGGCAACGAAGTGACCCGCTGGGACGGGAAGACCAAGCTCGCGCGCTCAGTCAGCCCGTGGCTTCACATCCTGAGCTCCGCGCCCAACGACACCAAATATCGCTGTCACTGGACGGCGCCGCTGGCGATCGATCCGTTCGATCCCAAGTCGGTCTATTATGGCTGCCAGGTGATCTTCAAAACCACCGACGCGGGCGAGAGCTGGAAGGTCATCAGCCCCGATTTGTCGACCCAGGACCCGAGCCGTCTGGTTTCGTCGGGCGGCCTGACCGGCGACAATCTTGGCCAGTTTTACGGCGAAGTGGTCTACGCCATTGCACCGTCCAAGAAGCAGCGCGGCCTGATCTGGGCAGGCACAGACGACGGCAAGCTGTGGTACACGACCGATGGCGGCGGCCGCTGGATCGACGTCACCAGGAACATCACCGGCCTGCCGGCCTGGGGCACGATCACCAGCATCGAGCCGTCGACGTTTGACGCGAACACGGCCTATATCTCGGTCGATTTCCACATCAACGACGATCGCGATCCGTACATCTATCGCACGCGCGACATGGGCAAGACCTGGACGCGGATCGACGGCGATCTGCCGCGCGGCGAGCTCGCCTATGTCCGCAACGTCTCCGAGGATCCCAATGCCAAGGGTCTGTTGTTCGCAGGGACGGGCAATGCGCTCTATTACAGCCTGGACGATGGCGGCCATTGGACGCACCTGCGGGAAGGATTGCCGCCGTCGCCCGTGACCTGGACGGTCGTTCAGCCGCGCTTCCATGACCTGGTCGTGTCGACCTGGGGCCGCGGTTTTTACATCCTGCCGGACATCACGCCGCTGGAGCAGATGTCGGCAGACCTTGCCGCCGGCAAGGCGTCGCCGGACGTGCGGCTGTTCGATCCGCGGCCGACCTATCGGCTGTCGCGGAACCAGGCCGTCTACATCAACTATTCGCTGAAATCGGCCCCGGCCAAAGAGGTCAAGGCCGAGATCCTCGACGCCGACGGCGCGGTGATCCGGACGCTCGATCAGAAGGGCAAGGCGGGGCTGAACCGCATCGTCTGGGACATGCGCTATCCGCAGCTCGACAACGTGCGGCTGCGCACCACACCACCGCAGAACCCGTTCATCTGGGACGAGCCCCGCTTCAAGAAGAACCGCGCCTATCGCACGGTGACGCAATGGGGCTTGCCGACCCGCCAGAGCGGGCCGATCGTGCCGCCGGGCCATTATCAGGTCAGGCTGACGGTGGACGGCCAGACGCAGACGGCGCCGCTGGAGATCATGCTCGATCCGAACAGCCCTGGAACGGTCGAGGATCTGGCCGCGACCACGAAGCTGGGGCTGCGCATCCGGGACGACGTCAAGCAGACCTCTGATATCGTCAACAGCATCGAATGGCTGCGTCGCCAGCTGGAGGACATGCAGCCGCAGTTGACCGGAAAGAATGCCGGGCTGAAGAAGGCCGTCGACCAGATGGACCAGAAGCTCCAGACCGTCGAATACCGGCTGTTCAACAAGGACATGGCGCCCAGCGACGACAAATATTACCTGTCCGCCTACAAGGTCTATTTCAACCTGCTGTGGATGTATGCCGAAGTGAACGGGCACGTCCTCGACGTGTGGGGCAGCGCCGAACAGCGGCCGACCCAGACGGCGCCGCAGATGATCGACATGCTGGAAGGCGAGCTCAAGAGCGGCGCTGCCGATTATGCGAGCCTGATGGCCAAGGACCTGCCGGCCTTCAACCGGATGCTCGAAGCGAAGGGCCTGCCGGCGCTTACCACGACCCCGCCAGCAGTCTCGGAAGAGCAGCTCGACCGGGACGACGAGGCCGATGCGGCCCAGAGCGAAAGCGAAGGAGAAGGCGGCGACGGCTGAGGCCGGCGCTCACGATCGAACGAATAGGGGGCAGTATGTGGAAGATGCAGGTTTCATTGGCGGCGGTTTCCCTGGCGCTGGTTACTCTGGCGCCAGGTGCCGCAATCGCGGCCGAACCCGCGCTGCCCGGGCTTGAGCAGACCCTTGCCTTTCCGTTCGCCGAGCAGCTGACCGCATCGGAGCATGGCGACAGCATCGCCTGGGTCGCGCGCCAGAACGGCATCCGCAACATCTGGGTCGCAAGCGGCGCTGGTTTCAGCCCACGTCGCCTGACCGACACGCAGAACGATGACGGGCAGGAGCTCACATCGATCGCACTGTCGCCGGACGGGCGGCGCATCGCCTGGGTGCGCGGCGGCGACCACGATTCGAACTGGGAAGCCGAAGGCGGCCTCCAGCCCGATCCCGCCAGCGACGTCGAACAGCCTCACCTGGCGGTCTGGACCGCCGACGTGGCCGGCGGCGCACCGCGCGAGGTGGGGGAGGGCGACGCGCCCGCAATCACCGATGCCGGCCGGATCGCCTTCGTGCGCGACGGCAAGGTCTGGGTCGCGGAGCCGGGCGGGAAGCCCGAACGCCTGTTCTTCGATCGGGGCGAAGTGCAGAACCTCGCCTGGTCGCCTGACGGTCGCCGTCTTGCATTCGTGTCCGGCCGTGGCGACCATAGCTTCGTCGGCATCTATACCGGCAAGGACCAGCCGATCCTGTGGCTGGCGCCCTCGACCGGCCGCGACGACAATCCGGTCTGGTCGCCGGACGGCACCCGGATCGGCTTCACGCGGCGGCCGGGCGTCGGCGGCGCGCCGGAGCCGTTGCTCGAAGAAGTGAAGCAACCCTGGTCGATCTGGGTTGCCGACGCGAGGACGGGCGAGGGCGCGCAGGTCTGGCGCAGCCCCGATACGATGGACGGCTCCTGGACGTCGGTCCCGGACGGACCGACGCTCCGCTGGGCGGCGGGCCACCGCCTGACCTTCCGTGCCGAGATGGACGGCTGGCCGCATCTCTATTCGGTGCCGGCAGCGGGCGGCGAGGCGATGTTGCTGACGCCGGGCAACTATATGGTCGAGCATGTCGCGTTGAGCGGTGACGGCAAGTCGCTGCTCTATAGCGCGAACACCGGCACGTCCGACGGCGACGACGATCGGCGGCATATCTTCCGTGTTCCGGTCGACAGAGCGGCGCCGCAGGCGCTGAGCAGCGGCGACGGGCTCGAATGGATGCCGGTTCCCGCCGGCCCGGGCGTCGCCTTCGTCTCGGCGACCGCGAAACGCCCGCCCGCGGTGTACTGGAGCGGGGCCGCCCGGGGCAGTGAACACGCGCTTGTGCCATTGCCCGCCTACACGCCCGGCCCGCTGGTCGTGCCCAAGCAGGTCATGTTCCGCGCAGCGGACGGCGTGCTCGTACACGGCCAGCTGTTCGACGCGTCCGGCGGCAAGGCGAAGAAGCCGGCGCTGATCTTCGTTCATGGCGGGCCGCCGCGGCAGATGCTGCTCGGTTGGTCCTACATGTTCTATTACTCCCACGCATATGCGGTGAACCAGTATCTGGCGTCGCGCGGCTTCGTGGTGCTGTCGGTGAACTACCGACTGGGCATCGGCTATGGGCGGCCGTTCCACCATCCGAAGGATGCCGGCGCGACGGGCGCCTCCGAGTATCGCGACGTCGTCGCCGGCGCGCATTTCCTTCAGACGCTGCAGCAGGTGGATCCGCAAAGGATCGGCATCTGGGGCGGCTCGTACGGCGGCTATCTGACCGCACTCGCCCTGGCGCGCGACAGCGACATCTTCAAGGCGGGCGTCGACTTCCACGGCGTGCATGACATGTCGCGCACGCTGGCCGAGCGGAAGACGCCGCCCAAGCGCTACGAACAGGGCGATTGGGAAGCGGCGCTGAAGACCGCCTTCACCAGCTCACCGGTTGCCGACGTGGCGACGTGGCGCTCGCCGGTGCTCCTGATCCACGGCGACGACGACCGTAACGTGCGCTTCAGCCAGACGATCGATCTGGCCCGGCGCCTCGATGCCCAGGGCGTCCGCTATGAGGAAATGGTCGTCCCGAACGAAATCCACGACTTCCTGCGCCACCAGGACTGGCTGAAAGCGGATCAGGCGAGCGTGCGTTTCCTGGAACGCGAGCTGAAGCCGTAGCAAAGCCTAGCGATAGCGCGAGAGGATCGCCTCCACCTCGGCTTTGTGAGCGTCCAGCCAGGCATTGAGATCGCCGCGCAGCTGCTCGTCATCGCGACGCACCCCCATCGAAACGTCGAACTGCATGGGCAGCTGCGGACCGTCGAGCCATGGTGTGGGCGTCAGCTTCAGCGCGACAGGGGATGCTTTCGCGTACCAGCGTGCGACCGGGCCCCAGACCAGCGCCACGTCGATGTCGCCCGACGCGACCGCGCGCACGATCGCGGCCTGCGGGTCCGGCTGCGCATAATCGCCATAGATCAGATAGCCGCGCACGTTGTCGATGATCCCGCGCCTCGTGAGCGCGTGCGCGGGGGGCGTGTTCGCGCCGTCGTCGCCGATCATCTGCACGCCGATCCGCAGCGTCTTGAGCCGCGGATCGTCGAAATCGGCGATGTCGAGCCGGCGGTCCGCACGCGTCACGAACATATAGCTGGCGCGGTAATAGGGACGGCTGGGCGCGACCATCTCGACCGTGCTGCCGATGCCGGGAATCAGATCGCATTCGCCGGCTTTCAGCGTGTTCCGCACATTGCCGCGCCGCTGCGCCCACCAGGTATATTTGACGGTCCGTCCCCAATCCGCTGCGATCCGCTCCACCAATTTGTTCTCGAAGCCCTCTCCCTTGGCATTCGAGAACGGCATGTTGTTCGGGTCCGCGCACACACGCAGCTCTGCAGCCCCGGCGGGCGCTGCGGCGAGCGCCAGGATCAGCGCGAGACTGCGACGCCCCATGGCTTCCCTCCCAGCTGGACCGATCGGACCTTGGCCGCGGCCAGATCGATGATGCTCAGATCGCCGCTGAGCCCGTTCGCCGCATAGACTCGCGTTCCATCAGGCGAGACCGCCAGCTCCCACACCCGTTCGCCGGCAGGGAAGCGGCGCAGAATCTTGAAGCTGGTCGCGTCGACCTCGGCGACTGAATTGGCGCGGCCGAGCGCGACATAGGCCCGGGCGCCATCGGGGCTGAATGCGATGCCGACGGGCTGGGCGCTCTCGATGCCGGTAAAGTCCACCTTGCCGACCGGCTGCCACGTGGCGGCGTTGAACACGGTAACAGTTCCACCCAATTCGGAGGAGACCCACAGCCGCTTGCCGTCCTTCGTGAACGCGGCCCAGCGCGGGCGAGAGTCGACCGGCAGATTCTGCTTCAGCGCCGCCGCGGCACGATCGATGACATGGGCCATGCTGCTGGTTTCGGACGTGGCCACCACCGTTGCTCCGTCGGGGCTGACCGTAATGCCCTCCGGCTCGATGCCGACCGGCACTTCGTGCGTCACCTTGCCGCTGGCGACATCGATGAAAGAGACGAGATTGTCCTCCTCGTTCGACACCAGCGCCGTCGATCCGTCCGGCGTCACCGCGACCACTTCGGGATCGGCGCCCGAGGGCAGGCGGCGGGCCACCGTGCCGGTCGCCAGGTCGACCACCGCCACGTCGTCGTCGTTGCTGACAGCCACCAGCAATCGCTTCCCGTCCGGCATCATCGTCAGCCCACGCGGCCGCTTCCCGACGGCGATGTCGCCCCGCCGTGCCCCGGTCGCGCCATCGACCACGTGGACCACGTCGGATGCCTCGTTCGACACATAGACGGTGTCGGCCAGCATCAGCAGCAGCGGGAACATCATAGCGTGTAGAGATAAGCCGCGATGTCGCGGGCTTGCGGCTGCGTCACGCCGAGCTCCGGCATGGCCGTCAAAGGATCGACCGCGCGCGGGTGCTGGACCCAGGCGATCAGGTTTTCGGGCCGGTTCTCGAGCCGCCCGGCAATATAGACCTGGCCGCCGATGCCTTTCAGCGACGGTCCGACCTTGCCCGCTGCCTGCGGCACGCGCGGGATCGTGTGGCAACCGCCGCAGCCGTAATTCTGGATCAACTGCCATCCGCGCACGGGGTCGCCTCCGGTCAGCAGATGAGCGCGGATCGCGACCTGCCGCTGCGCATCGACATAGTTGTAGCCATAGCCGGCGGCGATCAGCACCACCGCTATGCCTGCCGACCAACCCAGGATGCTAGCCGATCGCATCGGCTTCCCTCCTTGGCCGGAAAAGCCGCGCGAGCAGGATCAGCGCCGCCCCGGCATGCGCCATCCCGCCCGGAATCCACATGACCAGGCCCGCAAGCTGCTGGTCCTCGGCCGGCGTCAGCCCAAACGGCATCATGCCCATCGCGGCATAGCCCGCGTACCAAGGGCTCGTCGAAAACGCCATCAGAGCTCCGAGCCCGCCACCGATCAGCGACGTCACGAACAGGCAACTCGCCGCGATCAGTGCTCCGCGTCCCGCTGCCCGCGTCATCGCCCACCAGAACAGGAGTGCCGTGATCAGGAACGACAGATGTTGCGCAATATGCCAGCCCTCATGCCCCAGAGCGCGATCGAACAGCGGCGGCGCGTGCCACAGGATCAGGGCCGCTGCCTGCAGCGCGGTTGCGACCACCGGGTCGGCAAGCCGCTGCCACCAGCGCGCCCCGCCGCCGAGGCTCTGGCGCAGGGTGACAGGCATCGCCCAGAACATGACGGCCAATGGCCGCGCGCTCGCGATCAGCAGCGCGGCGGGGACCATGATCAGCTCGTGCTCGATCATGTGCAACGTAAAGCTGCGCTCTCCGCCTTCGTGCAGCGGCGACACGATCGCGAGCGCCAAGACGGCCCAGCCCGCAGCAAATCTCCAGGCATTGCGCCGATTCTGGTCGCGACCGCCTTCGGCCCGGCGTTGCAGCCGGATATAGCCAGTCGCATACATCAGCGCCGACACCAGCAGCGGCAGCGTCACGCTCGGCGTCCAGGTCCAGCCCGGCGCCTCGTCCGGCAGGTGGTGCACGCCGGCGTGAAGGATCGCGAGTGCGATCATCCGAAGCATCCCGGCAAAAGCAGGCTGGCCACCGTCTGCATGAAGATCGCGATCGAAAACAGCGCGGCCATCAGCGCGCCCACGAAGGAGACGAACTTTCGCCCGCCCTCTTCCCTTCCGACCGCGCGCCAGCTGACGAGGCCTCCGAAGGCGGCAATCGCGAGTCCGACGACACCGATCAGGATCATGACGACCGGATTGGCGATGTTGCAATTGTCCTGCACCAGGTCCGATCCGACCTGATGAGACAGCGCCCAACCGAAACCCGCCCCAAGCATCCCGGCCCACGGCGTGAGCAGGTATTTGGCACGATCGACAATCTCTCGCCTCACCACCGCGGCACCCAATAGATCAGCAGATAGATCGGCAGCCATGCCAGCCAGACGAACCGCCAGTAGAGCGAGTTCTCGCTCACGTCGACGAAGCGCTTTCCCGTCGGCCCATGTTGCGTGAACATCAGCACCGTCAGCACCACGGTGTCGAACCAGTCGGTCAGGATGTGCGTGGTGTGCAGCACCAGCAATGCCCAGACGATCGACCCATAAGGGTTGTCGGTCCACATCACGTTCAAGCTGTCGAACTCGAACGCGCGGATCACCAGCAACAGGCCGCCGATCGCGGCCATGATCGGCAGCAGCAGCCGCACCGGCGCGATCTCTTCGGCCTCGGCCTTTTTCTTGACGATCGTGTTCGGGATCTCGCTGGCCAGGATCAGCAGCGTGAACAATGTTCCTGCGAGCAGGCCGGGCGGCTGGAGCGGCGCCGGCGGCCATGTGCCTTGATGACTTTTCAGGATGAAATAGGCCGCCCCGGCGAGTGCGAAGCCTGACCCTTCCATCAGCATGAACAGGATCACGCCCCACCAGGTGAGGCTCCGGTTGCCGAAGGCGTGGGTCGGCAGCTCGGCCAAGTCGCGCGTGAAGCGATAGGGCGCGCTCATGCGATCACCGGCTCTTCACCCGGCTCCCTGCTCCGCTTCGGCCAGAACCAGGCGGTCAAGGCAATCGCGACCGGAATGGCGCCCCAGACCACGGCCCAAGGCGTGAACACTGATCCGACGAACAGGATGGAGGTCGCGATCGCTGCCAGTAGCGGCCAGATCGAGGGCTCGGCCGATGCTTCCCTGACGTCCGGCTCCGCATCGATCAACGTGGTCAGCAGTGTCTCGCGTTCGTCGACGCGCAGGCCGGTCATGACCGGCAAGGGGCCGCCATCCGCGTCCCATAGCGGCGTGCGGCTCTCCACCACAGGCACGTGCGCGAAATTATAGGGCGGCGGCGGAGACGTCGTGGCCCATTCGAGGCTCGTGCCGCCCCAGGGGTTCGGGCCGGCCAGCTCACCTTTCCAGTAGGATGTGAACACGTTCACCAGGAACAGGATGACAGCGATCGCGATCCCGAAGGCGCCGATCGTGGAGACGAAGTTCAGCGCGTCCCAACCCATGCCGGCGGGATAGGTATAGACCCGGCGCGGCATCCCCATCAGGCCGGTCCAGTGCATCGGCATGAAGGTCAGGTGAAACGATGCGAACACGATGCCGAACGCCCAGCGGCCCAGCCGTTCCGACATCATCCTGCCCGTGATCTTCGGAAACCAATAGGTCACGACGCCCAGCAGCGGGAACACCGCACCGCCGATCAGCACGTAATGAAAGTGGGCGACGACGAAATAGGTGTCGTGCATCTGCAGGTCGAGCGGCACGCTTGCGACCATCACGCCCGAAAGCCCGCCGATCACGAACGTGATGATGAAGCCGATCACGTATAGCATCGGCACCCCGAAGCGCGGCCGTCCGCTCCAGATCGTCGCGATCCAGCAGAAGATCTGTACGCCGGACGGGATCGCGACCGTCATGCTGGCCGCCGTATAAAAGGCATAGCCCATGCGCGGCAGGCCGGTCGCGAACATGTGGTGCACCCACAGGCCGAAGGCGAGCAGCCCGGTCGCGACCAGCGCCAGCACCATATAGGGATAGCCGAACACGGAGCGGCCCGAGAATGTCTCAGTGATCTGGCTGACGAAGCCGGTTGCCGGCAGGAAGATGATGTACACTTCGGGGTGTCCGAAGAACCAGAACATGTGCTGCCACAGGATCGGGTCTCCGCCTTCCGCGGGATTGAAGAATTGCGTCCCCACCAGCCGGTCGGAGATGAGGAAGCCGGAGGCGAGGGCGATCGCCGGCATCGCGAAGATCACCATGAACGACACCACCAGCATCGCCCAGACGAACAGCGGCATCCGGTCCAGCCGCATGCCGGGCGCGCGCTGCTTGAAGATTGTGCCGATGATCGAGGCGGAAACGGCCAGCGCCGCCACTTCGGTGAAGGTGATCATCTGCGCCCACATGTCGGCGCGCTTGCCCGGATCATATTCGGGGCCTGAGAGCGGCGTATAGGCGAACCAGCCGATATCGGGCCCGATGTTCAGCGCAAAGGCGATCCACAGCATCAGCCCGCCGCCCAGATACATATAATAGCTGAACGCATGCAGCCGCGGGAACGCGATGTTCCGGGCGCCGACCATCAATGGGATCAGGTAGATCGCGACGGCGTCCATCACCGGCACGGCGAACAGGAACATCATCGTCGAACCGTGCATCGTGAAGATCTGGTTATAGCGATCGGCCGTGATCAGCCCGCTCTCCGGTCTCGCCAGCTGCGTGCGCATGATCAGCGCCAGCACACCCGCCAGCACGAAAAACACGAACGCCGTCACGATATAGCGACGGCCGACTTCCTTATGGTCGACGGTCGAAAGCCAGCCGATCAGGCCCGGCTTGCGGCTCCAGGTGCGCGTCAGCCGGTCGTGCAGCTCCGCCCCCTGCAGCTCAGGCCCGTCGCGCGCGATCATTTGAGCGTCTCGAGGTAGGCCACGACGGCGTCGAGCTGCCGCGCCTCCAGGCCGATATAGGGCATGTGCGCGCCCGGCTTCACGCCCTGCGGGTCGGCGATCCAGGCATAGAGCCCGCCGCGGCTCATCGGCAGCGTGCCTGCCGCGATCGTCTTGCGGCTGGCGATATGCGTCAGATCCGGCGCGACCGAAGCCGAGGCTGTGGTGCCGGCGATCGCATGACAGGTCGCGCACTCACGCGTCGTCACATAGGTCATGCCCGCCAGCTGCTCTGGCGTGCGCGGGGCAGGGGCCTCGGCCTGCTGCTGCCGCCACCAGCTGCGGAACTGCGCCTCCGGCTCGACCACCACCGTCAGCGCCATATGCGCGTGCTGGGCCCCGCAGAACTCCGCGCACTGGCCGCGAAACACACCGATCTTGCGCGGCAGCAATGCGATATCCTCGGTCCGGCCCGGAATCAGGTCCTGCTTGCCGGCAAGATTCGGCACCCAGAAGCTGTGGATGACATCGTTCGACTGAAGCTCGATCAGCGTCGGTCGGCCGATGGGAAGGTGGACCTCGTTCGCGGTGCGCACGGCCTCGCTCGGGTTCGCGCCCAGATATTCGACATCCCACCACCATTGATTGGCGGTCAGGCGGATGCGCACGGGCGGCCCCTTGTCGCCGTAGCTCGCCATGGCCCGGTCGGTCAGCCAGCTCGCCAACGCCAGGCCGACCAGCGACAGGCTGACCAGTCCTACCCAGACCCGGAATAGCGCCGGCACGCCGTCCTCGCCTTGCCGCCGCCGCCTGAGGATCGCGGCGCCCAGAAACCCGATCACCAACAGGTAGAAGAACCCGCACACGACCAGGAAAACCACGAACAGCGAGTTGAACGCGGACGTGTGCGCGCCGGCGGACGGCGCGATCGACTGCACGCCGGCGCATCCGGAGGTCGACAGGCCCACGCAGACTGCGCTCAGGCGCGCCCGTGTCACCGCGCCGGTCCCTTCACCGCGGCTGGGTCGGAGTCGGTCGGCGGTTTCGGCTTAGCGAGTGTGGGCGGATAGGTGGCCGACATCGTGTCCGAACGGCTGGGGGCCACGTCTTTCGCCACGTTCGCGGAAAGCGTGCGGACATAGGCCGCGAGTTGCCACATCTGGGTCGGCGTCAGCTTGCCGCGCCAGCTCGGCATCCCGTTCGGCCGGCCCTGGTCGATGCTGGCGACGATCTGGTCCATGCGGCCGCCGTAGCGCCACTGATCGTCCATCAGCGCGGGGCCCATACCGCCGCCGCCGTTCGCGTGGCAGCCGACGCAATTCATCTGCCGATAGAGCCGCCCGCCTTCGGCGATGTGATAGGCGTTGCCCTCGTACATCTTGGCGCGCGGGTCGATCGGCCCGGCCGTGCCGCCGGCGGGGAAAAGCTGCGAGGTCTGCGCCGCGACCGCGGTTTCCGGCAGCGGTTTCCCGCGCACCTCCCGCGCTTCACGGTCGCAGGCGGAGAGCAGGACCAGGGCGACCGCCATTCCTCCCCAAGCTCGCTTGGGGAGGGGGACCGCCGAAGGCGGTGGAGGGGCCCGGAGCGAAGCGGAGGGTGCTTCCGCCCGCTGCGCGGTCGGCCCCTCCACCGCGCTTCGCGCGGTCCCCCTCCCCTCGCATGGCGAGGGGAGGATTAAGCTATGGCAGAACGAAGTCATACAGCATGCCTCCGCCCGTGGTCTTGCCCGGCAGGTCCTGCGTCGCGGCGGCGAAACCGAGCGCGGCGGTCGGATCGCGCGGGTCGAGGCCGCCCGCGACCACCGCGCCCGCCCAGCCGCCGACGCCGGCCAGCACCGCGATATGCTGCTTGCCGTCGGGAGCCCGATAGCTGATCGGCTGGCCGATGATCCCGGAGCCGGCCTTGAACTGCCACAGCAGCTTGCCGCTGACCGCGTCCAGCGCCTTGAACCAGCCGTCCATGGTTCCGTAGAAGACCACGTCGCCGGCCGTGACCAGCGCGCCGCTCCACAGCGGCAGGTCTTCCTTGATCTCCCAGCGCGCCTTGCGGGCACCCGGATCCCAAGCGGTGAAGACGCCGCGGTTGCCGCCGGGCCCGGCGTACATCTTCACATCCGCGCCGACATAGGGCGTGCCGGCGATATAGTTCGCCTCCATCGCGCCATAGTCCATGCAAAGGTTGAGGTGCGGGATGTAGACGAGCCCGGTGCGGGGGCTGAACGCCATCGGGTTCCAGTCCTTCATGCCCGGCGAGGCGGGGCAGATGCCGCGCACCACCTTCCCCTGCTTGGTTTCCTTGTCCGGGTTGGGAATCAGCCGCCCGGTCTTTAGATCGACGCCCAGCGCCGCATTCAGGTTGCCATACGGATCGGCCGCGATCACCTGGCCCGTCACGCGGTCCATCACGTAGAAAAAGCCGTTGCGCTCGGCCCGGAGCAGCACTTTGCGCGGCTTGCCGTTGATCTTCATCGTGATCAGGATCTGCTCGTTGATCCCGTCATGGTCGAACAGGTCATGGGGGCTGAACTGATAATACCAGCGTGCCTGGCCGGTCGTCACGTCGCGCGCGAAGATGCCCGTCGTCCACTTGTTGTCGCCGGGGCGCTGGTCCGGATTCCATGGACCAGGGTTGCCGGTGCCGTAATAGACCAGCTTCAGATCGGGATCGTAGCTGATCCAGCCCCAGACATTGCCGCCGCCGATCTTCCACGCCTCGGGCGGCCAGGTCTTGACGCCCAGGTCTGTGCCCCGGTCCGTGGCATAGAATGGTTTGAAGCTGGGGCCGATCAGCACGTCCTTGTCCGGACCTGTGGAATAGGCGCGCCAGGCGATCTTCCCGGAACCTTCATCCAGGGCCGCCAGCCAGCCACGCACACCCATTTCGCCGCCGGAGCTGCCGACCAGCACCTTTCCGTCGGCGACCAAGGGCGCCATCGTCATGGTCGCGCCCTTATTGATGTCGTCGAGCTTGGTGCGCCAGACCTCGGCGCCCGTTGCCGCGTCGACGGCGATCGTCTGGTTGTCGAGCGTGTTGAAGAACAGCTTGCCGTTCGAATAGAAGGCGCCGCGGTTCACCACGTCGCAGCAGGCGACCCCCTGCGCGGCGGCGGCGACCTTCGGGTCGTATTTCCATTTGAGCGGCGCGCCGTCCTGGCTGAGGTCCAGCGCGTAGATGTAATTCGGGTAAGGGGTGACGATGTACATCGTCGATCCCACCACCAGCGGCGCCGCCTCGTGCCCTTTCACGATGCCGGTCGAGAAGGTGAAGGACAGCTTCAGCCGGCCGACATTGTCGCGATTGATCTGATCGAGCCGGCTGAACCGCGTGCTCGCATAATCGTGCGCGGGCATCGTCCATTGCCCGTCGTCATTCGCATTCGGCTGAGCGCATGCCTGCGCGATCGGAACCGCCGCCGACACCGCCAAGACGAACGCCCGCATCTGCCAGCGCACCCGCATTCCTCCCGACACCGGCTCGAGCGGCCGATTGTTTGTTCAGGCGGTCAACTTTTAACGTCGAGCAAAGTTCCGCTTGCGTACCAATGAGAACAGGGTTTGAATTTGCGGCAGAATCGAGAGAGGCTCCCGATCCGTCCTGATCCGGTCTGACCTCTTAGATCACGACTTGCAGCGGAAGGACGATCGAGAGGCTGGGCCGGTTACCTTGGCCGGTCCGGCACTGCGGGGGGAGGGGGGCATGGTCGAGCGCAACCGGGGAGCTGACGCCGCCATTGGAGTGATGTCTGGCGGACCCGTTCCGCAGCGAAGAGCTCGCCAAAGCGCCTACCTGCATGGCGCCCTTACAGCGCTCCTTCTCCTGCTGTTTGCCGTCTGGAATAAGGGCCCGATCTTCTACCCGGACACGCACGATTATCTGAGCCGGCCGGCGAACTTGCTGTCCAGAGCTGCGCCAGCGCTTTTTCACAACGACTTCAGCCGAGATTTCAGCGCGTCGCCCGAGCACCCGTCGAGCGGCGGGAGCTCGGCTCCAGGCGGAAAGGGTGAAGGCGCGTCGCCATTGTTGGCTGGCCGATCCCCTTATTGGGGAATCCTGGCCTTCCTTACGTACTCCGTCGCCGGGTTCACAGGCATCATGGCGGCTCAAGCCCTGCTGCTCGGGATCGTGCTCGCCCTCGCTTGGTCTCGCGGCTTCGGGCTTGGTTTCGACTGGCGATACTATGCCACGGCGGCGTCGCTATCCACGCTCACGAGCGCGGGCGTGTATGTCGCCTTTCTGACGCCCGACATCCTGGCGCCGGCCCTCATCCTGTCGATGGCACTCCTGATTTTGAGATGGGGGAAGCTGAGCCTGCTGGATCGCGTGCTGCTATGCGCAATCGCTTGTCTGGCGGCGGTCAGCCACGACAGTCACATTCCTGTCGCGCTCGCTATGGCCGTGGCCGGCGTGTCGGTGGCGCTGTTCCGGCGTGAACCGGTTCTCGGTATCAGACTCTCCGCAGTCGTCCTTCCGGTAGTGGTCGGATTGGCAGGACTGGTTTTACTTGGCTCAATCGCCAAAGCACAGACCGGGCGCCCGTTGATGCGACTACCCTTCCTTTCCGCCCATCTGGCCGACATGCCGGAGGGCGAGAAGTTCCTGGTTCAGGCATGCCCGCAGGCGGGGTACGAGCTGTGCCACCATCTGCCTGCCCTGAGCCAAGGCAACTGGATCGATTTTCTGTTCGCAACGAAGGAGCGGGGAGGCGTGTTCTTTGCCTCGCCACAACCAATCAGAGACCGGCTGAGCGAAGAACAGGGACGTGTATTCCTGGATGCGCTTCGCGCAAACCCGCTTCAGATCGGAAGCGCGTTTCTATGGGACGGCGTACGCCAGATAGGCGTTGTCGACCTGGCCGAGATTGCGCCTGACCGGCACATCCCGACGCTCCGGTTGCTCTTTAACAGCAATGTCATGGCGCAGATCGAACAGACCAGATCCGTTCGACGGCCGGATCTGTTCGCCGCGTTTGACAGGGTGCAGTCCATCGGGGGCTTCGCCGGGGCAGCCTTGCTGTTCGTGGCACTTTGGGCCAGGCGTCGTGATCTGATCAACTGTCACCAAAGCACCGGCCGCTTCGTCCTGCTCTGCGTCGGCGGTATTTTGGCAAACGCCATCGTTTGCGGTTTGCTGGCCTCTCCTTTGGGGCGCTTCCAGGCCCGTGTGAGCCTTCTGTTCGTGTTCCTCGCCGTCGCGCAGCTTTTGGCGGCCCGCAAGTTGGCGAAAGCACCGTAGCCCGAAGGCCGGGCCGTTGATCCGGACGTGTTGAAAACTCATTGCGTGGATGAGCTCGCATCCTCCAGCGTTCTCTAAAACTGTTGCGAATGGAGTGAAAGCGACCGATTAGTAATTGGCTGCGGGGATCGGATCAGACCGGTTTCTGACGGCAACGGGGGGAATAGTGTGACACAAGCGCTTGGAATTTCACTTGCATCTTCGGATGCATTAAACCGCGCCAATTGGCCCGATTATGTATCGATCGCGCGTCTCGATCACGTCACGAAGCACGTCTTCATCGTGCCAGGCGTCCTGCTCGCGCTGCTGCTTCGCGGCGTGCGATCCGAGAGCGTCGTCTCAATGGCGGTTCTTGGTTTGGTCGTCGCGGTCACGATCGCATCGGCCAATTACGCCATAAACGAATATCTCGACCGGGAATCGGACAAGCACCACCCGACAAAGTCGGCTCGGTCTGCGGTGCAGCGAACCATGTCGGGCACGCTGGTGTTTGCCGAATGGCTTGCTTTGCTGGCAATCGGCCTCTGCGCCGCCTGGGCTGCTTCGCTGACGATGCTCATCATTGCGCTGTTGTTCGCGAGCCAGGGCATCTTCTATAATGTTCGCCCGATCCGTACCAAAGATGTGCCTTATCTGGACGTGTTGTCAGAGGCAGTGAACAACCCATTTCGGCTGATGATCGGGTGGGCGATGCTCGACCCGAGCACATTGCCGCCATCCTCGATCATCCTTGCCTATTGGTTCGGCGGAGCCTTTCTGATGGGGGCCAAGCGGCTGTCCGAATATCGCGAGATCGTCGCCTCTCACGGCAAAGATCTGCTTGCGCGCTATCGGAAAAGTTTCTCGGGCTACACCGAGATCAGCCTGACGACATCGGTTCTGATTTACGCGATGCTGAGCTCGGCGTTCCTCGGCGTGTTCCTCGTCAAATACCGGATCGAATATCTGCTCGTCCTGCCGGCAATCATCCTGCTGTTCGGAAAATATCTCGCACTTTCGATGGGTCCCGGATCGACGGCCCAAAAGCCGGAGCGGCTTTTCAGGGAGAGCGGGCTGCTGGTGATGGTGGCGTTCGTCAGCATGCTGTTCGCCGTGTTCACCTTCATTGACGTGCCCAGCCTGGACGGGCTGACTTCTCAGCAGTTCATCGCGATCAGCCGGGGTGATTGAGCCGTTTGATTGGCGCCCGATCAAACTGGTCGCCTTCGACGTTGACGGAACGCTCTACGCGCAGCGTTCGCTCCGGCTGCGCATGGGCGCTCGGCTATTGCTGCACAGCCTCACCCGCTTCGACCGACGAACACTGGCCGTACTGAAGAGTTACCGCCAACACCGCGAAACGCTGGGGAAGGCGGAGACAGAGGCGTTCGAGATAGCCCTGGTCGCCGAAGTGGCTCGACGTCACCGCCTCAGCGAAAACTCGGTCAAGCGGATTGTAGCCGAATGGATCGAGGAGCGCCCGTTGGGCCAGCTCGCGGCCTGCCGCTACGCAGGCGTCGAGCGGCTTTTCGAACGCGTACGCACATCGGGCCGGGCGATTGGCATCCTGTCTGACTATCCAGCCGCCGCCAAGCTTGAAGCGCTGGCGCTTCGGGCCGATCACATTGTCAGCGCCGGCGAGGTAGGCATGCTCAAGCCGCACCCCCGCGGCCTGGAGCGGCTGATGGCGTTGGCAGGCGCCAAACCGCATCAGACAGTGCTGATCGGCGACCGTGCGGAGCGCGACGGCGAAGCGGCGCGTCGCAGCGGCGCACATTGCCTGCTTCGATCCGAGCAGCGCCTGTCCGGCTGGCGCACGTTCGCCAGGTTCGACGACCCTGTATTCGATGCGCTGGATGCAACGCCGGTTATGGCCGGCGCGTAATAGGCGGAACGACGGCTTATCGGGACTGCCAAGGGCGACACGATGTCGTCGCTCGCGGTCGTCAGAGCGAGCTGGGAGTGAGGCCTAACGGCGCCGCTTGGTTCGTCAGCTACCGCTTCTCAGTACCTTAGATGACACTCGCTGGCTCCCCGGGCCTGATTCGAACAGGCGGCCGTCCGATTAACAGTCGGATGCTCTACCGCTGAGCTACCGGGGAATGCCGAGCGAGGCCGGGCCTATAGCAAGCCTTTCGGCCATTGCAAGCGGGTCAGGCGATGAACTGTTCCATCGTAATGCGGTCATCGAGCGCGTGTTCGGGATCGAACATCAGGCAGAGCGTCTGGCTGCGGTCGATCGCCACTTCGACGGTGGCGACGTCGCGGACTTCGCGCTGATCGGCGACGGCGCTGACCGGGCGCTTGACGGGCTCGAGCACGCGGAACCGAACCGTCGCGCTGTCGGGCAGGATCGCGCCCCGCCAGCGGCGCGGCCGGAACGGGCTGATCGGCGTGAGCGCGTGCAGCGCCGAGCCGAGCGGCAGGATCGGGCCGTTCGCCGACAGGTTGTAGGCGGTCGAGCCCGCGGGCGTCGCGACCAGCACGCCGTCGCAGACCAATTCGTCGAGCACGATGCGGCGGCCGACCGTTACTTCCAGCTTGGCGGTCTGGCGGGTTTCGCGCAGCAGCGACACTTCGTTGATGGCGGGCAGGGTCGACCGTTCGCCTGCGACGGTGACGGTGTCCATGCGGAGCGGCGACACCTCGAACCGCTTGGCGCGGGCAAGCCGCTCGTCGAGCCGGTCCATGCCCCAGTCGTTCATCAGAAAGCCGACCGTCCCGCGGTTCATTCCGTACACCGGGCAGATCCGCCGCTGCTCAAGCATCGCGTGCAGCGTCTGCAGCATGAACCCGTCGCCGCCCAAGGCCACGACGATATCGGCGTCTTCTAGCGCCACCCATTCGTAGCGCCGGCGCAACTCGCCCTCGGCTTCGAGGGCGACATCCGCCGTCGACGTGACCAGCGCGCGCTTGAGCGTCATCCGCCGGTGACGCTCATGTGACGGGAGACGGCCGGGCGATCGATCCGGAAATCATGTGCCTTGGGCTTGATCCGCATCGCCTCATCGAGCGCAGCATCGAGCGCTGCGGGGCCGTTTTCGCGGAGCGCCGCTTTCAGGTCGACGCAGTCGGATTGGCCGAGGCAGAGATAGAGCTTGCCCTCAGCCGTCAGTCGCACGCGATTGCAGGTCGCGCAGAAATTATGGGTCAGCGGCGAAATGAAGCCGATATGGATGCCGAGCTCCTCGACAAAGACGTAGCGCGACGGGCCGCCGGTGCTGTGGTCCGATGGCGCCAAGGCGAAGCGCCGCGCCAGCCGGTCGCGCACGAACGTCAGCGGCAGGAAGCGATCGGTGCGGTCCTCGTCGATCCGGCCCAGCGGCATCGTCTCGATGATCGACAGGTCGAAGCCCTGCGCGCCGCACCATTCCGCCATCGGGACGAAAGCATCGTCGTTCAGGCCGTTCAGCGCGACCATGTTGATCTTGATCGCCAGCCCCGCGGCCTTGGCAGCAGCGATGCCGGCCAGCACCTCGTGGAAGGCGTCGCGCCGCGCGATATAGGCGAATCGATCGCGGTCGAGCGTGTCGAGGCTGACATTGATGCGCCGGATGCCCGCATCGACGAGCGATCCCGCCGCTTCGGCCAGCCGCGCGCCGTTCGTGGTCAGCGTCAGCTCGTCGAGGCCGTAGCCGATTCGCCGGCCGATCCGCCGTGCCAGCTCGGGCAGGCCGCGGCGCACCAGCGGCTCACCGCCGGTCAGGCGTACCTTGGTGACGCCGCGATCGACGAAGCGGTCGACGATCAGCGCCAGTTCCTCGAGCGTCAGCAGCTCGCGCCGGGGCAGGAAGCTCATCGCCTCCGCCATGCAATAGCGGCAGCGGAAATCGCAGCGATCGGTGACCGACACGCGCAGATAGCTGACCCGCCGGCCGAAACTGTCGACCAGCGAAGGGGCCAGGGCAGGATCGGCGGCGATCATGGTCAGTGAGCTTATGGGGCGACGTCCGGCGCGGCAAGCCATTGGCGAAAACGCTCAGGCCGCTAGAATGGCCCAAAAGGGGAGCGCTTCTTGAACGATCATGCCGCCGGACCGCCGGGAGAAGGGGCTTCCCTGTTCATCCTGTCGTTCCGGCATCGCGACGAGCTGCTGGATGCGGCGAGCCGGGCCGGCTGGCGGGCGATCGCGGCGCGGCGCGCGGGCGGCGTGGAACGGCGCTTCATCGACAGCGGGGCAGGGCTCGCGATCGTCGACGGGCGCGGCGCCTTTGACGAGGCGATCGGCGCGATCCGATCGCTTGCCGACCCCGCCGAGGCGAATGCGGCAGCGCTGCTCGTGCTCCTGTCGCGGGGTGACGTCGCGCGGCTGGGCGAGGTCTATGCTGCCGGGGGCACGCATTATCTGGCCAGTCCGTTCGGCGAGGCCGAGCTGTTGCAGGCGCTGCGCTTCGCCGCGCGCTATGCCCGCCGGCTCGGCGGCGGGGCGATCAGCCGCCCGGCACTGAGGCAGGCGGAGGCAATGCGCTGGAGCTTCGGCGCGGAGGGCCTGACGCTCAGCGCATCGCTGCGCCAGCGCTATGGGATTGACGAGGAACGGCTGAGCGTCCGAAGTGCCTACCGGCTGCTCGGCGCGAGCGACCGGCGTGCAGCCCGCGCGGCCCGGCGAAGGCTTAAGGCGGGCTATGGCTCGACCGCTTTCTCGCATTTGCTGCCCGGCGGCGTGCGCGTCGCGCATCATCTGACGATGGGCGACGGCGATGTGAGCGGATTGCTCGAACCGCTGGACAAGGATGCGGTGCTGCCTCTGCATCGCGACCCGCTGACCGGCCTTCCCGACGGGACCGCGGCGCGGCGCTGGCTTGCGTCGCAGTTGGCCGGCCACACGATCCCGGGCGTGCTGCTGGTCGGGCTCAGCCGGCTGCCGATGATCAACAGCGCCTATGGCCGGGGCGGCGGCGATGCGCTGCTCCAGGCCGCCGCGCGCCGGATCGAGGGTGCGGCCCGCGAAGTGAACGCGCAGGCATGGATCGCGCGGCTTGCCGGGACGGAGTTCATGGTCGGGCTGCCCGGCGCCGCGGCTGCGGAACTCGGCGACGTCGCAGACCGGATCGCGGCCGCCATCGAGCGTCGCATCGCGATGGCGCCCCATGCCGTGCTGCTGGGCGCCGATATTGGCGGTGCGATCGCCAGCAACGAGGATGCGGGCGCGCTGCTCCGCCGGGCGAGCGCCGCCCTGGCCGAGGCGCGTGAGGCGAGCGGCAGTGCGATCCGCCTGCTCGATGCGGGGGCAGGGGAGGCGGCCGAACGGGCGCAGCGATTGGCCGGCGATCTGCGCGAAGCGATGGCAGCCGGCCAGATCGAAATCCTGTTCCAGCCCCAGGTGCGCATCGCTGACGGCGGCATCGATGGCGTCGAGGCGCTCGCGCGCTGGCGGCACCCGGTCTTCGGCGAACTGGGCGCCGAGGCGCTGTTCGGGGCCGCGGAGCGGGCGCAGCTCGTCCTGCCCTTGTCCGAACTGGTCCAGCGCTGCGCGCTCGAAGCGGCTGCGGCGTGGCCTGCGGAGCTCGCGAGCCTTCGAATGTCGATCAACGTCACCGCCGCAGACCTGGCCCAGCCTGGCTTTGCCGAAGCCATGCTTGCCCGGATCGACGCGAGCGGCTTCGCGCGCGACCGCGTGACTGCCGAAGTGACCGAGGAAGGCCTGATCGACGATCTGGGCGCCGCCGCGGGCGCGCTCGCGCAGCTGCGTCAGGGCGGGTGCCGGGCAGCCGTCGACGATTTCGGCACCGGCTATTCGAGCCTCGCCTATCTGAAGGCACTGCCGCTCGATTATCTGAAGCTCGACCGGCGGCTCAGTCAGGACATCGCCGGCTCCGCGCGCGACCGCGTGGTGGTGCGCAGCGTCATCGATATGGCCCGCGCGCTTGGCCTCGGTGTGATCGCGGAAGGCGTGGAGACGGAGGAGCAACTGGCCTTGCTCGCGGCTGAGGGCTGCACGCTGTACCAGGGATTTCTGTGCTCGGGGCCTGTGAGTGTGGAGGGGCTGGTCGGATTAGCCAGCCCCTCCCCTTCAGGGGAGGGGTAATGGGTGGGGTTCGGCCGATAGGCCGAGCAAAACTCCAGGCTTTCCGGAGGGCACAGGCCCCACCCCAACCCCTCCCCTGAAGGGGAGGGGCTCTAAGCCGCTAGCTTCGCCAATCCTCGCGACAATTGCAGCGCGCCGTTCAGCCGCTGTTTCGGGTTGGTCCAGTCGCGGCTGATCACCAGCTTCGAATCCGGGCGCAGCTTCGCCGACGCGCCGATCTTCTGCACATAGCCGAGCAGCGCGGGCACGTCGGGCGGCGTGTCGTTGTGGAACGTGACGACGGCGCCGCGCGGGCCGGTCTCAATTTTTGCTACGCAGGCCGCTTTCGCGTTCAGCTTGATCTCGATCAGCCGGATCAGGTTCTCGGTCGCGGATGGCAGCTTGCCGAAGCGGTCGATCAGCTCGGCGGCGAAGCCCTCGATCTGCTCGGCCGAATCCAGCTCGTTGATGCGGCGATAAAGGCCCATGCGCAGGTCGAGATCGGGGACATAATCCTCGGGAATCATGACCGGCACGTCGACGGTGATGGTTGGCGAGAATTCGTCGCGCTTTAGCTCGTCGCGACGCCCGCCGGCCTTGGCCTCCAGGATCGCCTCTTCCAGCATCGACTGATAGAGTTCGAACCCGACTTCCTTGATATGCCCGGACTGCTCGTCGCCCAGCAGATTGCCGGCGCCGCGAATGTCGAGATCGTGGCTGGCGAGCTGGAAGCCGGCACCAAGGCTGTCGAGGTCCGAGAGGATCTTCAGCCGCTTCTCTGCGGTGTCGGTGATCGAGGTGTCGGCGGGCGTGGTCAGATAGGCATAGGCCCTGATCTTGCCCCGCCCGACGCGACCGCGCAGCTGGTAGAGCTGGGCAAGACCGAAGCGATCGCCGCGGTGCACGATCAACGTATTCGCGCTCGGGATATCGAGGCCGCTTTCGACGATCGTGGTGGAAAGCAGCACATCGTAGCGCTTGTCGTAAAAGGCCGACATGCGCTCCTCCACCTCGGTCGGTGCCATCTGACCGTGGGCAACGACATAGCGGACCTCCGGCACTTCCTCGCGCAGGAACTCCTCGATGTCGGGCAGGTCCGCGATGCGCGGCGTGACGAAATAGCTTTGGCCGCCGCGATAGTGTTCGCGCAGCAATGCCTCGCGCAGCACCACCGGGTCCCAGGGCATCACGTAGGTGCGCACTGCCAGCCGGTCGACCGGCGGGGTCTGGATTACCGATAGCTCGCGCAGGCCCGACATCGCCATCTGCAACGTGCGCGGGATCGGCGTTGCGGTCAGCGTCAGCTGGTGGACGTCGGTCTTCAGTGCCTTCAGCCGCTCCTTATGCGTGACGCCGAACCGCTGTTCCTCGTCGACGATGACGAGGCCGAGGCGCTTGAACTCGATGCCCTTCGCCAGGATGGCGTGCGTGCCGATAACGATGTCGATCTTGCCTTCGGCCAGCCCCTGCTTCGTCTCCCTCGCTTCCTTAGGCGGGACGAGGCGGGAGAGGCGTCCGATGTTCAGCGGGAAGCCCTGAAACCGCTCGCAGAAGGTGTTGAAATGCTGGCGCGCGAGGAGAGTGGTCGGGCAGACGAGCGCCACTTGCATGCCGGCCATAGCCGCCACGAAGGCAGCGCGGAGCGCGACTTCGGTCTTGCCGAAGCCGACATCGCCGCAGACTAGGCGGTCCATCGGCTTGCCGGCGGAGAGGTCGCCGAGCACATCGTCGATTGCCCGGTCCTGATCGTCGGTTTCCTCGTAGGGGAAGCGGTCGGCGAAGGCGGGATAGCTGCTCGATTCGGCTTCGGCGATTTCGGCGGGGCGGAGCGCGCGTTCGGCGGCGGTGCGGATCAGCTCGTGCGCGATCTCTCGGATGCGCTCCTTCATCGCCGCCTTGCGGCGCTGCCACGCCTCGCCGCCAAGCTTGTCGAGCGTCACGCCGTCGCTTTCCGCACCGTAGCGGGAGAGGACTTCGAGATTTTCGACCGGCACGTAGAGCTTGTCGCCGCCGGCATAGGTAACGGCGACGCAATCGTGGGGTGTCTTGGCGACGGGGACCTGGGTCAGCCCGTCGTAGCGGCCGATGCCGTGATCGACGTGCACGACGAAATCGCCGGGGCTGAGCGTCGCCAGTTCGTTCAGGAACGCGTCGGCCTGCTTGCGGCGCTTGCGCCTGCGGACAAGACGGTCGCCGAGCATGTCCTGCTCAGTCAGCAAGGCGACGTCGGGCGTGGTGAAGCCGTGATCGAGCGGGAGCACGATCAGCGCGATTGATCCTCCCCGGAACGGGGAGGGGGACCGCCGCGAAGCGGTGGTGGAGGGGGCCCCGGTCTCAGAGCGGGTGTCCGGGCCCCCTCCACCAGCCTTCGGCTGATCCCCCTCCCCGTTCCGGGGAGGATTGGCGGCGATGCCCAGTGCCTCCTGCCAGCTTGCGGCATGGCGCGCGTCAGTAAGCCCGTGATCGGCGAGCAGATTCCCCAGCCGCTCGCGCGCGCCGGTCGAATAGCTGGCGAGGATGACCTTGTGGCCGCCCTTCTTCAGCTTGCCCGCGTGCTTGACGACGGCTTCGTAGACGTTCGCGTTCTGCGCTCGCTCCGGCGCGAAATCGCGCGCGCCTTCGACCGCGAAGTCGAGGCTCTTTTCGCTCTCAGGCGCCGCAAATGGCGTGGCGAGGTGCACCGGCTGCGTCTCGATCGCCTCGCGCCATTCATCGGCGCTCAGGTACAGGGCATGGGGCTCGATCGGCCGGTAGCCGCCCGGTTGGGCGACCATCGCCTTCTGGCGGTTGGCGTAATAATCGTCGATCGCCTCGAAGCGCTGGTCCGCTGCGGCGCTGGAGCCGAAATCGCGCACCACCACCGCGTCATCGCCGAGATGATCGAACAGCGTGCCGAGCTTGTCTTCGAACAGCGGCAGCCAATGCTCCATGCCGGCGAGGCGGCGGCCATCGGAAATGGCCTCGTAGAGCGGATCGCCAGTCGCCGTCGCCCCGAACGCCTCGCGATAGCGGCTGCGGAAACGCTTGATGCTGTCCTCGTCCAGCAAGGCTTCGGAGGCGGGCATCAGCGTGAAGCCGTCGATGCGGCCGATCGTGCGCTGGTCGGCGGGATCGAACTGGCGGACGCTCTCGATCTCGTCGCCGAAGAAGTCGAGGCGGAGCGCGTATTCCTCGCCGGTCGGGAACAAGTCGATCAGGCCGCCGCGGATCGCGAACTCGCCGGCCTCGGCCACCGTATCGACCCGTTGATAGCCGTTGGCGTTGAGCTTCGCCGCGAGCTGGTCGCGGTCGATCCGCTCGCCGGGCGTGAGCCTTGCGACGAGCTGGCGGATGCGGAACGGCGTCAGCGTGCGCTGGATCGCTGCATTGGCGGTGGTTACGACCAACTGCGCGGCGCCGGGTTTCTGCTGCAACCGGTGCAGCGTGCCGAGCCGTTCGGACTGGATGCGCAAGCTGGGCGATGCGCGGTCATAGGGCAGCACGTCCCAGGCCGGGAAGCTGAGCACTTCCAGCTCGGGCGCGAAATAGCCCGTCGCATCGACCAGCGCCCGCATCGCCGCCTCGTCCGACGCGATGAATACGGCGCGCTTGGGGGACGCACGCGCCAGATCCGCCATCAGCCAGGGAAGGAAGCCCGCGGGCGCAGAGGCGAGGGTGAGCGGCTGGGCAGCCGACAAAATTTTCTTCAGGTCAGGCATGCGTCAGCGGGCAATCGGAATGTAGTTGAGGCGCTTAAGGGCTTCCATCATTTCGCCCTGCCACCGCTCCGGCACCCGCGCGGTGCCGATCGCCCAGGCCATGATATCGACGTCCTGTTCTTCCATCAGCGCCTCGAACCAGCCGATCTGCTCATCGTTCCAGCCGCTCGCGTGCGCGTCGAAAAATCCGCCGACCAGCAGGTCCGCTTCCTTGGTGCCGCGATGCCAGGCGCGGAAGCGCAGGCGTTTCAGGCGGGCGTCTCGATCCATAAAACTCCAATGCAAAGCGGCCGGACAGCGCTGGCGGGCGCTCCGGCAATGTGGTTAGACACGGCACTTAGGCATGCGACCCGAAATCCTCAATCCGCTGTTCGCCGAAGTGGAGGCGCTGAAGGGAATCGGGCCGGGCCTGAAGAAGCCGCTCGAGCGCCTTGGCCTCGCCCGCGCGATCGACGTTGCCTTTCACCTGCCGACCGGCTGGATCGATCGCAAGCGCGTCGAGCGGTTGGACATGGGCGATGTCGGGCGGACAATCACGATCCCGCTGACGGCCGTCGACTACCGCCAATCGGGCAGCGGACGCGGCCCCTTTCGCGTCCACGCGACCGATGCGGGCGGCGACTATGTCAGCCTGATCTATTTCGGCGGCAATCCCGGTTGGGCCCGCAAGCTGTTCCCCTTGGGTGAGCAGCGGATCGTGTCGGGCAAGCTGGAAAGCTACGGCCAGGAACTGCAGATCGTCCACCCGGATTTGGTGTTGAAGCCGGACGAGGAGCTGCCGGCTGCACGCGAGCCGGTCTATCCCTTGTCCGAAGGCCTGACCTCGCGCCGGCTTCACCAGCTTGCCGAACAGTCGATCGCCCGCGCGCCGGAGCTGCCGGAGTGGATCGAGCCGAGCGTGCTGCAGCAGCGCGGGTGGCAGCCGTGGCGCGCCGCGCTCGCCTCGGTACATGCCGATCCGGCCGATGCCGCGTCGCGCGCGCGACTCGCCTATGACGAGGTGTTCGCGAACCAGCTCGCGCTAATGCTGGTGCGCGCGTCCACGCGAAAACGCCGCGGCCAGCCGCTACAAGGCGACGGGCGGCTGCGCGACCAGCTCAAGCTGCCCTACACGCCGACCGGGGCACAACGGCGCGCCATCGCGGAGGTTGAGGGCGACATGGCGCAGCAATCACCGATGCTGCGGCTGCTTCAGGGCGATGTCGGCTCCGGCAAGACCTTGGTGGCGCTAATGTCGCTGCTGGTCGCCGTCGAGGCGGAGGCGCAGGGGGCGCTGCTCGCGCCGACCGAAATCCTCGCCCGTCAGCATTTCGAGTCATTGAGCCGCATGCTCGCCGGCCTGCCGGTCAACGTCGCGATCCTGACCGGGCGCGAGAAGGGACGCGCGCGCGATTCGACGCTGATGGGCCTCGCCGACGGCTCGATCGACATTCTGGTCGGTACGCACGCGATCTTCCAGCAGAGTGTGAACTATAAGCGCCTGGGCCTTGCGGTCGTTGACGAACAGCATCGCTTTGGCGTGTCGCAGCGGCTGATGCTGAGCCAGAAGGCGGAGCGGCCGCCGCACCTGCTGGTGATGACCGCAACGCCGATCCCGCGCACGCTGACGCTCACCCAATATGGCGAGATGGACGTCAGCCGGCTGGACGAGATGCCGCCGGGCCGCCAACCGATCGAGACGCGCGTAATCTCCGACGAACGGCTGCCCGAAGTGGCTGAGGGGCTCGGGCGGCACATCGCGGCGGGCGGGCAGGCCTATTGGGTGTGCCCGCTGGTCGAGGAGAGCGAGAAGAGCGACCTCGCCGCCGCCGAGGAGCGGGCGACGGCGCTCAAACTGCGCTTCGGCGACAAGATCGGGCTGGTCCACGGCCGGATGAAGGGGCCGGAGAAGGACGCCGTCATGGCGGCGTTCGCCAGCGGACGGCTGTCGGTGCTGGTCGCGACAACGGTGATCGAAGTCGGCGTCGACGTGCCGAACGCGACTCTGATGATCATCGAGCATGCCGACCGGTTCGGCCTCGCCCAGCTCCACCAGTTGCGCGGGCGCGTCGGACGCGGGGAGGGCAAGTCGGTGTGCCTGCTGCTCCGCTCCGGTGCGCTCAGCGAAACGGCGCGCTCGCGCTTGGCGCTGATGCGGGAAACGAACGACGGCTTCCGCATCGCCGAGGAGGACCTGCGGCTCCGCGGGCCGGGCGAGATCCTCGGTACGCGCCAGTCGGGCGAGCACGTCTTCCGCCTCGCGACGCCCGAACTACTGAACGAACTGCTTCCGATTGCTTCGCAGGACGCGCGCCTGTTGGTCGATCGCGACGGCGGCCTCGAAGGCGAACGCGGCCAGGCAGCGCGTCTGGCGCTTTATTTGTTCGAACGCGATGCGGGCGTGAACCTGCTGCGGAGCGGGTAGGGTAAATCGCTGCCGACTCGGCTAGCCTTGCTCCCATGACGCAGCGAGGCCGCCCCCCGCACGACGACGTTCTTACACCCGGCGAATGGCGGGTGGTGGAGTTCGTCCGCCACGGGCTCACCAATCCGGCGATCGCGGCGCGGATGGGCACCAGCACGGACGCGGTCAAATTCCACGTCGCCAACATTCTCGTGAAACTCGGTCTGCCGAGCCGGATGGAGCTGCGCCACTGGACCGGCATCCGCCGCGGCGCCGCGCTCGCTTGCCAATCCAACGACCTGCAACAGGAGTTCGCTATGGGACCGATCGGACAGATTTCCCGCCAGGTGCGCGACATAGCCGCCGCCCAGACATGGTATGGCGAGGTGCTGGGCCTCAAACACCTCTACTCGTTCGGCGATCTCGCCTTCTTCGACTGCGGCGGCGTGCGGCTGTTCCTGTCGCAGACCGACCAACCCGCCGACGGCGAATCGATCCTCTATTTCAGGGTCGACGATATCCGCCACAGCCACGCCGCGCTCGAAAGCGCCGGAGTCACGTTCCTGAACGCGCCGCATCTGGTGCATCGGCACGAGGATGGGACCGAGGAATGGATGGCCTTCTTCAACGACAATGAAGGCCGGCCGCTGGCGCTGATGTCTCAGGTCAGGAACGGAAGCGCCTGATCAGCTTGGTGCGCTGAGACTCCCAGCCTTCGAGACTCAGTCCTTCGGCGCTTTCCATGCAGACGATCTCTTCCACTGCGGAATCGAGCCGTTCGCTCTCGGGGTGCAGCGCATCCGGCACGGAGGCCAGCGGCGGCCGGGTCGGGTCCTCGCGATTCTCACCGGTCACGATCGCGACGCGGCCGGACTTCAGCCGCACCAGCGCGCCGATCGGGTAGATGCCGACGCTGCGGATGAAGATCTCGAACATCTCGGGGTCGAAATGCCCGGTCCATTCGCGCATCCGGGCGACCGATTCGGTCGGGGTCCAGGGGCGCTTGTAGGCGCGTTCGGACGTGACCGCGTCATACACGTCGCACAGCGCCGACATGCGCGCGAACAGGCTCAGCCGATCGCCTTCCAGGCCGTCCGGATACCCTTGGCCGTCGAACCGCTCGTGGTGGCGCAGGCAGACTTCGAGCGCGTTGTGAGAGACGCCGCTGCTCTTCGCGAGCAGTTCGTGCCCGCGCATCGGGTGCGTCTTCATGATCTCGAATTCTTCCTCGGTCAGCTCGCCCGGCTTGTCGAGGATCTCGACCGGCATCAGCGCCTTGCCGATGTCGTGCAGCAGCCCGGCCATGCCGGCGTCGCGCACCGCCGCCTCGCTGAAGCGCAATTCGCGGGCGAGGTTGATCATCAGCGCGCAGACCGCGACCGAATGCATGTACGTGTATTCGTGACCGCTCTTCAGCTGGGCGATGCTAATGAAGGCGCGGGGATTCTCGTCGATCGAGCTGGTGATCTCGTCGACCATCGGCATCAATTTCTCGGTCTTGATCGCCTTGCCGAGCCGCACGTCCGAATACACGGCGCTGATGACTCGCTTCGACTTGCCGAACACCCGGCCGGCGCGGGCATAGCTGCTCGCAAAGCTTTGCGGCTGGGCCGCCGCCGGCGCGGCAGCCGGACGCCATGCCGGTGCGGCCGGGCGCGCAGGGGATTGCCACGCGCTCGGTTCGCGCTGGATCGCCGGCGGCGGCTCCGGCGCGATCCCCAGCGCATCGTCGATGATCACCGCGTCCACCGCACTTTCATGGACCCGGATCAGGTCACGCTCCTTGTCGAGCACGAAACGGGTGCGCCAGAACGGGTGATCAAGCCACGAGCCGTCAAAGCCCTGGATATACATCCCGAGCTGGACCTGCTCCGGCGCGATGCGTCTCAGTGCCATGACGGACCTCCCCCGATAGACATGGCGCGAACGCTAGCGCGCTTCCTTGAGCAAGGTGCCCAGCAGCTCGAGATAGGAGGCGAGGTCGATCATCCGTACGAACTGGCAGCCGATGCGGCCGCCGAGCGACCAGCGCACCTCGGCCTTCACTTCGCCGATCACCGGCAGCCGGATCGACAGGGTCTGCCCGATCGCGACCTCGGCCTCGGTACGCGCCATGAAGCCGTTGGCGGAGATATTGACGACCTGTGCCGAAAAGCTGCCGAGCCCCACCGCGCTCGCGCGGGTGCGGTAAAAGACCTCGTCACGCTCGCTCTGGCGTCTTTCGGGCTGAACTCGGGCGGCGAACATGGCGATGCTTGTATCTCGCCAAGGGTTAACCGGCCGCCCAGAGACAGGCTTAACGAAACCCTGCCGCCCCGGCCTAAGCCTTTGAAGCGGCGAGAGAGTAGAGGAAATCGATATAGCTCATCACGGCCTGATCGAATCCGGCGATCTTGGGATTCGTCGGCTCGATCAGGTAATATTCGTCGGGCGCATGGGCGCCGCTGCCGTGGCCCAGGCCGAAATGGCCGGCGGGCAGGCTGATCGGCGCGCCTGTGAAGACATAGCCCGGCCAGGATCCGGCCAGCCGCGGGTTCAGTGTCGGCGTGATGCCGAGCTTTTGATAGGTCGCGAGCGTGGTGCGGATCAGCGGGCTGTCCTCGGCCGTCTCGGTGGGATCATAGCCGCCGGAGACGTTCACCTGGATGTCGCCGAAGCCACGCTTGGCCAGATGCGCCTTCAGCTTCGCGACGCAATCGTCGCGGGTCTGGTTCGGCACCAGCCGGAAATCCATTTTGGCAACGCCCTTGTGCGGCAGGATCGTCTTGCCGCCGGGCCCGGTATAGCCGGCCACCAGCCCTTCGATGTTCGCGGTCGGCGCGGCGACAAGCCGCTCGTTCGCGGCGAGCCATTCCAGGTCGCCGATCCAATGCTTGACGCCCAGCGCCTTCATCATGTCCGCTTCGCTCGACGCGCGCGCATCGGCCGCGATCAGCGCCTTTTCGCGCGCGCTCAGCGGGCGGACATGCTCGTCCCAGCCGTCGATCACGACGGTGTTGCCGTCAGGGGAGACGAGCGTCTTCATCGCCTCGACCAGCCGCCAGACCGGGCTGTCGATCATCGCCTTCAGCGACGAATGCACGTCCTTTGCCGGTCCACGCCCCCACGCGTCGCCGCTCGCGACCAGCTCGCACTCGATGACGCCTTTCGCGCCCAGATTGACCGTGACTTCGCCGTCCGGTCCCTGGCTGTTGAACGGCATGAACACGCATGGCGTCTGCTTCAGCCGCGCCGCGATATCGGGCCTGCGCACGATTTCGTGAAAATGGGGCGATCCGATCTCTTCCTCGCCCTCGGCGACCAGGACCAGGTTGACCGGCAGCTTGCGCCCGGCGGCGCGGATCGCGTGCAATGCGGCCAGGAAGGTCGCTTCCGGCCCCTTCTGGTTGGTCGCGCCGCGCCCGACGATCGCGCGTCCCATCCCCGGCTTGTCGACGATCCGCGCCTCGAGCGGCGGCGAGCTCCATTCGGCGGGATCGAACTGCTTGACGTCATACATGAAATACAGGCCGATCGTCTTCGGCGCCCCGGCATCCAGGGTGGCGAAGACTCCCGGATGGCCGGAGGTCTGGACGATCTCGGCGGTCTGGAAGCCGGCGTCCTTCGCCAGCGCCGCCATATATTCGGCACCCTTCTGCATGTCGCGGTTTTCGGCCGCGATAGAGGGGAGGGCGATCCAGTCCTGCAGCCGCGTGATCGCCGCGTCATGCCCCTTCTCGACCGCGGCGCGGAACGCCTTCTCGTCGCCCGATTGCGCCAGCGCCGATGCGGGCGACAGCAACGCCGCCCCCGCTGCCGCGCCCTGCAACACTGCCCGCCGATTCAAGTCGCTCATCCTGCCCCTCCTTGTTTGAGGGGAGGCTAAGTCCAGGGTTCGCCTGCGTCCAGCCGTTCAGTTGTCGCCGTGGCCGCGGTCCTTTTCCAGATGCTCGGGGATCGTGCCGTGCCGCGCATTGCCAGCAGCGGGCAGTGGATGGCCGTGCGGGTTCGCATCCGGCGGCCGCTTGTCCGGGTCGACTTCAGCGTCCTCCCGTCCGATGATGATGTCGGGGTCGTTTTCCTTGGCCATTTGAGCCTCCTTGCATGAACGTCGCTCCTGTCTAGAAGCCGCGGGCGAGGAGATTGTTCATGGGGATGACCTGGCCGACCGCGCGCGAGCCGCACACGCTCACGCAGCTTTTCGCGGACCCGGACCGGCTCCAGCAGCTGACGCTCGAAGCTGCCGGCATCTATTTCGATTGGTCGAAGACTCATCTGACCGCGCAACTGGTCGGCGACTTCGCGCAGCTGGCGGATGAGCGCGGACTCACTGCCGCGCGCGATGCGCTGTTCGCGGGCAAGGTCGTCAACACCAGCGAAGGCCGCCCCGCCGAACACACGGCCGAGCGGGGCGAAGGCGCCCCCGAAAGCGTCGCCCGCGCGCGCGCCTTCCACAACCGGATGCGCGCGCTGATCGACGCGATCGAGGCCGGTGCGCTCGGCGATATTCGGCATGTGCTGCACATCGGGATCGGCGGATCGGCGCTGGGGCCGGACCTGCTGATCGACGCGCTCGGCCGCGATACGGGGCGTTATGACGTCGCGATTGTCTCGAACGTCGACGGTGCCGCGCTCGAGGAGGCGACCCGCCGGTTCGACCCGAACGCGACTTTGCTGGTGATCGCCTCCAAGACGTTCACGACCAGCGAGACGATGCTGAATGCGGCCAGCGCGCTCGCCTGGATGGCGCAGGCGGGGGTCGAAGACCCCTATGGGCGCGTAATTGCGCTCACCGCCTCACCCGACAAGGCGATGGAATGGGGCGTCGACGAAACCCGCATCCTGCCGTTCGCCGAGAGCGTCGGCGGCCGTTATTCGCTGTGGTCGTCGATCGGCTTCCCGGTCGCGCTGGGGCTCGGCTGGGACGCCTTCGAAAGCCTGCTCGAAGGGGCGGCGGAAATGGACCGGCACTTCCGCTTCGCCGAGCCGGCGCGCAACGCGCCTGTGCTCGCTGCCTTTGCCGATCTCTATTACACGCAGCTCCGCGACTGCGAGACGCGCGCGGTCTTCGCCTATGACGAGCGGCTGCGGCTGCTGCCGTCGTATCTTCAGCAACTCGAGATGGAATCGAACGGCAAGCGCGTGACCCCGGCGGGCGAGGCGATCGCCTGGCCGACCGCGCCGATCACCTGGGGCGGCGTCGGCACCGACGCGCAGCACGCGGTATTCCAGCTGCTTCACCAGGGCACGCGGCTGGTGCCGGTCGAGTTCGTCGCCGCTGTCGAGGCCGGACATCACCAGGACGAAGCGCATCACCAGGCGTTGCTGACCAACTGCTTCGCCCAAGGCGCGGCGCTGATGGCGGGCAAGACCAGTGACGATCCGCAGCGGGCCTATCCGGGTGATCGGCCGTCGTCGACGATCCTGCTCGACGCCGTCGATCCGGCGAGTCTCGGCGCGCTGATCGCGTTCTACGAGCACCGGACCTTCGCCAACGCCGTCTTGCTCGGCATCAATCCGTTCGATCAGTTCGGGGTCGAGCTTGGCAAGCAGATCGCGAAGTCGATCGAGCAGGAAGGGACGGAGGGGTTCGATCCGTCCACCCAGGCCCTGATCGCACGGGCATTCGGATGATAGCATTGCTTGCGGCCGCCGCGGCGCTGACCGTGCGCGGCGACCGGCTCTACATTCCTGCGCGGATCAACGGCGTCCAGACCGAGGCCGTGCTCGATTCGGCGGCGGAAGTTTCATTGCTCGACGACGAATTCGCCGCGCACGCCAGGGTCGACGGGGGCCGGAACGTCGATGCGCGCGGGTCGGGCGCAGGGGCGGCCAAGGCGCGGCTGGTGAAAGGTGTCCGGATCGACGCCATCGGCGTCGCGGTGCCGGATGCCACCCTTGCCGTCATGGATCTGGACGATGTCGGCGCGCGCCTGTTCGGCCGCAAGCTCGACGCGATTGTCGGCCGCGACCTGTTCGACGCGACGCGGCTCGCGATCGATATCGACGGCGGCACGATCCACGCCGTTGCCGATCGCGCCGAGCCAAGCGGCGTGAAGCTGCCGCTCCAGAGCTTTCACGGCAACGAAACCATCCCGATTTCCGTCGAAGGCCATCGGCCCGTCAGGGCGGAATTCGATCTGGGCAACGGCTCCGACGTGCTGATCGGGAAGAATTATGCAGCGCGATTGGGGCTGCTCGATCGTGCGCAGGCCCATGAAGAAGGCGGCGGGATCGGCGGAGCGGTGAAGCGCAAGATCGTCATCCTGCGATCGTTGCGGCTGGCAGGCGTCACCTTTCGTAACGTTCGCGCCGCGATCGACGAACAGCCCAACGCCGCCGACGCCAATGTCGGCGTGAAGCTGCTAAGGCATTTTCGCATCGTGACCGATTTTCCGCAAAAGGCGGTCTGGCTCCAGCGCCGGTAACAGAGGACGAGACATGGCTGACTTCGACTATGACCTGTTCGTGATCGGCGGCGGCTCCGGCGGCGTGCGCGCGGCGCGTGTTTCGGCTGCGCACGGCGCGAAGGTTGCGCTGGCCGAAGAGCACAAGGTGGGCGGCACCTGCGTGATCCGCGGCTGCGTGCCGAAGAAGCTGCTCGTCTACGGCGCCCATTTCGCGGAGGACCTGGCGGACGCGCGCCGCTTCGGCTGGGACGTGCCGCAATGCGCGTTTGACTGGCCGACGCTCCGCGACAATGTGCTTGCCGAGGTCGACCGGTTGAACCACGCCTACACGACCACGCTCAACAACAATCATGTCGAGATCATCCTGGAGCGCGCGACTGTCGCCGGTTCGCACAAGGTCAGGCTGGCGAGCGGCCGCGAGGTGACCGCGCGCGTGATCCTGATCGCGACGGGCGCCTGGCCGGCCATCCCCGACGTGCCGGGCGCGGAGCACGGCATCACCTCCAACGAAGTCTTCCACCTCGAACGCCTGCCGCGGCGCGTGCTGATCGCGGGCGGCGGCTATATCGCCAACGAGTTCGCCGGCATCTTCCACGAGCTCGGTTCCGACGTGACTCTGGTCAACCGCACCGACGTGATCCTGCGCGGCTATGACGAGAGCATTCGCGACCGACTGCTCCAGATCTCGATGACGAAGGGCATCAAGTTCCAGTTCAACTCGCGCTTCAAGAGCATCGAGAAGGCGGACGATCGTCTTCACGTGACGTTCGACGGCTGCGAGCCGCTCGAGGTGGACCTGATCCTCTTTGCGACCGGCCGCGTGCCGCACACAAAGGGCCTCGGGCTCGAGGAAGCCGGGGTGACGCTCGACGCCAAGGGCGCCGTCGTGGTCGACGAGGACAGCAAGTCGAGCATCGACAGCATCTACGCGGTAGGGGACGTCACCAATCGCGTGCAGCTGACCCCGGTCGCGATCCGCGAGGGCCAGGCCTTTGCCGACACCGTGTTCGGCCAGAAGCCCTGGCGGGTCGACTATCATTGCATTCCCTCAGCCGTGTTCAGCCACCCGCCGCTCGCGGGCGTTGGCCTCACCGAAAGCCAGGCAAAGCAGAAGCACGGCGCGGTGCGGGTCTATTCGTCGGATTTCCGGCCGATGAAGAACGTGCTCGCCAACCGCAACGAGCGTGCGCTCTACAAGATGATCTGCGAGCCTGAGACCGACCGCATCCTCGGCCTTCACATGATCGGCCCCGACGCGCCCGAAATCCTTCAGGCCGCCGCTGTCGCGGTGAAGGCCGGCCTCAACAAAAAGGCGTTCGACGACACCGTCGCCCTGCACCCGAGCATGGCGGAGGAATTGGTGCTGCTGCGTTAGCGTGCTATATTGCGCAGAAATGTAGGAGTGCTCGCCATGGCCCAGATCAACGTTTCGCTGCCCGACGGCCTAAAAAAATGGGTCGACGACCAAGTCGCCACCGGACGCTACAGCAGCGCCAGCGACTATATCCGCGAGATCCTGCGGGCCGACGAGGAGCGCGCGGCTCAACTCGCCTGGTTGCAGGCGGAAATCGATAAGGGCAGGGCGTCTGGAGAGGGGCAGGATTACAAAGAGTTCTTTGCTGAACTTCGAGCTGCCCGCTCCATAGCGGCATGAGGCAGCTGACGATTCTACCCGATGCCCGCGACGATCTTCGCGCAATCGAGCATTACAGCATCCAAGAGTTCGGCGTGGCCGTCGCCGACGAGTATATGAATCGCATCGAACGTGCGCTCGATCGACTGCTGGATTATCCGGAATCGGGACCGCTTTATCCCGGCATACGCCCGCCGGTGCGCTACCTGAGCGTTGGCAGCCATCACCTGTTCTACGATTTCGACGGACAACGAATCACGGTGGCTCGTATCCTGCACCAGGCAACGGTGCCGGACGATTGGCTTTAGGCTCGGACTAAGCCACCCACCGTTTCTCCCTGATCCACTTGGTGCAGAGATATTTGACGCCGCCGGTGATCGGCATGCCGGCGTGCTTGGAAAGCGGGTCGACCGATCGGTCGGGAAGGGCGCTGGTGAAGATCAGCGCATCGCCTTTGCGGGCCTTCACGCTTAGGCCGATCTCCGGGAACACGGTCTCGCCGCCCTGATAATCGTGGTTCAGATAGACGAGCACCGTCTTGAACCGCTGGTTCTGCTCGGACCGGACAAAGTCGAAATGCGGCTTATACTCCTGCCCGCCCTTGTAGCGCAGGATCAACGTCGCTTCGCCCTGCTCGAAGCTGGTGCCGCTCGCGGCCGCCAGCCGGCGATTGAGGGCGTGGACGACTGGGTCCTCGATCAGCCAATGAAGGGTTGCGCCATCCGACGTGCGGATCGGGTCGCGCACCTGCCGGCCCATCCCATCATTGACGACCGACGGCATATACTGCGGCTCGGCGATCTGGCGGAGATAATCGCATTCGGCCGCGGTGAAGAGCCGCTCGATCCGCCGCACATCCGGCCGTTCGCTGAGCGTCTGAGCCTCCGGCATTCGGGCCGGATCGCCGTCATCCGTCAGCGCCATCTTGTCGATCAATGACAGGGCAAGCTTGCGCCCACCCCCTTTCCGCGCTTCCGTCCGGAGCCGCGCGAGCGCCCCTTGCCAGTCTCTCGGGCCCGCGACGCCGTTCGCCATCAGGTTGGTCGTGATCTCGGCCGACTGCGCGTGACCGAGCGCGCTCGCCCGGCGATAGAGTTCGCGCGCGGCGGGCGGATCCTGCGGCACCATTCCGCCGCGCCACTTCATCTCGGCGAGCATCGCCAGCGCCTGTGGCTGGTTCTGCGCGGCGAGCCGGGTGACGATCAGCACGGCTTCCGCATTGCGGCCCGCAACCGAGAGTTGCACCGCCTGCTGCAGCATCGGATGGAGGGGGACTTGGGCCATTCTGACGTGAAAATCTGCTGTTGGGTCCCCCTTGGCACCGTTCGCCGTCGATCTCCAGCCCGAACGGGCCCTGGACGATGAGGCCGTCCGTCGCGCCCCGTCGCTGAAACGGCACGAAACACCGTTGCCGCTTGGGAACGAGACTCGTTGCGTGACGTTCGCCTGATGCGGGCCGACGTCCTTGCGCCGGACCGCTGTTCCGGGAGACAGAAAATGAGGGTCCTAAGCATAGCTCTGCTGCTCGCAGCTGCCGCCGGCGGCCTGACCGCATGTGCCAACAGGGACGAAGTCGCCGTCGCGCCGGCGCCGCCGGTCGGGCCTGGCGCGATATTGGGAACCACGGCCGCCGATCGCGACGGCAACGGCATCGTGGACGGCTATTACACCAGGGACGGGATGTACGTGCCGTTCCAGGCGCCGCCGTGCCCGCCGCCGCCGCCTCCGCCCCCGCCGCCGGCCCCGTCGGGCGAGCGCGGCATCTAATCGCCGGAGCGAGCGTTGTCCCTTCGCGGGGGCGGCGCTCGCTTCCCGTCCGAAGCGGAGTGTCGATACGTTGCACAACAGGTTTTGCGGCGCGTTCCTTGCCGCGTTGATGCTGGGCGGCTTGCCCGCGGCCGTAATGGCCCGGTCCACCCCGGATTCCGTCGCGCTCGCGATCAGGTCGGAAGCCGGTGGAAAGCTGAAATCCGTTTATGCTGCGCGCGGCTTCTGGCCGCTCTGGGTGAAAGACGGCGCGATCTCGCCGGCTGCCGACAGGCTGATTGCGTATCTGGAATCGGCCGATCTCGACGGACTCGAGCCGCGAAATTACGATGTGCGGGATGTGCGCGGCGCGGTCGATCGCGCGCGCGACGGCTCGCCCGAAGCACTCGCCAGGGCAGAGCTCGCCTTGTCTGAGGCATTCGCACGCTATGTCCGCGACGTCCGCCGCGCACCGAATGCCAAGATTCGCTATCTGGACGAAGAGCTGGTTCCGCAGAAGCTGAGCGAAGCCGATGCGCTGCGCGGCGCCAGCCTCGCGACCGACATCGACAGCTATATGATGCAGATGGGCTGGATGGACCCGGCCTATGCCGGCCTGCGCGGCGCCCTTGCCGATCGCCGCGCGCGCTGGAATCGGCTGCCTCCGGTCGATATCTCCGATGGACCGATGCTGAAGGCCGGTGCAAAGGGCGAGCGGGTCCGCCTGCTCCGCGATCGGCTGGGCCTCGCGCCCGGCGACCGGTTCGACAAGGCGCTTGCGGCTGCCGTGACCGATTTCCAGGCTGCGCACGGGCTGAAGCCGGACGGTGTCGCCGGCGCCGGCACGATCGCGGCGCTGAACCGCAGCCCGACCTTCTATGACCGCGTGCTTGCGCTCAATCTGGATCGCGCCCGCGTCCTGCCCGGTCCGGACGTGCGCCACATCACCGTCAACACCGCCGCCCAGCAGCTCGTCTATTACGATCACGGCACTGAAGAAGGGCGGATGAAGGTCGTCGTCGGCAAGCCAAGCGAGCAGACGCCTTTGCTGGCCGGCATGGTGCGATACGCGATTCTCAATCCCTATTGGAACGTTCCGCCCGATCTGGTCCAGCATAAGGCCGCATCGGGCGTGTTCAGCGGCGCAACGCTGCAGAAGGCGGGTTTCGAGGCGCTGTCGGATTGGAGCGCCCGGCCGCAATTGCTCGATCCTGAAGCGATCGACTGGAAGGCGGTCGCGTCGGGCGCGGAGCAGCTTCGCGTGCGGCAGCTGCCGGGGCCGTCGAACGCGATGGGGAAGGTCAAATTCATGTTCCCAAACGATCTTGGCATCTATCTCCACGACACGCCGGAGCGCGCGTTGTTCGACAAGAATCCGCGCTATTTCAGTTCCGGCTGCGTGCGCCTGGAAGACGCGCAACGCCTCGGCGAATGGCTGTTCGGCAAGCCCCTGGTGGCGGAGAGCGACGCGCCCGAACAGAATGTGGCGCTTCCCCGGCCGGTGCCGGTCTATCTGACCTACCTGACCGCTCAGGCGGGCGACAATGGCAGGGTCATGTATCTCGACGATGCTTATGGCAGGGATGGGTTCGACGCGCGGCAGGTCGCGAGCCGCTGATCAGTCGCTCGCAACCAGTTCCCGCCACAGCAGGATCAGCGCGGCCATCACCGCCGGGCCGATGAACAGGCCCAGCAGGCCGAACGCTTCGACCCCGCCCAATATGCCGATCAGCACCCAGAGGAAGGGGAGGCGGGTCGCGCCGCCGATCAGCACCGGCCGCACGAAATGGTCGGCGACAAAGACCACCGCTGCGCCGAGAATGACGATCGCGGTTGCCCAGCCGACCGCGCCCTGGCCCAGCAGCATCAGCGCGGCGAGGCCGATCAGGATCGCGGCGCCGAACGGGATCATGGCTGCCACTGCCGTCGCTGCGCCCATCAGCACCGGGTGCGGCACGCCGGCCGCGATGTAGCCGATCGCCATCAGCACGCCTTCGCCGATGCCGACCAGCACCAGTCCGTCGATCGTGCCGCGGACGGACCGGATCATCTGCGCGCCGATCCGTTCGCCGGCCGGCCCGAACAGCCGGTCGCCGGCACGCCGCGCCTGGGCGGCGATGTCGTCCTGGTGGCGCAGCATGAAGAAGAAGGCGAGCAGGGTGAAGGCGAACACGATCGCTTTGCGCACGGCATGCCCGCCGATCGTGCGAGAGCGGGCGATCATCTCTGGATCGGTCAAGTGACCGAATTGGCGCTGCGCCGCCTCCGGCGTGCCGAGGTTCGCGACCCACCAATCGTCCAGCGCCTGGTGCGGGAAGGGAAGGCCGGTGGCCCAGCCCGGCTCCGGCACGCCATTGGCGCGCGCCGAGGCGAGCCACGCCGCCAGGTCGTGCGCCTCCTGCGCGGCGCGGACGATGCCAAGCCCGAGCGGGATCAGCACGGCCAGGCCGATCGCGGCCGTGAACAGCAAAGGCAGCCACACCGCCTTGCCCGCAGGCCACCGCGCTTCGGCCCGCGCATAAACGGGCGACACCGCGATCGCGAGCACGACGGCCCAGAGCAGCGCCGGCACGAACGGCAGCGCGACCCACAGGCCGAGCAGCGCGAGCGCCACCACCAGCGCGATGCGCAGCACGCGCTGGGCCGTGCCCGCCCCGTCGATCATGACGCGCGGTTGGCGAGCAGGTCGTCGACTACAGACGGATCGGCGAGCGTCGAGATGTCGCCCAGGTTCGACACGTCGCCCTCGGCGATCTTGCGGAGGATGCGGCGCATGATCTTGCCGCTGCGGGTCTTGGGCAGGCCCGGAGCGAACTGGATCACGTCGGGCATCGCGATCGGCCCGATTTCGGTGCGCACCCATTGACCAAGGGCCTTGCGCAATTCCTCGCTTGGCTCTTCGCCTGCGTTCAGCGTCACATAGGCGTAGATGCCCTGGCCCTTGATGTCGTGCGGCATGCCGACAACCGCCGCCTCGGCCACCTTGGGGTGCAGCACCAGCGCGCTTTCCACCTCGGCGGTGCCCATGCGGTGGCCGGACACGTTCAGCACGTCGTCGACGCGGCCGGTGATCCAGTAATAGCCGTCCTCGTCCCGGCGCGCGCCGTCGCCGGTGAAATACTTGCCCGGATAGGTGCTGAAATAAGTCTCGAAAAAGCGGCCATGATCGCCCCAGACGGTGCGCATCTGCCCCGGCCAGCTCTTCGCGATCACCAGATTGCCCTCGGCCGCGCCTTGCAGGACCTCACCCTCGGTGTCGACGATCTGCGGATCGACGCCGGGCATCGGCTTGGTGGCGGAACCCGGCTTCAGGTCGGTGGCGCCGGGCAGCGGCGCGATCATCGTGCCGCCCGTTTCCGTCTGCCACCAAGTGTCGACGATCGGGCAGCGACCGTCGCCGACTACGTCATAATACCAGCGCCAGGCCTCCGGATTGATCGGCTCTCCGACCGTGCCGAGCAGCTTCAGCGTCGCCCGGCTCGTGCGCTTCACCGGCGCGTCGCCTTCCCGCATCAGCGCCCGAAGCGCCGTCGGCGCGGTGTAGACGATCTCGATCCCGTGCCGGTCGACGACTTCCCAGATGCGGCTGGGCGTCGGCCAGTTCGGCACGCCTTCGTACATGACCGTTGTCGCGCCGTTCGCCAGCGGGCCGTAGAGAATATAGCTGTGGCCGGTCACCCAGCCGATATCGGCCGCGCACCAATAGATCGTGCCGGGGTGATAGTCGAACACCAGCTCATGGGTCAGCGCGACCCAGACCAGATAGCCGCCGGTCGTGTGCAGCACGCCCTTCGGCTTGCCGGTCGAGCCCGACGTGTAGAGGATGAACAGCGGGTCCTCGGCGCCCATCGGCTCGCACGGGCACTCGCTCTCCACCTCGCGTGCCGCGTCGTGATACCAGACGTCGCGGCCCGGCTGTATCGCTACATCGCCGCCGGTCGCACGGACCACGATGGCCTTTTGCAGGCTCGGCGCATGCGCGGCCGCGGCATCGACATTGGCCTTCAGCGGAATGCGCTTGCCGCCGCGCCGGCCCTCGTCCGCGGTGACGACGATCTTCGAATCGCAATCCTGAATGCGGCCGGCGAGCGCTTCGGGCGAAAAGCCGCCGAACACGACCGAGTGGATCGCGCCGATCCGCGCGCAGGCGAGAATCGCGAACGCCGCTTCCGGGATCATCGGCATGTAGATCGTGACGCGGTCGCCCTTCTCGACCCCTTGCGCCTTCAGCACATTGGCGAAGCGGCAGACTTCGGCGTGAAGCTGGGCGTAGGTGAAGCGCCGCGCCTCTTCGCCCGGCTCATCCGGCTCCCACAGGATCGCGACCTGGTCCGGCCTCGTCTTCAGATGCCGGTCGATGCAGTTCGCCGATGCGTTCAATTTGCCGTCGGGGAACCAGCTGATGTGAAAGTCTTCCTGGCGGAACGACCAGTCGCCGGCGATTTCCGGGCGCTTGATCCAGTCCAGCCGCCGCGCCTGCTCCAGCCAGAAGCTGCCGGGATCGGCGAGTGCGCGGCCATAGAGCTGTGCATATTTCTCGGCGTTGACGCGAGCCCGCTTCGCCCAGTCCGGCGGAACCGGATAAAGATCGGCCATCCACACCCCCTTCGTGTTTACCAACTCTTTCGCGGGCGGGGCGATGGAAGGCAAGGGGCGGCCGCGCGAAGCCGCCCCGGTCCCTGTTATTCGGCGGCGGCGGCGGCCCCGACCGGGGCTCGCGGCGCCTCGCTGCTGGTGAACCAGCGCGCGAGGACCAGCCCGCCGGCGACGAACATCACCGCGTCGGCGACGCACGCATAGAGGCTGTACCGCCAGCCGAAGCCCATCCACACCGGATCGCCGAGGTGCATCATCACCGCGGCGGCAATGCCCAGCCACAGCACCGCCCGGCTCCGGCGCGAGAAATCGCCGCCGACAGCCTTCACGCCCAGGCCGATCAGCACGGCGCTGACGAGGATATGGACGAAGCCGCCGATCATCGCGGCAGCTGCGCCGGGCGCGCCGCCGGCGATCACGAAGCTGACCATCGCGCCGGGACCGGTGCGCCACGCGGCTTCGTCGTGCGGGACGAGGTAAGTGCCGGTACGCGCAAGGCTGCTGCCCAGCGTGTCCTGAATCGCGGCCGCGTTCGCCGGATCGAGCGGATCGAATGCCAGGTCGCTCAGCAGGCCGAAAAAGACGAAACCCAACACGTACATCACGACGGCGGCAGCGATGCTGCCGAGAGCCAATGACCGCATGTGGTCCTCCCCTGTCGCCGGCGCGGACCCATGCCGCGCTTTCTCGCGACGCATCGGTTTTACTCCGAAACGATCCCGGACGACAGACGTCTTGACGGCGGGTCTGAAACGGGTCTCAATCCGCAACTTAATTGCCGGGGAGGCGGGCATGGCGCGGGTGCTGGTGACGGGCGGCAGCGGCTATATCGCGGGCTTCACCATCCGGCAGCTGATCGCTGAAGGCTGGGACGTGAACACCACCGTCCGCTCCCTGACGCGGGAGAGCGAGGTGCGCGACTGGCTGGCGGTCGACAATGCCAGGCTCCGCTTCTTCGCCGCCGACCTGACGAGCGATCCGGGCTGGGCCGAGGCGGTCGACGGCTGCACCCATGTCGCGCACATCGCCTCGCCGATCCCGCCCGGCGCGCCGCGCCATGAGGATGAGCTGATCGTGCCCGCCCGCGACGGTGCGCTCCGCGCGCTGCGCTTCGCCAAGGCGGCGGGCGTGCAGAGGTTCGTGATGACCTCGTCGGTCGCGGCGATCGCCTATGGCCATCACAGCTCCCGCACCGAATTCACCGAGGCTGACTGGTCGAACCTCGAAAGCCCGCGCACCTACGCCTACCCCAAGTCCAAGACGATTGCCGAGCGGGCCGCGCGAGAGTGGATGGAGGCCGAAGGGCAGGGGATGGCGTTCGTGACCGTCAATCCCGCGGCCGTGCTGGGCCCCGTGCTCGGCCGCGATTTCTCCCCTTCGATCGAGGCGGTGAAGAAGCTGCTTGAAGGCGCGATGCCGGGCGTGCCGGACCTCGGGTTCGGCATCGTCGACGTGCGCGACGTCGCCGACCTGCACGTCCGCTGCCTGACCGCCGACGATGTTGCCGATGAGCGCTTCATCGCCTCGGGCCCGTTCCTGAAGCTGATCGACATCGCGCATATCCTGCGCGACCGGCTCGGCCCCGAGGCACGGAAAGTGCCGACCCGCCGCCTGCCCGATTTCATGGTCCGCATTCTCGGCCGCTTCATCCCCGAGCTCGGCCAGGTCGCGAGCGAGCTCGGGCGCGTGAAGGTCAGCACGGCCGCGCATGCGAGGGACGTGCTCGGCTGGGAACCGCGCCCGGTGGAGGAGACGATCGTCGACACCGCGCGCAGCCTGATCGATCAGGGGATAGTGAACGTCTGATCGGTTCACGCGAAGCCGCGAAGACGCGAAGAAGAAAAAAGATTTGGTTCGCGCGGAGGCGCAGAGGCGCGGAGGGAGTGCGCATCTCGCGCGCGCGTAGCGCAAAATTGCTCTCGGTAGGGATTGGTTGCGACTTCGTCGCTTGGAACAGACTCTCCGCGCCTCCGCGCCTCCGCGTGAACAATTTTTCCCTTCGCGTCTTCGCGTCTTCGCGTGAACAACCGCAAGCAGCGCCGCCATTGCCTTCCGCGCCAAAGCTTGGAATGACGCGGCCCCATGCAGACGATCCTCGAGGAACTGGAACGGCGCCGCGCCGCCGCAAAGCTGGGCGGCGGGCAGAAGCGCATCGATGCGCAGCACGCCAAGGGCAAGCTCACCGCACGCGAGCGTCTCCAGGTGCTATTGGACGAAGGCTCGTTCGAGGAGCTCGACATGTATGTCGAGCACAATTGCGTCGATTTCGGTATGGAGGAGCAGCGCATCCCCGGCGACGGCGTCGTCACCGGATCGGGTACGATCAACGGCCGGCTGGTGTTCGTGTTCAGCCAGGATTTCACCGTGTTCGGCGGAAGCTTGAGCGAGCGCCACGCGCAGAAGATCTGCAAGATCATGGACATGGCGCTGAAGGTCGGCGCGCCGGTGATCGGCCTGAACGATTCGGGCGGCGCCCGCATCCAGGAAGGCGTCGCGAGCCTCGGCGGCTATGCCGAGGTGTTCCAGCGCAATGTGCTCGCGAGCGGGGTGGTGCCGCAGCTCAGCTTGATCATGGGTCCCTGTGCGGGCGGCGCGGTCTATTCGCCGGCGATGACGGACTTCATCTTCATGGTGAAGGACTCGTCCTACATGTTCGTGACCGGCCCGGACGTGGTGAAGACCGTCACCAACGAGGTCGTGACGCAGGAAGAGCTGGGCGGCGCGATCACGCACACCACCAAGTCCGGCGTCGCCGACGTCGCGTTCGAGAACGACATCGACGCGCTGCTCGCCGCGCGCGACTTCATCGACTTCCTGCCGCTCTCCAACCGCGAGCATGTGCCGGAACGCCCGACCACCGATCCCTGGGACCGCACCGACGATAGCCTCGACACTTTGATCCCGGCCAGCGCAAATCAGCCCTATGACATGCACGAGCTGATCCGGAAGACGGTCGACGAGGGCGATTTCTTCGAGCTGCAGCCGGCGCATGCGGGCAACATCATCATCGGCTTCGGCCGGATCGAGGGGCGCACCGTCGGCATCGTCGCCAACCAGCCGATGGTGCTGGCCGGCGTGCTCGACATCAACTCGTCCAAGAAAGCCGGCCGCTTCGTCCGCTTCTGCGACGCATTCGACATCCCGATCGTCACCTTCGTCGACGTGCCCGGCTTCCTCCCCGGCGTCGCGCAGGAGCATAACGGCATCATCAAGCACGGCGCGAAATTGCTGTTCGCCTATGCCGAGGCGACCGTGCCCAAGATCACCGTCATCACGCGCAAGGCCTATGGCGGCGCCTACGACGTCATGGCGAGCAAGCATTTGCGCGGCGACCTCAACTACGCCTGGCCCACCGCCGAAATCGCCGTGATGGGCGCCAAAGGCGCGGTCGAGATCATTTTCCGCGGCAAGACGCCGGAGGAAATCGCCGAGCGCACTCGCGAATACGAGGCCCGCTTCGCCAACCCCTTCGTGGCTGCGAGCAAGGGCTTCATCGACGAAGTCATCATGCCGCACTCGACGCGCCGGCGGATCGCGCTGGGATTACGGAAGCTGCGCAACAAGCAGCTCGAGAATCCGTGGAAAAAGCATGATAACATCCCCCTCTGAGATAGCTGAAGATGCTGGCATCCAGCAGCGCTCGTCTGTCAGGAGAGAGCGACTCGCCATATCGCTAAAAGTCTTGCTCATAGGGATGAGCGGTTATCTGGTCGGATCATTCTTTCCTGCCGGTTATGTAAATTATCTCATACGATCGAGGGTATTCCCCGAAACTGCCGTGGTCGACCCGCCTAAGTTCGACAGAAGGAGATTGACGGGCGCTGAAATAGTCACGGGCAGCGAGTTGCTAAAGGCGCTCGATGCTAACCCTCAGTTATTCCGCAGCAAATTTCAGGGCAGACCTGTCAAGCTGGTCGGCATTATTCAGTACTTTCTTGAAGGTAGTGCCGGGCAAGATGACATGACCCTAACCCTCGATACCGGCAGCGAATATAAGGGAATATTCCTCACGTTCGACAACCCGGCCGCACCCGGGATGACGCAGTTGCGAAAAGGTGAGCCCGTTAGCGCAACCTGTATGGTTTCCGGAACGACGGAAGCGGCAAACGTGCATCTCAATCACTGTGAACTGTGGAAAGACTGATGAAACTCGGCCGTCTGAACCATGTCGGGGTCGCCACCCCTTCAATCGAAAACTCGATCGCCTTCTACCGCGACGTGATGGGGGCGGAGGTGGTCCGGGAGCCGTTTGATCTGCCGACGCAGGGCGTGAAAGTGTGCTTCGTCGACACGCCGAACAGCCAGATCGAGTTGATCGAGCCCTTGGGCGAAAGCTCGCCGATCCACGGCTTCCTCGCCAGGAATCCGGCGGGCGGGCAGCATCATGTCTGCTACGAAGTACCCGACATTCACGAGGCCAAGGCCTGGTTCGAGGGGAGGGGCTGCAAGGTGCTCGGCGAACCGCGGATCGGCGCGCACGGTACGCTGATCTTCTTCGTGCACCCGAAGGATATGGGCGGCGTGCTGACCGAGATCATGGAAACGCCGAAACATTAGCCCCTCTCCCTTCAGGGGAGAGGGCGACTCAGCCCTGCGGGGCTGAGCGGGGAGAGGGTTCCTGTGGTACACGGCCAACCACCCTCTCCTAGCTGCGCTAGGCAGCAAGCTACCAAGCTTCGCTGTTCCTCTCCCCTCAAGGGAGAGGAAAATGGGAGGGCACATGTCGACTTTTGAAACCATCCGCACCCACCGCGACGGCGACGTGCTCGTCGTCACGCTCAACCGCCCCGACCGGCTGAACGCCGCGCCGCCGGCGATGTTCGACGAGATTCGCGCCGCGATCGCCGACCTGAGCGGCGCCCGCGCGGTACTGATCGCGGGCGAGGGCAGGGCGTTCTGCTCCGGCGCGGACCTGATGGGCGGGGCCCTCGCGCCGGGGCAGGACCCGGGCGAGGCGACCTACAAGGCGCTGACCGACCATTACAGCCCGGCGATGCTGGCGCTGGCCGAGCTCGACGTGCCGGTGGTGAGCGCGGTGCGCGGCGCGGCGGCCGGGATCGGCTGCTCCCTCGCGCTGGCGGCGGATTTCGTGGTCGCCAGCGAGACGGCCTATTTCCTCCAGGCCTTCGTCAATATCGGCCTGGTGCCCGACGGCGGCGCGAGCTGGATGCTGCCGCGCCTGATCGGTCGCGCGCGGGCGGCGGAGATGATGATGCTCGGCGAGCGCGTGGGGGCGGACAAGGCGCTCGATTGGGGCATGGTCCACAAGGTCGTCGCCGACGACGCGCTCGACGCCGAGGCGCTGGCGCTGGCGACACGCCTCGCCGCCGGCCCAACCCGCGCGCTCGGCGGCATTCGCCGCAACCTGCACGCCGCGCTGGACGGCTCCTACGCCGAAGCACTCCAGCGCGAGGCAGAGGTGCAGCGCGACATGCGTGGGACCGAGGACTCAATGGAGGGCGGCATGGCGTTCCTCCAGAAGCGCAAGGCGGAGTTCAAGGGGCGGTAATCCAGCGGGCGTTGAACCCACACCCGGTTTGGCCTGAGCTTGTCGAAGGCCTCCCTTCTTCTTAGGGCGTGTGGAAAGAAAGGGAGGGCTTCGACAAGCTCAGCCCAAACCGGTGTGTGAGATCGACCGATGAGCAACAAACCCACCGTGGACGACTGGTCCGCTCTCGCCGCTAAGGAAGTGAAAGGCCGCGACCTCATCTGGCACACGCCGGAGGGGATCGACGTCAAGCCGCTCTACACGGCCGAGGACGCCCCGGACCCCGGTCTCCCCGGCTTCGCGCCCTTCACCCGCGGCGTGCGCGCGTCGATGTATGCCGGCCGCCCCTGGACCATCCGCCAGTACGCCGGTTTCTCGACCGCCGAGGAATCGAACGCCTTCTACCGCCGCAACCTCGCCGCCGGGCAAAAGGGGCTGTCGGTCGCCTTCGATCTCGCCACCCACCGCGGCTATGACAGCGACCACCCGCGCGTCACCGGCGACGTCGGCAAGGCGGGCGTCGCGATTGACACCGTCGAGGACATGAAGATTCTGTTCGACGGCATCCCGCTCGATCAGATGTCGGTCAGCATGACCATGAACGGCGCGGTGATCCCGGTGCTCGCCTTCTTTATCGTCGCGGCGGAAGAGCAGGGCGTCCCTCAGGAGAAACTGGACGGCACGATCCAGAACGACATCCTGAAAGAGTTCATGGTGCGGAACACCTACATCTATCCGCCCGAGCCCTCGATGCGGATTGTCTCCGACATCATCGCATATACCTCGGCCAACATGCCGAAATTCAACAGCATTTCGATTTCCGGCTATCACATGCAGGAAGCCGGGGCGACGCAGCTCCAGGAGCTCGCCTTCACGATCGCCGACGGCGCCGAATATGTTCGCGCGGCAATGGCGAGCGGGCTCGACATCGACAAGTTTGCAGGTCGGCTCAGCTTCTTCTTCGCGATCGGCATGAACTTCTTCATGGAAGTGGCGAAGCTCCGCGCCGCACGTTTGCTCTGGCACCGGGTAATGACCAAGCTCGGCGCGCAGGACGAGCGCTCGAAGATGCTCCGCACCCATTGCCAGACGTCGGGCGTGTCGCTCCAGGAGCAGGACCCATACAACAATGTCATCCGCACCACGATCGAGGCGATGGCGGCGGTGCTGGGCGGCACGCAGAGCCTCCACACCAACGCGCTGGACGAAGCAATCGCGCTCCCTACCGACTTCTCCGCCCGCATCGCCCGCAACACGCAGCTGGTGATCCAGGAGGAAACGGGGATCACCAAGGTCGTCGATCCGCTGGGCGGCAGCTATTACATCGAAGCGCTGACCAACGAACTGGCCGAAAAGGCGTGGGAGATTATCGAGCGGGTCGAGGCCGAAGGCGGCATGGCCAAGGCGGTCGCCGCCGGCTGGCCCAAGGCGATGATCGAGGAAGCCGCCGCCGCCAAACAGGCCCGCGTCGACCGCGGCGAGGACGTGATCGTCGGCGTCAACAAGTACCGGCCCGCGGAAGAGAGCGAGATCGAGATCCTCGAGGTCGACAACCACCGCGTGAGGGAAGCGCAGATCGCCCGCATCAACCGCATGAAGGCTGCGCGCGACGAGGCGGCGTGCCAGGCCGCGCTGGAGGCGCTGCGGAATGGAGCCGCAACTCCTCCCCGGAACGGGGAGGGGGACCAGCCCCGGCCTCAAGCCGGGGATGGTGGAGGGGTCGCGAGCGAAGCGAGCCCTTCGGCGCCCCG
>NZ_BBWU01000022.1 GCF_000974765.1 Sphingomonas changbaiensis NBRC 104936 | reverse complement strand
CCCGTTCCGGGGAGGATTTCAGCCCATATGGGCGCGCTCGGCCAGCATCGCCAGCCCGCGCAAGGTCAGGTCGTGCTCGACGGCGTCGAAAACCTTGGTGTGCTGCTCGAACAGCACCGCGAGACCACCCGTCGCGATCACCTTCGCCGGGCGGCCGATCTCCGCCTTCATTCGCGCGACCAGCCCCTCGATCATCGCGATATAGCCCCAATAGATGCCGATGTTCATCTGATCGACGGTGTTGCGGCCGACCACAGAGTCGGTCGCCGGCGCCTCGATCGCGATGCGCGGCAGCTTGGCGGCGGCGCTGACCAGCGCGTCCAGCGACAGGTTGATCCCCGGCGCGATGATGCCGCCCTTGTAGGCGCCGCGATAATCGATCCAGTCGATCGTCGACGCGGTGCCGAAGTCGACAATGATCAGGTCGCCTTCATGCAGGGCGTGCGCGGCGATCGCGTTGACGGCGCGGTCGGCACCCAGATTCTGCGGCTCCTCGACGTCCAGGTCCATGCCCCATTCGACCGGTGCCCGTCCGGCGATCAGCGGCTCCGTGCCGAAATATTTGGTCGACAGCACTTCGAGATTGTGGAGCGCGCGCGGCACCACGGTCGAGATGATGACCTGATCGACCGCCGACCGTTCCAGCCCTTCCAGCGCGAGCAATTGCGTCAGCCAGACCGCATATTCATCGCCGGTCCGGCGCGGGTCCGTCGCGATCCGCCAGCGCGCGCGGACGTCCCCGCCTTCGAACAGCGCAAAGACGATATTGGTATTTCCTGCGTCGACCGCGAGCAGCATGATTGGCCCCTTCAGATCAGAAACACGTCGCCGGCATGGATCACTTGCACCTCGCCCGATGCCAGGCGCAAGCGCAGCGCGCCGTCGCCGTCCAGTCCGTCGAACAGGCCGTCCAGCGCATCCTGGTCCGGCAGGCGCACCGACAGCGCCGTGCCTGGCGTATGCGCGCGCTCCAGCCAGCGCCGCCGAACGGGCTCCAGCCCGGCGCGCCACTGCGCCAGCCAGCGCGCGAACGCCTCCGCCAGGTCGCGCAGGAACAGCTCCGGATCCGGCGCGCCGAGCCCCTGCGCCGCGACGCTCGTGACCGCACGATCCAGCCCCTCGGGGTGATGCGCGAGATTGACGCCGATGCCGACCACGACGCCATCCCCGCTCCGCTCGAGCAGGATGCCGGTCAGCTTGGCATCGCCGATCAGCAGGTCGTTCGGCCATTTGATGATCGGCTCGGCGCCATAGGCCCGCAGCACTTCGTCGAGAGCCACCGCCGCCACCATCGCCAGCGTCGCCGGGTTCGGATCGCCCGGGCGCAGCCGCACGATCGTGCTCGCGTACAAATTGCCCGGCGGCGAGGACCAGGCGCGGCCCTGCCGTCCCCTGCCCGCGGTCTGCTCGACCGCGCGCAGCCACAGCCCCTCGGCCGCTCCCGCAGCGGCGAGCGCCAGCATGTCGGCATTGGTGGAGGCTGTGGATGGGACGGTCCGAATGTCGATCATCTTCACCCCTCCCCTTCAGGGGAGGGGACGGGGGTGGGGCTTGTCGAAAAGCTCGGCGATTGAATGGACATTCCCCACCCCAACCCCTGCCCTGAAGGGGAGGGGCTCTAGAACAGCGCCTGCGCGGCGTTGGTGCTGAGGTCGGCCAGCAAGGGAATGAGGAAGTAGCCGAGCGGCGACACCGCCAGCGCCGTCACAGCGATCAGGCCGCCCTCGATCTTGTTCTCGACACGGTGATACGCAGGGGCCGGCTCGTCGAAATACATCGTCTTGACGATCATCAGGTAATAGAAGGCGCTGATCACCGATGCGGCGATGCCGATCGCGGCGAGCGGCCAGAGGCCCGCCTTCACCGCGGCGTCGAACACCACGAACTTGGCCCAGAAGCCGAGCAAAGGCGGCACGCCCGCCAGCGAGAACATGAACACGGCGAACGCCGCGGCCAGCGCCGGATGCGTGCGCGACAGGCCCGACAGGCTGGCGATCGTCTCGACATTGTTGCCTTCCGCGTCGCGCATCTGGAGCACGACAAGGAACGAGCCCAAGGTCATGACGATATAGATCGCCATGTAGGTCATCACCGAAGCGACGCCTTCGGGCCGGCCCGGCTGCACCGCGGCCAGACCGATCAGCGCGAAGCCGACATTGTTGATCGACGAATAGGCGAGCAGCCGCTTGATGTTCTTCTGCCCGATCGCCGCGACCGCGCCGAGCACGATCGAGGCCAGCGCCGAGAAGATCACGATCTGCCGCCAGGACTCATAAGCCGGGCCCATGGCTTCGACGGTCAGGCGGACCATCAGGCCCATCGCCGCGACCTTTGGGGCCGAGGCGAAGAAGCCCGTCACCGGCGTCGGCGCGCCTTCATACACGTCCGGCGTCCACATATGGAACGGCACGGCGCTGATCTTGAAGGCGATGCCGGCCATCGCGAAGACGATGCCGAACAGCAGTCCGGTCGACAGCGGGCCGGCGCCGATCGCGGCGGCGATGCCGCTGAACTGGGTGGTGCCGGTAAAGCCGTAGAGCAGCGCGATGCCGTAGAGCAGGATGCCGCTCGCAAGCGCACCCAGCACGAAATATTTGAGGCCCGCCTCGGCCGAACGCGCGTCGCGCCGCATGAAGCTCGCCAGCACATAGGCGGCCAGGCTCTGCAGCTCGAGGCCGACATAGAGCGTCAGCAGGTCGGTCGCCGACACCATCATGCCCATGCCCACGCCCGACAGCAGCAGCAGCACCGGATATTCGGCGCGAAGCTGGCCGCCGCGCCGCTCGAAGAAATCGGGCGCAAGGATCACCGACACCGCCGCGCCGCCATAGATCAGCGCCTTGGCAAAGGCCGAAAAGGCGTCGGCCTTGTAGAGGCCGCCGAAGCCGATGCCCGCCGGGAACAGCGACGCGATCAGCGCCGCGACGAACAGCAGCACCGCCGCCCAGCCGATCGGGCGCGTGGCCCTGTCCCCGGCATAGGCCGCGACCATCATCAGCACGATCGCGCCGATCGACAGGATCAGCTCGGGCAGAGTGATCAGAAGGTTCTGAGCGTAATCCATCAGTGCGCCGCCGCCTCGACCGGCAGTTTGACATTGGGTTTGCCGACCGCGAAGTCGGGGTCGAAGCGCGGCTTGGCGCGATCGACACGGGCGACGATCGTGCCGATGTCGTTGCGCATCGGCTTGAGGAAGCTTTCGGGATAGACGCCCATCCACAGCACCACCAGCGCGATCGCGCCGAGGCTGATCAGCTCGCGGGCATTGAGGTCCGGCATCGCCGCCGCGTCGGGCTTGTCCGACACGCCGAACGCCACCCGCCAATAAAGGTACAGCATATAGGCCGCGCCCAGGATGATGCCGGTCGTGCAGACCGCCGTCGCCCAGCTGCTCACCTGCCATGCGCCCATCAGCGACAGGAACTCGCCGACGAAACCGCTGGTGCCGGGCAGGCCGACCGAGGCCATCGTGAACAACATGAACAGCAGCGCATAGCGCGGCATGTTGTTCGACAGCCCGCCATAGCGCGCGATCTCACGCGTATGCAGCCGGTCGTAGATCACGCCGACGCACAGGAACAGCGCGCCCGAGACCAGGCCGTGGCTCAGCATCACCATCATCGAGCCTTCCAGGCCCTGACGGTTGAACGCGAACAGCCCGATCGTGACGATCGCCATGTGCGCGACCGACGAATAGGCGATCAGCTTCTTCATGTCGTTCTGCACCAGCGCGACCAGCGAGGTATAGACGACGGCAATGCCGGACAGCACCAGGATCACCCAGATCAGCGTCGACGACGCTTCCGGGAACATCGGCAGCGAGAAGCGGATGAAGCCGTAGCCGCCGAGCTTCAGCAGCACGCCGGCGAGGATCACCGAGCCTGCCGTCGGCGCCTCCACGTGTGCATCGGGCAGCCAGGTGTGGACCGGCCACATCGGCACCTTGACGGCGAAGCTCGCGAAGAAGGCGAGCCACAGCCAGTTTTGCGCTTCCACCGGGAAGTCGGTCTGCAGCAGCGTCGGAATATCCGTGGTGCCGGCGAAGTTCGACATCCACAGCATCGCGATCAGCATCAGCACCGATCCGAGCAGCGTGTAGAGGAAGAATTTGTAACTGGCGTAGATGCGCCGCGCACCGCCCCAGATGCCGATGATCAGGTACATCGGGATCAGGCCGGCTTCGAAGAAGATGTAGAACAGGAACAGGTCCTGCGCCGCGAACGTGCCGACCATCAGCACTTCGGTCAGCAGGAACGCGGCCATATATTCGGGCACGCGCTTCGTGATCGAGGTCCAGCTCGCCAGGATGCAGATCGGCATCAGGAACACGCTGAGCATGATCAGCAGCAGCGCGATGCCGTCGATGCCGAGTGCCCAGGCAAAGCGGCCGAATACGCCGACATGCTCCTGGAACTGCCATTGCGGCGCGCCCTGCGAGGAGTCGAACGTGGCCCAGAGCAGGATGCCGAGCGCCAGGTCGATCAGCGTCGCCGCCAGCGCCAGCCGGCGCGCGCCTTCGTCCTTCAGGTACAGGCACGCGATCGCCGCCGCGGTCGGCACCGCAAGCATGATCGACAGGATCGGAAAGCCGAGCTGGTTCATCCCGCGATCGCCCAGGTCGCGGCGCCGGCGAGGCCGATCAGCATGACGAACGCATAGGTGTAGACATAGCCCGACTGGAGCCGCGAGCTCACCCGGCTGGTCCCCGCGACCACCGCCGCGGCGCCATTCGGCCCGAAGCGGTCGATCGTTCCTTCGTCGCCGCGCTTCCACAGGAAGCGGCCGAGCGCGAAGGCGGGACGGACGAAGATCAGGTTATACAATTCGTCGAAATACCATTTGTTGAGCAGGAAAGCGTAGAGCCCGCGGAAGGTGCTGGTGAAGCGCGCCGGGACGGTCGTGTCCTTCAGATACGCGTACCAGGCGATCACCAGGCCGATGATCCAGGCAATCGTCGCCGACTGCTTCGCCCATTCCGGGATCGCATGCCGCGCGTGCATCAGATGCTCGTCGAAGAACAGGCTGCCCTTCCAGAACGCCATGCCGCGTTCCGGCGACAGAAAGACCTCGTCGAACAGGAAGCCGGCCAGCAGCGCGCCCAGCGACAACAGCACCAGCGGCACCAGCATCGACAAGGGGCTCTCGTGCGGGTGATAACCCGCCGTGCCGGTCGGTGCGTGCACCTCGTGATGAGCGCTGTCGCCATGTTCCGCGGACGGCGCGTCATGCTCGCCATGCACGGCGTGCTGGATGTGCTCGGACGCGGCCCAGCGCGGCTCGCCGAAGAAGGTCAGGAACACCAGCCGCCACGAATAGAAGCTGGTCAGCAGCGCGGCAAATACGCCGATCGCAAAGGCGATGCCGCCCACCTGCGTCCCGCTGGCAAAGGCGGATTCGATGATCGCGTCCTTCGAATAGAAGCCCGCGAACCCGAATACCCCGGCCACGCCGACGCCGGTGATCGCCAGCGTGCCGATCGTCATCGCCCAGAAGGTGACCGGGATCGATTTCCTCAAGCCCCCATAGAAGCGCATGTCCTGCTCGTGGTGCATCGAATGGATCACCGAGCCGGCGCCGAGGAACAGCAGCGCCTTGAAGAAGGCGTGGGTGAACAGGTGGAACATCGCCGCGCCGTACGCGCCGACGCCCGCTGCAAAGAACATGTATCCGAGCTGCGAGCAGGTCGAATAGGCGATCACCCGCTTGATGTCGGTCTGGGTCGTGCCGATCGTCGCCGCGAACAGCGCGGTGGCGGCGCCGACCAAAGTCACCACCGTCATCGCGGTGTGGCTGGTCTCGAACATCGGCGACAGGCGGCAGACCATGAACACGCCGGCGGTCACCATCGTCGCGGCGTGGATCAGCGCGGAAACCGGCGTCGGGCCTTCCATCGCGTCCGGAAGCCAGGTGTGCAGGCCCAGCTGCGCCGATTTGCCCATCGCGCCCAGGAACAGCAGCAGGCAGAGCAAGGTCATCGTGTCGACGCGGCCGCCGAGGAAGCCGACCGTCGAGCCCGCCATTCCCGGCGCGGCGGCCAGGATCGCCGGAATCGAGACCGTCCCGAACACCAGGAACGTCCCGAAAATGCCGAGCATGAAGCCGAAATCACCGACGCGGTTGACGACGAACGCCTTGATCGCGGCGGCATTGGCGGACGGCTTATAATACCAGAAGCCGATCAGCAGGTAGGACGCCAGGCCGACGCCTTCCCAGCCGAAGAACATCTGGACCAGGTTGTCCGCCGTCACCAGCATCAGCATCGCGAAGGTGAACAGCGACAGATAGGCAAAGAAGCGCGGCTGGCTGTCGTCCTCCGCCATATAGCCCCAGCTATACAGGTGGACGAGCGCGGAGACGCTGGTCACCACCACCAGCATCACCGCCGTCAGCGTATCGACGCGCAGCGCCCAGAGGACGTTGAAGTCGTCCGACTTGATCCACTGCAGCACCGGCTCGACATGCGCGACCTGCGCGCCCGACAGAAAGCCGAGGAAAATCGGCCAGCTGAGGGCGCACGACACGAACAGCGCGCCGGTCGTGATCGCCTTCGCAACAGTATTGCCGAGCGCACGATTGCCGAGCCCGGCAACGATCGCCGCCAGAAGCGGCAGGAAAACGATGGCCTGGATCATTTCTTAATCCTCCCCGGCACGGGGAGGTGGCACGCCGCAGGCGTGACGGAGGGGGCCCCCTCCACCACGCCGCTGCGCGTCGCGGTCCCCCTCCCCGTCCCGGGGAGGATTTGAAACTGAAGCCTCATCACCCCCTCAACCTGTCGACGTCGTCCACCGCGATGGTGCCGCGGTTGCGGAAATAGATGACGAGGATCGCGAGCCCGATCGCCGCCTCGCCGGCGGCCACGGTCAGCACGAACATCGCGAACACCTGCCCGACCAGGTCGTGCAGATAGGCGCTGAACGCGACCAGGTTGATGTTCACCGACAAGAGGATCAGCTCGATCGCCATCAGGATGACGATCACGTTTTTCCGGTTGAGGAAAATGCCGAGCACGCCCATCACGAACAGGATCGCGGACACGACCAGGTAGTGCTGGAGACCAATCATAGCTCCACCCCCACGCCGACCGGCTGATTGACGTTGCGCGTCGCATCCTGCGGCCGGCGCGCGATCTGGCGGCTTGCCTTCTGGGCGCGGTCGTCGCGGCGGGTGCGGTGCGTCAGCACGATTGCGCCGATCATCGCGACCAGCAGCACCAGGCCCGCCGCCTCGAAGATATAGAGATAGCGCGTGTAGAGCAGCGCCCCGATCGCCTGCACGTTGGAAACGGTCGCGGGCGTGGGTGCCATGCGGCTGTTCAGGTCGATCGGGCCGGCACTGTGCACCGCGATCGCGATCACGATCTCGGCGGCCAGCGCGACGGCCAGCACGGAGCCGACGCCCAGATATTTGGTGAAGCCGGCGCGCAGCTCGGCAAAGTCGATGTCGAGCATCATCACCACGAACAGGAACAGCACCGCAACGGCGCCGACATAGACGATCACCAGCAGCATCGCGATGAACTCGGCACCCAGCAGCAGCATCAGCCCGGCCGCGTTGAAGAAGGCCAGGATCAGCCACAGCACCGAATGCACAGGGTTGCGCGCGGTGATCGTCAGCCCGGCCGAAAGGATCATCAGCCCGGCAAACAGGTAAAAGGCGAAGGCTTGGATCATCTTGCTCCTCCCCGGAACGGGGAGGGGGACCGCTCGCGAAGCGAGTGGTGGAGGGGTCGGCTCGACACAGGGCTCGCTAGCGCTCGCGACCCCACCACCAAGCCGCTGCGCGTCTTGGTCCCCCTCCCCGTTCCGGGGAGGAGCATGAACCGTGAATCAAACATGGCCAGCGCGCTTAACGGTAGGGCGCATCGGCGGCAAGGTTGCCGGCGATCGCGCGTTCCCAACGGTCACCGTTCGCGAGCAGCTTCTCCTTGGTGTAGATCAGCTCCTCGCGGCTCTCGGTCGAGAACTCCAGGTTCGGCCCCTCGACGATCGCATCGACCGGGCAGGCTTCCTGGCACAGGCCGCAATAGATGCACTTCACCATGTCGATGTCGTAGCGGGTCGTGCGGCGGCTGCCGTCCTCGCGCGGCTCCGATTCGATCGTGATCGCCAGCGCCGGACACACCGCCTCGCACAGCTTGCACGCGATGCAGCGCTCTTCCCCGTTCGGATAGCGGCGCAGCGCGTGCTCGCCGCGGAAGCGGGGCGAGAGCGGATTGCGCTCATAGGGGTAATTGATCGTCGCCTTGGGCTTGAAGAAATACTTCAAGGTCAGCCAGTGCGCCTTCAGGAATTCCCAAAGGGTGAAGGCTTTGACGTATTGGGCGAGGCTCATGCGTGGCCTCCATAGCGGGTGAGCATCAGGAATCCGGACACGATGAAAATCCAGAACAGCGACAGCGGCAGGAAGATTTTCCACCCCAACCGCATCAGCTGGTCGTAGCGATAGCGCGGGACCGTCGCCTTCACCCAGCTGAACACGAAAAAGAAGAAGAATATCTTGGCGAAGAGCCAGAGGATGCCCGGCACGGCATAGAGCGGCGCCCAGTCGATCGGGGGCAGCCAGCCGCCCCAGAACAGCACCGCGTTCAGCGCGCACATCAGCAGCACGTTCGCGTATTCGCCGAGCCAGAACAGCGCGAACGCCATCGACGAATATTCGGTCTGATAGCCGGCGACGAGCTCGCTTTCAGCCTCGGTCAGGTCGAACGGCGTGCGCGCCGTTTCCGCCATCGAGGAGATCAGGAACACCACCCACATCGGGAACAGCAGCGGGTTGAAGCCGAAGCCGTTGATAAAGCCGTACAGCCCGCGCTGCGCATCGATGATGCCCTGCAGGTTGAACGTCCCCGCCCACAGCACGACCGAGATCAGCACGAAGCCGATCGAGACTTCGTAGGAGACCATCTGCGCCGCCGCGCGGAGCGCCGAGTAGAACGGATATTTCGAGTTGGACGACCAGCCGGCGATGATCACGCCGTAGACGCCCAGCGACGAGACCGCGAGGATGTAGAGCAGCCCGACATTGATGTTAGCGAGCACCATGTCCGGCCCGAACGGGATCACCGCCCAGGAAATCAGCGCGACCGTGAAGGTGATGATCGGCGCCATCAGGAACAGGCCACGGTTCGCCGCGGTCGGGATGATCGTTTCCTGCAGGAACACCTTCAACCCGTCGGCAAAGCTCTGCAGCAGCCCGAACGGCCCGACCACGTTGGGCCCGCGCCGCAGCGCCATCGCCGCCCAGATCTTGCGGTCCGCATAGATGATCATCGCGACGGCCAGCATCAGCGGCAGCGCGATCAGCAGGATGCCGATCAACGTGGCGACAAACCAGCCGGCTTCATAGCCGAGGTAGGAAGCGAAGAAGTCGGTCATTGCACCGAAGACCCAAAACCGGTTTGGGCTGAGCTTGTCGAAGCCCTCCCTTTTCTGTTCACCGCAGCAAGAAGGGAGCCCTTCGACAAGCTCAGGGCAAACCGAGTGGGTTGAAACGCCGAGCTCACTCCGCCGCCTCCGCGAATTCCTGGCCGTGGGTGATCTCGGCGGAGCAGCGCTGCATCGTGGGGCTTGCGCGGCAGATCGCGTTGGTCAGGTAGAAGTCGCTGATCGGATAGCCGACCGGACCCGAGGCCTTGGCCGGGAGCTTCGGCAGCGTCCATTCGAACGGCGCGATTGCGCCGTCCAGGCCCAGCGCCGGGACTTCGGCGATCATAGCGGCGCGCAGCTGTTCGAGCGTGTCGAACGGCAGCGCCTTGCCCAGAACGTCCGAGAGCGCACGAAAAATCTTCCAGTCCTCGCGCGCCTCGCCCGGCGCGAACACGGCCGCCTGCGCGACCTGCACCCGGCCTTCCAGGTTCACGAACGTGCCGCTCTTTTCCACATAGGACGCCGCCGGCAGGATCACGTCGGCGTGGTGCGCGCCCTTGTCGCCATGATGGCCGACATAGACCTTGAAGCTGTCCGCGAATTTGGAAAAATCGACCTCATCGGCGCCCAGGAAGAAGGTCAGCTTCGGGTTGGCTGCCAGAATGTCGGCGATGCCGCCTTTCTGCGCATAGCCGAGCATCACCCCGCCCATCCGGCTCGCCGCCATATGCAGCACGTTGAAGCCGTTCCACCCCTCACGCACGAGATTCAGCGATTTGACCAGCGCCAGCGCGGCGCCGAGCGCGCCCGCCTTCAGCGCGCCGCCGCCGACGATCACCGCCGGCCGCTCCGCCGCGCCGAACGCATCCGCCGCGGCCTGCGGCAGCTTGCCGAGCAGGCCCAGATCGTTCCCGAGCCATTCGACCTTGTAGGTCAGATCGACTTCGGGCCCGATCGCGAACACCTTCGCGCCGCGCCGCACCGCCTTGCGGATGCGCGTGTTGACCAAAGGCGCTTCCAGCCGGACGTTTGTGCCGACCAGCAGGATCGCGTCCGCATCCTCGATCCCGGCGATCGTCGTGTTGAAATTGATCGCGGCGAGGCTGGAGCAGTCATAGTCCATGCCGGTCTGCCGGCCTTCCAGCAGCTCCGATCCGAACGACCGCAGCAGCGCCTTCGCCGCATACATCGTCTCGCAATCAACCAGGTCGCCCGCGATCGCCGCCATCGGCCCATCGGCGTGGTTCGCGATTTCGGCGAACGCCTCTTCCCAGCTCGCCGGCTGCAGCCTGCCGCCACGCCGCACGAACACGCGGTCGAGACGCCGGCGGACCATGCCGTCGATCGCGTGGCGCGATTTGTCCGACAGCCACTCCTCGTTCACGTCCTCGTTGATCCGCGGCAGCACGCGCATCACCTGCCGCCCGCGGCTGTCGAGGCGGACGTTGCTGCCCACCGCATCATGCACATCGATCGAGGGCGTCTTCTTCAGCTCCCACGGCCGCGCCTCGAAGCTGTAGGGCTTCTGCAGCAGCGCGCCGACCGGGCAGAGATCGGCGACGTTTCCGGACAGCTCGCTGGTCAGCGTCTTTTCCAGGTACGTCGTGATCTGCATGTTCTCGCCGCGGCCGATCGCGCCGATTTCCTCGACGCCGGCGACCTGCTCGGCAAAGCGCACGCAGCGCGTGCACTGGATGCACCGATTCATCGAGGTCTTGATGATCGGGCCCATATATTTGTCGGTGACGGCGCGCTTGTTCTCGTCGAACCGGCTCCAGCCGCGACCATAGGCCATCGCCTGGTCCTGCAGGTCGCACTCGCCGCCCTGATCGCAGATCGGGCAATCGAGCGGGTGGTTGATCAGCAGGAACTCCATCACGCCTTCGCGCGCCTTCTTGACCATCAGGCTGTCGGTGCGGACCTCCTGATTGTCGGCGGCGGGCAGCGCGCAGCTGGCCTGGGGCTTGGGCGGCCCCGGCTTCACTTCGACCAGGCACATGCGGCAATTGCCGGCGATCGCCAGGCGCTCGTGATAGCAGAAGCGGGGAATCTCCTTGCCTGCGGCCTCGCAGGCCTGAAGGACGGTCGCGCCCTGGGGGACTTCGACCTCGATCCCGTCGACGGTGAGTTTAGGCATACGAAACTAGGCTCCGGGGCGAGCCTCTAGACGCCGGGAGGGGCGCGACGCAAGGGATGCGGCGCTTAATTCAGCCAATCAAATCCGTTCGCTTCGAGCGCAGTCGAGAAGCCGTTTCTCGACAAGCTCGAAACGAACGGCTGAAGCTCTCTACCGAATCCCCTCGGGCCGGAACGCCGGCCCCGCATAGGTCATGTCGCCGGACCAATAACGCTGGGACACGTGATAGGCCGCCTGCACGATCGCGCTGCGCAGCTCGGTGCGTCCATACGCCACCCTGTTCGCGCCCTGGCAGGCCGAAAGCCATGGGCCGAGCAGCTCGAACACCTTCATCTCCTGGCCCGACCCGGCCTCGGCCTTGATCAGCCGCTCGGTGTCGTTGGGATTGCTGCGCGCGACGCAATCGGCGGTCAGGAACAGGGTCTTGGCCGGATCCTCGGCCCCCATCGTGTCCTTTTCGACCGGCAGGTCGAATTTGGCGAGATCGACGATCGCGCGCTGCGGCTGCACGCCATATTCGACGAAATCGCGCTTGAAGAGCTCCTCAGCGATGCCGCCGCGAAGCGCGCTGACGGTGACGCCGGAGTTGGCCGCCGTCCGGCAGCTCGCCGCGCTGCCAAGCGAGACCGCCGACCAGTCGACCTGCTCCCCGCTCAGCGGCAGCGCTTTCAGCATCGAGATCGCGGCACCGCGATCGGCCTTGACGATGCACTTGCCGATCTGCTCCCCGATTGCACCCGGGCTCGCACTGTCAGCGAGCGCCGGCGTCGCAAACGCGGCGGCGGAGATCGCGATGGCTGCGGTCAGAAGCTTCCCCATATCACCCTCCTCACGCGGCGCGCCCGGCGCCCGATGCGCCGCATCATGCGCGCCTCGCCTGCGCTTGAAAAGAGGAAGTCGGTGCGTCGCCGCCCACCTTGTTTGCCTGGAGCACGGGCAGACCGGCGGGCCTTCAATCACGATGCTGCCAATGTGAGGCTAAGCGTCTATTTCGCTTCGCTCGTTGACGTCGAAGTTGCGACGGCGAGTGGCTCGACGCCCCGGTAAAGAACCTCGGCAAGCACTGCTTCGATGGCCTGCTTGCCCATGCGGATCGTCGTTCCTTGCGATACGCACGCGTTGAAGGCGGCTCCGGCCTTTGCAAAGGCGGCGTCCTGTAAATCGCTGCCGGTCGGAGCGAGCACGATCGCCCGCGCCGCGCCACTGTCGATCGAGACGACGCATTGGCCAAACGATAGCCACGGCAAATGCTCGCCATCTATGGAGTCTTGGGTCTGCGCCACATCCAGGCTTATTTTCGGAGCGACGGGGCCCCAGTGCTTCTGGTGCGCTTGGGCATCCGCGCGCCGGCGATAGAGTTCTACGAACAGAGGTCCGCGCATCGCATCGGTTTTGAAGCGCATCATCCCGCTGTCCAGGCATTCGTCTGTGGAGAGCGCGCCAACGGCCTTGTCGAAATCGCGCTGCGACGATGCCGTCACGGCGCGAGCGACGGCTTTCGGTTCGCGATCGACCACGCATCGAGCGAACTCGGACATGACCTGTCGACTGATCCTGATCGTGTCCGATGCCGTATTTTCAGGAATGCGCGCGCGTCTCGGGATGAGAATGTGCGATCCGGTCTGAGCTTCGACGGCAGGCTGTGCCGCCGCCGGAGCGCAGACAGCGGCCACGGCAACGGCTCCGGCGAGGAGCCGCAGTTTCATTCCCCCCGTTCGCATTCCCTACTCCGCTGCTTGCGCGAAGCTCAGCTCACCCCGCCGCTCGACGATACGGCGTTCCAGCTCCGGGCGGAAGTGCCTGATAAGGCCCTGGATCGGCCAGGCGGCGGCGTCGCCCAGCGCGCAGATGGTGTGGCCCTCGACCTGCTTGGTGACTTCCTCCAGCGTGTCGATTTCCTCGATCTCCGCCTCTCCGGTGCGTAGCCGCTCCATCACGCGCCACATCCAGCCGGTGCCTTCACGGCACGGCGTGCACTGGCCGCAGCTTTCGTGCTTGTAGAAATAGCTGAGGCGGGAAATCGCGCGGACCACGTCGGTGGACTTGTCCATCACGATCACGGCGGCGGTGCCGAGGCCGGATTTCAGATCCTTCAGGGCGTCGAAGTCCATCGGGCAGTCGATGATCTGCGCAGCCGGCACCAGCGGTACCGACGAGCCGCCGGGGATCACCGCCAGCAGATTGTCCCAGCCGCCACGGATGCCGCCGCAATGCTTGTCGATCAGCTCGCGGAACGGGATGCTCATCGCTTCCTCGACCACGCACGGCTTGTTCACATGGCCGCTGATCTGGAACAGCTTGGTGCCTTCGTTCTTCGGCCGGCCGATGCTGGCGAACCAGGCCGGCCCGCGCCGCAGGATCGTCGGCACCACTGCGATCGATTCGACATTGTTGACGGTCGTCGGGCAGCCATAAAGGCCCGCGCCGGCCGGGAACGGCGGCTTCAGGCGCGGCTGGCCCTTATGCCCTTCCAGGCTCTCCAGCATCGCCGTCTCTTCGCCGCAGATATAGGCACCGGCGCCGCGGTGGACGAACACGTCGAAGTCGTAGCCCGAACCGCAGGCATTCTTGCCCAGGAAGCCCTTGTCGTAGGCCTCGCGCACTGCCGCGAACAGCACCTGCGCCTCGCGGATATATTCGCCGCGAATGTAGATGTACGCCGCCCGCGCGCGCATCGCGAAGCCGGCGATCAGCGCGCCTTCGATCAGCTTGTGCGGATCGTGGCGGATGATCTCGCGGTCCTTGCATGAGCCGGGCTCGGATTCATCCGCGTTGATGACGAGGAAGTTCGGCTTCCCCGGCTTCGGCTCCTTGGGCATGAAGCTCCACTTCATGCCCGTCGGGAAGCCCGCGCCGCCGCGCCCGCGCAGGCCCGAGGCCTTCACGTCGTCGATGATCGCGTCCTGCCCGCGCGCCATCAGCGCCTTGGTGTCGTCCCAATCCCCGCGCGCCATCGCGGCATCGATGTGCCACGACTGATAGCCGTACAGGTTGGTGAAGATGCGGTCCTTGTCAGCGAGCATCTTAGCTCCTCCCCACTCGTGGGGAGGTGGCAGCCGCAGCGCGGCTGACGGAGGGGGGCATCCGCCGGGCAGAGCATGGGCGGACGCCCCCCTCCACCGCTTCGCGGTCCCCCTCCCCGTAAACGGGGAGGATTTGAAGACTAAGCACCGCGCTCATGCCCATTCCCCGCGGTAATCGTGGTTTTCGTCGACCATCGCCTGGAGCGTGGTCGGCCCGCCCTCGGGCACGCTCGCGCGGCGGCCGATCGTGGAGCCGGGCTCCGGCGTCTCGCCCTTCGCCAGCGCGTCGATCACCGCGAGCGTGCGGTCGTAGTCGAGGTCTTCGTAATTATCGTCGTTGACCTGCACCATCGGCGCGTTCGCGCAGACGCCCAGGCATTCGACTTCCGACAGCGTGAACAGCCCGTCAGCCGTGACCGTGCCCTTCTTCAGCCCACGATCATGGCAGGCTCGGAACACGTCGTCGGAGCCGCGGAGCTGGCACGGCGTCGTCCCGCACACCTGCACGTGATAACGGCCGACCGGCGCCAGATTGTACATGGTGTAGAAGGTCGCGACTTCATAGGCCCGGATGAACGGCATATCGAGCGCGCGGGCGACAAACTCGATCACCGGAATCGGCAGCCACCCTTGCGTGTTCGTCTCGACGCCCACCTGGCGCTGAGCGAGATCGAGCAGCGGCATCACCGCCGACATCTGCCGCCCCGGCGGATAGCGGCCGATGATCTCCTTCGCCGCGTCGGCGTTCTCCGCCGTCCACGCGAACTGGCCCCAGCGCGCGCGCGTCTCGGCCTCATCGGGAATTTGAACTGCGTCAGCCATCAGCGGTCACATTCACCAAAAACAATATCGATCGCGCCCAGGATCGCGGTCACGTCGGCAAGCATGTGGCCCTTGGTCATAAAGTCCATCGCCTGGAGGTGGCTGAACGCGGTCGGGCGGATCTTGCAGCGCCACGGCTTGTTGGTGCCGTCGGAGACCAGGTACACGCCGAACTCCCCCTTGGGGCTTTCGGTCGCGACATAGACTTCGCCCGCCGGCACATGGAAGCCTTCGGTGTACAGCTTGAAGTGGTGGATCAGCGCTTCCATCGATCGCTTCATCTCGCCGCGCTTGGGCGGCACCACCTTGCGGTCGAGGCTGGCGATCGGCCCGGCCGGCATCTCATTCAGGCACTGCCTGATGATCCGCGCGGACTGGCGGACTTCCTCAACGCGCACCATGAACCGGTCATAGCAGTCGCCGCGCGTGCCGACCGGCACGTCGAACTCCATCCGGTCATAGACGTCATAGGGCTGCGCCTTGCGCAAATCCCACGGGATGCCCGCGCCGCGGATCATCGGGCCGGAAAAGCCCCAGCGGATCGCGTCTTCCTTCGACACGGTCGCGATATCGACGTTGCGCTGCTTGAAGATGCGGTTGTCGGCCACGAGCGAGATCGCGTCCTCGAACAGCCGCGGCAGCCGCGTCTCGACCCAGGTGCCGATGCCGTCCAGCAGCGCCACCGGGGCATCCTGGTGGACGCCGCCCGGCCGGAACCAGGCCGCGTGCATCCGCGCGCCGGAGACCCGCTCGTAGAATTGCATCAGGTCTTCGCGCAGCTCGAACAGCCACAGGTTCGGCGTCATCGCGCCGACGTCCATGATGTGGCTGCCAAGGTTCAGCGTGTGGTTCATGATCCGCGTCAGCTCGGCGAACAGCACGCGGAGATATTGGGCCCGAAGCGGCACTTCGAGATCGAGCAGCTTTTCGACCGCGAGCACGTAGGAGTGCTCCTGGCTCATCGGCGATGCGTAATCGAGCCGGTCGAAATAGGGCAGCGCCTGCAGATAGGTCTTGTTCTCGATCAGCTTTTCGGTGCCGCGGTGGAGGAGCCCCACATGCGGATCGACGCGCTCGACGATCTCGCCGTCCAGCTCCAGCACCATGCGCAGCACGCCGTGCGCCGCCGGATGCTGCGGGCCGAAATTGATCGTGTAATTCTGGATGTCGACGTCGCCGGGCGTTTCCGGCTGCGCAGGCTCGCGCGCGTTGATCAGGTCGAGGGCGTCAGACATAAAGCACCGTCGTCACCCCGGCGAAAGCCGGGGCCCAGTTCACTTGATCTTTCTTCCTTCGCGTCTTCGCGGCTTCGCGCGAACCCCAGTTTTTCTTTGTCTCACGCGAAGACGCGAAGACGCGAAGAAGCGGGATTCCCGCGTTCGCAGGAGCAACGGGGGAGAGATTACCCATTCTTCCCCTCCTTCTTCTTCGTGGTCCGGGCCGGCTTGGGCTCGCCGGTCTCGGGCTTGTTCGCCTCGGCGGGCGGTTCGGCCGGCTTGCCGTCGGCCTGCACCGGCTTCTCGCCCGGCTGGTTGCCCGGATGCGCCTGGCCGGCGCCGGTCTGGCCCGGCGTCTCGGTGGTCTTGGCCTGTTCGAGCGGCGGCTTTGCCGTCACGGTCACCGTCCCCGCCTTCGCGATCTGGTCGGCGGTGAGCGGCGTCGGCGCGCCCTTGGCTTCGGGCGAGGCCTTTTCGTCGCCCGGCAGCACGTAATCCGCGCCTTCCCAGGGCGAGGTGAAGTCGAAGCCGCGGAAATCCTGGTCGAGCGTCACCGGCTCGTAGATCACGCGCTTCTGCTCTTCCGAATAGCGCATCTGGACATAGCCGGTCAGCGGGAAGTCCTTGCGCTGCGGATGCCCCTTGAAGCCATAGTCCGTCAGGATGCGCCGAAGGTCCTGGTTGCCGTCGAACAGCACGCCGTACATGTCGTAGACTTCGCGCTCGGGCCAGCCCGCGACCGGCCACAGCCCGGTGACGCTCGGCACGGGCGTGTCCTCGTCGGTCGAGATCTTGACGCGGATGCGATGGTTCTTGGTCAGCGACAGCAGGTGATAGACCACTTCGAACCGCTCGGACCGCGCCGGGTAATCGACGCCGGCGATGTCCATCAGCTGCTGGTAATCGAACTGGTCGCGCAGCGTGCGGAGCACGTCGACAATCGCCGCGCGCTCGACCGTGAACGTCACCTCATAGACGCGCTCGACGGCCTCGATCAGCGCATCGCCCAGCGCCGGCACGATCGCCGCGATCACGCCTTCGTTGGAGGCCTGGCGGGGAGCGGGGCTCAACA
>NZ_BBWU01000023.1 GCF_000974765.1 Sphingomonas changbaiensis NBRC 104936 | reverse complement strand
GGTGTCCCAGTCCGAGTTTTATCCGCCACCCCTGACACCCCTCCGTCGCGCTGCGCGCGCCACCTCCCCTCGAAGGGGAGGATTTGATGCTGCAGGGATCGCGGGAAACGGTGGAGATTGCCCGAAAGCTGCGGCGCGAAATGTCGCTGCCTGAGGTGCTTCTCTGGGCCGAGCTGCGGAAGCGCCCGGCCGGCCTGAAATTCCGTCGCCAGCAGCCGGCTTCCCGGAGAGTCACCGATTTCTTCTGCCACTCGGCGCGGCTGGTTGTCGAAGTAGACGGGCAGGCGCACGACAGCATTGAGGTGGCGGAGCGCGACGCCCGCCGAGACGCGTGGTTTGCGCGGCGACGTATCAAGGTACTCCGCATTCCCGCACGCGAGGTGCTGAACAATCTCGAGGGTGTGGTTCTGGCGATTGTGCAAAACGCCCGGGCCGGGACACCCCTCCACCACGCCGCTGCGCGGCGCGGTCCCCCTCCCCTTCTAGGGGAGGATCTGGTCGGAGCGTATCGATGACCTTCATCTCCATCCTTTCCATCTTCGTCCTCGCGGTGTTCGTCGGTTACTACGTCGTCTGGTCGGTGACGCCGGCGTTGCACACGCCGTTGATGGCGGTGACGAATGCGATTTCGTCGGTGATCATCGTCGGCGCGCTGATCGCGGCGGCGGCGGCCTTGGGCGGGTCGGCGGCGAAATGGCTGGGGCTGGTCGCGGTGGCGCTCGCCAGCGTCAACATCTTCGGCGGTTTCGCGGTCACGGCGCGGATGCTTGCCATGTACAAGAAGAAGGACCGCTAGTGCGGGCCGGGGGGCATTAGACGATGCACGAGATCGCACCGGTCAATCCCTGGGTCGCGCTCGCCTATCTGGTTGCGGGCGTGTGCTTCATCCTCGCGTTGCGCGGACTTTCGAGCCCGGCTTCGTCGCGGCGCGGCAATCGGTTGGGCATGGCCGGCATGGCGCTGGCGGTCGGCACCACCCTGTTCACGCACGAGCTGGCGAGCCTGCCGGAAATCGCCGTCGCGATCGTGATCGGCGGCACCATCGGTCTTGTCACCGCTCGCCGCATCGCGATGACAGCGATGCCGCAATTGGTCGCCGCCTTTCACTCGCTGGTCGGCATGGCCGCGGTGCTGGTCGCGGCGGCGGCGTTCCTGAACCCGCAGGCGTTTCATATCGCGAACGTCATCACTCCGATCGCCGGGCCGAACATCGTCAGCATTTTCCCGGTCAGCCGGATCGAAATGGGGCTCGGCGTCGCAATCGGCGCGATCACCTTCTCGGGATCGGTGATCGCGTTCCTGAAGCTCAACGGCAATATGTCCGGGGCGCCGATCATGCTGCCCGGCCGCCATGTCATCAATCTCGGCACGCTGGCCGCGATCATCGGCCTGATCGCCTATTTCACGACCGATCAGGCCGGCTGGGTGTTCTGGACCGTCACCGCGCTCAGCTTCCTGATCGGCTTCCTGCTGATCATCCCGATCGGCGGCGCGGACATGCCGGTCGTGGTCTCCATGCTGAACAGCTATTCGGGCTGGGCGGCGGCGGCGATGGGCTTCACGCTCGGCAACACCGCGATGATCATCACCGGCGCGCTGGTCGGCAGCTCGGGCGCGATCCTTTCCTACATCATGTGTCGCGCGATGAACCGCAGCTTCATCAGCGTGATCGCCGGCGGTTTCGGCGCGGTTGCGGACACGAGCGGCGGCGCGGCGGCGATCGACCGGCCCTGGAAGCGCGGCTCCGCCGAGGACGCGGCGTTCCTGATGGAGCAGGCCGAGCTGGTCATCATCGTCCCCGGCTACGGCATGGCCGTCGCGCAGGCGCAGCACGTGCTCCGCGAGATGGCCGACAAGCTGAAAGAGAAGGGCGTCACCGTCAAATACGCGATCCATCCGGTCGCGGGCCGCATGCCCGGGCACATGAACGTGCTGCTCGCCGAAGCGAACGTGCCTTATGACGAAGTGTTCGAGCTGGAGGACATCAACTCCGAGTTCGCGCAGGCCGATGTCGCGTTCGTGATCGGCGCCAACGACGTGACCAATCCGGCCGCCAAGACCGACAAGAGTTCGCCAATCTACGGCATGCCGGTGCTCGACGTCGAAAAGGCCAAAACGGTGCTGTTCGTGAAGCGGTCGATGGGCGGCGTCGGCTATGCCGGCGTCGATAACGAGCTGTTTTACCGCGATAATACGATGATGCTGCTCGCCGATGCCAAGAAGATGGTCGAGGAAATCGTCAAGTCGCTTGGCTGATCGCTCCATTCCGGATCAAGTTCTGCGACGGAGCCGGCCTCCGCTGCGGAACGCTCCAAAATGGAGTCGCGGGTGGCTGACTTCGCCCCATTTTGAAGGCATGTATCGGCCCACAGGGGCATAAGGTGAACAGGGTGGCGAGCGCAGCTGGGGGCTGGGGGGACGAACCTTCCGTACTGATCTTCGCCGATCGTGAGCAGGACCGGGCAGCGGCCCTTGAAGCGGCCCGCAGCGTCGGTGCGCGGATCGTGGGCGCCGAGCCGACCGCCGGCGCATTGGAACGGCTCAGCCGGCAGGTGGGCGTCGATTCAGTGCTGATCGAGCTCGACGGCACGGATGAGCTCACGCGAGAGAGGCTAATCGATTGGGCCAATCATGCCGTGAGCGAGGGCACGACCTCCGCCGTGATCTCGATTCCATCATCGCTGATCGACGCGGTGACCGCGCGGCTCGATGAGTCCAGGATCGATCTGCTCTGCGACGCAGGCATCGAGGAGCGCACCGCGGCATTGGGCCTGATGCTCGCCCAGCGCAGGCACAGGCTTCACGATCACGGCATCGAGGCGGAGGCTGAGCGGCTGCGGCGGCTGAGCGAGGAAGTCGCGCGGATCGCCGGCGCGCTCGCCGAGCTGTCCAGCTCTGCCCGGTCCATCTCCTACGCGCCGCACCGCGACTTTCCCGAGATCGAGGGCGAAGCCAAGGTCGATGCCAACATGGTTCGCAGCCTGATCCGCATCCGGCGGCTGCGGGATCAGTTCTTTCCGCGCGACCTGTTCGCCGATCCGGCCTGGGACATGCTGCTCGACCTGATGGCCGCGCGGCTGGAGCAGAGCCGGGTTGCCGTTTCGAGCCTCTGCATCGCCGCTGCCGTGCCTGCGACGACGGCGCTACGCTGGATCCGCACGCTGACCGATCACGGCCTGTTCGTCCGCCGCGCCGATCCCGAGGACGGCCGGCGCATCTTCATCGAATTGTCCGACGATGCCGGGGACGCGCTCGCGGCGTATTTCCAGACCGCTCATCAGCTGGGTCTACGGGTCGCCTAAAGTGGCCTGGCGAGGACCACGAAGCTCAGGTCGCGCCGTTTGGGAACGCCGAAGCGCGGATCATCGAGCGGGAAGGGGCGCTCCTCGCCGGTGCGGGCATAGCCGCGCCGCTCATAATAGGCGACCAGCTCCTCCCGTTGGCGAATCACGGTCATTTCCATCACGGTGGCGCCGAACGCGCGCTTTGCCTCTTCTTCCGCCGCGGCGATCAACACGCGACCCAGCCCCTGCGCCTGCCGCTCGGGCGCGATCGAGAGCAGGCCGAGATAGGCCTTGCCACCACCCTGATCGGAAATCTGCACGCATCCTGCTAGCGCCGTTCCGTCCAAGGCCAGCATAATCTGCTGCTTCGGATCGTTGAGAGCGGCCGTGAGCGCAGCCGCATCGGTGCGCTGCCCGTCCAGCAGATCGGCTTCGTGCGTCCAGCCGCTGCGGGCCCGATCGCCGCGGTAGGCGCTGTGGACGAGGTCGAGCAGCGCCGGGATATCGGGCGGACTGGCGGTTCGAATTTGAAGATTCATGAACCTTCTTTGGCTTCACCCGTCTCTTGACGCCAGAGCCGGTTCGGGGCCTTGGGTGCGCGTGCAATCCGATTTCGTCCTGACCGCGACCGGCCTGGAGAAGCGATTTGGGCGCAAGCTGGCGGTCGCGGGCGTCGATCTCGCTGTGCCGCGCGGCTGCATCTATGGCGTGCTCGGGCCCAATGGCGCCGGCAAGACGACGACGCTCCGCATGCTGCTCGGCATCATCGATCCCGATGCCGGCGAGCGGATCGTGCTCGGCGCATCGAGGCCGCGCGAGGTCAGCGACCGCATCGGCTACCTTCCCGAGGAACGCGGCCTCTATCCTTCGATGAAGGCGCGCGAGGCGATTGCCTTCATGGGCGCGCTCCGCGGCCTGGATTGGGCCGAGGGACGGCGGCGCGGCGTCGAAATGCTCGAGGCCGCGGGCCTGGGGCACGCGGCGGGCGAGAAGATTCGGGCGCTCTCCAAGGGCATGGCCCAGCTTGTGCAACTGCTCGGATCGATGGTGCACCGGCCTGAGCTGCTGGTGCTCGACGAACCGTTTTCCGGGCTCGACCCGGTCAATCAGGAAAAGCTCGAGCAGTTGATTCTTGCGGAGCGCGATCGCGGCGCGACGATCCTGTTCTCCACGCACGTGATGGCGCACGCCCAGCGCCTCTGCGAGCGGATCGCGATCATCGCCGGCGGCAAGCGCCGTTTCGAAGGCACGGTCGACGAAGCCCGCGCGCTGCTGCCGATGCGCGCGCATCTCGTGCCGCGCTCGGGGAACGGTGACACGGCCACCTTTCTGCCCCCGGATGCCTCGCCCGTTCGCGACGGCTTCGATTTCGAAGTGCCGGCCGAAGGGATCGAGCCGGTGCTGGCCCGGCTGATCGAGTCAGGCCACGGCGTCGCCGGACTGTCGATCGAGCGACCCGGCCTGCACGAGATATTCGTGAAGCTCGTGCGGGAAGGGGAGGCCGCGGCATGAGGCGCTTTCTTGCCCAGGCGCTCGTCATCGCGCGCCGGGATTTCGGCGCGATCGTGCTGACGCCAACCTTTCTGATCTTCCTGCTCGCGCCCCTGTTCATGCTGTCGGTCGCGACGATCGGAAGCCTCGGCGCCATGCACGTCGTGGAGGATGGCCGAGAACGTGCCGTGGTCCTCACCGGGCCAGACGAGCTTCCGAGGCTTCGCAAAGCAGAGCAGCGGCTCCGGGGGATTGTCGGTGGCGATCCGGCGCCGCCGCAAGTTTCGTTCGAGGCGCGGGAGCGGGATGCGGCACGGCAGGCGCGCGATCTGTTGAGCCGTGACGGCGTATCGGCCGTCCTGTTCGACGGGCGCGTGCTGCATACCGAGAGGGGCGCTCGGGATGGCGATTACCTCGCGCTGCTCGGGGCAGCGGCATCGGGAACGCAGCCGGCCATCAAGGCCCTGTCGATTGCGCGGCCGGAGGGCGGCGCGCACGCACGGAATGCGACCGCCTTCGGGGCAGTGTTCTTGCTCTTCTTCTTGTCGTTGCTGCTCGCCAGCCAGGCGATCGGCATGCTGGCGGAGGAACGCAACAACAAGGTGATCGAAATCCTCGCCGCCGCCGTGCCGCTGGAGGCGGTCTTTCTCGGCAAGCTGATCGGCATGCTGGGCGTCGCGCTGCTGTTTTCCGCCTTCTGGGGCGGCATTGCGGGGACCGCCGCGGCGCTTCATCTCGGCGGCCTCAGTTTCGAGGCGATCGCGCCGGCGACCGGCCTCGCCAGCTTCGCTGTGCTGTTCCTCTGCTATTTCATGCTCTGTTTCCTGCTGCTCGGCGCCGTGTTCCTCGGCGTCGGCGCGCAGGCGGGGACAATGCGCGAAATCCAGATGATGTCCTTGCCGGTGACCATCTTCCAGGTCTCCATGTTCGCGCTGGCGAGCGCGGGGGCGAGCGCGCCGGACTCGACGGTCGGCGTCATTGCCGCGGTGTTCCCGTTCAGCTCTCCGTTCGCGATGGCCGGCCGCGCGGCGACCGGCGTGCCTGCCTGGCAGCACGTCGTGGCGCTTGCCTGGCAGCTGCTGTGGCTCGGGATCACCGTGACGATTGCCGCTCGCCTGTTCCGCCGCGGCGTGCTGAAGTCGGGCGGCGGCCGCCGGGCCTAGGCCATGCGTCGTCCGCGTCGGGAATCGCGGTCGATCGACATCAGGATGCCGATGCAGATCATCACCGTCATGACCGCCGATCCGCCATAGCTGACCAGCGGCAGCGGAATGCCGACCACCGGCGCCAGCCCCATCACCATCATCAGATTGATCGCGACGTAGAAGAAGATGGTCGTCGCCAGCCCTGCAGCGGTCAGGCGCGCGAATTTGGAGCGGGCGTTGTGCGCAACCTGCATGCCCCAGCGGATCAGCAGGAAAAAGGCGAAGATCAGGAACAGGCCGCCGACCATGCCCCATTCCTCGGCCATCGTCGCGAACACGAAGTCAGTGTGGCGCTCGGGCAGATAATCGAGCCGGCTCTGCGTCCCCTGCAGGAAGCCCTTGCCGAACAGTCCCCCCGATCCGATTGCGATCTTCGACTGGCTGATGTGATAGCCCTTGCCGAGCGGATCGCTCTCCGGGTTCAGAAAGATCAGCACGCGGTTGCGCTGATATTCGTGCATCATGCCGAACGCGATCGGCGCCGCCGCCGCTCCCGCGAGGGTCGAGCCGACATAGAGGCGGAGCGGCAGCCCCGCCAGGAACGTGACCGTCAGCCCACCGAATGTGATCATCATCGCGGTGCCGAGGTCGGGCTGCAGCATGACGAGGGCCGCGGGCACGCCGATCAGGATCGCTGCCGGCCAGATCGCGTTAATCGTCCGCAGCTGCCCGGCGGGCAGCATCCCGTAGAAGCGGGCGACGGCAAGCACGATGCCCGGTTTCATCAGCTCCGACGGCTGAAGCCGGATGATGCCCAGGTCGAGCCAGCGCTGGCTGCCGCCACTGATCCCGCCGATCGCTTCCACGCCGATCAGCGCCAGCACCAGGATACCGTAAACCGGAAAGGCGATCGTCTGCCACATGCGCTCCGGGACGCGCGACAAGACCACGGCCATCCCTAGGAACATCAGGAAGCGCATCCCCTGGCCGAGCGCCCAAGGGCTCAGACTGCCGCCGGCCGCCGAATAGAGCACCACCAGACCAAAGCCGGTGATCGCGATCACGAGCAGCAGCATGCTCCAGGGCAGCGCTGCCAACGGCGCGGGAATGATCCCGGTCTGCTTCAATCGACTGCCGCCGCGACATTGGCGCCGGGATCGGCCGGCGTGGGCGTGGAGGTCGGCAGCGGCGTAGCACCGGCCTTGGCGAGCTTCCATGCCTCCGCCTTCGCCGCCATCCGCGTGGCGATGTCGCCGCCCCACGTCGGCTCAACCTCGGCCAGGCTCTTCATCGCGCGATCCGGATCGAACAAATAGGTCATGATGTCGCGACCGGTCATCGGCGAGTCGAGATTGCGAACCGTATGGCCGCCATGTTCGAGAACGACCGATGCTGCATATCGCGGGTTATCGGCCGGCGCGAAGCAGATGAAATGGGCGTGGTCCCGCATCCGGAACGGCAGCGAGGCGTTGCTGAGGACGCCGCCCGCACGCTCGGCCATCGTGATCCGCCGCACCTGCGCGGTGCCGGTCTTTGCGGCAAGCGCGACGCCCGGCACCTGCATCCGCGCTGCGCCGCCGGTTCCGCCTTCGTTGACGACGCCGTACATCGCGTCACGGACGATCGCGAAATGCTCCGCGCTGTACGGCAGCGGCGCGGCCGGCTTGTCGTGACCGAAGAACATCGACGGCTTGATTTCCCGTCCCGAGGCAAGGCGCGACGCCATCACCGCCATCTGCAGCGGGTTGGCGAGCACATAGCCCTGGCCGATCGAGGCGTTCAGCGAGTCCGGAATCGTCCAGGGCTGATGATATTTCTTCAGCTTCCACGCGCTGTCGGGGACCGTGCCGTAGCGTTGCGAGACGAGCGGCAGATCGAATTTCTGGCCGAGGCCCATCGCCTTTGCGACCGGCGCGATGCGATCGTAACCCAGCCGCCGCGACATCTCGTAGAAATAGATGTCGCAGCTCTGCATCACCGCATTTTTCATATCCAGCGGGCCATGGCCGCGCTTTTTATGGCAGTGGAACAGGCCATTGCCGACACGCAGCGCGCCGGCGCAGACGACCCGGTCGCGCGGATCGACGCCGGCTTCCAGCAGAGCCAGCGCGTTCATCGGCTTGACGGTGGATCCCGGTGGATAAAGGCCCAACACGGCCTTGTTCATCAGCGGGATGTGATCGTCTTCCGACAGCATCTTCCATTCGTCGCGGCCGATGCCGTCGGAAAAGCTGTTCGGGTCATAGGAGGGCATCGACACGAACGCGAGCAGGCCGCCGGTTGCGAGATCGATGACGACCACCGAGCCCGAGTTGGTCCCGAGCCGCCGCGCCGCATAGGTCTGCAAGCCCGCATCGATGGAAAGCTTCAGCGTGTGGCCCGGCACGTCGCTGCGCGTCGTCAGTTCCTTGACCAGCTTGCCCCGCGCCGTGACCTCGACGCGCTTGGCGCCGGGCGTGCCGCGCAGCGTCGGTTCCATCACCTTTTCAAGCCCGTCCTTGCCGACCTTGAAGCCCGGCGTGATCAGCAGCGGGTCCTTGCTTTCCTCATAATCCTTGGCGGATGCCGCGCCGACATAGCCGACCAAATGCCCGACCGCGGCACCGTCCGGATAGAAGCGCGAATAGCCGCGCATCGGCGACACGCCGGGCAGGTCGTTCAGCCGCACGCTGACCGCGGCGTATTTCTCCCAATCCAGATCCTCCGCGACCTGGACCGGCTTGAACCCCTGCGCCTCCTCCAGATCGTCGCGGATCCGCTGCATCTCCTCCTCGGGAAGCTGCAGCAGCGCCTGAAGGTCGCCCAGCAGCTTGTCCTTGTCGACAATGCGGTCGGGGATCAGGTCGACCCGGAAATCGGTGCGGTTGATCGCGATCGGCTTGCCCTGGCGATCGACGATCCAGCCGCGCCGCGGCGGGATCAGTGTCAGGTTGACGCGATTGCTTTCGGACAGCAGCGCATAATGCTCGTTCTCTGCGATCGACAGCCAGGCAAGGCGACCAGCGAGCACGGCGCCGACGCCGCCCTGCAACCCGCCCAGCAGCAGCGCCCGGCGCGTGAAGGTGAAGCTCTGGCTCGCCTCGGTGACGATCTTCTTCGGCCGCTTCACCGCAGGCGCCAGACATCAAGCCGCGCGCACAGGCGTGCGACGACAGGAAAAAGTAACGTGGATGCAATGATTTGGGGCACGATTGCCAAGATAGGTGCTGCGCCGCCGGCGAACAGGGCTAAAAAATACCCCCCGACCAGACAGCCGGCGATTGCCGCTGCGGCGACCATCCAGTCCTGGACGTAATCGCGCCACAGCACGGACCGTTCGGACGCCTCGATGGCGAGGAACGCCAAGGTCCAGCACAGCATCGCGCTGCCGACCGGCTGCCCGCTGACAAGGTCATCGAAGAACCCGAGCGGCAGGGGCGCCCACACCGCCCAGAAGCCTGGCCGCAGCAACCGCCAGGCAAGCAGCACCATCAGGCCGAAAGGCGGCAGCACCGGACCTTGCGCGATCATCGGCGCCAAAGCCGGCAGCAGCGATCCGATCATCGTCGAGACAATCGGCACCGCGCGCGCCTTGGCGCTCAGCACCGGCTGATAGCCGCGATAGGTGAGGGTGCGACTCATTGCCCGGGCAGTGGCGGCAGGATGCGCCGCTGCACCTCGACCTGCGGCTGGTAGACGGGTTCGACGATCGCGAAATCGAGCGCCGCCGGATCGGAGACCGGTCGTGCGAAGAAACTCTCCCGCGTGACCCGGTTGATGATCGCGACGGGAACGTTCGGCGGATAAACGCCGCCCGCGCCCGAGGTCACGAAGACGTCGCCGCGCCTGAAAGTCGTGTTCTCCGCCCCCAGCGCGCGGATGTCGATCAGTCCGTCGCCGGTCCCGGTCGCGATCGCCGGCGTCCCGTCCGGCACGCGGCGGACCGGCACAATCATGCCGCCGTCGGTGATCAGCGACACGCGCGCGCTGATCGCGCCGGCGCTGGCGATCCGGCCGACCAGTCCGCCGGGGCCGCGCACCGGCATGCCGCTGCGCACGCCATTCAGATAGCCGGCGTTCAGGATCGCATAGCGGCGGATGCTGGATCCCGTCGATCCGACCAGCCGCGCGACCGCGACCGGCCTGGTGCCGCGCTCCGTGATGCCCAGCAGCCGCTTCAGCCGCGCATTTTCGAAGGCGAGCGCGCGCGCTTCGATCAGCTTGGTCTGGTTCTCCTTCGCCTCAGCCTGGAGCTGGCGCACGTGTCCCGCGGCATTGATGTAGGAGCCGATGCTGCCGCCGGCATCGCTCGACCGCTGCACCACCCAGCGGCCGCCGGCCGTGATCGGCAGCGTCGCGTCGCTGATCGCGCCTTTCAGCGCGCCGAAGCCGTTCGGATCGACCGCCGACAGGATTAGCAGCAGCAGCGCGATCGCGGCGCCCGAAACGGCCGCGACATAGCCGAAGAACAGGCCATATTGCGCCCGGCGCGAGTAGCCGGGGCGGCGATTGGAAGGGCGCGCCATCTGGCCGCTCCCGGATCAGGCGGTGAGCAGAACGCCCCGGAACACCGGGTCCTCGAGCGCGCGGCCGGTGCCGAGGGCGACACAGGTCAGCGGATCATCGGCGACGGTGACGGGTAGCCCGGTCTCGTCGCGCAGCACTTCGTCGATGCCTTCCAGCAGCGCGCCGCCGCCGGTGATGACGATGCCCTGGTCGACGATATCGGCGGCCAGTTCCGGCGCGGTGTTCTCCAGCGCGATGCGGACACCCTCAATGATCGTGCCGACCGGTTCCGACAGGGCCTCGGCGATTTGGCCCTGGTTGATCTCGATTTCCTTGGGGACGCCGTTGACCAGGTCGCGGCCCTTGATCTGGATCGTCTTGCCGATCCCGTCCGCGGGCGGCTTGGCAGTGCCGACGTCCTTCTTGATCCGTTCGGCGGTCGCTTCGCCGATCAGCAGATTGTGGTTGCGGCGGACATAGGAAGCGATCGCTTCGTCCATCTTGTCGCCGCCGACCCGAACCGACGTCGTGTAGGCAAGGCCGCGAAGGCTCAGCACCGCGACTTCGGTGGTGCCGCCGCCGATATCGACGACCATCGATCCGATCGGCTCGGTGACCGGCATGTCGGCGCCGATCGCCGCCGCCATCGGCTCCTCGATCAGCCAGACCTGGCTTGCGCCGGCATTGGACGCGGCATCGCGAATCGCGCGACGCTCGACAGAGGTGGAGCCCGACGGCACGCAGATCACGATTTCCGGCCAGCGCGGGAAGCGGCGCTGCCCGTGCACCTTATGGATGAAATGCTTGATCATCTGCTCGGCGACGTCGATGTCGGCGATGACGCCGTCGCGTAAGGGTCGGATCGCCTCGATCGAACCCGGCGTCTTGCCCATCATCAGCTTGGCGTCGTCGCCGACAGCCTTCACTTTCTTGACGCCGTTCACGGTCTCGATCGCGACCACCGACGGCTCATTGAGGACGATTCCGCGCCCGCGCAGATAGACGACGGTGTTCGCCGTCCCGAGATCGATGGCCATGTCGTGCGACATGAATTTGAAGAAACGCGAAAAGAGCATTTTCGTCCCGCTCTGAAACAGAATCCCTGGGGCACTATACCCGCCAGCGGCTCTTGTAAAAGCACAGATGCCTTGATTTTTCGTGAGCGCCGGGTCGCGGGATGCGGCCGCTTGGGCTAGAGCATTCACCATGTCAATACGACGCCTGCCCTCGCACCTCGTCAATCGGATCGCCGCCGGTGAAGTGGTCGAAAGACCGGCCAGCGCGCTGAAGGAATTGGTCGAGAACGCGATCGATGCGGGAGCGATCCGAATCGCCGTCCGGCTGGCGGGCGGCGGGATCGAGCTGATCGAGGTGACCGACGACGGCTGCGGCATGGCGCCAGACGAGATGCGGCTGGCGCTGGAGCGTCACGCGACGTCGAAGCTGCCGGAAGCATTGTGGGAGGAGGGGGCCATTGAGGCTGTCACCACCCTGGGGTTCCGTGGCGAGGCGCTGCCGTCGATCGCGAGCGTCGCGCGGCTGACGCTGGAAAGCCGCGTGCGCGGGGCCGACGGCTGGGCGCTGACGGTCGACAATGGCGCAGTGATAGGGGAGGGGCCCGCGGCGCTCCCGCCCGGAACACGGGTGCGCGTCGCAGGGCTGTTCGAGCTGGTGCCGGCACGGCGCAAATTCCTGCGCTCGGTGCGCGCCGAATATGCGGCGTGCCTGGATGCGGTGAAGCGGCTGGCGATGGCGCGGCCGGAGATCGGCTTTTCATTGGATCATGACGGCCGCAAGCTGCTGAACGTGACGCCGGGCGACAGCGCGCCGGCCCGCGTCGCCGCGCTGACCGATCGCGACCTGCCCGATAACAGCGTCGGCGTCGACCTGGTGCGCGAGGGGCTGCGGCTCGGCGGCGTCGCCGGCCTGCCGACCTTCAGCCGCGGCGTCGCCGATCACCAATATCTGTTCGTCAACAACCGGCCGGTGAAGGACCGGCTGCTCGCCGGCGCGGTGCGCGGCGCCTATGCCGACCTGCTCGCGCGCGACCGCCATCCGGTCGTGGCGCTGTTCCTCGACGTGCCGGCCGACCAGGTCGACGTGAACGTCCATCCGGCCAAGACGGAGGTCCGCTTCCGCGATCCGGCGCTGGTGCGCGGCCTGATCGTCAGCGGCCTCCGCCGCGCGCTCGACGAAGCCGGCCACGCCAGCGCGCGACCGGCGGCGGTGGATGTGCTGGCGGGCTGGCAGGCAAGCCCCTCCCCTTCAGGGGAGGGGACGGGGGTGGGGCCGGTTTCCGGCTTCAGCACTCGAAATTATCTGCCCCACCCCAACCCCTCCCCTGAAGGGGAGGGGCTTCGATATGGCGTTTCCGATCATCACGCCTTCTTCACCGCGCCCCCGCAAGCCCGCGCCGAGGCCGCCGACACGCCGCCGCCCGACCACCGCGCCTTCCCCCTCGGCGTCGCGCGTGGGCAGGTCGCCAACACCTATATCGTCGCCGAGGCCGAGGACGGGCTAATCCTGGTCGACCAGCACGCCGCGCACGAACGGCTGGTGCTGGAGCGGATGAAGAAAGCGGCGGCGAATGGCGGCGTGCATGCCCAGGCGCTGCTGCTGCCCGAGGTAGTCGAGCTGGACGAGCCCGGTTGCGACCGGCTGGAGGCGCGCGCGCCCGAGCTTGCCGGCTTCGGTCTCGACCTGGAGCGGTTCGGTCCGGCGGCCATGCTGGTTCGCGCGACGCCGGCGCTCCTCGGTGCCGGCGACGTGCACGGCCTCGTCCGCGACCTGGCCGACGAGCTCGCCGCGTTCGACCAGGCGCTCTCGCTCAAGGAACGGCTCGACGACGTCGCCGCGACGATGGCCTGCCACGGCAGCGTCCGCGCCGGCCGCGCGCTGTCGGTGACCGAAATGAACGCGCTGCTCCGCGAAATGGAAGTCACCCCGCACAGCGGCCAATGCAATCACGGCCGCCCGACCTGGGTAAAGCTTTCCAAAATTGATCTGGAGCGGCTTTTTGGGCGCAAATGAGTGGTTTAATCGAGGATTGCAGCCTTCAAAATTGTTCGGGACGATCATAGTCCCGAGCGATCGCAAACGACCATTGCGGACGCCGCAAGTGGCTCTAAGCTGTTCAATGTGATGCCAGCCATTCTCCTTTTCGGAGCTGTTTCGACAGCCATTACCGTCCCAGACTACTTCCCCGGCAGCTTCGTCGGTACTTGGGGCATCGAAGGTGCTCGATGCGGAACGGAAGGAACTCCCCGCGTCAAAATCAAAGCGCGCGAGCTGGAGTACGACGGGCAGCGTCAGCCTGTTGTCCGAACAGTGTCAGTGGAGAGCAATGTGGTCGAAGTAGCTCTCCAGAGCGATCGAACCCATCCACCCTATCTGGAACGACTCACGGTTGGAACGACCGGGTCTCGTTTGTTTCGTGAGCGGGATGACAAGGTCATTGCCGTCTACTATCGCTGCGAGTGAGCGTTGCCGCTTACAGTTCACCGTTGCGGACATCCGCCTTCTCTTGTGCGCCCATTTGAGTGAAGCCCGCCAGAGCCGATCTGGAGCGGCTTTTGGGGCGGAAATAGGCGGGCAGATGTCGCGTCCGTGCGATCACGCAGGCGCCCAATTTTTGACAGAGAACCGAAGCTTCTGCGAAACGTTCTCCTTCACGATAGGAGGAGAAGCATGAAATCTGTTTTGTTCGCGTGCGTTGCGGTCGCGGGTTTTGGTGTGGCACCGGCTTTCGGCCAGGGAGCGCCGGCGCCGGCGGCGAGTGCGACCGCGCAGGCGTCGGCCGAGATCGTCGCCGGCACGCCGGTCATCGATCCGAGCGGTAACCCGGTCGGGACCATATCGTCCGTCGGGCCGAACTTCGTTGTGCTCAAGACCGACCGGCACGAGGTGCGGCTGTCAAAGGACTCGTTCGCGTTCCGCCCGAAGGGACTGACGTTCAGCATGACCAAGGAGCAGCTGAACGCGCAGGTCGAACAGAGCGTCGCCAATCTCGACCAGATGCTGGCGCCCGGCGCCGTCGTGCACGATCGTCAGCGGGGAACCGTCGGCACGATCGAGCTGGTGGAAGGCGATCTGGTGACGCTGACGCTTCCAAACGGCGCCAAGGTGCGGCTGCCGAAATCCGGATTTGCGCCGGGGCCGAGCGGAGCCGTGCTCGGCATGACGGCGGCGCAGCTGGAGGCCCAGGCGGCGCCTGCACCGGCGCCATCGCCATCGCCGTCGCCGTCGACCGGCGGCTGAGTGAGCAGCGAGGGGATCCGTTGCAGACGACCCGGCTGCTGATCTCCGGACGCGTGCAGGGCGTCGGCTATCGCGATTGGGCGCAGAGCCAGGCGCTCGCGTTCGGGCTGAACGGATGGGTGCGCAACCTGCGCGACGGGCGGGTCGAATTGGTGGCGAGCGGCGAGGATGCGCCGCTTGCTCGTTTCGTCGAAGCGCTTCGGCAGGGACCGTCGCTGGCGCGCGTCGACGCTGTGGCGGAGCAGCCGGGCGAGGCGCTGTCAGTCTCTGGCTTCGAGGTCAGGCCGACGGCCTAGGCGCGCGGGCCAATGGTTCGGGTCCAGCGGCTTCAGCCCGTCGATGCTCGTGCTGGTCATGACTCTCTCGGGCTCGACGGTCACGTCGCGCCAGGGCAGCGCGTGGAGCGTTTCGCCGAGGCCTCCGACGCCGCCGCTGCCGACCACAAGATATTCGATGCCGCCGTCGCTGCAGCGGGCCATCGCGTCGACTGTCGAGCCGATCGTTTCGCCCTTAGCGGACAGCAGTGGTGAGCCGGTGAGCGCGGAGACGGGAAAGAGCGTCGGCGCGTTCTGGTGCTCGCTGCGCTCGGCCGCCGCGCGCGCGCCGTCGTCGAGTCGCGCCTGGCGGCCCAGCCAGCGCCAGACGCCGATCAGGTTCACCGCGGTCAGGAACAGGTTCTGCCACAGCAGGTTCGACTGGTCCGTGGTCGCGCCATAGGTCGTCCAGGCCAGCGAGCCGATCGTGAACACGATGAACCCCCAGCCGGTCACGCGCGTGCCAAGGTTCGCGGCGGTCATGCAGGCGGCAAGGGTGGTCGCGATCGGCGCCATCCAGCTGGAGAGTTCTTCCATCCCGCGCGAACCCGCCACTGCGGGCGATCGTTCCGCTTAAGAAAGAGCCCGCGCGAGGATGTCGCGCGGGCTCAGGGACGGAACTCGTTTCGCTTAGAAGCGGAAGCCGGCGGCGATGCCGTAGCGGCGCGGTTCCAGCGTGAAGGCGTTGGTGAACAGGCCCGAGGACTGATCGGTCACGTACAGGCCGGTGATCGCGTTGTTCTTTGTCAGGTTCTGCACGAAGGCGCGGACGAAATAGCGATCATCCGGCCCGTTCAGCTGGATCTGCGCATTGACGACTTCATAGCCCTGGATGCGGTTGATCGGCTGATTGAAGATGCTGCCGTAATAGCCGCCGGTATAGGTCAGATCGATCCGTGGGACGAGCGTCCAGTCGTTGGCGAAGTAGGCGGTGTACTGGAGGCCGGCCGAGAACTTGTACTGCGGCGATTGCGGCAGCTGGTTGCCGCGAATGTTCACCGGCACGCCCGCTTCGAGGACGGTGACGGCCGCGGCCGGCGTGGCCGCCGCGACGCCTGCGAGCAGCGAGCAGACGCTGAACGCGCCGGTGGTGTTGGTGCCGGGGATCGGCGTCGTGCCCTGCAGGCCGGTATTCGGGCCGAGGCCGCCAAAGGCCGGAGCGGAGAAGGCGCCGGCGTTGATGCCCGCGTTGACGTTGTTCACGAAGCCGTTCGACACGGCCGGGTTGCCGCTGTTGGAAACGACGGCGCAGTTCGACGCGTTCGTCAGGTCCTTGATGATGACGGCATCGGCGCGGCCACCCGACACGTCCTGCGGATTGACCAGGAACTTGTCGGCGGAAACGCGGGTGTGAAGGTAGCTGAAGCCCAGATTCGCGAGCACCGACCGCATGGGATGGATGATCGCTTCCGCCTCGAGGCCGTAGATATCCGCGTTGACATTGTCGTTGACCGACGTGCGCGCGACGATGCGGCTGAGCTGCAACTGCTTGTACTGATAGTAGAAGGCGGTGAAGTTCAGGCGCACCGTGCCGTCGAGGAACGTGTTCTTCGAACCGATCTCGAACGCGTTCACGGTTTCGGGGCCGAACGACACCGGCACCGCCGTCACCGGCGAGAGCGGTGGATTGATGCCGCCTGATTTGTAGCCGCGCGAATAGGAGAAATAGAGCAGGTTACGGTCAGTGATCTGCCAGTCGAGCACCGCGCGACCGGTCAGCCGTCCGAATTTCACATTGTTGATCGCGAGCGGCTGGTTGCCGGTGATCGACGGGTCGGCGTCAAAGCACGCGAAACTGGGCGCGCTGTAGGCGTCCGTCGTGCTCAGCGGCACCGGGCAGTTCAGCAGGGTCGTCCGCGCGACGACATGCTTGTCGTCGTGATTGTAACGAAGGCCGGCGGTCAGCTTCAGCCGATCCGTCACGTCGTAATAGGCTTCGCCGAAGATGCCATAGCTTTTCAGGTGATAGACGAGCGACTGGTTGCGGTAGAAAGGCGTCGCCAGGTAGCCCGCGCCGCCGCCGAGCAGGCCGGCAGCATAATCGAGGCCGAACGAGTTCACGTAATAGCTGTTGTCCTTGACCGTATAGTCCAGATAGCCGGCGCCGATCAGGAAGTTGAGCGGTCCCGAGAACTTCGAGGTCAGGATGCCTTCGCCGAACCACTGGTGGCCGTGGGCGTCGGACCGGTCGAAATCGAGGCTGGTCGGCGCGCATACCTTGTGCCCGCCGAACACGCCGGTGCCGGTTTCTTCCGCCGTCGATTGACAGAGGCTGCTGGGGCCGTTGGGGATCAGCGCGTTGCGGACGGCGAGATAGCCGGGCCCGAGCAGGCCCGCGCCGGCAAAGGCGTTGAATGCGTTCAGGCCGGGGTTGTTCGCGTAGGACCGCTCGATGCCGATATTGTAGTCGACGGTCGAGTCGGTCGAGCCCTCGGTATAGCCCCCGTCCAGCTTCAGGTTCAGCGATCCAATCGCCTGATTGAAGTTCAGCAGGACCTGCTTCTCGTTGGTGCGGAAGCGGGGCAGCGAGTCGATGTTGACCGTGCGGACGTTCGCCGGATTGACGTAGCCGGTATAGACGTCTCCGTCGGTCTGGTAGACGCTGCCGAGCGCGAATGGCGCCAGCGGAGCCGTCGACCCCCTCAGCCGGAGGAATTCGCTCGAGGTCAGGATCGACGCCAGCGTGGCGTCGCCATTCAGCTGCTCGAAGCCGAGCCGGTCGGGAAGGCAGCCGAGAATGCCGGTCGGGTCGCGGTGGCAGAGCTGCTTCTGGATGCGCGAGCGATCGTCATTCTCGCGGAAATAGTGGCCGACGATGTCCAAAGTGGTGTCGGCGCTGGGCTCCCACCGGATCGATCCGCGGATGTCGTACTGGTCGCGGCCGTCGATCCGCTGGTTGTTGAACAGGTTCTTGGTGAAGCCGTCGCGGTTCAGGTAATAGCCGGCGACGCGCACGCCGATCGTTTCGGTGAGCGGCAGGTTGAACATGCCCTTCACGCGCACGCTCTGGTAATTCCCGTATTCCACCTCACCCGACGCGTGGATCCCGGTCAGGTCCGGCTTGGCGGTGATGAAGTTGATCACGCCGCCGGTCGCGTTGCGGCCGAACAGCGTGCCTTGCGGCCCGCGCAGCACTTCGATGCGCTCGACGTCGAAGAACTCGTTCTGGAAGATCGGGGAGCCCAGGACCGGCACGTCGTTGACGTGCACGGCAGTGGCCGCGTCGCAGGTGACGCCGACGCACAGGTCGCCGATGCCGCGGATGTTGAACGACGACGAGGAGGTGAAATTGCTCTTGGTATAGGTGATGTTCGGCAGCGAGAGCTGAAGGTCGCTGGTCGAGTTGATCTGCTGCTGCCGGAGAGAGTCGGAGCTGAACGCGGACACGGCGATCGGCACGCTCTGCAGCGCTTCGGACTGACGCTGCGCGGTGACGATGATGTCGCCGATCCCCTGGTCCGTCGCGGCCGCGGATGTAGCTGCGCCTTGCGGCGGCGACGCCCCGGCATCCTGAGCGGCGGCGGGGACGGCCGCCAGCAAAGCCAGTGCAGTCGCGCCCAGCAGATCGAACTTACGCGTCATGTGCATCCCTCCCCAATAGCTGCCGTATCGGCCGCGGACGCATTGTTGCGTCTCTTCGAGGCGGATCATGCTTATTGTTTCATTTCGGTCAATAAAGATTGCCTTGAGAATCGCGGATTTCTGCCGGTTGTGGCGCTTCTGCCGCACTGGGCTTGCATGCCGTAGCGTCATTTGCGCGTGCGGATCGGCGCCCTATATCGGCGCCGGGAGCAATAAAGGGCCGGCTTAGTGGGCGATCATCTGGAAGACGGCGATCTGATCGAGACTCCGGGGAAGATTCCGGTCCCTCGCAACGTCGCAAAGGCGGTTCGGACATTGCTTGCCTGGGCGGGCGACGATCCCGATCGCGAAGGGCTGGCCGACACGCCCCTGCGCGTCGCGCGCGCGTGGAAGGAATATTGCCAGGGCTATGACGAAGATCCGTCCGCCCACCTCAGCCGCACGTTCGAGGAAGTCGGCGGCTATGACGAGATCGTGCTGTTGCGCGACATTCCGTTCCAGTCGCATTGCGAGCACCACATGGCGCCAATCATCGGCAAGGCACACATCGCCTATCTGCCGAAGGACCGGGTGGTCGGCATCTCGAAGCTCGCGCGCGTGCTGCACGGCTTTGCGCGGCGGCTGCAGGTGCAGGAGCGGCTAACCGCCGAAGTCGCCGACTGTATCTGGGATAATCTCCAGCCGCAGGGTGTCGCGGTTGTGATCGAGGCGAGCCACAGCTGCATGGCCGCCCGCGGCGTCCGCACGCCCGGCGTGGTGATGACCACCAGCCGCATGATGGGCGTCTTCCGCGAGGACGAGCGCAGCCGCAAGGAAGTGCTGGCGCTGATGGGGTGCTAGGCGCGAACGAAGGTCCCGTTCGTTTCGAGCGAAGTCGAGAAACGATTGGCCCGACGTGCGCGCTTCTCGACTTCGCTCGAAGCGAACGGAGTTTGGTCGCCGGAACAGAAACCTTCGTCGCGCCCATCGACTTATTTCGCCCCTGTGTCGCACTTCACAGCCGCTCCCGCGCGACTCGTTTATCTGGGGTTCATGCTCAGGAACATCATCCCGCTCATGGCCTCGCTCACCGCGCTGCTTTCCACGCTGTACATGTACGCGGCGTAGCGGAGGCAACCGGAACTCCGCTCGATCATTGGACGCCCATGATCGCCAAAGCCGTTCCCGTCGCCATTGCCCTGACTTCGCTTGCTGCTACTCTGTTTGCCGTCGTCGCCTGCAGCTGAGCGTGCCCCATGAATGCGTGACGCGTTCGAGCCCTATTCGCCGCTGAATGTCCTGAAGCCGTTCGCCGACGGCGTATGGATCGTCGACGGGCCTGAAATCGCGATGGGCTATCTGGGGCTGAAGCTGCCGTTTCCCACGCGGATGACGGTGGTGCGGCTGCCGGACGGCGGTTTATGGCTGCATTCGCCGATTGCGCTCGACCACGCGCTTGCCGAAGCAATCGCCGCGCTCGGCCCGGTGCGCCACCTGATCGCGCCCAACTCGCTTCATTACTGGTGGATTCCGGATTGGGCCGCGCGCTTTCCAGGGGCCCAGGTCCATGCGGTTCCCGGCCTTGACCGCGCCGCCAAGCGGCCGCTGCCGCTGCATCGAGTGCTGGGCGACACCTCCGATCCTGCCTGGGCGGACGCGATCGATCAGGTGCTGGTGCCAGGCGGACTGCTGACCGAAGCGGATTTCTTCCACCGCTCGTCACGCACGCTGATCCTGACCGACCTTATCGAGAATTTCGAGCCGCGGCGCATCCGTTCGCGGCTCCTGCGCACGATCATCAGATGGTCGGGCGCGGCCGATCCGGACGGCAAGGCACCGATCGACATGCGACTGAGCTTCTGGCGCCACAGGCGCACGCTTCGCACCGCCGTGCGCCGGATGATCGGCTGGGCGCCGGAGCGGATCATTCTCGCCCATGGCCGCTGCTACGACCGCGACGGCATCGCCGAGCTGAAACGCGCCTTCCGCTGGGCGGTATAGATCCTCCCCTGGAAGGGGAGGGGGACCGCCGCGAAGCGGTGGTGGAGGGGTGTCACCGTTCGAGATTTACTCCACCGCTGACACCCCTCCGTCGCGCTGGGCGCCACCTCCCCTCGAAGGGGAGGATTTACTCGGTCCGTTCATCCTCTGGCGTCGGCGCTGTGTTCGAGCGGGTGGCGACATGGCCGCCGAGGGCGCTCGCGTTTTCGTCGGCTCGATCGTCCGTGTCCTCACGCTTGCGTCGGGGCGTGGCGTGGGGAGCGGCCGTGCCTTGCTCCACGTCCCTGAGCGTCGGGTCGCGGACGTTGTTCTTGCCTTTGCCGCTGCCGCTGTTGTCGCGCATCGCTGATCTCCTTTGACGGGACCAACGAGCGCCAAGGAAAAGGGCTCCGCTCCGGGGTGGAGCGAAGCCCTTGTTTCCTTCTTCGTCATGCCGGACTTGATCCGGCATCCACCTGCCTTTCAAAGAAGGTGGACCCCGGCTCAAGGCCGGGGTGACGACGAATATCGGTGCTAAGCCGCGGCTTCCTCGCCCTCGGCTGCCGGCGCCGCGGTCGCGGCGGCGATGTCGCCCGGCTCGGCGTTCGGGTCGAACGCTTCGGTGAAGCCGGCCGCGTCCTTTTCGAACATCTCGGCCATCACGTCGACGCCCTTCGCCTGCAGCTCGGCCTCTTCAGGCGAGCGGGCGACGTTGACGGTGATCGTGACCGAAACCTCGGGGTGAAGAGCCACCTTGACCGTGTTCACGCCGATCGCCTTGATCGGCTTGTCGAGCACGATCTGGTTCTTCTGAACCTTCGTGCCGTCGGCCTGCAGCGCTTCCGCGATGTCGCGGACCGAGACCGAGCCGTAGAGCTGGCCGGTGTTCGACGCCTGGCGGATCAGCGTGACCGACTTGCCGTCGATGCCCTTCGAATCCGTTTCCGCGGTCGCCTTGCGGGCCGCGTTGTCGGCCTCGATCTGGGCGCGGTTGGCTTCGAATACCTTGCGGTTGGCTTCGTTGGCGCGCAGCGCCTTCTTGCGGGGCAGGAGGAAGTTGCGCGCAAAGCCCGGCTTCACGGAGACGACGTCCCCGATGCCGCCCAGCTTTTCGACGCGTTCAAGCAGAATGACGTCCATGAGGGCGGTTCCTTACTTCACGATGTAGGGCAGGAGGCCGAGGTGCCGCGCGCGCTTGATCGCCTGGGCGAGCTCGCGCTGCTTCTTGGCCGAAACCGCGGTGATGCGGCTGGGGACGATCTTGCCACGCTCGGACACGAAGCCCTGGAGCAGGCGGACGTCCTTATAGTCGATCCGGGGAGCGTCCTTCGCGGAGAAGGGGCAGCTCTTGCGGCGGCGGAAAAAGGGGCGTGCCATTATCTTTAAGCTCCCATCTCGTCGCGTTCGTCGCGGCGGCGGCGGCCTTCGCTGCGCTCGCTCTTGCGCATCATCACCGACGGGCCCTGCTCATGCGCGTCGACACGGACGGTCATGTAGCGGATCACGTCTTCGTTGATCGCGGTCTGGCGTTCCAGCTCGGCGACGGCGCCGGCCGGCGCGTCGATGTCGAGCATCACGTAATGCGCCTTGCGGTTCTTCTTGACCCGGTAGGCAAGGTTGCGGAGACCCCAGGTCTCGGTCTTCACGACCTTGCCCTGATTGTCTTCGATGATCTTGGTGGCGGTTTCCGCCAGCTGGTCCACTTGCGCCTGCGCCAAATCCTGGCGCGCAAGGAACACGTGCTCGTAAAGAGCCATGTTGGTCCTTCGATGTTGGCCGATCGCTGACGCCGCCCCATGCGGACGCCCCTCCGGCTGTCGTCTCAATGCTAAGCGGGGCGGAGAGACTGGCTCTCCACCCCGGAAAGCGGCCAATGCACGAAATCAGTCTCGAACGCAAGGCCGGCGGGGATGCGAGGCGGGAGCCCTGCGTCCCTCGGACTCGGTATAGCATGCGGGACGACGGTGAGCCATTCTGTTAGGAGTAATTGGGCCAAGGACTAACTCATTTCTCCTCCCGATAGGAGAGGGGATCAATTAGGGTTGCGGCGTGACTCGGAAGCGTTTGACTCCCATTGCGCGGCGGCTTCGGCGGGAGCGGACTGAGGTTGAGGATCGGCTTTGGTTTCACTTGCGCGGCCGACGGCTTGAGAATGCGAAGTTTCGGTTTCAGATGCCGGTCGGCGGACACGTCGCCGATTTTGGTTGCTTTGAGGCGAAGCTGATCGTCGAGCTGGATGGCAGCCAGCATGCAGAGCAGTTGGAGGTGGATGCGGCGCGCACGCGTTCGCTGGAGCAGGCTGGTTATGCCGTGCTGCGATTTTGGAATTCGGATGTGAATGAGAATCTGGACGGCGTGTTGGAGCGGATACGGGAGCATCTGCTGATCGCGCGAGGAGCTTAGGTCCCTCTCCCATTGGGAGAGGGCGACTCGCGGCAACCCCGCGAGCGGGGTGAGGGGAGACGAAGCGAGACGTTATGCTCCCGATCCCCTCACCCGGTCGCGCTGATGCGCGACTCGACCTCTCCCAATGGGAGAGGTGGGTTCACTCCGCCGCTATCGCCATTGGTTCTGCCCGCGGTCCCCGGATCACCTTGCCCGGGCGCGCGGGCTGGAGTTCCCCGCCGCGGAAGGTGACTTCGCCCGACTTCACCGTCGCCACATAGCCGCGCGCCTTTTGCAGCAGGCGGCGGCCGCCGGCGGGGAGGTCCCAGGCCAGGTACGGCTTCTCCAAGGTGAGGGCGTCGAGGTCGATCACGTTCAGGTCGGCGAGATAGCCGGGGCGGAGCAGGCCGCGGTCGTTGAGGCCGTAGAGCAAGGCCGTGTCGCGGCATTGGCGGCGGACGGCGAGTTCCAGCGGGATCGTGCCACGCGCGCGGTCGCGGACCCAATGCTGGAGCAGGAAGGTCGGCGAGGCGGCGTCGCAGATCGTGCCGCAATGGGCGCCGCCGTCGGATAGCGAAATGACGATGTCGTCGCGGTTCAGCAGCAGGTCGCGAACAAAGTCGAGATTGCCGTCGGCATAGTTCAACAGCGGCAGGTAGACGAAGCCGTTGCCCTCGTCCGCCATCAGCATGTCATAGGCGATCTCTTGTGGGCTCCGGCCCTGTGCGGCTGCAACGGCGGCGATGCTCTCCTCCGGCATCGGCTCGTAATTGGGGACTGTCCCCAATTTGAATTGCATGCCCCAGCCGCCGGTCACGATCATCAGCAGCGGGGCGATATCCGGGTGCGGCGGCGGCAGATTGTCTTCGGCGAGCAGCTGCGCCTTGAACGCCGGGTCGGACAGGCGGGCATATTGCTCCGGCCAGGGCAGGTCGGCAATCGCCTGCCAGCTCGGGCGCAGGCGGAACGGGTGCACGGTGCCGCGCCAGTTCATCAATATGCCGGTGCCGCGCAGCGAGATCTGCGCGACGACGTTCGCGCCATTGTCGTTGGCGTGTGCGGTCGAGCGCATCTGCTCGATCCAGTGCATCGCCTTCAAGGGCGACTGGAGCATCGCGAACGTGACGGGCAGGCCGGTCTCCTTCGACAGCCTCTCCATCCAGCCGAACTCGTTCCATTCGGGATTGAGGTCGGATGCCATTTCGAACACGCCATGGCCGACGCGCGCCATCGCCCGGCCGATGCCGATCAGCTCCTCAGCCGTCGCGGTGGTGCCGGGGACAAGCTCGCCGTCAATCGACTTGTGGATCACCGTGCGGCTGGTCGAGAAGCCGAGCGCGCCGGCGCGGAGCCCTTCCTCGACGATGCGCGACATCTCGGCTATCTCCGCCTCTGTCGGCGCATCGTTGCGCGCTCCACGCTCGCCCATCACATAGGCGCGAACCGCGCCGTGCGGCACATGGCAGCCGACGTCGATCGTGCGCGGCAGCTTCTCCAGCGCCGTCATGTATTCGGGAAAGCTCTCCCAATTCCAGGTCATGCCTTCGGCCAGCGCGGTGCCGGGAATGTCCTCGACGCCTTCCATCAGGCCGATCAGCCATTGGTGCCGCTCGGGCGCGGCGGGCGCGAAGCCGACGCCGCAATTGCCCATCACGACCGTGGTGACGCCGTGCCATGACGAGGGCGCCATCTCCGCGTCCCAGGTCGCCTGGCCGTCATAATGGGTGTGGATGTCAACGAAGCCGGGGATGACGATCTTGCCCGCCGCATCGATCTCCTCGCGGCCGGGGGAGGGGATCTGGCCGACGGCTGTGATCAGCCCGCCGTCGATCGCCATATCCGCCTGGAATGGCGCGCCCCCGGATCCGTCGACCACCGTCCCGCCGCGAATCACCAGGTCGTGCATGAGGCCTCTCCTGCTGTTTACGTAAGCGGTAACATCTTCCCTCTCCCGTTGGGAGAGGGCGACTCAGGCCGGCAGGCCTGAGCGGGGTGAGGGCGAATGGCGTCTGACTGCGGTCGCCCTCACCCGGTCGCGCTTTCGCGCGACTCGACCTCTCCCAATGGGAGAGGTAGAGATTCGGCATGAGCACGCAGCCCGCCCGCATCGCTTTCGACGTCGATCCTGGCGATCATCTGTCGCTGCCCGGCTGGCTCTACCATGACCCGGAGTTCTTCGAGGCAGAGGCCGCGCGCTTCCTGCGCGCGGCGCCGCAAGTGGTGTGCCATGTGAACGAGCTCGCCCGCCCCGGCGAGTGGCGGAGCTTCGATTACCTCGGCGAAAGCGTGATCGTGATCCGCGGCGACGACGGCGCGGTGCGCGCCTTCGCGAACGTATGCCGTCACCGCGGCTCGCGGCTGACCGACGGCACCGGCGGCTGCGCAAAGAAGCTCGTCTGCCCCTATCACGCCTGGACCTACGATCTCGACGGGCGGCTGACCGGCGTGCCGATGAAGACGCAATATCCGGGGCTGGATCAGTCGAAACTCGGCCTGTTCCCGATCGCGGTGGAGCTGTGGCGCGGCTTCGTGTTCGTGACGCTGGAGCCCGGCGCGCCCTCAGTCGCCGAGATGATGGCGCCGTACGAGCATGAGATCGCGCCTTACCGCTTCGAGGAACTGCAGCCGATCGGCCGCGTGACGCTCCGCCCGCGCGCGCTCAACTGGAAGACGATTGCCGACAATTATTCGGATGGGCTGCACATCCCGGTCGGCCATCCCGGACTGACGCGGCTGTTCGGGCGGTCCTATGACATCGAGGCGAACGCGCATGTCGACCGCATGTCCGGCCTGCTGGTCGAGCGCCCCTCGGCCAACCCGAGCGAGCGGGCCTATCAGCATTTCCTGCCGAGCGTCGCGCATCTGCCGGAGGCGCAGCAGCGGCTGTGGCTCTATTACAAGCTCTGGCCGAACGTCGCGTTCGACATCTACCCGGACCAGGTCGATTTCATGCAGTTCCTGCCGACCTCGTCGACCACGACAACGATCCGCGAGATCAGCTACGCGCTTCCGGACGACCGCCGCGAAATGCGGGCGGCGCGGTACCTCAACTGGCGGATCAACCGCCAGGTCAATGCCGAGGACACGAAGCTGATCGAGCGGGTCCAGGCGGGCATGGCATCGCCCAGCTACGTCGCCGGGCCGCTGGGCGAGAGCGAGGTCTGCCTGAGGAGCTTCGCCCGCAAGGTCCGGCGACTGATTCCGGAAGCGCGTCTGCCGCACGCGCCGACACCCGGCTGGAGCCGGCGTGCGCCTGTTCAGGCCGTCGACTGAGCGGCAGCGGGCACTCTGCTCATCAGCCAGAAGAGCGGCAGTCCGCTCAGCAGCAGCGCGATGCTCCACAGCGTCGACTCTGCCCCCACGCCCCAAAAGGCCCAAAGGCAATAGATCAGGCCGATCAGCGCGAGCGCGCCGACCGCCTTCGATTGCGGCGCCAGCGTCAACTTCAACGCAGCGGCGGCGCAGGCGAAGTAGAGCAGCAGCGATGTCGCCGCAGAGATAAGCCCCATGAACGTGAACAGGCCCGTCAGCGAGCGGCTGTAGTTGGTCAGCACGAGCAGCGAGGCCAGCATGCTCGACAGCGTCTGTGCCCGAACCGGCGCGCCGCTGCGCGCGGTGACGCCGAACCAGGCCGGGAACACCGCCGCGCGCGCGAGCGTCAGCGGCACCTCGCCTGAACAGAGCACCCACCCGTTCAGGGCACCGAGCGCGCTGATGACGGCGAAGGAGGCAATGAAGTCGACGGCCTTCGATCCAAGGAACGGCTGGACCGCGTCCGCGAACGGTGCGGGGGACGCGGCGGCTTGTGAGCCGGGCAGGAGCAGCAGCACTCCAGCACAGGCCAGCAGCGAAAACAATCCCGCGATCAGCGTCCCGGCGACGGTCGCGCGCGGGACGGTCCGCTCCGGATCCCGCACCTTCCCAACCGGCAGGGTCGCCGACTCAAACCCGATCACCGACCAGAGCGCGAGCGCCGCCGCGCCTGCAATCCCGCCGCCCGTCACCGGCACGGGCACCAGACGGACGTGGCGTTCGGCCCCGGACCCGAACAGCCAAGCGGCGAGCAGGAACACCGCAATCAGCGGCACAAGCTTCAAGATGGTCGTGATCACTTGCGTGACGCCTGCAGCGCGGGCCCCGCGCATGTTGATCAGCGTGAACAGCCAGACCAGGCCAATGGCGACGGCAGCAGCGGAACCGGGCGTCGCGCCGATCGCGGGAAAAAGCCGGCTCAGATAGCTGGTCGCCGCGATCGCGATGGCGGCGTTGGCCGTCCAAATGGATATCCAATAGCTCCACATGACCATGAAGGCCGCCAGCGGCCCGAACGCCTCGCGCGTGTATGCATAGGGCCCGCCCGAGCGGCCTTTCGCCAATTCCGCCAGCACGAAGGCGAGGCACAGCGCGCCGCCAATCGTGATGAGCCAGCCGATGACCGCGTTGATCCCGAACGGCGCCAGCGCGGCGGGCAGCAGGAACACGCCCGCGCCGATGATGTTGCCGACGACCAGCGCCAGGCACATCCAGAAGCCGAGCGCACGATGCTGTTGCGGTTCGATATCGGCGGCCATCATCGGCCCTCCCCGGACGCGGGGTGTTGCAGCATTCGGTGCCGGGCGCAATGCAATGCTTGCGCCGGCCGTGAGCCGGTCTTAGCCCTCACCCGGCATGCGCATTGCTGTCCTTCTGAACCGGTCGTGCGGGACGCTTGTGCGCAATCCCGATTTGCTCGAGCAGGCGCGCGATGCATTTGCCGCCGCGGGCCTGGAGGCTGATTTCCAGGCGCTTCCGCCTGAATGCATCCGGGACCGGACTGGGGAACTCATAAAGGCGGGCGATCTCGACGTGCTGGTCATTGCCGGCGGCGACGGAACGGTCGGGTCGATCGCGGGGCTGCTCGCTGGCACCGATATCGCGCTGGGCGTGCTCCCGTTCGGGACGCTCAACCATTTCGCGCGCGACGCCGGAATTCCCGCCGATGTCGAAGGCGCGGTCGCGGTGATCGCCGCCGGGCGCGTCCGCCATGTCGATATCGCCGAAGTGAACGGACGCGTGTTCGTCAACAACAGCTCGGTCGGGCTCTATCCGCTGATGGTGCGCGATCGGGAACGGCAGCAGGAGCATCTGGGCCGCGGCAAATGGCCGGCGATGGCGCGCGCCGCCGGCCGCGCGCTTTGGCGCCTTTCCAAATGGCGGCTGCGGATCAATGTGGACGGGGAGACGGCGCAGGTTGAAACGCCGATCCTGTTCGTCGGCAACAACCGCTACGAAACGGGCCTGTTCGGTCTTGGCACGCGCGCTTCGCTCGACGAAGGGCAGCTGTTCCTGTGCGCGATCAAGGCACGAACCCGGACCGGCCTTGCCAAGGCGATGCTGCGCGCGCTGCTCGGCCGGCTCGACGAAGCGCGCGATTTTGTCGTGATTTCCGGCCGTGAGGCGCGCGTCGACAGCCCGCGGGGACGCTTGCACGTGGCTGCCGACGGCGAGGCGATGGTGCTCGAAACGCCGCTTCGCTATCGCATCCGCCCCAAGGCGCTGAAGCTGATCGCGCCGCTTGCATCGGACGCGGGAGCTTCCTAACCGGCGCCCTTCTCAACAAGGGTCAGGAACATGCGCGCATTCATCTTTCCGGGGCAGGGCAGCCAGGCCGTCGGCATGGGGCAGGCTCTGGCAGACGCCAGCGCCGCGGCGCGCGAGGTCTTCCAGGAAGTGGACGAAGCGCTCGGCCAGAACCTGTTCCGGCTGATGTGCGAGGGGCCGGCGGACGAGCTGACGCTCACTGAAAACGCCCAGCCGGCGATCATGGCGAACGCGATTGCGACCCTGCGCGTGCTGGAGCGCGAGGGTGGCGTGCGGCTCGCCGACAAGGCCGAGTTCGTCGCCGGCCATTCGCTCGGCGAATACACGGCGCTTTGCGCGGCGGAGGCACTGGACCTGACCACCACCGCCAAGCTGCTGCGACTGCGCGGGCAGGCGATGCAGGCGGCGGTGCCGGTCGGCGTCGGCGCGATGGCCGCGATCCTGAAGCTTGAGTTCGATGCGGTCGCGAAGATTGCCGCGGATGCAGCGCAGGGCGAGGTCTGCACCGTCGCGAACGACAATGCGCCGGGCCAGGTCGTGATCTCCGGTCACAAGGCGGCGATCGATCGCGCGTCGGATCTGGTGAAGGCCGCCGGCGGCCGCGCAATGCCGCTGCCGGTCTCCGCGCCGTTCCACTGCCCGCTGATGCAGCCTGCCGCCGAAGCGATGGCGGATGCGCTCGGCAAGGCAGACCTGCGCGCGCCGCTGGTGCCGGTCTACGCAAACGTCACCGCCGCGCCGGTCGCAGACCCGGCCGACATCCGCCGCCTGCTGGTGGAGCAGGTAACCGGCACCGTCCGCTGGCGGGAAAGCATCCTCGCGATGCAATCGGCGGGCGTCCACCAGTTCGTCGAACTCGGCGGCAAGGTCCTCGCCCCCATGATCAAACGCATCACCCCCGACGCCGAGGCGGTGAGCGTCGTTTCGATGGAGGACATCGAGGGACTGGCGAAGTCTCTTTAGGGTTCACGCGAAGCCGCGAAGACGCGAAGGGGAGCGATGCGGGACCTTGAAACTATCAGCGCCGACGTTGTCGATCTCGCACTGAAGCTGCATCGGGAGCTTGGCCCAGGGCTGCTCGAAAGCGTTTACGAGACGGTTCTCGCCGGCAAACTCAGTGCAATGGGCTATAGGGTCGATCGGCAACTGCCGATCGACATCGAGTTCGACGGCATGCGTTTCGAGAATGCATTCCGCGTCGACATTCTTATTGATGGTCGTCTCTTGCTTGAGATCAAATCTGTCGAGCACCTGTCCCAAGCGCATGCGAAGCAGTTGCTGACCTATCTGCGCCTCATGAAGCAACCATTGGGCCTACTGATAAATTTCGGTGCGGCGACCTTGAAGGAAGGGCTCCGACGCGTGGTCAATGACCACACTTCCTTCGCGTCTTCGCGTCTTCGCGTGAACAAAATTCAGGAGTGAACACATGTTCGATCTCACAGGAATGACTGCCCTTGTGACCGGCGCCTCTGGGGGCATTGGTTCTGCGATTGCCGAGGCGTTGGCGGGGCAGGGGGCTCGGGTGGCGCTTTCGGGGACGCGGGAAGAGGCTTTGCGCGAGGTCGCGGGGCGGATCGGGGGCGATCCGGTCATTCTGCCTTGCAATCTGTCGGACGCGGCGGCCGTCGATGCGCTGGTGCCGCAGGCAGTCGAGGCGCTGGGCGGAAAGCTTGATATCCTCGTCAACAATGCCGGCGTGACCCGCGACAATTTGATCCTGCGCATGAAGGATGAGGAGTGGGACCAGGTGATCCGGGTCAATCTGGAAGCCGCGTTCCGCCTTTGCCGCGCCGCCGCCAAGCCGATGATGAAGGCGCGCTTCGGGCGGATCGTCTCGATCACCTCCGTCGTCGGCGCGACCGGCAATCCGGGGCAGGCCAATTACGCGGCCTCGAAAGGTGCGCTGACCGCCATGTCCAAGGCGCTGGCGCAGGAGCTGGCGAGCCGCGGCATCACCGTGAATTGTGTCGCGCCCGGCTTCATCACCTCGCCGATGACCGATGCGCTGCCCGACGCCCAAAAGGAAGCGCTGACCACCCGTATTCCCGCCGGGCGTCTCGGCGAAGGTGCCGACGTCGGCGCCGCAGTCGCCTATCTCGCAGCCAAGGAAGCGAGCTACGTCACCGGCCAGACGCTGCACGTCAACGGCGGCATGGCGATGATCTGAGGGAAAGGGTGACGGGACCGCTATGGCCGTTGGCCAGGAATATCCTCTGACGCCCGAGCGTCAGGTGGGCGCCGTTTAGGGCGAACCAGGGTCCGCCCAGGGACAGCTCCCATGGATGATTAATCGGCTCAGGGATAATGCTGAGGCTCGCACCGAGCAGTACCCGTCATCGCCAATCTAGGCGCTTGGACCGCCATCCTCAAGGTGCGCAGCGAGGGTTTCGACGCGCGCCGCAAGCTGCTCGACGGCGTCGGCCAATGCCAGATCGGTGTCGGGCGGCAGCGGCGCGCGCGTGCCCTGCCGCAGATCGTTGAGTTCGTCGGCCAGGAGCAAGGCGGCGAGCAGCAGCAGCCGGCTTTCATTGGCGTTGCCGACCGCGGCGCGCGCCTGCTCTGCCTTCTGGTCGACGAGCATGGCAACGCGGCGGAGCTGCGGCTCCTCGCCGTCGCGGCAGGCCACTTCGTAGCGGCGGCCGCCGACCTCGATCGAAACTTCGGCCATGGTCCCCCCAGTCCGGCCTTCAGCCCGTTGCCGTCAATCGATCGATCGCGGCGATCGCTTCGCGCGTTCGTTCGCGCAGCCGTTCGTGGCGCCGCATCAGCTTGGCATGTTCGGGATCGGGCTTGGCTGCGGCGCGCTGCGATGCCTCCTCGACCCGGGCCAGCGCCCGGTCGAGCCGCCTGATCGCATGGGCCAGCCGCTCATCTGTCACACGATCTTAACTAGCACGGTTAAGCGCCCGCGCAAACGACTCTCCTTCGCGCGTGGTTGACGCGTGGGGACGAAGACCGCAAAGCACGCCCGCCTGAGCACGACTCAGCCTCTTATCCTCAACTTCGGGACCGTAAATGACCGTCACGCACGACCAGCTCGCCAACGCCATCCGCGCACTGGCGATGGACGCGGTCGAGGCGGCGAATTCCGGGCATCCGGGCATGCCGATGGGCATGGCCGATGTCGCGACGGTGCTGTTCACCCAGTACCTCAAATTCGATCCCGCCGATCCGCATTGGCCCGACCGCGACCGTTTCGTGCTGTCGGCGGGGCATGGATCGATGCTGATCTATTCGCTGCTTTATTTGACCGGATACGAGCGGCCGACGATCGACGACATCAAGCGTTTCCGCCAGCTCGGCAGCCCGTGCGCCGGGCACCCGGAAAATTTCGAGCTGGCGGGCGTCGAGACCACGACCGGGCCGCTGGGTCAGGGCTTCGCGACCGCGGTCGGCATGGCAATTGCCGAGCGGCACCTGAATGCCAGCTACGGCGACGCGCTGGTTGACCACCGCACCTGGGTGATCGCCGGCGACGGCTGCCTGATGGAAGGGATCAACCATGAAGCAGTCGGCCTGGCCGGGCATCTGAAGCTCGGGCGGCTGATCGTCTTGTGGGACGACAACAAGATCACCATCGACGGCTCGACCGAGCTTTCGACCAGCGAGGATGTCGCCGGGCGATACACCGCATCGGGCTGGCACGTTGTCCGCTGCGACGGTCATGATCCGGCCGACACCGCCCGCGCGTTCGACGAAGCGATTGCCGACCCGCGTCCGTCGCTGGTCGCTTGCCGTACCATCATCGGCAAGGGCGCGCCGAACAAGCAGGGCACTTCTGCAACCCACGGTTCGGCACTGGGCGCCGCTGAAGTGGCGGCGGCGCGCGAGGCGCTGGTCTGGACGGCCGAGCCATTCGTGATTCCCGAGCCGATTGCGGCCGAATGGAAGCGCTTCGGCGCGCGGGGCGGGAAAGATCGATCCGCCTGGCAAAGCCGGTTCGAAGCCAGTGATCGCAAGACTGAGCTGGAAGCGCAGCTTGCCGGCCGCGTCTCGTCGGACTGGCTGAAGCCCTATATCGACGGGCTGCTCGCCAACCCGCAAAAGGTCGCGACGCGGAAGGCAAGCGAAATGGCGCTGGAGGCGATCAACGCCGCCGTGCCCTGGACGATCGGCGGCTCGGCTGACCTGACCGGCTCGAACAACACCAAAACAAAGGCGCTGAAGCCTTTGACGCGGGACGATTATTCGGGCCGCTACATCTATTACGGCATCCGCGAGTTCGGCATGGCCGCGGCGATGAACGGCCTTGCGCTGCACGGCGGCGTGATCCCGTACGGCGGCACGTTCCTGGTCTTCTCCGACTACTGCCGGCCGGCGATCCGCCTCTCCGCGCTCCAGGGCGCGCGCGTCGTCTATGTGATGACGCACGATTCGATCGGCCTTGGCGAGGATGGGCCGACGCACCAGCCGATCGAGCATCTGACGTCGCTGCGCCTGATCCCCAACCTCGACGTGCTTCGCCCGTGCGACACGATCGAGACGGCCGAATGCTGGGCGCTGTCGCTCGAGCGGACCGACGGTCCCTCGTTGCTCGCCCTGTCGCGCCAGAATTTGCCCCAGCTTCGCGAAGAGGCGGCCGAGAACCGCTGCGCCCGCGGTGCCTACCGGCTGCGGGCCGCTGAAGCGTCGCGGCGCGTGGTGCTGATCGCGACCGGATCGGAAGTCGAGATCGCCGTCGGCGTGCGCGATCGCCTCGAAGCCCAGGGCATCGGCGCCGACGTCGTCTCGATGCCGAGCTGGGTGCGTTTCGACGCGCAGGACGCGGATTACCGCTCGGGCCTGCTGCCGGCCAATGTGCTCAAGGTTTCGATCGAGGCGGGAACCACGCTGGGCTGGGAACGCTACACCGGCGCCGACGGGCTGCGCTTCGGCATCAACGGCTACGGCGCCTCGGCGCCGGCGCCGGACCTCTACAAGCATTTCGGGCTCACACCCGACGCGATCGCGCCGCAAATCCTCGCGGCGCTCAAGAACTAGGGAGCGAACATGACCAAAGTCGCCATCAATGGATTTGGCCGCATCGGCCGCCTCGTCGCGCGGGCGATGCTGGAGCGCAAGAACTCGGAGCTTGAGCTGGTCACGATCAATGATCTGGCCGATGCCAAGTCCAACGCCTGGCTGTTCAAGCGCGATTCCGTGCACGGCAAACATCCGGGCGAAGTCCATGCCGAGGGCAACGACCTCGTCATCGACGGCAAGCATGTGCGTGTGACGGCGGAGAAGGATCCGGCGAACCTGATCCATGGCGAGCTGGGCGTGGACCTGGTGCTCGAATGCACCGGCTTCTTCACCGACCGCGCGAGCGCCGAAAAGCACATCGCCGCCGGCGCGAAGAAAGTGCTGATCTCGGCGCCGGGCAAGAATGTCGACTTGACCGTCGTCTATGGCGTCAACGACGACAAGCTGACCGCCAACGACAAGATCGTCTCGAACGCGTCGTGCACCACCAACTGCCTGGCGCCGGTCGCCAAGGTGCTGAACGACAGCGTCGGCATCGAGCGCGGGCTGATGACGACGGTCCACGCCTACACCAACGACCAGAAGATCCTGGACCAGATCCATTCCGACCTGCGTCGCGCCCGCGCGGCCGCCATGTCGATGATCCCCACCACCACCGGCGCCGCCCGCGCAGTCGGCGAAGTGCTGCCGGAGCTGAAGGGCAAGCTCGACGGATCGGCGATCCGCGTGCCGGTGCCGGATGTGAGCCTGATCGACCTGACCTTCACGCCCAAGCGCGATACGACGCGGGACGAGATCAATGCGATCCTGAAGGCGGCGGCAGAGAGCGGCCGGCTCGCGGGCATCCTCGACTATTCGGACGAGCCTCTGGTCTCGATCGACCTGATGCATACGCCGGCCTCCTCGACCATCGACAGTCTCGAAACCGCGGTGCTGGAAGGCAAGCTCGTCCGCGTCGTCTCCTGGTACGACAATGAATGGGGCTTCTCGAACCGCATGGTCGACACTGCGACCGCGATAGCGAGGCTCGGCTGACGACAGGCACTCTTCGCGGGATTGCGCGCCACGCGTTCCCGCGTGCGCCGATGGAAGTGCTCGACCACGTCCATGTCACCCGTGAGGGCGGACTGGCGGGCGACTTCCGCGGCGCGATCCGGCCGGGTGGCAAGGATCGGCGTCAGGTCTCGATGATCGCGGCGGACAAATGGCTCGCCGCGATCGAGGAGCTGGGCACGGTCGTCGAATGGCAGGAACGCCGCGCGAACCTGCTGCTGGACGTCGTCGAGCTGCCGCAGCGTGCTGGCGCGGTCATACGCATCGGCCGCGACGTGCGGCTGGAAATCACATGCGAGTGCGATCCGTGCAGTCGCATGGACGCGATCGTGCCGGGCCTGAAGGCTGTGCTGACGCCCGACTGGCGCGGCGGCGCGCTGGCGCGGGTGCTCGACGGCGGCGACATTCGGGTCGGCGACCCGATCATCATCGAAGGTGAGGAATGAGCTACAAGACGCTGGACGACATGGGGGATATCCGTGGGCGCCGCGTGCTGGTCCGCGAGGACCTGAACGTGCCGACCGCCGAAGCGAAGGTAACCGACGACACGCGCCTGCGCGCGGCGGTGCCGACGATCGCCGAGCTGTCGGACAAGGGGGCGATCGTCCTGGTCCTCGCCCATTTCGGCCGGCCAAAGGGCAAGCGCGATCCGGAAATGTCGCTGGCGCTGGTCACCAAGCCGCTGTCCGACCTGCTCGGCCGTCCGGTCCAGTTCATCGACGATTGCGAAGGCGAGATCGCCGAAGCCGCCGTCGCAGACCTGAAACCCGGCGATATCGCCGTCCTCGAGAACACCCGCTTCCACGCCGGCGAGGAGCGCAACGATGCCGAGCTGGTGGCCGGCATGTCGCGTCTCGGCGACCTCTACGTCAACGACGCTTTCTCGGCCGCCCACCGCGCCCATGCCTCGACCGAAGGCCTCGCGCACATTCTTCCCGCCTTTGCCGGGCGGCAGATGGAAGCCGAGCTCGGCGCGCTCGAAAAGGCGCTGGGCAATCCCGAGCATCCGGTTGCGGCGGTGGTCGGGGGGGCAAAGGTCTCGACCAAGCTCGATGTGCTGAAGCACCTCGTCGCCAAGGTCGATCACCTGATCATCGGCGGCGGCATGGCGAACACCTTCCTCGCCGCGCGCGGGGTGAATGTCGGCAAGTCGCTCTGCGAGCATGACCTGACCGGCACGGCCGAGGCGATCCTGGAGGCGGCGGACCGCGCCAACTGCACGGTGCATCTGCCCTATGACGTGGTGGTCGCGAAGGAGTTCAAGCCGAACCCGCCGACCCGCATCGTCAACGTGCACGAGGTCGCGCCCGACGAGATGATCCTCGACATCGGCCCTGCGGCGACCGAGGCGTTGGCCGACGTGCTGAAGACCTGCCGCACTTTGGTCTGGAACGGCCCGCTCGGCGCGTTCGAGACGCCGCCCTTCGACGCCGCCACTGTCAGCCTCGCCAAGACCGCCGCCGCGCTCACCCGCGAAGGCTCGCTGGTCTCGGTCGCCGGCGGCGGCGACACGGTCGCGGCACTGAACCAGGCCGGCGTCGCCGACGATTTCACCTTCGTCTCGACCGCCGGCGGCGCCTTCCTCGAATGGATGGAAGGCAAGGAGCTGCCGGGCGTGGCGGCGCTGAACCGTTAAGCATCCGATCCGTTGAGGTTTCGGACGCGCGGCGTTAGCGCTGTCCCAAACTCCAAAATCCAGATCAGGGAAGAACATGAACACTGCCGACATGACCGCCAAGATTGCCGAAGGTAACGGCTTCATCGCCGCGCTCGACCAGAGCGGCGGGTCGACGCCCAAAGCGCTAAAGGGGTATGGCGTCGAGGAAGGGGCCTGGTCGACGGACGAGGAGATGTTCGGCCTGATCCACGAGATGCGCAGCCGCATCATCAGCTCGCCCTGCTTCAATGGGCAGAAAGTGATCGGCGCGATCCTGTTCGAGCGGACGATGGACGGGCAGGTGGACGGCAAGCCGGTCCCGCAGGCGCTGATCGAGAAGGGCGTCGTGCCCTTCATCAAGATCGACAAGGGCCTGGAGGCGGAGGTCAACGGCGTGCAGCTGATGAAGCCGATGCCGGAGCTGGACGCGCTGCTCGCCCGAGCCAAAAGCCTGGGCGTGTTCGGCACCAAGGAGCGCTCGGTGGTCAACCTCGCCAATCGCGAGGGCATCGCCGCCATCGTGAAGCAGCAGTTCGAAGTCGCGCAGCAGGTGCTCGCCCATGGGCTGGTGCCGATCATCGAGCCCGAAGTGAACATCAAGAGCGCCGAGCGTGAGGGGGCGGACCAGATCCTGCTGGAAGAGCTCACCAAGGCGCTCGACGCGATGCCCGGCACCGACAAGGTGATGCTGAAGCTGTCGATCCCGGCCAGGTCCGGCCTGTTCGACCCGCTGGTCGATCACCCGCGCGTGCTGCGCGTCGTGGCGCTCTCGGGCGGCTATGCCCGGCCCGAAGCCTGCGCGGAGCTCGCGAAGAATCGCGGCATGATCGCCAGCTTCAGCCGCGCGCTGCTGGAGGACTTGCGCCACCAGATGAGCGACGAGCAGTTCAACAGCTCGCTCGGCGGCGCGATCGACGAGATACACCACGCCTCGACGCAAAAGGCGCTGGTCAACGCGTAGCCGGGGAGAGCGGCATGGCTCAGGCAGAATGGTCCGCGGTCGACAGCTACATCGCGGACCATCTGCTTGGGGGTGATCCGGCGCTCGACGCCGCGCTGGCCGCCAATGCCGCGGCGGGGCTGCCCGCGATCGACGTCTCTCCCGTCCAGGGCAAGATGCTGCACCTGCTCGCGCGCGGCATGGGCGCGCGGCGGATTCTGGAAGTGGGGACGCTTGGCGGCTATTCGACGATCTGGCTCGCCCGCGCACTGCCGAAGGGCGGTCGCGTGGTCACGCTCGAGCTCGATCCCCACCATGCCGAGGTCGCCCGCTCCAACATCATGCACGCCGGTCTCGCGGACAAGGTTGAGGTCCGTGTCGGCCCCGCCGTCCAGACGCTCGACGCGATCATCGCGGACGGGGAAGAGCCGTTCGACTTCATCTTCGTCGACGCGGACAAGGAAGGCTATCCCGCTTATCTCCGCGCCGCGGTGCGCCTGTCGCGGCCGGGCACGATGATCGTGTTCGACAATGTCGTGCGCGAAGGCGGCATCCTCGATCCCGACCACGCCGATCCCCGCGTCCAGGGCACGCGCGCGCTGTTCGAGGCCATGGCCGCCGAACCCCGCCTCAGCGCCACCGCGGTCCAGACGGTCGGCGCGAAGAAATGGGACGGCCTCGCGCTCGCAATCGTCGATTGACGAGCGCTCAGGCCGTTTTGAGATCGGCTCCGGCATTCCACCCGGCCGCCGCGCGAAGGGCCGGCACATGGATGCATCCGATCGAGACGCAGGCGACGACGAGCCCCGCGATGATCTCGACAAGATAGTGCGAGCCCTCGACAGGCGTGGTGATCAGCATCGCAAGGTTCAGCAGGGCGAGAGGGAGGCGAAGCCGTCGGAAGGGCCACGCCGCCCAGACGAAAAGCAGCGCGGCGGCGGCGTGAAAGCTGGGAAAGCTCACAAGGCCGACCGGGCGTGACAGATCGATGGTCGTCAAAGTGCCGGCCCGGAGCGCGTCGATCACGATCACATGCTGGTCGGTCACGGCGGCCGGGTAAGACGGATGCCGACCGATCCAGTACGGCAGGGCCGATTGCGCTGGTACGTAGAGGAAGACGGCGGCCGTGATCGCCAGCGCAATCGCAAAGCAGATCAGAAAGGCCCTTAACCGCTCTGTCCTGCCCGTCAGGGCATGCGCGCAAATGACGATGATCGGCGACGCGAAGATGCTGAAATACATCTGCTTCGATGGCACCATCAGCCAGCGATGCCGGTCCATGAAATCGTACATGGCTGTCCAGTTGAAGCCGAGACGGACATCGGCAGCGGCGAGCCACGCGTCATAATAACCGACGGACGCCTTTGCGGCGGCGTAGGTCAGCAGAATCCCGAACACCGTCACGCCGAAAAAGAAGGACAAGCCTTCGAGCGCATCGATCAGCTTTCCGACCAGCGGATTTTGCACGCGCCCGCGGAACAGGGCCAGGCCGCCACCGGCTGCGATCAGAAGCAGGCCGGATCGACTCGCCCACCAGTCGATCGAGAGTCCCAGGGCAGCCAGGATCAACAGGGCAGCGGTGAGGCCGCAGCTCAGGAAGAGCCAGGCGCCGGTGCGTGAGATGGTCAGGATTGTCGGCTCCCCCTCGACCGCCAATTAGGAGGGAATTCGTGAAGGTTAGCCTAACTCGGGCTCGCTGCATCTCGTCCGATCTGGACCTTCAGCGCGGTCGCATCCGCGATCGCGTGGGCGTGGATGTCGTTGTTGAAATAGGCCCAGACCGCCCGCCCTTCGGCTTCCTGGCCGCGCATCCAGTCTGCCCAGTCTCGCAGCGCCTCTTTTGAATAGCGGCCCCAATATTTTCCGCTCGTGCCGTGGAAGCGGACATAGGCGGTGTTGCCGGTCGCTGCCCTCTGTGTGGCGAGGCCGGGGAAGTCGTGGGCGCAAAAGCCCACGCCGGCCGCGTCGAGGATCGCCAGCACCTCGTCCGCCAGCCAGCTCGGCTCCCGAAATTCGAAGACATGGGTAAGGTCCCTCGGCAGTAGGGCCAGAAAGCTTTCCAGCCGCTCGCGATCGAAGCGCCAGTTCGGCGGAAGCTGGTAGAGGATCGGCCCGAGCGCCGGTCGCAGATGCCGCGCGCGGGCCAGGAACTCGGCGATGCTCTCCTCGCATTCCTTCAGCTTGCGCATGTGCGTGATAAAGCGCGGCGCCTTGACCGCGTAGCAGAAACCCTCCGGCGCCTGCTCGCGCCACTTGGCGAACGTCTCGGCGGTCGGCCGGCGGTAGAAGCTCGCGTTGATCTCGACCGTGTCGAACGCCTGGGCGTAATGCGCGAACCAGCGCTTGACGGGCACGCCTTCGGGGTAGAAGTCCCCGCGCCAATGCCGGTAGTTCCAGCCGGAGCAGCCGATACGGATCATCCATGTCCAACGAGTCATTCGCCGAACTGTTCGCGCGCGACGAAGAACGCGATCCCTGCCAGCTTTACCTGATCTCGCCGCTGGACGTGGGCGGAGCCTTCCCCGACCGGCTCGCGCGCGCTCTCGACGCGGGGCCCGTCGCGGCCTTCCAGTTCCGGGTGAAGGAGGTCGACCAGCACCGGGCCGCGGCGCTGGCCGAGCCGCTGCAGCGCATCTGTGCCGAGCGTGACGTCGCGTTCATCGTCAACGATTCGATCGCGCTGGCGAAGCGGCTTGGCGCCGACGGGGTGCATCTGGGCCAGGACGACGGCGACCCGCGCGATGCACGACGGGTGCTGGGGCCGGGGGCGCAGATCGGCGTCACGGTCCATGACAGCAAGCACCTCGCGATGGAGGCGGGCGAAGCCGGCGCGGACTATGTCGCGTTCGGCGCATTCTACCCGACCACGACCAAGGAGGTCCGGCACCGGCCCGATCCGTCGATCCTCGACTGGTGGTCGACGATCTTCGAGATTCCGTGCGTCGCGATCGGCGGCATCACGCCCGATAATGCCCGGCCATTGATCGATGCAGGCGCCGATTTCATCGCTGTGTGCGGCGCGGTCTGGAACGCGCCCGAAGGCGAAGCGCAGGCGGTGCGGCGCTTTACGGAGCTGCTCGCCTAGGCAGCGTGGGGCGGGTGCTTCTGATCGTTCGCGAACAGGAAGCGCGTCTCGAATTGCTCCAGGCTCGGGCAGCCGGTCGGGCGGCGGCCTTCGCCACCGCCGTCTTTCGAGAACTCGCCGAATTTGCCCACGGCAGGCGCCAGCGGCTTCGGATGATTCGGCTTCACGACATCTGACACGGTGCGGCTCCCGATCGTCGGATACGCGCACTTCGGCCGGGCGTATTGCACAGAAGCGACGAAAGCGACGGACGCGGCGACGAAGCTGCGATCCGGCCCGGTCATTTCTCTGCCGGAAAGAAACGTGCTGCTCCGCGTTTGGCCTGGATCAGCAGGAGTAGCTCAGGCGTGAAACGAGTTCTGAAAGCCGCGGCCGTCGCCGCTTTGACGATCGCGGCAGCCACCGCAGCGCGGACGGAGACGGCGCCTGCCGGTTCCGACATCGATCGGACGGTGATGCATGTCCAGGTCATCCTCGACAAGCTCGGCTTCTCGCCCGGCGTGATCGACGGCAAGGAAGGCGAGTCGCTGCGGCTCGCGCTGCGCGGCTTCCAGGAAACGCATGGGCTGGAGCCGACCGGCAAGATCGACCAGCCGACGTTGCATGCGCTCTATCCGTTCCGCGGCAACCGGCCGACGATCCAGGTGCGGATTGCCCGCGAGGACGTTTCCGGGCCGTTCGTCAACCCGATCCCCAAGGATCCGGAGGAGCAGGCGAAACTGCCTTGCCTTTGCTACAGGACGGCGCTCGAGAAGATCGCTGAGCGCTTTCATACCTCGCCGGCGACATTGGTTGCGCTGAACAGCCCCGACACGCCGCTGAAGACCGGACAGGTCATAACCGTGCCCGGAATCCTGCCCAGCTCGCGCGACTATGCGCAGGTCAAGGACACGGGATGGCGGCAGACGCTGTCCAGCCTGAACGTCGACGCGCGCCAGCCGCAGGGCGACCGGGTCGTGGTCGACAAATCGGACGGCGTGCTGCGCGTGTTCGCCGGCGACCGCGTGGTCGGCCAGTTTCCCGTCACGATGGGCTCGGCCCACGACCCGCTGCCGATCGGGAATTGGAAGATCACCACCTTTTCCTACAACCCGAAGTTCCACTACAACCCCGACCTGTTCTGGGATGCGAAGGCCGGCGATGAGGAGCAGATGCTGCCGGCCGGCCCCAATGGTCCGGTGGGGGTGATCTGGATGGACCTGACCAAGGAACATTACGGCATCCACGGCACGTCGGAGCCGCAGACGATCGGCCGGACCGAAAGCCATGGCTGCATCCGGATGACCAACTGGGATGCCGCGCGCCTGTCGCTGATGGTCAAGCGCGGCACGCCGGCGATCTTCCAGGAATAGGCGCTTGAACAGGCTCGGCTGGTTCCTCCTCCTGATCTTCATCCTCGGCGCGATCGCGTTCGCGCTGATGCTGGGGCCGAGTTCTCGCGCGCCGGTTGCACTGCCGACGCCGCAGCCGACGCAGACCTCTGCGGCCTCCGCTCCGGCCGGCGCCGGTCTCGTGATCCCGGTCGCCGGCGTGAAGCCGGAGCAGCTGACCGACACCTGGGGCCAGAGCCGCGGCAACGGCACGCGCGAGCATCACGCGATCGACATCATGGCGCCGCGCGGAACGCCGGTCGTCGCGGCGGCGCCGGGCCGGATCGAGAAGATCTTCGAGAGCCACGATGGCGGCCACACCGTTTACATCCGCAGCCCCGACGGCTCGACCGTCTATTACTACGCGCATCTGGATGCCTACCGGCCCGGGCTCGTCGAGGGGCAGCAGGTCGGCACCGGCGACGTGATCGCGACGGTCGGCTCGACCGGCGACGCCAGCCCGGAGGCGCCGCACCTCCATTTCGAGATCAAGCACATGGCGCCGGGGGAGGGCTGGTGGCAGGGCCAGGAAGTCAATCCATACCCGCTGCTTGCCGGAAAGGCCGCCGCCAGCTAAGGCCCGCGCCACTTTCCAGTCTTTCTCAGGAACCGACATGAAGATCAGCGGCGTGGACATCCGTCCCGGCAACATCATCGAATATGAAGGCGGCCTGTGGCGCGCCGTGAAGATCCAGCATACCCAGCCGGGCAAGGGCGGCGCCTATATGCAGGTCGAGATGAAGAACCTCATCGACGGCCGCAAGACCAATGTCCGCTTCCGCTCTGCCGAGACGGTCGAGCGGGTGCGTCTGGACACCAAGGACTTCCAGTTCCTGTTCCGCGACGGCGACCAGCTGACCTTCATGGACAAGGACACCTACGACCAGATCACGCTCAGCGCCGACATGCTGGGCGACGAGGCCGCGTTCCTGCAGGACGGCATGGACGTGGTGCTCGAACTCTATGACGAGCGCCCGATCTCCGTGCAGCTGCCCGACACGATCGAAGCGACGATCGTCGAGGCCGACGCGGTGGTGAAGGGGCAGACCGCGTCGTCCAGCTACAAGCCGGCCGTGCTCGACAACGGCGTCCGCGTGATGGTCCCGCCGCACATCGCGAGCGGAACCCGGATCGTGGTCGACGTGTATGAGAAGACGTACGTCCGTCGGGCGGATTAACCAACCCTCTCCCGTCGGGAGAGGGTGGCCGAGCGTAGCGACGGCCGGGTGAGGGCGACCACCTCACCCTCACCCTCCCAAGCCTGCGGCTTGGGCCCAGTATCAGGTGAACAGCGCCCCGCGCTGTTCAGGTGATGCTGGGAGCATCACCGACCTGATACTCTCTCCCGATGGGAGAGGGGCTGATTGGAGCTTTGGATTTGCCATCCCATTCCGGCCTTCTCACCGTCATGGAGCGCGCGGCGCGCAAGGCGGGGCCGCGGCTGCGGCGCGACTTCAACGAGGTGCAGCACCTCCAGGTCTCGCGCAAAGGCCCGGCCGACTTCGTGTCTATGGCCGACCAGCGGGCCGAGCGCACGCTGTTCGACGAGCTGAAGAAGGCGCGGCCGGACTGGGGATTCCTGCTCGAGGAAGCGGGCGAGATCGAAGGCGATCCGTCGAAGCCGCGCTGGATCGTCGATCCGCTGGACGGCACGTCCAACTTCCTGCACGGCATTCCCCACTTCGCGATCTCGATCGCGGTGCAGGAGCCGTCGGGCGAGATCACCAGCGGCCTGGTCTACCAGCCGCTGACCGACGAGAGCTTCTGGGCGGAGAAGGGTCGGGGCGCGTGGCTGCAGGACCAGCGCCTGCGCGTTTCCTCGCGCCGCACCCTCGACGAAGCGCTGATCGCGACCGGCATCCCGTTCAAGGGCCATGGCGACATGGCGCAGTGGAGCCGGATCTTCGGCGCGGTCGCGCCCGAAGTCGCCGGCATCCGCCGCTTCGGCTCCGCCGCGCTGGATCTCGCCTGGGTCGCGGGCGGCCGGTATGACGGCTTCTGGGAAGCGGGCCTGAAGCCTTGGGACGTCGCCGCCGGCATCCTGCTGGTGCGCGAGGCGGGCGGCTTCGTCACCGATTTCCGCGGCGGCGACCGCGCGATGGAACGCAGCGAGTTCCTGGCCGCCAACGACGCGCTCCATTCCCGGCTGCACAAATTGGTCGCGGGCGCGCTGCGCTGACCGCGGACGACCTGGGCAACATGGACGACTTTTACATGGAATCGGGAAAATTTTCCCTTTCCCGTGAACGGACCGCGCACCGATCGATTGAACGTTGAGAAAGAGCCGGCGGCAGCATGGCACAGCCGCCGGGGTGTAGGACAGCGTTTCGTCAGGCTGCGTGGTCCAGCCGTTTCAGCAGGTCCTCGAAATCCGCATCGTTGGCCGGCTGTTCGAACGCCGAACCCAACAGCTTTGCCAGCGCGGCGGACCGGGGCGGGGCCGCCGCGACGCGCTTTTCGTCCTCGAAGAGATTTTCCAGCAGCAGCGGCGCGCGCTCGCGCAGCTTGATCAGCTCGCCGCCCGGGAAGGTGACGGCCAGGCGCAGGCCAGCCACGGACGAGGCATTGCGCAGCGTACGGCGCGCCGACGTGAAGATGTGCTGCACCACCTCGCGGCGCTCGACCGCGCCCGGCTCCTCGATCGCGGACAGCCGGTGCAGGCTGTAGAGGCCCAGCAGCGCCGACAGCAGGAAGAAGAATTCCCAGTGCGAGAAGGTGATGCCGAGCAATTGCTCGACGCCTGACGGGCTGAACCAGTTGAGCGACAGCTCAAGCCGGCGGCGCGCGAAGAAATCCGCCGCCCAGCCGCCGACGATCGGCGCCGAGCCGGCAGCAAGCGCGCTGACCAGCGCATTGGTCGCCATGAAGCTGGTCGCCGCTCCCGACGGGCTGAGCTTCATCACGATATTCCCCGCCGCGAGCCCGACCCCGGCGCCGCTTGCGCCCATCACGATGTGGAGCAGGATCAGGTAGGTCGCGCGCGCGGTATCGCCGGGAACATCGCTCGCGAACGCCATCGCGGCGACGCAGAGGAGATAGAGCGGGCTCGCGACCGCCAGCGTCGACTTGTTCGTGAAGCGGTCGCTGAGTCGCCCCCATTGGCGCACGAAGGCGACATTGGCGAGCTGGCTGATCACGGTCAGCATCAGCACGAAGCTCATGCTGAAGCCGAGCGCGCGGACGAAATAGACGGTGAAGAACGGCGTCGCGAGGTTCACCGCGAATTGCCAGCTGGCGACATAGCGCAGCAGCTTGCGGAAATTGGCGTGGCGCAGCGGTTCCCAGAGCAGGCGGTGCAGCGGCGCGCCGACGCTTTCCGCGGCCATCACCGGCTCCGGCACCTGGGCGAGCGCCGCAGCGCTGATCAGGCCGAAGATGAAACCGGCGATGTAGAGCGCGCTGAAGATGCGGTCGCCGATCGTTTCCGAGCCTTGAGCCCAGCCGAGCGCGACCGCCGCCGTGACCGTCGCGCCGGCGCTGACGATGGTCCCGTAAAGCCCGCGCCGGGAGGAGAAGTGACCCAGCCGGTCCGCCGGGACCAGGTCCCGGATCCAGCTATTCCAGCTGCAGGCCGAGGCCGCGTTCACGCCATAATGGAGCAGGGCGGCACAGAGCAGGACGATGGTCGCGACGCGCCGGCTGGGGATGAACGGGACCGCCGCGTAGATCGGGAGGGCCAGCCGGGCAATGAACACGCCGGAGACGGAGAGCAATTTGCGCCGCCGCACCCGCTCGACCAGCTTCACCATCGGCGCCTGCAGCACCTGAGTGAGCAGCGGAATGGCGGCAAGATAGCCGATCGCGATCGTCGACGCGCCGATGTGCAGCGCCAGCGCGAGCAGCACCACGCCGCTGTTGAGCGCGCCGATCGCGGTGGCTGCGGCGGCGTCGATCATCAGGAAGCGGATGCCGCGCTCGCACTCCTGCGCGCTGATATGCGCCTGGGGCTGAAGCATGTCAGGGTGAACCGGCGAGGGGGAGGGCGTGTTCCGCTCTTTTCGCGGGCGGGTAAGGTGTTGCGTCAACGCCACCTCCGGCCTAGATGCCCGCCCAAGTCCGCTGCGTGTCCCTTCACGCAGCGCGCACCTGACGGAGTTATGTGATGGCGTCGGTCGCCGCCGGCTATTTGCCGATCCTGTTGTTCCTGGGCGTGGCGTTGCTGCTGTCGAGCGCGTTCGTCTTCCTGCCGATGATCGCGGCGCGGCTGACGGGCACGCACCAGCCCTATCCGGAAAAGCTCAGCGAATATGAATGCGGCTTTCCCGCGTTCGAGGACAGCCGCAGCCAGTTCGACGTGCGCTTTTACTTGGTGGCGATTCTGTTCATCATCTTCGACCTCGAGGCCGCGTTCCTGTGGCCCTGGGCGGTTTCGCTGTTCAGCGTGGGCTGGGCGAGCTGGATCGCGATGATGATCTTCCTCGGCGAACTGGTGCTCGGCTACATCTATGCGTGGAAGAAGGGAGCGCTGGAATGGGAGTGATGCTCAGCCCGGCCGAGAACGTCTTCCCGCCCGAAGGCAAGCTTCCCGACCAGAATTACTTCAACGACCTGAACTCGGAACTGACCGACAAGGGCTTTCTGGTCACCTCGACCGAGGACCTGTTCCAGTGGGCGCGGACCGGCTCGCTGTGGTGGATGACGTTCGGTCTCGCCTGCTGCGCGGTCGAGATGATCCATGTGAACATGCCGCGTTACGACCTCGAGCGGTTCGGGGTCGCGCCGCGCGCGTCCCCGCGCCAGTCGGACGTGATGATCGTCGCCGGCACGCTCTGCAACAAGATGGCGCCGGCGCTGCGCCGCGTCTACGACCAGATGTCGGAGCCGCGCTATGTGATCTCGATGGGATCGTGCGCGAACGGCGGCGGCTATTACCACTATAGCTACAGCGTCGTGCGCGGCTGCGACCGGATCGTGCCGGTCGACATCTACGTCCCCGGCTGCCCGCCGACCGCCGAGGCGCTGCTGTACGGCATCATGCAGCTGCAACGGAAAATCCGCCGCGCGGGGACGATCGAACGGTGATGGGCGAACACGAAATCCTCCCCGGGACGGGGAGGTGGCAGGCCGCAGGCCTGACGGAGG
>NZ_BBWU01000024.1 GCF_000974765.1 Sphingomonas changbaiensis NBRC 104936 | reverse complement strand
CCTTCAAAGCCGGACCATGCGCATGCCTTGTTCGCGGTAGCGTGGTCCCTGCGCGGCGCCGGGAGGGACGGCGGCATCTAGGTCGTCCAAGTCTGAGGCGCTCAACTCCACCTCCGCTGCTTTCGCCGAATCCTCCAGCGTCGCGCGGCGTTTCACGCCGGGGATGGGCACCACGTGCGGGCCTTGGGCGATCAGCCAAGCGAGCGCGATCTGGGCGAGGCTGACGCCCTTGCGCTCGGCCACCGCGCGGATCGCATCAACGATTGCCAGGTTGGCGCCGAAATTCTCTTCCGAATAGCGCGGGTCGTTCCTGCGCCAATCGTCCTCGGGCAGATCATCGCGGCTCTTGATCTGGCCGGTCAGGAAGCCGCGGCCGAGCGGTGAATAGGGCACGAAGCCGATGCCGAGCTCTTCGCAGATCGGCAGAATCTCGTCTTCGACGCCGCGCTCCCAGAGCGAATATTCGCTTTGCAGGGCGGTGATCGGATGAACTGCATGCGCGCGGCGGATCGTCTGCGCGCCGGCTTCGGAGAGGCCGAGGTGCCGGACCTTTCCCTCCTTCACCAGCTCCGCCATCGCGCCCACCGTCTCCTCGATCGGCACGTTGGGATCGACGCGGTGCTGGTAATAGAGATCGATCGTGTCGATCCCCAGCCGCTTCAGCGATCCTTCGCACGCGCGGCGGATATTGGCGGGCGAGCTGTCGACGCCGGTGATCTGGCTGCCCTCGAACCGAAAGCCGAATTTGGTCGCGATGACGAGGCTGTCGCGCTTGCCGCGGATCGCCTCGCCGACCAGTTCCTCGTTCTGGAACGGCCCGTAAATCTCGGCAGTGTCGAAGAAGGTGATGCCCAGGTCGATCGCGCGGTGGATCGTTGCGACACCCTGTTCCTGGGTGGCGTCGCCGCCATAGTTGATGTTGCCGCCATGGACCATCGGCATGCAGCCGATCCCGATTGCGGAGACGTCCAGCCCTTGTCCCAGAGTCCGATATTTCACCGCTGCCTCCTTCGCGCTAGGGAAGTCCTCATGAGCTTTTTGGACGCGCAATGACACGCAAATATTTCGGGACGGACGGCATTCGCGGCCGGGTGAATACGCCGACGATGACGGCAGAGATGGCAATGAAGGTCGGCATGGCGGCCGGCGCGCATTTCGTGCGGGGCGAGCACATCCACCGGGTCGTGATCGGCAAGGATACGAGGCTGTCGGGCTATATGCTGGAGCCGGCGCTCGTCGCGGGCTTCACCAGCGTCGGCATGGACGTGGTGCTGGTCGGGCCGATGCCGACGCCCGCGGTTGCGATGCTGGCGCGGTCGATGCGCGCGGACCTGGGCGTGATGATCTCCGCCAGCCACAATCCGTTCGCGGACAATGGCATCAAGCTGTTCGGGCCCGACGGCTATAAGCTGTCGGATGAGGACGAGCTCGCGATCGAGCGGCTGATCGAGGCGCAGCCGGTGCTGGCTCCTGCCGACCGCACCGGCCGCGCGCGCCGCGTCGACGATGCGCAGGGGCGCTATATCCACGCGGTCAAGTCGAGCTTCCCGGAAGGACTGCGGCTTGAGGGGCTGAAGATCGCGATCGATTGCGCGAATGGCGCTGCCTACAAGGTCGCGCCTGAGGCACTGTGGGAGCTTGGCGCCGAGGTGATCCCGATCGGGGTCGAGCCGAACGGCACCAACATCAATGCGGGCTGCGGGTCCACCGCGCCGCAGGTGCTGTGCGAGACCGTGGTGGCGAGCGGCGCCGATATTGGCCTGGCGCTCGACGGCGATGCGGACCGGCTGATCGTGGTCGACGAGGCCGGCCAGGTGGTCGATGGCGACCAGTTGATGGCGCTGATTGCGACAAGCTGGGCGCGCAAGGGGCTGCTGAAGGGCGGCGGCCTGGTCGCGACGGTGATGTCCAACCTGGGGCTGGAGCGACGGCTGGCGGCGGACGGGCTGGCGCTCGATCGCACCAAGGTGGGCGACCGCTATGTGCTCGAACGCATGAGGAGCGGCGGCTTCAACGTCGGCGGCGAGCAGTCTGGCCACATTATCCTCTCGGATTATGCGACGACCGGCGACGGGTTGATGGCGGGTCTCCAGATCCTCGCCGAACTGGTCCAGTCGGGGAAGCCCGCGAGCGAACTGCTGCACCTGTTCGATCCCGTGCCGCAGCTGCTGAAGAATGTCCGCTTCTCGGGCGGCAAGCCGCTCGAAGACGCGCGCGTCAAGGCGACGATCGCCGATGCCGAGGCCGAGCTCACCGGCCGCGGGCGCCTCGTGATCCGCCCCTCCGGCACCGAGCCGCTGATCCGCGTGATGGCAGAAGGAGACGACGAGGCGCAGGTGAAGACCGTCGTCGAGCGCATCTGCGCGGCCGTGGCGGAGGCGGCGTAATGCTTGAGATGCGGCCAGATTGCGAGCGGTGCGGCGCCGACTTGCCGGCCGATGCGCATGGCGCATTCATCTGCTCGTTCGAATGCACCTTCTGCGCGGAATGCGCGGACGCGATGGACGAACGCTGCCCCAATTGCGGCGGCGAGCTGATGGATCGGCCGACGCGCGTCGGCGCGGCATTGAAGAAGCATCCCGCCAGCACCGAACGGAAGCACAAGGGGTGATGGACGATCCCGAACCCGGCTCGGCGAGCCAGTGGGACGAGCAGCTGACGCCCCGCATCCTCATCATCGCCGGATCGGACAGCGGCGGCGGCGCCGGCATCCAGGCGGATATCAAGACGGTGACGATGCTGGGCGGGTTTGCGATGACGGCCATCACCGCGGTCACCGCGCAGAACACGCTTGGCGTCCAGGCCGTCCATCCAATCCCGACCGACATGGTGGTCGCGCAGATCGACAGCGTCGTCAGCGATATCGGCGTGGATGCGGTCAAGATCGGCATGATCGGCTCGCCCGAGACCGCGGAAGCCGTGGCGGATCGGCTAAGGGAGCTTCACGTGCCGATCGTGTTCGATCCCGTCATGGTCGCGACCAGTGGATCGGAACTGGCCGATGCACGCACGATCGCGGCATTCGAAAAGCTGATGGAAGTGGCCTCGGTCGTGACGCCGAACCTGCCCGAGCTGGACGCCCTGGGCGGGGAGGAGGCCATCCTCGCGCATGGCTGCCATCTGCTCGTCAAGGGCGGGCACAGCGAGGGCTATTCCATCACCGACCGCGTGCTCGCCCCCAATGGCCGGGAGATAACCCGGCTGGAAGGCAAGCGCTTCGACACCGACGACACCCACGGCACCGGCTGCACGCTGGCGAGCGCGCTGGCGACCGGGCTGGGGGCAGGCATGCCGATCGAGGAGGCTTTTCAGCAGGCGGTGCGCTTCGTCCGCATCGCGATCCTCGCCGCGCCGGGCCTGGGCCAGGGGCATGGGCCGATCGGCCACAATCTAGGGCATAACCCGTACGAGCAGCTGGAAGGGTAGAGCGCACTTATCCCCAACTCGGTTTGGCCTGAGCTTGTCGAAGGCCTCCCTTTCTTTTCTGTCGGGCTTTAGAAGAAGGAAGGGCTTCGACACGCTCAGCCCAAACCGAGTTTAAGAGTCTTCATGCCCAGGCCTTCCCGCAAACTCGAACTCCCGCATCCCGGTCCGGTCGTCGGCGTTGATGAAGCCGGGCGGGGACCGCTTGCCGGGCCGGTGGTCGCGGCCGCGGTGGTCCTGCCGGAAAAAGGCGTGCCGCGGGGCATCGATGATTCGAAGAAGCTCACGGCCATCGCTCGGGCGGAGTTGCACGCCCGGCTCACCAAGATCGCGCTGGTCGGCGTCGGGGTTGCCTCGGTCGAGGAGATCGACCGGATCAACATCTTCTGGGCGACGATGCTGGCGATGACGCGCGCGGTCGAGGCCCTGGGCATCGCGCCGGGCATGGTGCTGATCGACGGCAATGCAAAGCCGCGCTGGGATCATCCATGCGTGACGATCGTCGGCGGCGATGCGCTGTGCCTGTCGATCGCGGCCGCGTCGGTCGTGGCCAAGCATCACCGCGACCAGCTGATGATCGCCGCCGATGCGGAGCATCCGGGTTACGGCTGGGCGTCCAACAAGGGCTATGGATGCCCGACACACCGCGAAGCGCTGAACCGTTTGGGCCCGACGCCGCTGCACCGGCGGAGCTTCGCGCCGGTGGCGCAAGCTTTGCTGCCGCTGTGAGTCTTTTGAGTCACACCACAACCGCTTGAGTCTCACGCGGCCGCGCAGACTCAACCACTTGTGGTCAGGCCGCCGCGTTCGCGGGCCGTTCTGATTGTGGCAGCGAAATGAAGTGCTTGACCGCGGACTCCCGGATGACTCACTCTGCTGTGGATAACTGAGCAGGGGGCGTTCGCCGCATGGGGGTTCTGACGAAAATCGAGCGGCGTGCCGCGACCAAAGGGGTTGCGCTTCCGCTCGACCAGATCCTGATGGACGACTGCATCGAAGCGATGCGCGCGCTTCCCGACGCGAGCGTCGACATGATCTTCGCCGATCCGCCCTACAATCTTCAGCTCGGCGGCGACCTGTTCCGTCCCGAGGGCGGCCGCGTCGACGCGGTCGATAATGATTGGGACAAATTCGACACCTTCGCGCACTACGACCAATTCACCCGCGCCTGGCTGGCCGAGGCGCGGCGGATCCTGAAGGACAGCGGCACGATCTGGGTGATCGGCAGCTATCACAATATCTTCCGGGTCGGAGCTGCGATCCAGGATCAAGGATATTGGATCCTGAACGACATCGTCTGGCGCAAGTCGAACCCGATGCCGAACTTCAAGGGCACGCGCTTCACCAACGCGCACGAGACGTTGATCTGGGCGGCGAAGAGCGAGAGCGCGCGCTATACGTTCAACTACCGCGCGATGAAGACGCTCAACGACGAGCTGCAGATGCGGTCGGATTGGCTGTTCCCGATCTGCTCGGGCGCCGAGCGGCTGAAGCGCGGCGGGCACAAGGCGCACCCGACGCAGAAGCCGGAAGCGCTGCTGTACCGCGTGCTGCTCGCCTGCACCAACCCTGGCGACGTGATCCTGGACCCGTTCTTCGGGACCGGCACCACCGGCGCGGTCGCCAAGCGGCTTGGTCGGCGCTGGATCGGGATCGAGCGCGAGTCGAGCTATTGCGACGTCGCGCGCGAGCGGATCGCGGCGGCGCTGCCGCTGGACGAATCCGCGCTGAAGACAATGCAGTCGCCGACCGCGGCACCCAAAGTCGCCTTCGGCGTGCTGGTCGAGACCGGCATGCTGAAGCCCGGCGCGGTGCTGATGGATGCGAAGCGCCGCTGGCGCGCGACAGTGCGGGCGGACGGTTCGCTCGACGCGAGCGGCGCAAGCGGATCGATCCACAAATTGGGCGCGACGCTCCAAGGCGCGCCGAGCTGCAATGGCTGGACCTTCTGGCATTATGAAGATGCGGGCGCACTGAAGCCGATCGACGCGTTGCGGCAGACCTATCTGCTGGCGAACGAGGCTTGATTTCTCCCCTCCCGCTTGCGGGAGGGGCCGGGGGTGGGCAATCGGGTCGCATGCCCGTTGAAGATTCAGGCCCACCCCTAACCCCTCCCGCAAGCGGGAGGGGAACGTGACGCGCTCCTACCTCCGCCCCACGGCCTTCCTCGACACCCCGATCGGCTTTGACGGGCAGGTCGCACGCCTGGCCGGCGGGCTGCTCTGGCATTCGGCTTATGAGCTGATCGAGGCGGACGGGGACCGGCGCGTCTCGAAACGGCTGGTGCCCGTCTCCGACGCGGCCTCACTGCCTGACGAGGTCCAGCCGCTGATCCAGCGCCTGGCTGCTCCGCGACCCTCGCTGGAGCTCGGCCCGCGCACGATCCGGTTCGACCAGCCGCAGGTCGCGGCGATCCTGAACATGACGCCGGACAGTTTTTCGGATGGCGGCACGCACCTCGACGGTCCCGAAGCGGCGGCCGAGGCCGGCGTGCGCGCCGCGGGCGAGGGCGCAGCGCTGATCGATGTCGGCGGAGAGTCGACCCGGCCCGGCGCCGAGACCGTGTGGCACGGCGATGAGATCGCTCGCGTCGTGCCCGTGATCGAGCGACTGGCGCGCGCCGGCATCGCGGTCTCGATCGATACCCGCAAGGCCGAAGTCATGGAGGCGGCGCTTGCCGCCGGCGCGGCGATCGTCAACGACGTCTCAGCCTTGCTCTACGACGATCGCGCGCTGGACACAGTCGTTCGTTCCGGCTGCCCGGTGATCCTGATGCATGCCGGCGATCCGCGCAACCTGCACACCCGCACGCTCGGCCCCGATCCGCTGCTGCAGGTCTATGACTGGCTTGAGGCGCGGGTCGCGGCGGTCGAGGCGGCGGGGGTGCCGCGCGCCAGGATCATCGTCGATCCGGGCATCGGCTTCGGCAAGTCGCTCGCCGACAATCTCGCGCTGCTGAACGGCCTGGCGCTATTCCAGGGGCTCGGCTGCGCGCTGATGCTGGGCGTCAGCCGCAAGCGGATGATCGGCGCGCTGTCGAACGAAGCGCCCGCCGACCGTCGCCTCGGCGGCTCGGTCGCGCTGGCCGTCAGCGGCGCGATGCTCGGCGCGCAGATTCTTCGGGTGCATGACGTGCCTGAAACGGTGCAGGCACTTCGGGTATGGCGGGGCTTGCGCGACCGGGCTTTGACAGGTCCTTAGGCTTTTCGTCGCGCAGGAACGCGATCCAGCGGCATAGCATCCCGATCACCGACGTGAGGGCGCCGAGCGCCAGCAGCAGGACGAGAACCGGATCGTCCTTCGCCCCCTTCCACGCTACGATCGCCAGCAGGATCACGCTGAGCGTGGAGATCACGTAGCCACACGTCTTGAACATGCGGCTGGAACGCGGCCGGAACATTGCCGTTCCGGGCCAGCCGGTCAGGCTGCGACGTCGCCGATGCCGAGTTCGCCGAGCTTGCGGTACAGAGTCGACCGGCCGATGCCGAGGCGGCGCGCGACTTCGGTCATGCGGCCGCGGTAATGGCCGATCGCGAGACGGATCACGTCGGCCTCGATCTCTTCCAGGTTGCGGATATGCCCGTCGGCCTCGAACAGGGTCACGCCGGCGCCAGCGACCGGCGACATCAGCGGCGTGATGTTGTCGTGGTTCTGCAGCGCGATCTGCGGGAAATCGGCCGAGGTCAGCGCTTCGCCTTCGCACAAGACTGCGGCGCGGAAGAGGGCGTTCTGGAGCTGACGGACATTGCCGGGCCAGGAGAACGACATCAGCAGCGAGAGCGCCTCGTCGGTGATGCCGAGGCCGCGCATGCCCGGCTGCGCGGCGATCCGCGCAAGCAGGTGGCGGGCGAGCGCCGGCAGGTCGCCGGGGCGGTCTCGCAGCGGCGGAATCGTCACCTGGACGACGTTCAGCCGGTAATAGAGGTCCTCGCGGAAGCGGCCCGCGGCGACTTCCTCGATCAGCTTCTTGTTGGTCGCGGCGACCACGCGCACGTCGACGTCGCGCGTCACCCGCGCGCCGATCGGCTGGATCTCACCGGACTGGAGCACGCGCAGCAGCTTCACCTGCGCGTCGAGCGGCAGTTCGCCGACTTCGTCGAGGAAGATCGTGCCGCCGTCCGCTTCCTGAAAGCGGCCCAGCTTGCGCTCGAAGGCGCCGGTGAAGGCGCCGCGTTCGTGGCCGAACAGCTCCGATTCGACCAGGTTTTCGGGGATCGCGCCGCAATTGACGGCAACCCAGGGCTTCTTGGTTCGAGGCGAGGCGGCGTGGATGGCCTCGGCGACGACTTCCTTGCCGACGCCGCTTTCGCCTTCGATCAGCACCGGGACGCGGGCGCGCGCGGCCTTCGCAGCAATCGCGAGCGCCGCACGGAATTGCGGCGCGGCGCCGACGATCTCGCCGAAGCCGAGCGGTGCCTTGATCTTTTCCGAAAGCGGCCGGAGTTCGCCGATATTGGCCCGGCTGGACGAGGCGGCGTCGAGCGCGCCGAGCAACCGGTCGGGCGCAATCGGCTTGATCAGGTAATCGGACGCGCCGGCGCGCATTGCCCCGACCGCGATCTCGATCGAGCCGTGAGCCGTGAGCAGCAGGACGGGCAGGGCGGGACGGCGGGCGTGCATCGCCTCGATCAGCGCGATCGTACCTTCGCCCGGGCCATATTGATCGATCAGCACGGCATCGAGAAGCAGGCCTTGCTCGGTGTTCAGAGCATCGAGCGCCTCTTCACCGGTGTCGGCGAAAATGGTGCGCCAGCCCGCGCGCGCCGCAATGGCGGCAACCAGGCGCCGCTGCGCCGGTTCGTCATCGACCAGCATCAGGACCTTGGCATTCGCCTTGGCCATTTATCTCTCTCCCGCTTCCTGGGAGAGGGGGCTTAAGCCACAGGCCGTAAAGGCGGTGTTAAGGGCGTCACACTTGGCTCTTGAGGCGGCGGGCACTCGCCGATAGATACGGCGCGGGGCATCAACGAAATGCAGGGTTCCATGGCCACCAACGGCGACTTGAAAGCACACGAACGGACTTATTCGGGCTTCACGGCCTTGCTCAAATGGGGAGCGATTGCCGCTTTTGTCGTCGGCTTCATCGTCATCCTGATCATTTCGAACTGACGCCCGGGTGAAGATCGCCGTCCTCAAGGAAGAAGCGGACGGCGAGCGGCGCGTTTCCGCAACGCCGGAGACGGTCAGGAAATTCATAGGATTGGGCGCGACCGTCGCGGTGGAAGCCGGGGCGGGGGCGAACGCGTCCGTGTCCGACGCCGATTATCAGGCCGCGGGCGCAACCACCGGCCCGCGCGCCAAGGTGCTGGCTGGTGCCGACATCATCCTGGGCGTGCAAGGCCCGCCGCCGAATAGCCTTGCCGGCGCGAAGCAGGGCGCCTGGCTTGTCGCCGGACTGAACCCGTTCGGCGAACGTGCGCGGGTCGATGCCTACGCAAAGCTGGGCCTCGAAGCGCTGGCGATGGAGTTCATGCCGCGCATCACCCGTGCGCAATCGATGGACATCTTGTCCTCGCAATCGAACCTCTCCGGCTACAAGGCGGTGCTGGACGCGGCCGCCGAATATGGCCGGGCCTTCCCGATGATGATGACGGCGGCGGGCACGGTATCGGCCGCCAAGGCGTTCGTGATGGGCGTCGGCGTCGCGGGTCTCCAGGCAATCGCGACCGCACGGCGGCTGGGCGCGCAGGTCTCCGCGACTGACGTGCGCTCCGCGACCAAGGAGCAGATCCTGTCGCTGGGGGCGAAGCCGATCTTCGTCGAGAACGTCGCCGGCATCGAAGGTGAAGGCTCGGGCGGCTACGCAACCGAGATGTCGGAGGAATATCAGAAGGCGCAGGCGGAGCTGATCTCTTCGCATATCGCCAAGCAGGATATCGTCATCACCACCGCCCTGATCCCCGGCCGCCCCGCGCCGCGGCTGATCACCGACGCCCAGATCGCGACGATGAAGCCGGGCAGCGTGATCGTCGATCTGGCGGTGGAGCAAGGCGGCAACGTCGAAGGGGCAGTCGCCGGCGAAGTTGTCGCCCGGCACGGGGTGAAGATCGTCGGCCATCGCAATGTGCCGAGCCGGCTGGCGGCGGATGCCTCGGCGCTGTTCGCCCGCAACCTGTTCAACTTCCTCAGCGCCTTCTGGGACAAGGAAGGCGGGTTGCCGCAAGTCGACGACGAAATCAGTGATGCCGTCCGCCTGACGCGCGGCGGACAAGTGGTGAATGCGAGGCTGCTGGGGTGAGGGCTGCAGCCCTAAAATCCTCCCCTGGAAGGG